>JAZDPG010000052.1:0-2452 GCA_043797815.1 Bacteroidota bacterium
CTGATCATCTCCATCTCCCTTTTGCGGAGCATACCTCCTGTATCGTAGGCGGAGTTGTGGATATTGACAAGAATCAGCTGATTGCCATCGGGCAGGGAGTACCGGGAAGCCATGAAACATCGCTTCATGTAAAAGAGGCGGCCAGGCCATGGAACATGCTTGTCAAAGCCATAGCGTTTTACTTCATCAGGGAAAAACCGGGAACAGGATGCAATCCCCGATTTGACCCGTCCCATGGGATCCGTGACAGGGACCGGGACGAACCAGCAGTCGTAGTTTGTGGCATATGAGATGGAAAAACCGGGAAGCGTGGTTTTCAGCCAATCACCTTCATCCATATAATAGCTTCGTTTTGAATTTCTGTCAACCTCCTGAAGAAGGATGAAGTCCACGCTGTCATGCTCCCTGAGGAAGTTTCCGATTCCGGAAACTGATTGGTCAAAATAGGATTTCCCAGGCCTTACTCTTTTCCCGCCGTCGTAAAAGAAATCCATCTCTTTGCCAAGCCCACCGTAACCGATATTCCAGGTGATTATTGAGAATATGGTGGTTGAATCTACTTTTACCGTTGGAGCTCCTGCAACCTCTACAGTCTCAATTGGATCTGGTTGATATTCTGTGAGGATGCTTAAGAGAAAAAAACCTCCGGTCATTACCACAACCAATACTAAAATCGATCCTAATGTCCAGATGATCACGTTGCGTAATGATTTCATTCTTACATGCTATCGCACGAAAGTAGTTAATTTTTCGTAACATTGTATCCATGATCCGACCACTCGTTGAAGGGTTCTTTCTGGGATTGACCGTGGCTATTATCATCGGTCCAGCCATGATCGCTTTGGTCCAGACAAGTATCAAATATGGTGTCTGGCACGGAATATACCTGGCGCTGGGCATTTTTTCGAGTGACCTGACGATTGTTGTGGGTAGCTATTTCGGGGCTTCGCAAATTCTTGGGAATCCAAAAAGTCATCTGGTATTGGGAATCATCGGAGGTTCTATCCTGGTGCTGTTTGGTATCGGAACTCTGATCAGAAAAGTTTCTGAAAAAGAGACCGTTGAGGCGATCAGGGAACTGAAATTCAAGCGTGGTGGATTCTTCACCTATTTTTTCAAAGGGTATTTTCTGAACCTCGCTAATCCATCCATCTGGTTTTTCTGGGTCACCTCTGTTGTTGCTATCAACTCCAGCTACGGGGGAAATAGTAATAAAGTTGCTTTTTTCTTTGCCGGCACCCTGCTGATGGTGCTGATGACCGATATTCTGAAAGCGGTTCTGGCTAATAAGATCCGGACCGCTATCAGTCCTCAGGTAAAACTCTGGATTAACCGGATTGCCGGGATTCTTTTCCTGATCATCGGATTATTTGTGATCGGAAGTTCGATCTCCGAATACGTTTATGGCATATCTTTGCTAAAAGGACAATTGACCCAATAAAACATCTATCATGGAACAAAAAGGCAAAAAAAACTGGTGGTTTCTGGTAATCAACGGATTGATCGCAATCCTTTTCGGATTCTTTCTCCTCTTTTTCGATACGGACCTGATCAAGTTTCTCATGATCTATATCGGGATCGGTGGCGCGGTGGTAGGTGCCATTCTGCTCATCGCAGCAATCCGGAATATCAAAAAGGACAAGCATGCAGGCATGCTGCTTTTTGAATCGATCCTGACCCTTGTGATCGGTTTGATCCTGGTACTATTTCCCTCTTTCTCTCTGAAATTCTTCCTGATAATCATAGGTGTATGGGCAGTCATTCTCGGGATTGTTCAGCTCGCGATCCTGATCAACATCAAAGAGAAATTAGCCAGTAAGAACATTCTGCTTTTCAACGGAATTCTCACTATGGTTTTGGGAGTGATGCTCTTCTTTGACCCGGTAACAACGGCTGGATTCCTGTTAAAAATACTTGGCGTTTTTGCCATTATTTTTGGTATCCTGATGATTTATTTCGGGTTTGTGTTGAAGACGCTAAAAATAGCTATTGAAGTGAGCATACCCGAACCAGAGAAAAAGGAGTAAAGTTCTGAGTTATCCTGCTTTTACCAGTTTTTCAAACTCCATTTTGTAGTTTGATCCGATTGGGACGAACTTGTCTTTGATCCGAACCTGATTTCCTTCGATCATCTCCACTTTGGAAAGAGAGATTAGATAGGATTTGTGTACCCTGGGAAACCTGGCTGCAGGAAGGACGGATTCAATGTGTTTCAATGACTGGTAACTTACAATCATCCTTTCGGTTGTGTAGATCTTCACATAATCCCCAAGTGCCTCAACATAGAGCAGGTCGTTGAGATTTACCTTGAAGGTTTTCTTGCCTGATTTTAAAAATACAAACTGTTCTTCCGGCGAGGATTCGTTTTTCACGCCGGGATCATCCTGGTAGTTCTGGGTAGCCAGAACATCCTGCGCTTTGTGAACCGCTTTTAAAAACCGGTCAAACCCAA
>JAZDPG010000058.1:0-41424 GCA_043797815.1 Bacteroidota bacterium
TTGAATGCAATAAGGAAGAGTTGATTGGGCCAGTCTTTTAACAGTTTGCCCTTTATTTTATGATGCTCTTTAGAAATATAGCCCTGTGAAACACCCAGTTCATCAGCAATAGCAATTAAAGTCATCCCGCGGAAGTAATACATTTTTACAATATTAGCCTGACGGTCTGTCAATCTGGCAATCATCTCTGACAGCATCCGTTTTCTACCATCTTCCAGGTTTTCCAGGTCATTCTCCTCGATCTCCTTTTCAATTTTTCTGGAGACCAGATCATCAATATCCATGCTCACCATCTGCTTATGGACATGTGCTTTGATGATTTCCACCTGGAATGGGTGAAGCTTCAACTCATCCAGGATATCGAGCATGTCCACTTCATTCATAGCTCTTTGCTCAACCTCCCTTCTTTTCTTATAGAACTTCTGCAGTACCATATATTCGTACAGTTTCAACCCCCTGATTTCACAGGACAGTAACGCCATTTGATGCCTGATGAAACGTGATGCGTAGGTTGAAAACATGTATTCTGAATTGTCCGAAACCTTCTGAATGGCCTGCAACAGACCAATCCTACCAGCTTGCAGATAGTCATCAAAGTACCCGGCACTAACAACCCTCTGGTGAGCCATGTGGATGATCAAAGGATCATACTCTTTGATCACCTGGTTCATCGCAACCTGTGACCCTTCCCTGGCCTGTATGAGAGTTGCCCTAGTCATTCAATTTACTTTTTTCCATGTCCCCCGATCGGTGCCCGTAGAGATATACACATCCCTGGCAGAGGTATCGATATAATAGTCTCCAATCTTCGAAGGAGTAGGCAATAGTGAGGTATCAGCTGCTCCGGAGTAGATCCTGGGTACATATTGGCATTCCATGTACCCAACAGTCATGGTGCCGGCCACTTCCATCTCATTCAATCCAACAAACCATTCATCATTCTCGGTGGCGATATATTGAAATCCAGAGGGCTCTGTTACATAAGTCTCATTATCCCGCAATGCATAAATTTCCAAGGCTGTTGAGTCAGTATTGTACGGACGACCTTTACCGATACGCACCCCCCCGATATCTCCCACATAGCCGTTGTTAGGCATGTCATAACCAGAGTGCACAGACAATGTTGCAGTATTCGAAAAAAAACCAAATCCGATAGCACCAGGCATATTAGTCTCTAATGCGTCACTCCATCCAGCACCAAAACCAATGGTCATATTTTTATCCGAATTGCACCGGATAAGTTTTCCGAGAGCGAGATCAGAGCCACAGCTTAACGTATTGTCCCAGCCAATGGCCAAACTGTTGGCGTTCATGTAATTATTATACCCCAGGATAGTGTTCAGTGAGGCATATGTTGTATTGTTCCTTCCAATGTGGATGAGAGATTCGGGCATTGTATAGATATTGGCCACATACTCCATTTTACCCGTCAAAGGATTAACTACGAACCGCCCCTTCTGTTGAGAGAACAGAGAGATCGATGCGAACAGAAATATTATAGGCAGGATTCTTTTCATATTAATTCAGTTTTATCCAGTCACCCCTTGAGGATCCCACGGAAATATACATGTCTCCTGCAGATGTGTTGATTAACATATCCCCGAGCTTTGCCGGCGCCAAGCCTGTTGTGTCTCCGGCCACCTGGTAGATCGTTGGTACATAGTTGCAAACCACCGAATCAACGGTAAGGGTGCCGTCCAGGTCTGCATTGCCGTTGTAATCAACTGAGAAAACAGCGTTCCCGGAGAGATTCTTACACTTTAAAAAGAAGGCATCGCCGGCAAGATGTTCGTTGATCTGCAGGGCTGTTAAGGTATCAAGCTCCGGGCCTCCGATGGAGACGCCGCCAATATCACCGACATACGCTTCACCCGGTTCATAGCCGCTTTGAACGTACAGTATTGGAGCAGATGAAAAATAGCCTAGTCCAACAGACCCGTATCTTGAATTGGCAAGTTTGGTTCCTGAATTTAGTCCCCGGCCAAGAGTGACCGTATAGGTCGTGTCAGATATAAGAAAGCTACCGAAAAGGATATTGCTTTCATGTGAGATGTAGTTAAAATTACCAATAGCCATGGATCTTGCCGCATCTACCGTATTCCCATGTCCGATCACTCCATTCAGGGTGTCTGGAGATAGGTAATTATTAGTCCCGTAATCAATTACCGTATCAGATACTGGATGGACCCGGGAAATAAAATCATGTCTTCCGGTCTGAGGATTGATCACAAAATTGGTGGTATCCTGCGCTTGTGCCTGGGTCTGCAAAATGGCTCCCGACAAACAAAACAATAGTAAGATCCTTTTCATTGTTACTGAGAATTAACTATTGATTTTGAAATTACAACTCCATCATCATACGTATAGACAATCATGTGCTGCAATGATATCCCATGGTAATACTTGATGGTGTCCAGGTTCCCTCCGGTGTAGACATAGGTTTCCCTATATGCCCTGAAGCAAACGGTTGCCAGATAGGATCGGAGAGCCTCTGATGTGGCAAAACCAAAGTCGGAAACGTCCAGCGTAACAATTTTTGTAAGTGGACCCGGATCCCACTTGCGGGAGGTCATCAGAAACACTTTGTTATTGTGATCAAGTATCTGATCTACCATATCCTTACCCACACAAATCGTATCCCCATTGGCATACTGTAGGGTAATGTAGGTTCCGTTGTCAATAATCGTTGATTGTGCTTTGGTTATCACCAGGCACCCGAGCATTGCAATTAAAAAAATGAGCTTTTTCATATCGTTGTTTATTATTATGGCTTATATCCTTTCCACTTGTCTCCCCATACATCAGCGGGGATCAGCCACAGATCATCTTTCTGTGCTGGTTGTATTGCGAGGTAATTTTCATCGAACATTCCCTTTACTCCGGTGATGGAGGCTGTCACATTGGGAGTACCAACCTCTGGGATATTAGTCATCACGCCACCAACGCCATAAGCTGTTGGGTGAAGGTCATCAAACAGGTAATGATCATCTGTATAAACATAACCACCTTCCCAAGCATCGTCCGGATCTCCGCCGGCAAAATATTCGATAATCCATTCACTGATATAGACTCCGGCGTCATCTCTGATTCTAACACCTGTCCATGAAATAGCACAGACATTATTTTTGAATAGTTCAACAATACCATTTGATGATCCGACATCATTTAAGGTGACTGCTAAAGTCATATCATACCACACACCAGCGATATAATCGATGGTGTAATTCATCCTTGCTATTCCAAAAGTCGGCGGGTTTACGCAATCCCGTGACATCTCAGCAACATATGAATAGGTTATCACATCACATGAGTCTGCTGAACATCCAAAATAAGGTTCCCTAAAATTTATCCTAACTGAAAACCCATCTGTTGGACAGAACTCTTGCCCCTGACTTGGTGGTGGGTCACACTCGCAAGCAAATACACCCCCATCAATTGCTTCATCACCATAAACTCCATAACCCCCAAATCCACCCAGCTTCCCACCATTTGAATATAAGTAGGGCCAGGCAGCAAACATGATAGATTTTTTATAAACTGCCCTGATCTTGGTATCCTCTGAGGCATCTCCATAACCGGCAAATTGTATTTCGCCTCTGATTGATATAGCATCACCAGATTCTCCTGGAACTTCATTATCATCACCCATAAAAACAGCTTCAACCGTATCAGTTTGCCCATTCACTGACATCTCAATAGTATAATCAGTAGCGGTTGTTTCTTTAACATACGATACGCCATCACTTTGAGTAAGTGTTTGCCAACGCGCCGTAGACATAGCACCAAGACTAATCTCGGCAAACGTCCAATGTTTATAAAGAATACCAGTAAAAGGATCAGGATCTGGTTCTGGTATAACAGGTGTAACCGGAATCATGTCTTTTGTAATGATCAATCCACCTCCTCCTGATGTAACAAGCCCCCCTCCAGATACAGCCAGTGAATCACCTTGCCCAATTAGTGGCGAACAAGTGATTAAAATGATATATAGAAGCCTTTTCATCATTGTGGTATAGGTAATCCTGGGTGTGAATATGCATAGGCGGCATTTATTGAGGTAAGGTCTATATCAAAGATTCGGGCAAAGGCGATCTGTGCATAAGCATCATAGGACCCATCGGGCCATACTCCAATATCAATGACCTGGTTTGTTGTCCAGTCAGACCTACAAGTATTATCTCCAGAAGTTCGATCAACGCCATTGATGTAGATTGCGGCAGTACCGGCATTCCAAACACAAACAACATGATTCCAATCATTAGCTATCAGATGACCAGTAGTGGACGTGGCACTATTATTGGTTGAACTTGATCTGCTCCAGAACTCCACCAGGTTAGATGCCATATTCAGAAACATAGTAGCCCCGGATCCTGTCCCTGTTTGGTAATTTGAGACAACTACATGGGTCCCGCTCCCTGTTGGCCTTACCCAAGCCTCCCATGATCCAGACTGGGTAACATCCATTGTTGGTGTACGAAGTTCCCTGTCTGATCCGTTCTGATTTATTGACTGAGTTCCGACCGGTGGGCTGTAATCGCTAGTAAATCCAAGACCATTGATAAGAGTCCCATCATAATTCCCGGTCTCATCAGTAGCATCGCCTTCCATACGGTACTCAGCCAGAGGAGTAATCGTTGATCCGGATTCTGTGGTGGTGATCGGCGGGATAACCAGGACCTGACAGGATACTCTCAGGGAGAACAATAGCAGCAATATGGTCATGAGTTTAGTATTCATATCCCTCTCCAGTAAATGCTGCCCCAAAGGCCGGTTTAGACGTCCCCTCTGAAAAGACTATCCACATGAGATTCCCGGGGGGGACAGTCCCGTTATCCGGAGTGAAATTCTGTCCTGTTGTGGCTGAAGTGGCACCACTGACCGTCTGATCGGATGTAAATAGTTTTGTGCCGGCACCTGATCCGTCTGCAGCATGGTAGATATTGAAATCAAAGTCAGGAACACCCGCAGGGCACCACACATTGAAATTGGTGAAATAGACCGTATCAGGGCTTTCCTGTCTCTTAAGTGGTATTTTCCTGTCCAGGATAAACTGTGAGGAGTCCATGAGTGAGAAGGCTAGCTTCTCACATGTGTCGACAAGGATCCTCGCCACATCGGTAAGGGGAATGGCATTAGCTACAGCCGCCTCGAACGCCTGCCTAACTGAATCTTGAGCTGCAGCATTATAAGAACCTCTGCTTGTAATTAATCGTCTGATTGAAATTGGATCAATATATTTATCATCGAGCATTAAACTATCTCCTTCTTTATCAAGATAGATTGACCCAAAATTCGTTGTATACACGCCACCAACTATAATAGTATCCAGGTAAGCATGCCCATAAGGCTGACCAACAGCGCCTAACCCATAGTAACTACTAATTGGAATCAAACTTCTTGTAGTTGCGTGAGTTAGACCCATTTCAAAATACGTAACACCACTGGCATTGAAAGCAGTTGATTGCTGGGTGAAATAAATATTAGTAGCTGCTCCCCAGGAGGAAAAATTTGGATAGAAATATGGAGGGTCTATCTTGACATCATTAATTGTAACGCCTTCACCCGGAGCATAGGGACTAACGTACCTGGCTTTTACTTCAATATAGGAGGAGTCGATATCATCAAATCTATCATGATGGGAGCTTAGTGTTGAATCTATGTCGTGGTGAGTAATCGTTCCAACATCAGTTAATGATGCATGGCTCCGGCTTGTGATCTGGTTAATATTGTCCAGGGTAATACTATTAGAGATATAGGGATCTGTAATAACGCTCCCGGCCCAGGATCCTGTGGTAACTGTTCCAAGGGTGGTCAGATTGATTGAACCGGCCCATGATGCTATTCCCACTTGTGCCAATGAAACATTATGAGGATTATTGGTATTGTTCCGGTGGGTGGTGTTGTATCCGATATCGATGTTCTGCTGTATGTTCTGCGCTCTGTTCCAATTCCACAAGATGGTAAGATCGCTCCGGGGCGTCACGTCATTGACTACTGCTGCCGGAATTGGATCCTCACCTTTTACCATTATCAGAGACAATAGAATTATAATCGTGAAAATGAGTCTTTTCATAACCATTGTTTTATGGGTGCCATATTCCATCTCCGGTGTCTTCATGCCAAATTCCTCCATCGTCTGATTCATGCCAGATGCGTCCCGGGTCAATCGTTGAGCCATTACGGCCCACTTCTACAAGGGTGTTTGAATCGAGGATCCTGAAGATGATGCTATTGCCAACGACCGATTCCCACACTGTTTTATTGATCAGGATGAACTCATCATTCCCGGAGATCCTGGTTGGATAGGAGAGCGATCCCCCGAGGATCTCGATACACTTACCATACATATCCTTATCAATGCCCGTTACACTGATCAGAGATCCGATGGAGGTGTTTTCCGGAATCAGGTACTGGTCCCTTCCCCGGGTAAGATTTAGTGAGATTGCATCCACCGGTACATTGACAGGATCGTTGTTGATAATCGCTCCCACATAGATCTTCGGAAAGGAAATTGCGATGTTTTCAAACCGGAAGGTGATGGCCGTCATCTCAGCATCTCTTTTCCGGATGGAGCTCTTCAGGATCATCGGCCGAAGCTTGGTGCCGGCCACGCGCCGTACTATCTCATCATTGTCCGAGTAGATTATAATGAATGGAGCTCCGGAGTACAGTTCCATGAAATTGTAGAGCTGCGGCATATCTCCTCCCATTACCAGCTCCAGGGAGTTCACTACCTCGGTGGTGATATCGCCCCTTTCTCCTGAGGAGTGCTCCTTTATTGTATCGGCCACTGCCTGGAACCGATGCATACGCTCCCCGAGCTTCAGGGGGATGGTGGCTATCTCCCTGTTGATGTTGGGTGAAGGAAAGGTCCTGGATTCATCGACCTGGTCGACATGGATTAACCAGACATTACAGCTTATCTGATTACCCGCTATACGCTCCTGGAGAGTCTCTTTAATATTGCCTATGGTGGCCATGGAACCCATAACTGCAACTTATCTCAGAAAGGTCAGTACTGAAAGGACACATCTAACGGGAAACACTGCCCTCGATCAACTCTATCTTCGAAATTCCGTCGCGGATCTCCCGGGTCTGTTTATCACCGATATAGGAGTAGACCCCATCTTTGTCCAGCTTAGTAAGCAGGCGTATATTCATCTCCAATAATCTGGTCATGTTGGGATCCGAGGCCTGGGTTCCGGAGTCATCCATTGGTGAGGTTGGACCGCCACCGACAAATCCTCTGGATCCGCCCGGGCCTCCTTGTCGCTGAGCATACTGATTTGTCGGGACGCCGGCCATGGATAGTGATCGGAGGGTCCCGGACTTGCGGGCTTCCTCAATTACATTGATAAATGGTCTCAGGTTGGGATTAAAGAATCCTTCTTCAGGGATAACATATTCGTTCTTATGGACTACCCCTGCCGGCTCATACTTCCCGCCCAGGCCTGTCGGTCCGCCGGCGGTGTATCCTGATGAAAGCTTGCTTTTTGCCAGCTGATAGGCACCTTCGACAACAATTGTGAGGGCCCCTGCAGTAATAATCCCCCAGTAGCTCTTTGATGCAATCTCATTTGCCCAGATCTCCGCTATTTTTATATAAAGAATCTTCTTCAATTCATCGAGAAGTGCTATTATCAAATCTCTCTGAAAAGTCTTGCGGGCCTTACGCTCAGCATCGTAATGCTTCTGTCTGATCTCTCCAAGCTGCTCGGTATACTCAGCATATGAAATCTTCCCTTCATTGAGTTTCTGCTTCAGATCGGCCATATCCTGCTCATGCATCTCCTTGGCAGAGGCCATAGCATCTCTTCGTTTCACCAGCATTGAGGTAATGACTTCAGAGGTACGCTGGATATCTCTTTGCATTTTTTCAAAGAGTTTTTTATGGCTTTCTTCGATATCGGTGTTATCCTTTTCAATGCGCTGCTTACGGCGGTCCATGAGCTGGAGCTCCATATCCAGGATCTCATTATCCAGCTGGACGGTATTCTGGCCGGCTTCGGCCCGGAAGGCTTGCTCTGCCACCAGGGCTGCAATTTTCAGCTCCAGTACTTTGTCCTCATATTCCTGTTGGGTGATTTCTTTTTCCTGCAGCTGGCGTTTCAAAAGGTTCAACTCCTCTTGGTATGATTGATCCAATTCCGCTAAGTACTCATTCATTATATCGGCCTTAGCCTTTTTTTCATCTTCCTCAATTTGGACCTTTTCAGCTGATGCCTGGTTCATCTTTTCAATCTGCAGATCCAGTATCTGCTCGGTTATTTTTGTTGTGTCCTGACCGGCTTTTTCCTGGATAGCCTTTTCCTTCTCCAGAGCACCCATTTTCAGTTCAAGCAATCGCTCCTCGAATTGTTTCTGGGTGATTTCCTTTTCAATCAGAAGGCCTTTCAGAATATTCACTTCCTCCTGATTCATTATTTCGAGATCCGCAAGCTGCTTCTCTCTGTTCTTCTCCTGCTCAGCTTTTTGGGTTTCCAGATAAGCTTCCTTTTGCTTTTTCTCCAGCATTGCTACCTCATAGAAATGATCCTCAATAGCTTTTTTCTCATTAACCAACAGATCCATTTTCGTTTGCAGAAACTCCTTCTCATCCACGGATGCCTCATCAAGGGCCTTCTTGGTTTCTGTGATACGATAGTTCAGGGATTCAATATGCATCTCGCGGGCCTTCTTCTCTGCTTCGGCCTGTTCAACACCCCTCTCCATCATCCTTTTTGCGACAAAATCTATCTCCGCCAATCCGTTTGCCAGATTTTGGGCTGTCATATCATCCATGACATCCATTTTTATCTCTTTCAGACTTTTGGACACCAGGGATAGGCCATTGATCAGATCAATGGTCCAATTGATGATTCCAACCAGGATACCGCTTGATTTAGCACCCAGGGTATTGAGAAAACTGTCCCAGGCGTCCTTGAGGTTCGAAATCCGGCCGCCAAGCGTCCCTGATACCTCGGCCATGCTTCCGGAGATCCCTTCCATGTTGCCAAGCCCAACAATATATTCCTGGATCGAGTCTGCTGTGAACTTCACCTGCGTCTCAACCCCTTTGAAGGAGAATTTCACCTGATCACCCTGCTTCGATGCCCGGATCCCAAACTCCTTGAGCCGCTCGAACTCTCCCGTCTGGGCATCGATGATCGCTTCGGCCAGCATATCAAAATCCTTCCCCATAGACGCAGCGAGATCACCCATCTGTGTTAGCTCATCCTTCGAAGGCTTAAATCCCTGGTTCACCAACTTCACGAAGGCTCCGGTCAGTTGTTCAAGCTGAAAAGGGGTCTCTGCAGCAAATTTTGTCAGCATCTGCATCTCCCTTCGTGCGGCTTCCTGGCTTCCTAGAGCCACTTTCAGCATGGCGGCATATTTCTCGTACTCCTTACGCACATTGATCATTTCGGTAAACAGCCTTTTTGCCCCTGCAGCCAAAGCGGCAAAAGCCACAATAGGAAGCAGCGCCCCCAGCTTACTCATCGCCGAACCAACACCCGAAGTTCCGGCACGTACTTTGGTATACTGTGTTGATACCTTGTTCAACTCATTGTTTAACTGGTTCCATTTCTGTGGATTGAGGGCTTTGGAGGTATTATTCAGTTCCCGGGTAAGCTCGCTTTTTCGCTTGGCCAGCTGACGGGCGGACATCTCAGTAACCTTTAGCTTACTGTTTAGCTCGGTCAGCTTGTTTTTTTCTTCCAGGATGGTCTCCTTGTTTTTTTTCATCTGGTCGTTCAGCTCCTTCCAGGCCTTGGTTCCCTTCTTGTTCTGCGCCTCCAGCTTCTTCTTATTGACCATCAGCATATCATTCTCCTTATTTAGGCGCTTTATCTCACTCTCTGTTTTACCGATCTCAGCATGGAGCTTATTGCCACCGGTGGTCCGGAATTCCGCCTCGATGATATCTTTTTTCAGTCCCATTATGTTGGTATTTCAATGTGAATGGTGTTTACCCGGGCTGTTGTGTTCTGCCTCAGGTATTCAAGCAGCCCCAGGCGCAAGCGGTGATAGGCATATCCGAAGAGGAACCCATACAGTGGCTTATTGTAGATGGGCTCATAGATCCTCTTTTTCTTACCGGTGGCTGTTTTCTTCAGGTCCATAAACCGGATCTGGGTGAGGTAATCAATGATAAGGTTCACTCCAGAGGAGCTTTTGTGTACGTTAAAAGGTCTGCTCTGGAGGTGAGCCTGCAGGGTGCCGGTCCGGCGGTTGTAATATGTTGAGAGGATCCCTTGCTGCTGATGGAAGAGTTTTTCAGCAGTATCCTCCAAGACCTCTGCTGAGTGATCTATGAAGGAAAGCCCCTTTTTATAATTGTCTGAAAGCATATATACAAAAAAAGGTGCTCAGGCGGTACCGGGAAAGGACAGTAAGAGGCTCAGTACTGACCAAACATATCTACCAATTCCTTACTGAAAAGCAGGGTGAACCCTGTTGAGTTCTCCAGCTCGCGGGCGAAGAATGGGGTGATCTCATTGGGGAATGTCAGGTGCTGAATAAAGGGGCTGTCGCGCTGATCGGCGAGCATGCGGGCGCGGATCTGCCGGATATAGTCGAGGGCCTGATCAGCCATCAGGACAGCTTCGATATGATTCATGCTATCCGGATTCCGGGGGATGGCTACTGTAACAGCGATCAGAAGGGTCTCCTTTTTCACCTTGTACTCATCTCTTTCGCTGGCCATGTTGCCATAGTCGATAAAAAGGTAGTATCCATCCAGATCCTGCACCCGTTTTATCACGAGTTCACGGTCAACTCCAAAAATATAGTCCTGGATCCCTGGGATAAGTGATTTTTCTGCCAGGTTCTCAATCTTGGCCTTGAATGCTGGATACTCTTCAGTAAAAAGATCTGAGGCCTCCAGGTTGAAAGCCTCCATCACCCCCGCATGCAGGGGAAAGCGGGCGAAGTATTCAAATGTGTCGCGGAACAGGGATGTTGTGATCATGTCAGAAGCTTTACCTGTGAGACTGTCATCTTGAGCTTCGAAGCGATATCCTCCAGCTTCATATCATTTGCCTTTAGGGTATTCACATTGTCGATGAGCTCTTTTAACATTAGTTCTAGGAACTTCACCAGGTTCATTTGCTCAACATCCCCGTACCCGGCTTTTATCAGCGAATAAATGCTGTCATGGAATCCCAGGGTGATCTTTCCGCTCTTGTCCGATCCGGTACCGGAGAACAGAATAGCATACTTTGTCCGCTGGGAAAGGAAAACATGTATGGCCATGTAGTTGAGAACGATTGCCCGCTTGATATCCTCAGGGTAGCGTTTCACTAGGTCCTTATTACGGTGTGCCATCTCTGAAGAGTAGTTTTTATCCTGGTACAGGGTAGCCACCAGCAGATCCATCGCCTCCGGCTTGCCATCCCGCGACCAGGTCTCAAAAACGGAGTATGCATCCACATACTGAGCTGCTGTCATCGATGTATCCAAAAAATTCTCCTCCAGGACAAAACGGTACGCATTGATCCGGCGATTACCAGGTAGGGAAGGGACCAGGTTACGGGCAAACGCTGCATCGATCTCCATGTGCCTTTTCATCTTCCTGGCCACTCGGACATCCTGGGTGGTCTCCATGTCATCCGGATCGGTCCGGAGCAGCTCTTTTTGCAGCTCCGCAGGAAAGCCGGCAAACGCTTTCTCATTCTGGTATTTCCATTTGAAAAAGAAGTTTATATGTGTGCAGGCCCGGTAGACGTTTTCCGAGAAGAGCTGCTCGCGCTCTGCCCGGCGTATCCGACGTGGTTTCAGCCCGGCAACGTGAAGGAAATACTGGATCCTCACCTCGCCGGCGGAGATCAGCCCCTGCTGATATTTCCATAAAAGATCCGAGAGGTAGATAAACTGCTCCTGGGTGAGCTCTTCCCACTGGTTGGGGAATTCATACTTTGTGCCGTTTAAATATAGTTCAAGCATGGCAGTTATATTTGAAGGTAAAACTGATTGTCCTCATCATTGATTTCTTCCGGTTCCTCAAGGGTGCCGGTGGTCTTTTTCTCTATCATGCGCTGCAGCACCTCCAGGTAGATGATCCCTTTGCCTTCTATCTCCTCGGAGACGCGGCGTATCGCCTCGCCCTCCTGCCCACCGGTACGAATGGTCCTGGACTGATTATCCGAAACATTGTTCCGGATGGTCTTTGGGAGCTCAACAAAGTCGAAGCGGCGAAGGGCCATGGCCATGGTCAGGTAGGCAAGGGTCTTTTTAACCTGGTTAACGATTTTTGCATAATCTTCCTGGTCCAGGTCAGCATAGGAGCCAATAACCGGCAATATCTTATCCTCCGTGATCTCTTTCATCAGAAAGACCAGGCGTGAGAAAAAATAAGCTGAGCCATCGATATAGTAGTATTTCCCAAAATCGCGGTGGGAAGTAATGATCTGAGCCTGGCGGGTGGTGTATAGAGCAGTCTGTGCCCAATGGGTGAAAGTAGTGGTGTTGGCATCGAGCAGGGAAAGGAGCTGTCCGAGCTCAGCGCTGG
Source organism: Bacteroidota bacterium (assembly GCA_043797815.1). Lineage (GTDB taxonomy): Bacteria > Bacteroidota > Bacteroidia > Bacteroidales. The sequence continues at coordinate 12,491 of JAZDPG010000058.1, forward strand.
CATTGTCCAAAAAGATACCTTTCTGCTGGTCCTCCTGGTATTTATACACCTTTTTCTCCTCGCGGTTCCTGTCAGAAGCATCCATCACATAGAAAACAACGGCTGCCAGGTTGGCCAGTGATCCCTGCAGGTACTTCACTGCATCATCAAGGATGGCAACAGTTGTTCCTCCCTGGTAATGAGCTTTTATCTGGTCGTAAGTCTCGATGCCAAGCAGGTCCTTCAGCTTGGCCTCGGGCTCGCGGAAAGCAAACTCCAGCTCACCCATTTGTTTGGCCGCTTCGATCACCGGTACATAGTTTCTGATCTCTTTGGCGCTTGAAAACAGATCTGTTGCTGCCATGGCTAATCCTTTTGAGTTACAAGGGTTTTGATATTAATGATTTCTGCAGACAGGTTGGAGACCTGCTGAGCGACCTGGTTCATGCTGTTTTGCATCCGATCACCAGGGGAGACATCCTCCTGGCGTGATGGGATCTCATTGTATAGCCCCACCCGATATCCCTGCCGGTACAGATCGGGAAAGTTGATCCGGATGGCCATGTTGACAGCCTCATTACAGATGTATTCTGCAGGATGGAGGTTATTCATGTAGATGATGTAGTTGTAGTACAGATCCGATCCGGACTTGGAGATCACCCCATCCTTGGAGATGGAGGAAATGGATGCATCGAGGCCCTTGGCTGCCAGGGTGACCTCATCAGCACGTTTGTCATAATCTGTGAGCGATGAAATAAATTCCTTGTATTTAAGATCAATAGGCTCAAGCTTCCACTGCACCGGGTTGCCGTCGCTGGTGACATAAGAATAAGTGGCATAGAGCTTGCCCTGGTTCTCCACCCCGGAGAGAAATTTTGACAGCTTCTTGATCTCAGCGGCAATGTACTTATCCCTGGTGCTGACCTTGTACTCGGTACCGATCTCAACATCATTGAGGGTGATCAGAGTTTCACCGGCCTGCTCTTTAATGGCATTTTCCTCACAGTACTGGGTGATCTTTGCCTCCACAGACTCTACCCACTCAACAGGGATGACCAGGTGGATCTTTGCCGAGAGGGAGTTCTTCAAAAAGGAGTTGATATACTTCGGGTTCCGGTTCATTCCCGTGAGCCAGTCCTTTATGCCGGCATAGAACGTATTCATCCCATATATCTGCCCTACTGAAGCGTTTCGGTGGTAACTGATGGCCACAGGTGATTGAAGGGGATTTGCCGGATCGAAGCGTTTATAGATCTTGAATTTCCGCTCATTGCCATATTGCCAGTTTCCTGCAACCACCGTCTGGAAGTCCTGGTCCACGGGATCATCTGCCAGGTTGATATCCTTGCGGGTAGCCAGTCGGCACCTGCGGTTATCCATATGTTCAAGTCCCAGTACTGGAGCGGGGCCACCTATACGCCGTGACCTGTTATACCTCCATTTCACCCAGTAATCCTCAAAATAGTAGAAGTCCCGGATCGCTTTCAAATAGAAGTCTTCAATGGTGTCCTGGAGCCCGCTGATCTGCCAGGCATTCATCCAGGAAGTGATTTCTTTATTATCCTCCCACTGGCGGGCCGGCCGGCCACCCACCACTGTCTTCTTAAACACATAGGGTCCTTGTCCATAAAGGATCCTCACCTGCTTCTCGATCAGCTCGGGCAGCAACCGGTTGCCACCAACCATCAGCTGGATCTCCTCAGGCAGGAGGTTGGTCTCTCCTTTTATCAGGACTTTATTGAGTCCCACGTTATACAGTACGGGTAGGTTAAGGTTGTTGAACCGGTCGATATCAACTACACCAGGTGTGGTATCTGCCCCTATCTGAAAGGAGATGAGATTGTCTGCGTCCTGGTAGTACCCGTAACGCCCGTCTAAGTCGAACTTATTCATCTTTGAACCAATTTACTTTGATCAGTTTGTACTCAGGTGGGAATCCCACGAACCGGACCAGGATCCTGTAGCATGTCTTCGGTATCCCCTCCTCATCCTGGAACAGGAAGAAGTTGTCTGATGGTATCTGGAACCTGTCCTGGGGGAGCTGTGCCCTGGCACGACATCGCTCACGCACCTGCAGCTTAGTGTATACCTGGTCCAGTGTCCTGTTATACTTGTAGAATGCAATGGTGAAGTGGCCGTCCGGCAGCTTACTTACCTCCTGCATCATACGTATGGCATCGATACCACCAATGGTCTCCATAGATGCTAAGATCGCAGATCAGGCTGATGGTCGAAAGGACACAAGGCCGGTGTATTGCACCTGCAGGGTAGGAGGGGATCCTGCCGGTAGCCCCTGGTGCGCTATTGTTCGTAATTGCAGGTGAAAATGCGCTGTATCCCGCGGCCTGTCATATTTCCAGCTCATTGGGTATGTCTGCAAGGCAGGTCGAGATCTTAGCGCGGCGGCCTCTCGGGTGAGATTTTCCCCAAAAAAGGCACATAAACCCTAATAAATTGATTCTCTGATAGTAAAAATCTGTAAGTTTTTCTATTGGAAATATTCCGATTCCATACCGATAAGGTTGCTTTTGCGGTGATTTATAAGGCGTATTTTCCTATCCGGAGATGTTCCCGGGAATGCTCACACCCTTCTTCATTTCCTTGGGAAGGGATTTCTCATATAGACCAAACAAAAGGTAGGTGAGAGCTGATGGCAGCTGGGGCGTTAGGCCGGCCTGGTACTCCATGGATACCCTTTTCTCGGAGGATTTATCCATCTCAATCTTCCCGTCATCACGTTTTACAGGTGTCAGGTGGATGGCTGACACCAGCTTGGGGCACTCGTTGACATCGATCCGGAGCCGCGGGATAAATTTTGTTTCCTCGGACAGCATCATGGTGAGCAGCTTGAAGTGCTCATAGTAATAGATTGTTCGTTGCTTCTCGGTTTTGAGATCTACCCTGAACTTGTAAGACTCCAGCTCAGCTTTGAGCAGCCGTGAGTCGGTGGTAATCTTATCCTGCTCGAATCGTTTCTTATTTCCCGCCCTGTCAGCATACAGTATGATCCTTTTGTTTTTGAATGATGAACCGAAGAAGGTATAAAACTGCCGGGCGAGCTCACCCTGCTGGTTGGGGTTCCAGCAGAAGAACTCCTTCAGGATCCTGATCTCATTGGTGCTTTTTTGCTCCTGGCCAACAACCATTGAGCAGAAGTTGCCCGGGTCATAACCAATCAATAAGGGTTCATTGGGTTTATAATACCTCAGGTACCCGGCATCCAGCTGGAAGGTTTCTTTCAGATCATACTTAAGGATGGAGTCATATACATAGCTGTCGTCATAGGTATGAGTCAGCTTTTTAAAACCGGCAAAAAACAGATCCTTCACCTGCTGCATCCGGATGTTACAGATAGCTGCCAGGAACTCATCCATCAGAAGGGTGTCCATCTGCGTTTTGAAGTATTTGGGCTGCAGGAAATCCTTGTTAACGAAAGTGCTGGCTTTCAGGTAATACGTGGCGGCGCGACGCATCTCCCTTAGACGGGGATCCCAGCGATCGGTGATGTGTGTTATTTTCTTGATCTCCCTGATTTTCTTAGCTCGGATATCATGGTCCCTTTCGCCGGCCAGCTCATTCTCTAACCTAAGCTTTTTCACCATGTTTTCATTCAGGTGAAGTCCCGCAGAAACGATCTCGGAGATCAGCTGTTGATCCATGTTCTTCTCAAACTCAAAGAACCAGTCATCCTCTCCCAGGTCCACCCGGGCTGTGTCGGATACACCTGTGATCCCGCCGTAGTAATGGCTCTCCCTGGTTTTCCCCACACCACCACGCAGGCCGGGGAAGATCCGGCTCTTTACTTTCTGGCCTTTGTTGTGCTTCATCTCCTCGATGAAGGCATGCACTCCGGAGCGGCCGGCCATGCTCTCGGGCTGATCGGAGGCCACCAGCTGGAACTGATGGCCAGTGACAAATACAATGGCATGCTTGGGGTAAGCTGCAGGGTAGCGCGGTTTCCTGAAATGCTTGGGGATGTTGGTAGCTCCGATAACATAATGGATTCCCTCTTCCATCACCGGCCGGCCGTGCTGCCCCGGCTTGCTGAAGTATGCCCTGATGTTCGGGATAACATTGGTCATCAGGGCAACGTAGGTCTTATGGATCAGAAAGGAGAGTTCACCAGGCATGTCGTATGCCACGCGGATCATCCGCGGGCCGAAGATACCCTCTGTTTTCCCGGCACCCCGGGCCATCTCACAGATCAATGTGTTGGGATCTATCAGTGTGGCCCTGATCTGAGCCAGGTTCATGTAGTGGTTCTCAAAGGCTTCCGACTGCTCTTCCCTGGTAAGTCTGCTCATCCTTCCACGTCTTCAAATTCAACATCCTCTATTCCGGCATCGGAGAGCAGTCTCAGTTTCTCTTGTTTCTCCAATGGTAGATCTGAGATCATTTTGGCATAGAATCCTTCATTGGCTTTCTGTGTTATAGCCAGCAGCTTCTCGCTCTTGAATCCAAGATCTTCGGCCGAGATCCTTGGGGAGACCAGAAACAGAGGAGCCTTGAGATCATCAGGATTTAGTGCGCTGTTCGCCCGGGCGCGGCACGTACTGGCTTCCTTATAGCATTGCTTGGCAACGATCAGCTTGTCCTGGGCTATGGCCAGCTTGGCCAGGTCCTCGAACTTGTTGGCATAATCACGATCCCATATCTCCTGGGAAACATTGTTATCAACATTGAAATAGTTCAGGGAGTCAAACAACCGGCTCAGGCATGTATGTATGGTAAGCTTCTTCTTGTGCTGAGCCATGATCCTCACCCGGAGCTTCTGTGCTGCCCTGGTGGTGTTCCTCTCGGTGTTCCATATCTCAGCGGCCCACTGCAGATGATAGATGTATTCCTGCATCTCTTTATCGATGGAATTAGATTTACCTTTTTCCAGAAAAGAAAATACAGCCTCAGGGTTCAGAACTTCTAAGCGTGCTAGTTTATTCATAGTCCAAATAGCTCCTTTTTAAGGTCATCTTGCTGCCGGTGGTACTGGCGGGTGCCAAGCTCTGTGACAGCATCCACATCCCCATCATTCGCCTGTTGAATCAGGTTCTGGTCACGATCATATTCACCCTGTACCATACCCTCCTCATAGCAGATGCGGATCTCATCATCAGGATCCTCCCACCGGCTTATGAATTCAGCCATCTGCCGTCTGTTTAATTGCAGCAACCGGCAGATCTTTACCGGGCTGAACTTCATCCCGGCATACTCCCTTATCTTATCCAGATCAAACTCCATAGTTCTGTTTATTCTTCCTGGAGAACCTCCTTAAACACCGCTACCCGGGCCTCGTACTTTTTCAGGTTCTCCCTGTCCAGGGCTTTCTTCTGCTCAATCCGCGACTTATTGTTCAGGAAGCTTTTGTATCGCTTCACATTGTCCCGGGCATCGGCGAACTTATTAAGGAACTCCCCGGGATCCTTTTTCTTCAGTGTGATCAGTTCGCTTCGCAGACTGAACTCAACAATAAGGGGGTGCTCATACTTAAATGTGCCGTGATCATTGAAGTGGCTGAGCTCCGCAAAAGCAAGCAGGTTGCGGTTACGAAGCTCGGCCAGATCTTTGATCATCTTCTTAGTAGGCGCTTGGTCAATCTCGGCATCGATCTCCACCATTTTCCGGTGACAGTACACCCGGTCATTGTACAGTATCGTTGCCTTTTGAACGTCAGGATCCTCTAGCTGGTCCCACCGGATCCCTGGGTACTCCCTTTCTTTTTGGAGCCGGCTGCCGGGGTCTTTTTTTTTGCTGCTGCAGCTTGAGTCTCTTCAGCCTTGGTATCCTCTGCAGGTACGTCTGCCTCGGCATTAGGGGCGGTATCCTCAGGCTTCTCTTCCTTTTTGTCTGATAGAGCAGCTATAACGTCTCCCTGTAATTTCGTCAATTGGCTTGAGAGGGCAGCTTCAACGGCGGCCTTTATTTCCGTTAAATAGAGATGATCTTCAGGGAGAGCTTCACCCCGCTTTACAGCCTCCTCCAGATCACCATCTTCAATGAGTTGGAGGATTTCCTCCTTCTCTACAAGCTGAGCAGTACCGGCCTTCAGTTCTTCGGTTTTCTTCAGTTTCTCCAGATGAGCATTCCTTTCTTTCAGGATATCAGCGGGGCTGACATCATCCAGCAGGTCATACAGCGCTTCAGCCAACTGGGCAGGGGTGGGGTTAGGCGTCTCGAACACCTTGTGCTTCGGATTGAATTTCTTCAGCAGTTTGAGATCAACATCCAGGAACCGTTGGTCCTTGAGATCGTTGTAAGCACCGAGTTTCGTTTTAAGATCCATGAGATTAGAATTTGAAATACAATTGAGTTATGTGACTAACAATTTATCTGCATTGCAACCCAATTGAAAGGACAAAAAGAAAAGGAGCCCTTCCCTGGAGAGCTCCTTTACCAACTAACCTATTAACTAAACCTGAAACTATGAAGAGAACTATGTCTGTACCCGGGTACCTGGTATCTCAACAAGGGTGGCATCATCATGGATGCGGAACGAGATCTTGCTGCCGGCATTCGCTGTCCAGGTCGTACCATCGATCAGGATGAATACCGTATTATCAGCAATGGTCGAAGCATGGTCTCCTCCGGATCCCAGCACCTCGATATTGTTTCCGTACATATTCGAGTTGATCCCGGAAACCGTAGCGATGGCCGTTGCCCCGGTGTTATCCGTGAGCTGGTACTGGTCTTTACCGGCGACGATGGCCAGTTCAGTAGCATCAGCCGCAACTGTCTGGGGAGTGGTCCTTGTGATCGATCCGACATACTTATAAGGCTGCTTGAAGGACTTATTCTGGAAAGTAAAAGTCACTGCAGTGGCCTCTGTATCTCTCTTGCGATCGAAGTTCTGAAGGATCATGGGCTTGCACTTGGTACCTGTAATAAAATACTCACCGGTGGAGCACTTCTGATAGATGACAATAAACCGTCCGCCGGCAAACTCTTCGATAAAGTCATAGAGCTTGGCGCCATCACCACCCATGGTGAATCCAAATGAGTTGGTAACATCCGTAGTGACTTCGCCTTTCTCTCCGGTGGATCCATCCTTAAGTGAATCATTAATGGCCTCGAAGTAATGCATGTACTCTCCGGTCAATAGAGGAATGGTACCCACCTCGCGGTTGGCATTGGGTGAAGGATAGGCCTGGTCATCATCAATCTGGGAAACATGCACCAGCCATACTTTGTAGGCTATCTGCCTGCCGGCTGTGCTCTGGTCGTTGACCCCGGCAATATTTCCGATTCCGGCCATGGAGGCAAGGGTTACCCCTCCGCCTGAGAGACCCAGGGCCGATGCGATATCAACGATATCCGGATGGAAAATGGAGAACCCTATCAATACAACAGCGAACAGGCCGACCAGCACGAAAAACAGCCCGAGGGCTTTCTTCTGTGTGCTGAAGGCCACTACCCTGTCTGAGTAAGCTTTCTGTTTTGCGGTTTGCTTTTTCATATTCTTGTCTTTTAAGCTTGTTTGAAGAATGGGCCGGGGAGGTCCCCGACCCTTTCATTTCTCAGTTAGGCTATCGTGTGGCCCCTTTAATGTTGGGCTGTTTAGCCGAGACAATCGACCTGACACCACCGACACAACGCTCCAGATCATAGAACTTGGATGTGGTGGCGTTATAGTGCAGCTTGATATAGTCACCTGCTGCAGTCGGGGTCCAGGCAGCTGACAGTGTGCTGAACTTATCCGCCTTGGCGATGGTGGTTGCATTGGTAGCACTGCCACACTCAATGATATATACCTCACCATCCTTCGCCCCGGTGATATCGGTGATAGCTGTTGCACCGCTGTTGGCGATGGTTAAAAACCAGAAGTTAACCAGAGCGCTGGCAGTGGTGGCATCGGCAACAAGGCTGGTGGCCGGCTTGTTGATGAAGATCTCCTGGAGATCATAATCGTTGGCCGTCAGTGTAGCCAGGTCAGCGAAAACTTTCCCTGCAAAGGCTGCGGAGACACCCTCTTTCCAGGTAGCCCAGCTCTTAACGGCTTCCATGTCGCGGTCGAACTGGATCTTGAACATCTCACCAGGCACGAACTCAAGACACTGGATATTTCCGGGTTTCTGCAGAAATATCAGTTTTACCTGGCCCATGTTTGGAACCCACTTGATAGGAACATCCCAGTCCACAACAGTCTCACCTTTCGGCCCGGTGAAATCAAAATCTTTCCCGTATGTTCTCCTTACACCGGCCCGGTACCACATCTTGTGGTTCTCGTTCAGATACACTGCAAATCCATTCAGATTACCCCTCTTCTCCAAAGCATCGGCCAGGAACAGATTAACGGCATCAACCATCGTCGAGAGGGTGTTATCGTAGGTATTGTATGAGGAGTGGCTCAGCGGGAGGAGCTTGAACTCATGGACGTAACGGATCAGGGTGTGTACAACACCGGTTGAACCAAACAGGGCATTCCCGGCGACGGTTGAGTCCGGAGTGACGTAGTGACCCATCACGCGGCGCTTGCTCTGCTCATTGACCAGAACAGTAGCAATACGGAGGACCATCCATTCGATCATCGACCACTTGACGGGGTCAGATCCCTCGCTGTTAAGATATCCGATATACTGACGCTCAATCCATTTCATCGAGTTGAAAAGGGTCTTGAACATCACATCATCTACATGGCCCAGCTCGGGCTGCAGGTCAACGGTACCTTTCCACACCTCACCGGCCTGGTAAGCCTGGGAGAACTCTCCGAAGAAGGCATTGGTGATCAGCTCGCGGTCCTGAACGCCGTAACGCCTGGGGAAAAGATCATAAACGGTGGGGACCTCCTTGATACGAGCGATAAGCTCATCCTGCCGGCGGATAATGAACTGCTTGCCCAGTCCGGCGTCATCCAGGTCAGAGTATCCTACATCCAGCGCTGCGCCTTTAACAAGGCCTGCCAGCTGACCGGTCTCATGCAGGTGTTGATACCGCTCAGCCAGGCTCTTGCCGTACAACCTGACGGCATCCTGGAACTTCGACCCGTCGGATTGCTCATCCACCTCGGTGAGTGTTGCAAATCTCGGGTTGGCTGCCACCTTGTTCCATCGGTGCTCCATGGAGAACATGTCAGCCGGGATCCCAAACAGGTGCTTATCATTGGTGCCTGGTCCCGCCAGTCCAATGGTAACTGTCTCAATCCTCGGATTGTCATCTTCAGGTTTGGCCTCCAGTTGGGCTACCTTTTCGGTGAGCCCCTTGTTTTTCTTTTCGAGAGCTTCTTTCTCTTCCTTGAGCTTCTGAGCCTGAGCGGTCAGATCAGTGCCGGCAGCACTGCCTGTTGTACCGGTGTCATCAGTCGGCTCATCCTCGTCATCATCGACATCGTTGTTAAGAAGGGCGAGAGCTGCTCCATGGATTGATCCACGACGCTCTGTTTCGGCTTTTTGCTGGTCCTCATAGAAATCGCTGTTGTACTTAGCCTTGTAAGCCTCGGCGATCCGGGTCCAGTCTTCCTGGGTCAGAGCATTCTTCGCGGCCTTCTCGGCCAGTTTAAGCTCCTGCAGGATGGCTTTGAATTTTCCTTTGAAATCTTTCATTGTAGATATGTTTGCATTTGGGTTTGCTTTTCCACTTTACTCTTCCACTGTTGTCCCTGGGAAAGGGTATACTGAAGGGCTACCTCCAGGTCGGCGATCTCATCGATCAGGCCGATGGGTCCACCCTCTTCTGAGCTATATGCTTCCCCGGCGAAAACATCATGTTTTTCGGGGAGAGCAGCGAGCGCGGATCGGGCTCCACGAACGGCCTGGATAAATTGTCCGGCGAGCGGATTGAGCCATTTCTCCTTGTACTTTTTTGGTTTTCCATCGAGTAGATTATTAAAGTCCTTATTCTTAAGGGTGCTCTGATCGGCATATTCCTCGATCCACTTGGCACCCAGTGCTTCGAAATACGGAACGAGATCCAGGAAGGAAACCATGGTACCTATGCTCCCGACCATATCATTGATAGAGGTAGAGAAGATCCTGTCGGCACCACACCCTATATAATAGGCTGCGCTGCAGCAGCATTTTTCTATAAAGGTGACAACGGGTTTCTGGAGTTCCTTAATGGCTTTCAAAGCTTTCTCCAGGTACCAGGCCTCTCCACCCCCCGAGTTGATATGCAGTAAATGGGCAATAATCTGCGGGTTCTTGTCAGCGGCATGGATGTCATCGATAAACTGCATGGTGGAAAATCCCCACCAGGTGTATTCAGCTCGGATGGTTCCTTTGATATGATGAAAGGCAATTGAATTGTCAGGGATATCTGTCTCTGTGAAATTGGTTGTAAGAGAGATCTCCTCAGATGTGATCCTTGCTGCCAGCTTGGCGGAGATATCCGCATAAGTGGGAGAATCATCACCAAAAAAAGCTGCAGGATCCGCATAATGCATCTCAGTGATCGCTGCTATCAGCGCCTCCTCAGTCATAAAAAGCCTGTCAACAAATAGATTGCTGAGCTGTGGCGGGATCTTTAAACGGGTATCCGGCATGACAGAATATCTCTATCATGCAATATCTCTTTGATTCCCAACAATTGAAAGGACTACGAAACCAGTGGATTCGGGGTATCACAGGTGATGGCCAGAATGTCCTGGATGAGTTTGCGCTCCATAGAACACCTGGCAGGATTGGCCAGGCTGCCAAGTAATAATTCATTGTCCTGGCTGTCGATAAGCTTGATTATTACCTTCCGGTTGCGGTACCTGTTATATAAGGTAGTGGTGAGCGAATCGCAAATCACTTCCAAAGATTGAGAGTAATACCGGAATCCACCACCGTCGACATCCTTTTCACCAGGTATGATATCATTCGAAGAAAATATTTCATCAGCTGTCCTGCCGGTTTTCATATTCAGGGTCGTTCCATCCACTGAATCAATATCCGCCACCGGTGCAATCTCGATCTTGTTTTTGAATTCTTTCATGTTAAAAGCTGGACATTTTGGGGTAGTTTGTGTATAAAATTCTTTTCGCCTGATTGATAGTAAGTTGCGAGATCAAAGTCCGGGTTCTCCAAAAAAGCACCGATTTCGGCTGCCTTTTTCTTGCGGAAACGGTCAAAAAGTTTACGAAAAGCATCCTCGGTAAGAACGTCACTGGTGATATTACAAGCGGCCAGATATTTCTCCCTGGCAGCCTTCCGGGATCCCTTCAGCATAAATGCCGCTGAGTCGATCTTATAAAACAGATTGAAAAACAGATCCTCGAAGTCACTCTCCAGGTCCTTGAAAGATCGTGCCGGTAGAATCTCCATGGAAGGATTACACCGGTGCCTGCCGTTGACAGGGAGAATGATGCGGGTTACCTCCTCCCCGGTCATGGGTTTGTAGTCCTTTCTGGAGATCTCCAGGTACTTTCGGATAAGGGTGTTGAGCTTGTCCCGCTTTTTGAACTTCAACTCAGTATCACTTTGTGACAGAGATAAAGCAAATCGGCGGATGTACTCCTTCGAAAACACCATGTCAACAGTGATGTACATACCAGAAAAATTTCCCTCAAAAACCCATCTGAAAAATACTCAATTGACCAGGTCCCTGAAAGGATTTTTAAGGTGGATCTTCAACACTGGTTCAACATCATTTTTAAAAGTGGTGTAACTACCCCCTTAGTAAAAGTCGCAAAAAAACTGTGCAGCTGTGCAAAAGTACGAACAAGGGGTTACGTAATTAGTAATCAACACTTTGACTCCGTACTGTTTTGCACTGCACTGTTTGCACTGTTTCGTACTTAGTACGAAATAAAATAGTACGGGATAAAATATTGAATATGTGAGTGTTACAAAGGTCCGTACTGTTGCACAGTTTTTTTACCTATTTTTATAAGACCCTACTTGTCAAAAAAAGACAATAATTATAAAAGAATATATTTATAATATACCCTGCCATGTGTTTTGAAATCACTTTTTTGATTGAAAACTGTGCAGACCCACGATCGAATTTTAGACATTCCGAACTCCTGTACTTTTTCAATTTAAAAAATTGAAGGGGGTTCGCGCAAATTTAATAGGAGTAATTTATATTTAAATTTATGGTAAAAAATAGCTCAGTACCTGAAGAACCTGCCAAGGCTGATCGTCATGTTATTCCAACAGGCCAGGCAGATTATATTCCGGGTAAACCGTATTCAAAATTAAAACGGGAAATCGGTGAAGAAGATTTAGCCCACCCTGCAGTTCAAAGACTGCTCCTGAATGAAATCGATAAACTCGAGCAGAAAAACGAAGATTTGAATTCGCTTAGAGAAAAATACTATATTCTTGATAAGGAGAACGCAGTCTTGAAACAAAGCTTAAAATCTATAGGTGCGAATGAAGTGCTATACGGTATTTGTCTAACAATTGGTTCTATTCTGATTGGATTATCCGGGCAATTCAAAGAGACAGGTTATACATGGGTATTAATTCTTGTTGGTGGATTGCTAATAGGTGCAGGTATAATTTCTAAATTTGTAAAATGGATCTAGTATTAAATAGTATAGGGGACAGGGGAAATCTTTCTGAAGAACGTATTAGTATAAGTGTTACCAAAGCATGTAACCTTAAATTCCACTTGGTTTTCTCAACAAAAATGTATGAGAAGGGGTTTTATAATAGAAGTGAAAAAACTTACTGGTTCTATCCAAAGGAAGTCAAAGCTGGGGACAAGATCGTTTTATATACAAAAACCGGGACCGACTCTTATAAGGAAAATCCAGATGGCTCTAAAACTTACTTTCTTTATTGGGGTTTGAATGCTTCACTTTTTATCAATAGTGATGATGGAGTGGTGTTGGCTGAAATTAGCAATTGGAGTCTTAGTCTTGGATTAGTGTAATGATTACTATTTTCCTTTGAGCTTCTAAAGACCTTTACATTTAACAATCCATTTAATTAGCAAAGTTAATTTATCAACTATATAATGATTAACTTTCTTCAGATTCAGGCTCTATTGGTATAATTGGCCGCAGATTATTCATCCTCCTTTGGCTTTAACGAAGGGATCTGGGGCTTTCGAACCTCCAGAGGGATAAATCCGGATCCCTCACCGATCCCTCCCATGGCCTTGATAAAATCAACCTCTACCTTGGCTGAATTGATTATAGTCTGTGCGGCATTTGTTATTGCCTTTGCATCGCCGGTCTGGAGCTTCCCCGCCTTCAGCAATTCGATAGTCTCGAACAGGTGATCCCTCAGGTCCTCAATCTTGTTTTTCATGTCTGTTAATGGTTCGTTTTAGTTGGGCAAGGGTAAAAATCGTTTGCTTTAGCTCCTCCGGATACCGGTTATGAATAGTATTCCTTCGCATATTCTCAGCTTTGGTGATCAGCTCCAGGTTGTCGATCTGGCAATTCAGGAAGTCTCCATCCTTGAATACCAGGTTTAATTCTTTGGGGATAGGGCCATGCTCCATCTCCCATATATACCGATGGAGATGAAGCCATTTATTGGGCTCCGCGATCTTAATATACAGGTAGCTGCGCTTACGCCTGTGGTTGCTTCTTACGGTGATAGTGCCGACCGGTTGCAAGTTAACAGGCAGTTGTCCCTTTTTAAAGAATGTGTGCTTCGACTTCTCATACTGCTCCGGAGACATAGGCTTTCCCTTGTTCACTGGCGTATGCCCTTTTTGAAAGCGATATTGAGTACCTTCTGTTCCGGTAAGATAACACCCGTATTTGCGCTTCCCTTCTTCTGATTTATTAAGACCGAGGAAATAACTCCTCCCATAAACACCGCACTTGCTTCTATTCAATACCCTGCAGATCTCCTTTGTATCATCATCCCGGTAATGCTTTAGCAGATACCGGTCCTCCTCTTGGGTCCAGTATCTCCTCTTTCCAGACCGTTCGGGGGTCTTTGAGTATGCAACCAGCTTCATTCTACTTTTTTGCAAGTTCATTGTACTCCTCGATCCACTCGATGGGCACCGGCAGCTTCTCAGCCATATACCGGTTCATCGCTCTCTGGATCTCAAGCATACGGTTCTCATTATGCACAAAGGCAGGTCGTAGGCCATGGGGTGGTCGCGGGGTCATGGCTTTTCCAGTTTATTGTAGATCAATAATTGCCTTTAGTGAATCAATCTGCATCTGGTGTGCTACAAACGCACTGTCAATTTTACTGCGAAAATCGGCCATAGACATACCATTATAGAGTATTGGAGACCTCGGTTTAATAATTATATATTTTGAGGTTTCAATAGCAGATTCAAACTGCTCAGGATAGATGACATGCCGCTCACTCGCACATCCAATAAATAAGGTGGTCAATGTGACTAGAAATATTGTTTTCATATAGTAAGTATTACAATTTTTGTACTTATAGCTTTTCCAGTTTAGATTCAGGTAGGTTATTTACTTCCTTCTTCGCCCGTTCCCCAGGGAAAGGATCCAGGAGAATTGAGTAAAATGTTGGGCTTCCGATACCCCTCATGTCGTAAGTCTTACAATAAGTGATGGTACCTTCTCTACCGATCAGTTTTCTGGAAAGTCCCTCCCCCGTCGGCAGCCCCATCAGTCTGGCTCTGTCTCCTTTGTTCATCTTCTTTCTTTTGTGCGCGAGCTCGCTCCACTGCTGCCTCAAAGAATTCATGCAGGTCAGAGGGAGTATGGTAGTCTCGCTTGGGTTGTACGTCCATTGAAAAATTAATATGATCAGGAACCTCTTGACATCATTTCCTCTTTGGCCGTTCCCATATGGAATTCAGCCATGGCATTACAGCTTGGGCAGAGGATGTGTGGAATGTCATTCTCCTTGTTATGCATCACCAGCCACCCGGCATCCTTGATCGCCTGGTAGAGCTCTTCTTTCCCCGGGAAATAGATCACAGGGTGATCGGGCATTGCCTTCTTTCCCGGGTAGTGCATCTCACAGAGATCGCACTGAACTGTATACAACTTGAATTTTGTAATCATCCTTTATTCGGTTTAGGTGTTGGCATTAACTCAAGGATCTCAGGAACGCCGGCAGCATTCGCCCGAATGCGTACCAGGTTGGCTGCATATTCCCTTCGGGATGATTTGATCAGCAGCTTCTCCCAGAAAAGGTATCTCTTCAGGTCCTTCTCATCCAGAGTGATCAGGTACCTCCTCCATGTCCATACGTTTGGCCGGTATAGGTACCAGGGAATGGTCAGCTTCTCTATCATATCGCGCCGGTTGTTATGGACGCAGCTGGCAAAGTAGGCCATGAACGGATCCCTGGACATAGCTGTTTGTGGACCATAGAGGCGGGTCTGGTCCGATTCGCCTTTCTCATCCCTGCTCAGCTCCCACCAGAGGCGGCTCCACCATTTCTCAAGACGGTTTTTGGCTATATGGTCCTGGTGGAGGATCTGTAGGACATCTGGCCAGCGCTTACGGTGCTTCAGTAAGGTAAGGATGGTATAGAGATAGTCGGGGTTCATCGTCTCGCCCATCAGGAAGAGGCAGTCACCCATGGCCTCCGGAGGAAACCCGAACACCTTTATCTGCCAGGGCTTGGAGGGCCGCAGGAGGACGCCGCAGAAAAGGTATGATTGATTGTCATTCATCACTCTTCTGATGAAATAATTTTTGCACTTTGATAAGCCATGGGTAATGTCATAAACCGACTGAGTCTACGCCACATTTTCGCAATAGCCTGCTCACCATCCTCTGCTTCTACTGTTTCCGTACCAGAGTATGTTGCATATTGATATTCTATTGTATATTTCATTGTGTCAAATGTTATAGATTAATCTTCAATACTTTGAATCCTGTCAATCTCTGCAGCAATCAAAGCACCTGCAATAATCAATCTTTCTTTATATGGCTTATCCCACATTTTCTGCCACATCTTTAAACTCCATCGTTCAGGTAAAGTATCGTGGGCTGTGACCATCATTGTCTCAGTATCCTTAGCCTCCATCAATACATAGGCGGCTATCGATAATTGATCATTTGCATTAACCTCTCGATCATACTTTAAGGTTCTACCATGCTTTTCAATTTGCTCCTGCCGTTCTTTGGCGATTAATTCAATTCCTGTTTTCATAGCATTTTGTTTTAAGGTTTTGAGGACAATGGCCACACATGCCATCACAATCACTTAATGCCAGGTATAAGCCATTAAGCCATATACGAATCCGCTTTTTCATGACTCAAAGGTTACAGAGAAGCGTGGCCCACCCAGCTCCCCGGGATCCCGGAGAAACATCCGGATGCAGGTATAGAGGATCCCGAAGGTTGGGAGAAAGGCATAGACCGCCAGGAGCCCGATGGCATGTAAAAAATCCAGGGCTTCTTTCATGATAGTGAGTTGTAATTCCCAACACCGGAGGGAACGGTTGTGGTATTGCTCACCCTGGTATTGAATCCTTCGTTCAGGTAGTTCTCCTGGACCTCTATCTTAAATTCAATTGTATCCAGCTCCTGACTCAGATCAATGAATTTGAATGCATCACCGGCATTGGCCGCTTTCTCAAGCTGTTGCTCTATAGTAAACCTGCGGGCCTTGAGGTGAATCAGCTTAGCTATTTCCTTGGTCATTTGTCCCATCACGCTCTCCTCCATCGATTAATGTGACTTTGAAAACTCTCCGTAGAGATCGCCATCTGCTCGCGGATCCGCTCCAATCTCTTCCGGAACACCACATTCACATCATACTCCCTCACAACAGCTTTGAGCCCGTGAATCACAGTAGAGTAATTCTTTCCGCCCAGCTCACGGCCAACCCTTTCAAGAGTATACCCTTCGAGCATCATCATAAAAATGTGGGCGACAGAGCGTGGCACTACCACCGCGTCGGCGCTGGATCCGGACAGCAGGGTCTGCTCTGCTATCCGAAACTCTGAGGATACTGCCATGAGGATCCTCTGTTTCGAGACCGGCCGGTGCACCACTCTTAATGCATGCTGCTGCAGCCGCTCTCTGTTTGACATCGCTTGAATCATTGTATCGGTTTTTGGTTAGTAAATACATATAAGATTCCGGCATCGATGAACTCCTTTATCTTGGCGCCGGTAGTTCCTTCTCTCACAACATTGACATAGTACACCTTGGCGATATCGCTATAGGTCAGATACTCCATCCCGATCTTCTTGCGCCCATGTTGCATAAAGTCATAGATGGTACCCGGCCGGGCATTCTCCGGCAGATCCGGATAGTAACGATAGCCCCTATCATTGATCAGCTCTTTCAAAATACCGCGTAGTCTTTGGTTGCAACAGTGATATATTCAATCCCTCCGGACTTGTCTGATTCGCCGATGAACACATCCCCCGGTTTCTCACGAACGAAGTCCGGGAATTCAACTCCCAGCTTGTTGGGTTTGGTAGGATTAAAGTGGTAGCCACGGAACCGGCAATAGGCCCTTATCCGTTTTCCAAACGCCGTGGGGGTCACCCACCGGCGGAGGTTCGGGTTCTTCTCCAGGAGATCGTCATAGGCATCTTTCCTGGCGATCTGACGGTTAATCCTTCGCAGGATCCCCAGGTCATCGACCTGCTCCTCAGTATCGAAGTATTCATCCGCCCAGGTAAGGAAGTCCTCACCGATCAGCTGCCTCAGCCGGCGCATCCGGATGTTCTCCATCGGAGGATCCAGTATCCCCAGGCCCCGTCCAACCCACCCCTCTTTGAGTGACCGGAAGTACAACATCAGGCAGGTGGCCATCAGGTTGTAGAACAGGTTCCACAGCTCCTTATCCCACTCGGTAAAAAAGTTGTGGTGGAAATCATGTACGGGTTTGTGGTTATCGTTGTAGAAATCGGAGAATGCCATGAATGCCTGGCGATCGCTGAACGAGGATCCATCACCATTGATGGCATGGTTGGTGGATATAAACAGTTTGGGAGTATCTTCCTTTCCCAGGGTAAACGGTTTGCCTCCCTTGGGATTGACCTTCAGCTTACCGGTGATCAGGGGGAAGAAGAATTCAAAATCCATATTGGCCCGCACATCATCCAGGAAGATGATCTTTGTTTTCTCGTTGACCTCCCCAAAGAGGAAGTTGTCCTCGGTAAGCTTCTTACTCTTGGCAGCGATATATACCAGGGGAATGACAAACTCGATGGCCATCCCTATAAGGCTCTTCCCTGTCCGTCCTTCTGATGCTCCTACCTCGCTCAGAGATCCATCCATGGCGATGACAGCCTTCAGCTCAGAGTCGTTCTTGTAATCATGCAGAAGGAAGCCTATTGCGGTGAGCTTATTCAGCAGATGCCGGTTCACGTTGGCCTGTTCCTGGGGTGTCAGGTCCTCCCCGTTCTCGGTCTTCTTCCAGTGGAAATTGGATACGTTGATAAGGAACTGCAGGAAATCGCTCTTCTTTCCATTCTCTGAGTATGTGATGTGGAAATCTCCCGGTTTGTACCCTTCGTATTCAGCTTTATTATCCTCAGTGATGCGGGTCACCTTGAGCAGCTCATCAGTAACCTCCGCACTGAAATCGATGATTTTGTCTCTCCACACCTTGTTTTTCATCTCCGCATACAGGAGCTCTTTGATTCCATCGTGTGTGATCTCCCAGATCTTCTCTTTGAAAAACAGGCACTGGCTGGTACGCTCAGCGCGTTCGAAACGAGGATAGACATACTGCAGGTTGGAGAGCTTTTCAAACCCCAGGTACTGAGGACCTCCCCGGTAGATCATATTCAGAACGTCCTTTTTTTTGTCCAGCTCCCGGGTAAACTCTGTCACGAAATCCTTGATGTGATAGTTGTCTACTATCTCCACAACGGGCCCATCGATCTTCACAAACCGGAACTCACCGGACTTCATCTGGATACGCCAGTACCCGCGGTTCTGGAGGAAGGTAAAACAGTTAGCATAGTCGAAGGAGAGCTCCAGCCGGTCATATCCGCTCTTGGTAGGCCGCTTCTCTTCCTTCCAGTACTGCTCCTCGGGGCGGAGGGGCTGAGCCATCTCTACCTTACCCTCATCATTGAACCGCCACTTCATCTTCCGGAAGGTGAACTCACCCAACTCCTTCAGGATATCTCCATGCCGCTCGGCAAATTTGTCCCGGTCATTGATCAGCCACAGGTCGGCGATATCCTTATCATCCTTCTGGGTGATCTTATGGACCTTCACATATTTCCCCTCACCCTCCTTATCATAGATGGCTTTCTCCAGGTCGGCGGCCATGGTCTCCTCATTCCCCTTCAGTGTGCCGGCCATCAGGTCATCGATACCCTTCTCCTGTTTTTCTGATTTATGCAGGTACCCGAAATAGATCTCCAGGGAGATCCCCAGGTGCTTCAGGGTGAGCATGTACTCCTTGAAGTTTCGTACTGCAGCGAAGAAACTCTTGGGGCGAGTATCGACCCGGTCGCCTGGCTTGAGCTTCTCGGACAGATCGCTCCAGTCCGAATCCAGCATGAACACCACATGCTCCACCTCACATCGCTGGATGATCAGCTGGAGTTCGACGGGGAACTTGCTCTGGTGCCCCAGGTTGTTGATGCCCATAACACCCACCGATGGGATCCCATGCTTGCAACATTTCTCAGCCTTCTTCTCTCCCTCCTGGATGTACAGTGTTTTAACCTTTCGGGTATTGTGGTACAGCTTCCGGATCTTCTCAGGGATATAGATATGAGATCCGGATCCCGTGGGAGACTGGTACTTGATCGTATCACCATTCCTGTCCTGGTGCTGCAGGGGATTCTGCCACCGCACCCGGATAAGCTTATGTTTTATCTTGCTGTTCTCATCGCGCTTGAACATGACCGGCCGGCCGTCCAGGTCGTAGTAGTAGATCAGCATGTCATCGCCATCTCCCTCGATGATATCACCATACTGGGTGCGGGTACCGCGTTTGAAAGCCGGGGAGTCTATTGTGGTTTTGTCATCCTGCTTTACAGTAACCATTACATCTTCGCGGGTCAGTCCGGAGGACTCCAGCTGGAGGTCACAGAACGATTTGGCCCGGGGCTTTTTATCGGATTGTTTACGGGGAGCCTGGATGGGCTCGTCGATGATCATATGGTAGTGGTCGGCCAGGTACCGGAGGGCTTCAGGGTACTTCATATTCTCAGTCTCCATCACATAGCTTACAGCACCCTGGCCACCCTTATCGCATTGGAAGCATTTCCAGATCTGCTTGGCAGGGGAAACGGTAAGACCCTTTTCACTCTTGCAGAACGGGCAGGGCCCCACCAGGTCCTTCCCGGATTTCTTCAGACCAGTTACAATGTCCTCAAGCTTCGAACGCTCTTTGATCCGCTCTGCCGTTTCCTTTGGAATACCTCTGTTACTCATTCTTCCTTCTCCTTGAATTTCTCGTAAAACTCATTCATCTCCATCACATAGGTTAGCCCGGAGGGAAGGGGGGTGTAGAGGATCATCCGCTGACCTTCCTGTGCATTGGTGGCATTCATGACAGTTTGCAGCACCTGGTACTGCTGGCCTGTTGCTTTGTTGATGTATACCATGATCAACCTTACAGAGTGGAATACTTCGGGGACCGCCAGATACAGGTTTTGTCTAATTCCCTAGGGCGGATCTTTTGCCCACCCTTGCGCTTCATGGTGTTTTTGTTTAGCCGGTCGATATCGTCAAGATCCACGACATAGTACCCGATCTCTTCATCCGTCACCCAGTAGACCTCATGGTTGATGTAAGTCAGCCCCCTGGCTTTGCTGATGGCCTTTCGCCTGCTGATGTAAATTTTCAAGCCCGCTGCCCGAATCATTTTTCGCTGCTTTCTGTTCTCCCGGAATTCCCCATGAAGAACCTCTTTCAAAAAACTGTATTTCTCTTTCATCGATAATGATTAAATGGTGAATGAAAAACCGGCCGGAAGTAAACCCCTTCTAACTCCCGGCCGGCGATTGGTGGCTATTTGTAGACAGTACCTCCCAATAATGCGTATGTATCAGGGATTTCCTGATCCCTATCTTTTACAGGCTCAAACGCTATCCTTAGATGGACAACCTTATCCAGAATGATTTCGTGGTCCTTCTTGTTGGGTTCCTTCTTTTTCAGATGGTCCCTGATGATTTTTCGGGCCAAAGGTTTCGAAGTGAAAACGAGCCTTCCACTATTTTTACGGAGTGTGAATGTGTCTGGAGATTCCATGGCACTAGGGGGGAGAATTATAAACCACTCTGGAGGATTTTCTTCAACATCCTTGCAGAATCCAACGGCATTACCATGTCCCAATGAAAAGTGTTTTACGCCGACAGGATTAATCGCTATGATGCCCGTTTTCCCACTGAGAGATATTGTAGGTTTTGATGTGCATCCGCGTGTTGGAGGAAATTCGCTTTTTTTTACTGTTTCTAATTTCATGATCTTTAGTTTGAGTTAGTTATTAAAAAACCGGCCGGAGAATTCCATCCTGCAGAGGATCGAAGTAAAGCCACTTACTTCCCCGGCCGGCACCCCAACAATTCCTTGAAGCTTATAAGAACGACGGAGATAATCCTCCGTGGATTTGGGATGCTGGCTGTGCACCCCGGCGCATATCAGAATGTTGAATAATTGGGGATCCAAGTATTTTCATTGTGACCCGGTCGTAATGGTTAAACTCCTCCATCAGCTTCTCGTGGCCACTGGCCCCATCTCCGGGTAAAAGGGAGAGGATCCTGGCCCTGTTCCGCTGGAAAAGCAAGCTGATCTTCCGGTCGGTTTCATAAGGGTAGTAGTCCAGGTGCCTCCGGAGATACTCCATGTTCTCTGTCATCAGAGACGAATTCTTTTTGGAGACACCCTGGCGCACCAGGTAGCTGCGCTGTTTGATAACAGCCGTGATCCACTTTCTCAGTTCGAAGGGCAGTTTCATACCTGTAGGTTAAACACCGGATAATTCAAGGGCTTCCCTGAGCTCGGGCTCTGAGAAGGATTTCATGATAAAAGCGCGATGGAAGAGCTCATGGATGTACGTTACCACACTGCCATCCTCCAGAACGATATAGTAGGGAAGCTTGTCTACCTGCACCGGGATCCCAGCCTCCACAAAAGCATAAGTGTCCATGATGTACCAATACAGATCCTCCAGGCTATCAAGCTCTATATACTCCCGTTTTGAGTGGGCATAGATCAATCCGATCACCGGGATGGATGTCTTTGTGGCAATTGGTTCCATGGTCAGGTGGACAGAAGTTTGAAGCCCTGGGGCTCGTGAATAATAGAATCACCATTCCTGGAAGAGATCTTCCCGCTGGTGTACATGATCGATGTCTTCTCACCGGGATTCGACGGGAGCTTCTTGACATGGCCATGTCGGTACCGACCAGGTTCAAGCCTAACCTTTACCGGGATATTATAGTCACCCTTTGGCATTTCTCTTGCTTAAGCGTAACATATCGATCAGCTGATCTTCCGGGATCCGGCCCTTGGCAAAGGCATAGTGAAAAAGGGTTCCTTGGAATGGGAGCTCCTCTCCATTCGATAGTTGTATGGAAACCGGTTCGCGGCCCTGGCAGAATTCAAAATCCTCCAGGAGAGTTCCATATAATTCTTCCAGAGAGGAGTGCTCTGAATTGAAACTTTTTAGCTTACCATTAGTATCAAGATAAGTAAGGCCCGTGACGGAAAGGGTTGGTTGTTCTGTGATTGTGTCCATAGTTGTCAGGAGATTAGTTTGTTTTTATAGGCATAGTTGATCAGAAGCGTTTCAGGGTGCGGCTTTCCATTAAAGCCCAGCTTCTGATATATCTTGTAGATGTGATTCTGCACAGTACGGCCGGAGATATACAACCGGTCACCGATCTCCTGCTGAGTCATGCCCTCTATGTGCAGAGAGATGACTTCAATTTCCCGTTTGGTCAGGTTGGTGGTGAGCTTGGGTGAGCAGTATCCCCGATCGCACTCCCCACGGAGAGGGCAGGGTACCCGTTCAAAATCGAAGTTCCAATCATCGTCGATGTCGGGGAGGTTATCCTGCATGGAGAAGTTGCACTTGAGGAATCGGTTGATCCTCCGAACGCGGATACCCCAGGGGTCAAAGGATAGGGAAGGGTTGGGGTACTCTTCCTTCAGGGCGGACCAGGTTACAGGGTAATCCTGCTGGAGCTTCTCCTCGCAGCGGGTAACCAGATCCTTATGGGATGTATAGGACAATGGCATGTATTCATCTCTTCTGATGTCATGTACAATCAGCCGGTTTTTATCCGTGGTCCAGAAGAACTCATACATGGCTGTCGACGGTTTCAGGGAATAATACATTGACCGGTCTTCCCAGATGGAGGGAAAGGAGGCGCTTTTCAGGATCTGTCCAGCTTCCATCCTTGATCCGCTCATAAAAAGTGCGCCTGGAGATATCCAGGACCTGGCAGATCTCCTCCCGGAAACCCGTTGCCGCATTCATCAATTCTCCATAGTAAGCCTGGAGACTCATACTTTTAAGATTCATTTCAAAACCCTTGATATCACTCACTTTTAGTTATATATTAGCACTAGTTGTGCGGTTTCTGCACTGTAAATGTAACACAAATGTTACATACGACACATGTAGGGGTAATAAATATTTCACGCATTATCTTATTTAGACTCTGTCTATGCAATGACATTTAAAGGAGAGAGGATCTTACTGGTATACAAATATCTCGGCCTAACACAAAAGCAGTTTGCCGAGCAAGTCGGATTTAGCCGAAAGAGAATCCAGGATTATGTGAATGGCGCAGAAATCAGTTCAAGGTTTCTGCAATCTGTTGAGAAAAGGTTTCCGGAAATCAATATCAACTACCTGCGAAACCGAGCTGATAATATGTTCAATGAACCATTATCACCGATGGTGACTGATTCCGAGAACGATTCAGTCTACACGTGTCCGAACTGTAAAGTAAAAAGCGAGAGAATCAGGGACCTCGAAAATCGGATCTCGGACAAGGAAGAAATAATTGCTGCGCTTAGGGAGCAGTTGAAACTATACAAGGAGAAACTAGGGGACTGTGAGGGCTTGAGTAAACAAGCTTGAGAATAATCTGGCATGCAAAATCCCTTACCCGTCGCCTAAGCTGAGACAGAAAATTGTATGACTAAAAACTATTAATCAGAAACGATCCCATTTTGTTACCTATATCCAAACTTAATAACTAAAGCCATGGACGAACACAAATTTAATTCGTGGATTTATAATATTGCTAATGACTTGATTGAACTGATGGAAGAAAATCTTGAGAAATACAAGGATTCCATAAATGAAGCCGAAGGAAATGAAAGTCAGAACCTAATAACTCAATATAATAACAAGTTAGTAAAGCAACATAATGATATACACGAGATACTAAAGCAGATGTCTGCTCCAATATTCTTAAAAGTGGAGGAGTCGATGGATGAAGAATCCGTGGATGAGTCGATGGATGAAGAATCCATTGTGGAAATATCTCCTCAAGAACTGAAGGCGGAAACTTTTGTAAAATTAGCAAGGTATCTCTTGTTTGTGGGAAAATATGAAGGAGCAATTGAGTATGCTCAAAATTCACTTAGTCTTTTTACTAATCAATGGGCTAAGTATGTTTTGGCCAGGTCAAAAGAAAACATTCCGATCCAAACCAAGGCCTTCACAAGTTCATCAAAAAAGAATGAGATTGAAGAGCAGAAGAAGCAAGAGGTTATTTCATTGTATCTAGAAACTGTAAGGATGAATCCTAATTCTGCAGCAGGGAAGGATTCAGCTAAGAGACTAATTCTTAACTACAAGCACAGTTTTAAATATAGCGAGGTCTATTAGTGCCTTATCCATCGCTGAACCTGACACAGAGAATTATCAAGGACAACTTGAATTCCCTTAAGCTTTGACGAGAAATGACATATAAAAGAACCTGTGTACGATAATCCGAATTATCATGATTAAATGAGACCTAAAGAAATCATAAAATCATAATCCCAAAGGAAATGAAGCGCGATATTAATCCAGATTTTTGTATTGAAATAGATTTCAATAAAAATTCCGAAAATCCATCTAGGATATTTCAAACAATGTCTGATTTAATAAAGTCATTTCAAGAGTTAGACAATGATTTAATAAGGGGTATTGACAGCAAAATAGAACCAACATTATTGCTTGAAGACATTGAGGCTGGCTCGTTAAGGTCGTGGTTTACAAATAAAATAAAAGGCATTCCCGATGAAGCCTTAAAGACAGGAGACTGGAAAGCTATTCTTGGTCATTATTTAGTAAAAGCAAAGTTCATAATAATAAATAATCTTGAAGGGAAGACTCAGATAACGGATGCAAAAATAATAGAGGATATTCAATCCGATTTACATAGAGAGGCGCAAAAGACAGATGTTAAATCCTTTCCAAATTATACTCCTATTCAATTACCTAAACTGGTTAGTAATATTGATAGACTAAACAAATCCTTAAAGGGGCTGGAAAATAATGATGGAGTAATATTCAAATCAGGATACGGTGATGCTTCATTTAATCTAGAGTTAGATTTTACCGCCGAAGAGATAGAAGATTTAATAACAAAAGAAACAATTGAAAGCACTACTGAAATGATTTTGAAAGTAAAAAAACCGGATTATTTGGGATTATCCATGTGGGACTTTAAACTTGGATCGAAATTGATATCCGCAAAAATATTACATACAGATTGGCTCCTTGATTTTCAAGAAAGAAAAAAAGACATACGGCCTGGTGATTCAATAAGAGCGATGGTTAGAACAACAACGAAGTATGGATTTAATTACGAATTGGTGGGTTATAGTTATGAAATAACTGAAATAAAGGAGATAATTCCTGTAACGAATCCCCGTAAGCTAAACATTGATTTTGGGGAAGCAGAAGAAACAAACGATTAGCACAACCTTGTATGTAATTGTAATAATTTATTCTACAATTCATTTGAATTGTTCTAAAAGGTTCCAAACAGCTCGTTCTTTCAATCATAAACCCAGTGTTTACGGGGGGTGTGGTGATAAGTTCGCTTTCTCCTGGAGTCACAATTCAGTACTCAGTACTCAGTACTCAGTGCTCAGTACTCAGTACTCAGTACTCAGTGCCCAGTGCGATCGTTGACCCTGTTGATATTTCGTCAAACAAGCAGCAGCTTTTTTGCATATTTTGAGTACACCAAATCGTGCTACCTTTATTCGTACCCCATGGCTACTGAATTTCTATCTTCTGTCGGAGTATCCTATCAGCTCGACCGGATTATTTCAGAATCCACCGGTGAGATAATCTTTTTCTGTCCGGAGCTGAAATTGCATGAAAGCATCATTCTGAGGTTTCAGCAGGCCGACCAGCGGAATGTGAGGATCACACTGATGTATGGAAACGAACGAAACCAGATCAGGGGGCAGAAGTGGTTCAGGGATTTTAAAAACCTGAGGATCCTTTATCATGATAAGCTGAATACATGCATTTACAGAAATGAAAAAGAGATGATCCTGACCTCGGCAAATCTGGCAGATCTGAATGCCGGCATCACCATGGATATGGGTGTTCTGATCACCAAGCTCCGGGACAGGAAGGCTTTTGAGGACGGGATCTATGAACAGGAGTTACTGATCGAACATGCGGAGGAGGTGTTTGCCGGAGCCAACTTTGAAAAGATGGAAGAGACCTCCAATCCGGAAGAGATCATCAGTCAGATGCCCTACCTGACTTATTTTGGGATTGAGGACCGCACCCTGGTCAACGGAAAGGTCAAAGTTCCAAGCGGGAAACTCTATACTCCGGAGATGGAATTCTACAATGACGGAACCATCAGGTACCAGGGTTTTAGGAAGACCAGGCAGCGCCACGGGGAGTGGATTTTCTACACCTATGAAGGTTTTGTAAACGAGGTGGTGATCTATGAAAATGGCAGTTACGTGGATAAGATCTATTGCGACTATGAGAATCCCGCAAAAGCCATTTCAAAGTATTACCTGCTTTTCGGACTTGGGAACTCGGTAAGAAAGCTCTATGGCAGGGAGATCAGTGATCTCTATTTTGACAGCCAGGTAGAATATTATACCGGGTTTGACAAGACCAAGCTCTATTATCATGTGGAGCGTTTCCTGAAAAAGCGTTCGGTTTTTGACCGCCCCGGGACTTTTAAAGAGATGGTGGATCAGCTCTATGTTGCACTGTATGAATAAAAAAGAGGGCAACCCTTTCGGGAGCCCTCTGTAGTTTATGAACCTGAAAAGCTTATCTCTGCCTTCCCTGATTCCTGTATTCTTTCCTGGCTGAATAGTTGATGATCAGGGCCCTGGCCCGCCTGAGCGCCTGTTTTACATCATCTACCTTCCCCATGGGAATATTCTGATCAATCCTCAGTGACATGGTCATTTTACTCTTGTCCGATTCGGGAAGTTTTTCCCGTTCAAACAGGACAAAATCCTGCACTGATTCAAAGGGGATACCCTCTTCACTCACCAGCTTGTCATTAAGCTGGACCAAGGGCTCTGTTCCATACATCCTTGCCACATGTGCAACCGGACGGCCTATATAAATATAGCTTACAAGGGATTTCTTTTCCAGCTTCTTCACCTCGGTGGCTTCGGGGACAGTGACTTTTACCTGAACCTCGGTTTCCCGCATTGTTGTCGACACCATGAAAAAGAATAAAAGCATGAAAACAATGTCGGGCAGCGAGGCTGTATTGATGGCAGCCATGCCCTTCCCTTTTTTCTTTCTGAACTTAGCCATTAGTTACGCCCTCCTATGTTTTTTGGATCAGCTTCGGAAATATTCATTTTATAGATATCCCTGATTCCCTCCTGGATCTCCTCGTCTATGGGATTGGCAGTGTTCAGTTCATCATAATCCTTATCAAAGTAAAGATTACAAAAGTCGTTCCTCAGCTCATTCACTGCAGCTACAAGTTCATTCTGTACCTGCAGGTACTTGCCGTAGGTAGTGGAACGGTCATTCTGAAGGGATATCACACCTTTCGATACTTTTCCCCGCCATATTCCATCAGGGGGCAACAGAGATGAACTGCCAGGAGGGAACTGTACCTCAGTCTCTTCCATAACGGGCAGGGATTCACTGTTGGTGGGATTGGTAAAGAATTCAAGGGTTTTGGCCTTTAAATCCAACCTGTCCATTTCAACTCCGCCTACCATCAACCTGTCGCTCCTGTTGAGAAGCACCACCAGGACGTTGCGTTTGTTTACCTTAATATCAGTGATCTGGTCCTTCTCAGGTTCTGGAGGCAGCTGCCTGGTAATCCCCGTATCAATATCCATGGTGGTGGTAACCAGGAAGAATATCAAAAGGAGAAAGGCAATATCCGCCAGTGATCCTCCATTGACTTCCGGTGTTTCTCTTGCCATCGGTTTTGTTTTTCTAAAGTTACTTTTTAAATGCCTTTGAAACAATGGCATACAGAATTGACGCTAACGCCATTCCAAACAGAATATATGTCACGAAAAGGACAGTATCGATCATCTTCAGGGTTCCCGGATCACTGTTATCTGTTCCGGTATATCCAATGATGTTAATGGGCGCATCCGATGACATCAGATAGGATATAATTACAAGCACAACAGCTCCTGCCAGCACAATCAGCAATCTTACCAATGCTTTGGTATTGGAGAGGACAGAGATTAGCGGGAAAATAATTGAAGCGAGCAGGGTGAGCAGAATCAGGATGTAGGCCCAGATCAAAGCAATATCGGTCCGGAACCAAACCAGTCTTTCCCAGCCTGAAAGGAAATCATTAAGATGAACTTCTGCAAGAGGGATAACTGCTGTTGTAACAGGAGCACTCTCAGCAATCACCTCTTCAACAGCGGTTGTATCCTGCGCAGTTGTATCAACAACGGGCAGCGGGGCAGGGGTCTTATCCACCGGGTGGAGAGCTTCTTCTACACGCATCTCAAGCGCGTCATAATCGACGGTCTTAGGGCTGACATAGAAGTGCAGAACCACCAGCAGGGAAATACCCGCAATCACATATAATATGATTTTAGTGACATTTGAAAAAGCCATAGCTTCTTATTTTTTAAGATTATGTTTTACCAGCAGGTCTACAAGTGAAATGGAAGCATCTTCCATTTTATTGACAATACTGTCAATCTGAGACACAAGGTAATTGTAGAAGATCTGAAGGACGATGGCAACCATCAGACCACCCACCGTGGTGATCAG
>JAZDPG010000063.1:0-308706 GCA_043797815.1 Bacteroidota bacterium
GCTGGAATCTGCCAAAGCTTGAAGGTCCGTCACCGAAGTAAAATACCGAGGATACCTCCGAAAGGCCCATCCCGTCACCAATAAGAAATATGATGCGATCCGGTTTTTCGGTAGCAGATTTACGGGTTTGTGGGGAGGAGGTACAAGCAAGGGTTCCAATGAGCATCGACAATATAAAGAAGTGTTTCATTTTTGAAGGATGTGTGTGAGGCTGCAAAATAAATAATAAATATGCTAAAAATCTCATTTTAAGCTAATTTTACCTGAGAAAACAATAGGCGACACCAAAGATCCAAAATACCATGAAGAAAATCAATTTTATAAAACGTTTCCGGAACTTTTTGCGGACCACGCTGATTGGAGGTATGGTGGCCCTGGCTCCCCTGACATTGATTATTCTGTTGTTCCGGTGGATGATCAATTTGATCGGGCGTACCCTGACCCCCTTGGTGGACACAATCCTTCAGGATGCAGATCCCGGAAAATTCTTCAAGTTCGGGCTTTATGTAATCACATTTGCAGCCATCCTGCTGATCTTCTTTATCATCGGGATTGTTGTTCGCACCCGGCTGTCTGTTTTTATGAGCAAGGCAGAGGACCGGTACCTGATGAAGATACCCGGGTATAAACTGGCCAGGGAGACCATCAAGCAGTTTTTCGGGAAAAACCGCTCCTTCTTCAGGGAAGTGGTGCTGGTGGATATTTACAATACAGGAACCCTGATGACCGGGTTTATTACAGAAGATATGGGAGAAATGATCACCGTATTTGTTCCCACGGGACCCAATCCCACATCGGGGCTTATCTATCACATACAAAAGGAGCGGGTATTGAGGACAGCGGCTTCGGTGGACAGCGGAATGAAATCAATCATCAGCTGCGGAGCCGGATCAGCGGAAATATTTGCTGCTGCGGAAAAAAGTAATTAAACCGGCCTAATCCCTTTCGCCGTCGTGCCCGGTTTCATGTGTGGAGGCCACATGCCTGAAAAATCGTTTCTGGTTGAACAGAATGACCACCACGGCCACTGTAATGCTGGCGTCGGCAATATTGAACACGGGTCTGAAAAAGATAAAACCGCCGCCCCCCCTGAACCATTGGGGATAGTTGCCCTGGATGATCGGAAAGTAAAACATATCCACCACCTTGCCGTGAAAAAGCGGTGCATAACCTCCTCCTTCGGGAAATAGAACTGCAGGCACAACCGGACCGCTGGCGCTGAAGATAACTCCGTAAAAAACCGAGTCGATAATGTTACCCAGCGCTCCAGCCAGGACCATTGAAAGTGCGATGATCAGCCCGGTATGGGCTTTTGTCCGGATCAACTGCCTGATGTAAAAACCGATACCGACCGCGGCCAGGATCCGGAAAGATGTAAGCAGGATTTTCCCCCAGGTGCTGGGAAGGCTGAGCCCGTATGCCATCCCGTTGTTCTCCACAAAATGGAGCAATCCCCAGTTCCAGAGAAAGGGGATTTGCTGGTAAAGGGTCATGTTCGTTTTGACCAGGATCTTCAGGGTCTGATCGGCCAGGAGAATAAGCAGGACGATAAGAATGGACTTCCTGGTAACGGACATGGAATAAGGGCCCCGGAGCTTACTGTTTCGATTTTGCTTCAATACAAAGGGTGGCATGGGGAACTGCACGCAGACGCTCCTTGGAAATAAGCGTTCCGGTTTCCCTGCAAATGCCGTAGGTTTTGTTCTCAATTCTTACCAGTGCCGCCTGCAGATGCTGGATAAATTTATGCTGTCGTTGTGCCAGTCTTCCGGCTTCTTCCTTGGAGAGGGTTGCCGCGCCTTCTTCCAAAACCTTGAATGTAGGCGAAGTATCCTGGGTGTCGTTACTTTCACTCTGGGTAATAGCCGATTTCAACAACTCATAGTCTTCTTTGGCTTTTTCAAGCTTCATCAGGATGATCGCTTTGAACTCCTGCAATTCCGCATCCGTATATCTGTTTTTCTCAGCCATGATCGGTCTCCTTTGATTTTTCTAAATATACAATAATTTTCATGAATCCTTGACGCTTCATTTATACCCTGGTAACCCGGATATTTATAAACACATCATCATCAATATCAATGCGTTTGCCCTGGTTGTTTCCAATACTTTCAGTTAGCGTCACATTATCGGCAAGTGTTTGGGAACCAATGTATTGTCCGTGAGTCTCAATGGCCTTATTGATAAGCTCATGGGCTTCGATGACCACCCGGATTTTATCGGTTACATCGAACCCGCTCTCCTTGCGGATGTTCTGTATGCGGTTGATCAGTTCACGGGCAATGCCCTCCTGTCTTAACGCTTCCGAAATATGAATATCAAGGGCAACGGTAATGGCTCCTTCATTGGCCACAAGCCAGCCAGGTATATCCTCCGAAATAATCTCCACATCCTCCAGGGACAGCCGGATCTGTTCCCTTCCGGCAACCAGAATCCAGGATTGCTCTTTTTCAAATGCAGTGATCTGTTCCTGATCCATTCCGGTGATGGCTGCACCGATCTCCTTCATCAGTTTCCCATACCGGGGGCCCAGGGTCTTGAAATTGGGCTTGATCCTTTTTACCAATATTCCGGCTGTATCCGACAGGTACTCGATCTCCTTAACGTTAACTTCGTTCAGCACCAGGTTTTTTACACGTTCCACCTGGTCCCGGAATGCCTCATCGGTCACAGGGATCATGATTTTATTCAGGGGCTGGCGAACCTTGATATTTACCCTGCGCCTTAATCCGAGGATCATGGAAGAGATCTTCTGGGCCACATCCATTCGTTTTTCCAGGTCCGAATCGATCAGTGACTCATCAAAACCAGGGAAGGATGTAAGGTGAACCGATTCATTCCGGTTCCGCCCCGTGACGCCGTTCAGGTCACAAAACAGTTTCTCCATATAAAACGGAGCAATGGGGGCAGAAAGCAATGCCACTGTTTCCAGGCAGGTGTACAGGGTCTGGTAGGCCGCTCTTTTATCTGTATCCGGTTCTCCCCCCCAGTACCTCTTGCGGTTCAGGCGGACATACCAGTTGCTGAGGTTCTCCGTGACAAAGTCCTGGATCAGGCGTGCAGCCCTGGTTGGTTCGTAATTCTCATACTGTTCCTTTACCTCCCGTACCAGCGAGTTGAGCAGAGAAATAATCCAGCGGTCAATTTCAGGCCGCTGATCCATAGGTACTTCTCCGGCCTCATAGGTGAATCCATCCACGTTGGCATAGAGCGCAAAGAATGAGTAGGTATTGTACAGGGTGCCGAAGAATTTTCTTTTTACCTCCTCGATTCCCGATTCATCGAATTTCAGGTTGTCCCAGGGCTGTGCGTTTGCAATCATATACCAGCGCAGGGGATCCGATCCGTGCTTTCCGATGGTGGTAAACGGATTCACTGCATTGCCAAGCCTTTTTGACATCTTGTTCCCGTTTTTATCCAGGACCAGTCCGTTTGAAATAATATTCTTAAATGCCACCGAATCGAAGAGCATGGTGGCAATGGCATGCATTGTAAAGAACCAGCCCCGGGTCTGGTCCACCCCTTCGGCGATGAAATCGGCCGGGAAAAGCTGGTCGAAGTCATTTTTATGTTCAAAGGGATAATGGTACTGGGCATAGGGCATGGCTCCCGAATCTAACCACACATCGATCAGTACCGGCTCCCGGAACATCTTCTGGCCCGTTTCGCTTACCAGGATGATCTCATCCACAAAAGGCCGGTGCAGATCAAAAAGATTGTAATTCTCTTTGGAGAAATCGCCTTCGGTAAACTGATCCAGCACATTGTTCTCCATGATGCCGGCAGTCACAGATTTTTCGATTTCTCTTTTGAGCTCAGCCACAGAACCAATGCAAACCTGTTCTTTTTTATCCTCGGTGATCCAGATGGGAAGCGGAGTACCCCAAAATCTTGCCCTGGAAAGGTTCCAGTCCACCAGGTTCTCCAGCCACTTACCGAATCTTCCCGTACCCGTGGAGGCCGGTTTCCAGTTGATGGTGTTGTTGAGTTCGATCATCCGCTGCTTCATGGCGGTAGTTCGCACAAACCACGAATCAAGCGGGTAATAAAGCACCGGTTTATCGGTACGCCAGCAGTGGGGATAGTTGTGAACATGCTTTTCGATACGAAACGCCTTGTTTGCCTGCTTCAGGTGAACGGCAATATCCACATCAATGGTGGGATCCTTTTCCGTTTTGGTATCGTCATATTCATTCTTCACGTATTTGCCCTCGAATTCGCCATAGGAATCCAGGTTAACCCGCTGCTTCACAAATTCAGGGTCCATGTCCGATACGCGGTAAAACCGCCCCTTCCTGTCAACCAGCGGCTGCACATTCCCGTCTTTGTCGATGACCGTCAGCGCAGCAATGTCATTGGCCAGGGCCACACGATAGTCATCTGCACCAAAAGTAGGAGCCGTATGGACCACACCGGTGCCCTCCTCTGTGGTTACAAAATCGCCTGTTAAAACCTTAAAAGCATTTTCGCCCGGATTGATCCAATCCAGCAGCTGTTCATAGGAAATCCCTTCCAGTTCTTTCCCTGAAAAGGTAAGCTCCATCTGCCAGGGCACCTGCTTCACGCCCGGCTCATACTCGTTCATGGGCAGGTTCCTTTGATTCTCAGGAAAGTACTTCTCCAAAAGTTCGGTGGCAAGCACCACGGAAACCGGAATACCTGAATAGGGATTGAACGTGCGAATAAGCGCGTACTCAATCCCAGCGCCAACCGTAAGCGCCGTATTGGAAGGCAGGGTCCAGGGTGTGGTGGTCCATGCCAGGATATATACATCCGTATCCGTGGCTTCAAAAAGGAAATCAGAATGCGCATCCCTTGATACTTTAAACTGGGCCACCACGGTGGTATCCTTCACATCGCGGTAGCAACCGGGCTGATTCAGTTCATGGGTGCTGAGCCCCGAACCGGCAGCCGGAGAATAAGGCTGTATGGAGTAACCTTTGTAAAGCAGGTCTTTCTTATGGAGCTCTTTCAGGAGGGACCAGACCGATTCGATGTATTTGTTTTCGTAGGTGATGTAGGGATCATCCATATTGATCCAATAACCCATCTGTTTGGTGAGGTCTTCCCACATATCGGTGAATTTCATCACATCCTTCCGGCATGCTGCATTGAATTCAACAATGGAGATTTTGGTACCAATATCCTCCTTGGTGATCTTTTTGCTGCTTTCCACAGCCAGTTCCACCGGTAGTCCGTGGGTATCCCAGCCCGCCTTGCGTTTTACCTGGAATCCCTGTTGTGTTTTGTACCTGCAAAAAAGGTCCTTGATGGTCCGGGCCATCACATGATGGATACCGGGCACACCATTGGCTGAAGGGGGCCCTTCGTTAAAAACAAACGTTGGCTTTCCTTCGCGGGTGGTAACTGATTTCTCAAAAATCCGGTTTTCCTTCCAGAAAGCATGGATCTCCTTGTTGATCTCCGCCAGGTCAAAATTCTTATATTCAGGGAATTTATTACGCATCCAACACTCCTTTACCGGGGATTAATAAAATTGCACAAAGATAGAGGAGCGGGAGGGATTTTGCAAGGGTACCTGAAAAAAGCCAGCCAGAAAAGCAGAACTGTCATATTTCTCCGTCCGCAAACGTTTGAAATGAGGGATTCATTGATTATTAGAGATTTACGATGGTTATTTGGCCTCGAAACCGTGAGATTGATCATCCTTTTTTTATACATTTGTAATCGAACCGGCTCCGGTTCCATTAATCTTACAATATGAAGAAGCCAAGATTAAGTTTCTGGCAGATCTGGAACATGAGTTTCGGTTTTCTGGGTATCCAGGTTGGTTTTGCCTTGCAGAACGGTAATGTAAGCCGCATATTTCAAACCCTTGGTGCGGAGATTGATCAGATCCCCATCCTTTGGATCGCCGCCCCGGTTACGGGCTTGATCATCCAACCCATCATTGGTCACATGAGTGACAATACCTGGGGACGAATGGGCAGGCGGAGGCCCTACTTCCTGGCAGGGGCCATCATGGCCTCCATCGCTTTGCTTCTCATGCCCAACTCCCCCGGCCTGTGGATGGCTGTGGGCATGTTGTGGATCATGGATGCCTCGATCAACATCTCCATGGAGCCTTTCCGTGCCTTTGTGGGGGATATGCTTCCCAACGAACAGCGGACGCAGGGCTTTACCATGCAGAGCTTTTTTATCGGCATCGGTGCTTTTGCAGCATCCTGGTTGCCCTACATGTTGTCGGAATGGTTGCATATTTCCAATACAGCCCCGGAGGGTGAGATCCCGCAAACCGTACGCCTCTCATTTTATATTGGCGGCTCTGCATTGTTTCTGGCGGTTTTGTGGACCGTGCTAAGAACCAGAGAGTATTCTCCCGAGGAGCTTAAAAGCTTTGATAAGGAGCAAGGAACAGGGGAAAAAGAACAAGGGCTTGCTATTGAGCCAATGCAGAAATATTTGAGAAGGGGAATCATCTGGACCCTGGTGGGTATGGGAATTGCCTGGCCCATCTACAGGTTCTCCCTGGAGAAAGAGCTATATATACTGGCCGGGGGTTTTGGATTATTCGGGATTCTTCAGCTGGCTGCAACCGCTCTGATTTCGGGCCGGAGAGAGAAAAGCGGACTGGTGAGCATTATTACAGATATGTACCGCATGCCGCAAACCATGAAGCAACTGGCCGTTGTACAGTTCTTTTCGTGGTTTGCCATGTTCAGCATGTGGATCTATACCATTCCGGCAGTTACCCAGTACCTGTATCATACCACCGATACCACTTCGGCGGTATATAACGAGGGGGCCAATCTGCTGAGCGGGATGATGGGGTGGTACAATCTGTTTGCTGCTGCATTCGGGTTGCTTTTGTTGCCTCTGCTAGCCAGGTTTACCAACAGGAAGATTACCCATTCAATCTCACTGCTGGCAGGGGGGGCCGGACTGGCTTCCATCATGTTTCTGGGAAATCCCCAGCATATGGTCTTTTCCATGATCGGAGTCGGGCTGGCATGGGCCAGCATCCTGGCCATGCCTTACGCCATCCTAACAGGCTCCCTGCCCTCACAAAAAATGGGAGTTTACATGGGAATCTTCAATTTCTTCATTGTAATTCCCCAGATCCTGGCAGCCACCATCCTGGGTTTCATGGTAAGCTCCCTGTTTCATGGAAACAGCATTTATGCGCTGCTGACCGGAGGAATCTCCCTGATGGTAGCTGCAGTACTGATCCTGTTTGTAAATGACAAAACGTACACAAGGGAAAAGGTAAAAGGTGAAAGTAAATTGAAAGTCAGATGAACGGCCACTATATAAAAGACCCATGGAGCATCATAGAGGAGGGTTTTCGTCCCGGTATGCAGGAGGCGTCTGAAAGCATATTCAGTCTCGGAAACGGCCGCATGGGTCAGCGGGCAAATTTCGAAGAACAGTATTCGGGAACCACCCTGCAGGGCAATTACCTGGCCGGGGTTTACTATCCTGACAAAACCAGGGTTGGCTGGTGGAAGAACGGCTATCCCGAGTATTTTGCCAAGGTACTGAACGCGCCCAACTGGATAGGGATCGATGTGGAGATCGATGGTCAGCAGCTGGATCTTCACAATTGTGAACCGGTGAATTTCAGGCGGGAACTGAACATGCGGCAGGGATACCTGGAGCGGACATTCACAATTGTCAACAAAGATAAAAGACTGCACATATCCGTCAGGCGTTTCCTGAGCATGAAAAGGGATGAGATCGGGGCCATCCGGTATGCAATCCGGTCTGAAGATTTCAAAGGAACCATCTCTTTCACACCTTATATCGATGGCAATGTAGTAAACCGGGATTCCAATTACGGAGAGCATTTCTGGGAAATCGAAACCACAAGCGCAGGCCGGGACGACTCATGGTTAATAGCCAGGACACGGAAAAGCGGGTTTGTGACCTGCATGACCATGGGATATGGTTTGAAAATGGGAGATAGAACAATCGGGCCTGAACCGGATGTGATAGAAAGGAGTGACTATGTAGCAAACCGGATTTCAGTGGAGATAAGTGAAGGTGAAGAAGCCAC
This sequence comes from Bacteroidota bacterium, assembly GCA_043797815.1. Classification (GTDB taxonomy): domain Bacteria; phylum Bacteroidota; class Bacteroidia; order Bacteroidales. The sequence continues at coordinate 8,018 of JAZDPG010000063.1, forward strand.
ACTGTTCAAATACGTCTCCGTGCTGACCTCCCTGAACCATGAAACAGGGCAGATGGCTGAAGAAGGATTGAAGATTCTTCAGGAAGCCATGGCTGCCGGGTTTGACACCCTGTTTAAAGAGCATACAGGGGTATGGGAAGAAAACTGGGCCCACTCTGATATCATCATTGAGGGTGATACGGCCGCACAACAAGGCATCAGATTCAATATTTTCCAGCTAAACCAGACCTACACAGGGAAAGATCAGCGCCTGAACATTGGGCCCAAAGGATTCACCGGGGAGAAATACGGTGGAAGCACTTACTGGGATACGGAAGCCTATCTGATTCCCTTCTACCTGAGTACAGCAACCCAGGAAGTTTCTCGCAATCTTTTGATATACAGGTATAAACACCTTGAGAAGGCCATTGAAAACGGGACAAAACTCGGTTTTAACAACGGGGCGGCACTCTATCCCATGGTCACCATGAATGGCGAGGAATGCCACAATGAGTGGGAGATCACCTTTGAGGAGATCCACAGAAACGGAGCCATCGCGTTTGCCATATACAACTACATCAGGTATACCGGAGATCATGGTTACCTGGGGGAATTCGGGCTGGAGGTGCTTATAGCCATTTCCCGGTTCTGGAGTCAGCGGGTAAACTGGTCCGGCGAAAAGGAAAAATATGTCATGCTGGGTGTAACGGGCCCCAATGAATATGAGAACAACGTAAACAACAACTGGTACACCAACAAGATGGCCAGCTGGACCCTCTCTTACACCCTTCAGGTACTGGATCATGTGAAGGAATCCGATCCGGCAGCTTTTGATGAGATTAAAAAAAACACCAGGTTTAACTTCAGGGAGGAGACGGCTGCATGGAGGGATATCATAGAGAAGCTTCATTTTCCCTATGACGATAACAACAAGGTGTTTTTGCAGCAGGACGGATATATGGATAAGGAGCAACTCATGGCGGCCGGTCTGGATCCGGCCCAACGGCCCATCAACCAGCACTGGTCGTGGGATCGTATTCTGCGTTCCTGTTTTATCAAACAGGCCGACGTGCTTCAGGGGATTTACCTGTTCGAAGATGAATATGACCCGGAGACCGTCAGGCGTAATTTTGACTTCTATGAGCCCCGGACCGTACACGAGTCATCCTTATCGCCCTGTGTGCATTCCATCCTGGCATCCAGGATCGGAAAGCCGGAGATGGCTTATGACCTTTACCTCAGGACCTCCAGGCTCGACCTGGATGACTATAACAACGAGGTCAGTGAAGGATTGCACATCACCAGCATGGGAGGCACCTGGATGTCGGTGGTTTATGGTTTCGGAGGCATGAGAATAAAGGATGGTAAGCTGAGCTTTGATCCCAGACTTCCGGATAACTGGAGCAGCCTTTCCTTTAAAATCCTTTTCCGTGGGCGCACCCTGAGGGTACTTATTGGGAAAAGAAAGGTGAGCATTGAAAACCAGGAAGGTGAGCAGCTGGACCTGTTCCTTATGGGTGCCAAAATCTGCCTGGACGCCGGAGGCAGGGCTGTTGCAGATATTTAAAAAAGGTATATTTTTACAGTCACAATATGTTATAAACATGAAAGGTTATTCAAACATCGCAAAGGTTTCTGTCATGACAGCGTCCGGGAAAACCGGTTCTGATTGTAAAGACGGTTTGCTATGCCGGATTACCTGACATAAGAATATACCATGGTATAGAGAAAGGTCGGGTTTTTCCCGGCCTTTTTTTATGCTTCTTTTTTAACCTGTAAAAACAAAATGAAATGGAAAATTTGACAAGTATTGTGAAAGGAACCAGGGCTCACCTGGTTCATGTATGCAACGGAAAGGTGATTTACCAGATCAACACCGCCAACCACCTGTATCAGCTGGAGCTTGATTCCACCCAGCGGGAGTGGGAAAACACCTACCTGGTTCCCTCTTTTAAAACGATCACACTGATGCGGTGGATCCGCAAGGGGATTGAGACAGGTGACGGAACATTCATTAAACTGAAATAAAATGAAAGAAGGTAAAGATCAACCGGGGTTTCACAGGTCAAAGCCCAGGTCCGTCAGGCGGGTCCTTTCATGGATGTGGATGGCCTGGAACCCCAGTTCCTGTGAAGCTTTGATGTTGTGAATGTTGTCATCCAGAAACAGGGTCTCGCGGGGAATGATCCCTGCATCAGCAACGACATAATCCCATGCTTCACGGTCCGGTTTATGGTATCCGATCTCGAAAGAGTAATAGATTTTTTTAAATACCTTATGCATGGCAATTCCGGCAACATCAAGGTACATCTTCTCAAATACCGGTGCATGAAGGGGGGAGGTATTGCTCAGCATATAGAGGTCATAGCGTTCTCCAAGCCTTTTCAGTAACACGGCCCTCTCCGGGGGAATTTTTACAATCATGGCAAGCCATGCCTCATCCAAAGCCTTATCGGACACATCGATTCCGGCACTTTTCCTGATCTCATTGCGGAACTCCGCAGTACCGATCTTCCCGGTCTCATATCTGAAAAACAGGTCGGTTGTCATGTTATGCGGGTACTGCAAAAGTTCAGGAGGGAAATCAAGTTCATAAAAGCACTTCAGGGTGGCCTGAACATCGATATCCAGAATGACTCCTCCCAGGTCTAACAGAATGTTTTTGATGGTTTGTTCCGGAGGCATTTTGTATATTCGTTTCGGTCAAAGATAGGAGAAAAACAGCATTGCCATGCGCATAGGAGGAAAACACTACCGATCCATCTGGCTCGACAATGAAACTGGTGTGATCAGGGTGATCGACCAGCGAAAGCTACCCTTCGATTTTGAGGTGGTTGATCTTAAATCTATAGACGATGTCCTGTTTGCCATCCGTGAAATGGTAATCCGCGGAGCACCCCTGATCGGTGTAACCGCTGCATTTGGGATGTATCTGGCCGGACTTCAAAGCAGTGCGGACCGCTGGTGTGACGAGGTGGAATCGGCCGGAGGGAAGCTTGTTTCTTCCAGACCCACCGCTGTGAACCTGAAATATGCGGTTGATTTATGTCTGCGTGCAATGCAGTGTGCCGGATCACGCGAAGGAATGATTGAACGGTTGTTCCACCTGTCCACGGGTCTGGCTGAGATGGAGGTCAATCGCTGCCGGAAAATCGGGGAATTCGGGGTGGATCTGATCAGGGACATTTATAAGAGGAAGAAGGAGCCGGTCCATGTACTGACACACTGTAATGCCGGCTGGCTGGCCTGTGTGGATTACGGAACCGCCACGGCACCCATTTACCAGGCCCGGGAGGAGGGGATCCCGGTTCATGTGTGGGTGGATGAAACCAGGCCACGGAACCAGGGAGCCAGGCTGACTGCCTATGAACTTGGTGCACACGGTGTTCCCCATACGGTGATCGTGGACAATGCCGGGGGTCACCTGATGCAGAACGGGCAGGTAGACCTGGTGATCGTGGGAAGTGACCGGACCTCCCGGAATGGTGATGTGGCCAACAAGATCGGTACTTACCTGAAAGCCCTGGCTGCTTACGACAATCACATTCCGTTCTATGTGGCTCTTCCCTCCAGCTCCATTGATATGGAAATGATGGACGGGAAAGGGACAGAAATTGAGAACAGGGATGGCCGGGAGGTATCCCACATGGAAGGATGGGACGAGGAACGTAACCGGAGAGCAAGCATCCGTGTCATTCCCTTGACAACTGAGGTGGCCAACCCGGGATTTGACATTACACCTGCCAGGCTGGTAACCGGACTGATCACCGAGAAGGGAATTTGTAACGCCAGTGAAGAGGGGATCAAAGGATTGTTTGGAGCATAAGCGGCCTATGAAAAGAGTTATTGCCATCACCACCCTGTTTCTTGTTTTTCAAACGGGGATTGCCCAGGATCAGAAAATGGGACAGGGCAATGGTCAGCCCTTTTTCCAGGTCCTTTACCATAATGGGGTCCACTGGAACCGGACCGAATATCTTGCAGATTTGCTGGAAGATGGTTTCTGGGCTGTGGAAGCCAGGTTGGGCTTCCGGACTGCCGGAAAGGAGATCTGGCAACAATACAACCATTATCCGAAATACGGTCTGGGAATTCATTATGCTGACCAGATCAGGTGGAAGGGCGACACCACGCTGGGAAATCCTTTCAGTTTGTTTGCTTTTTACAATGCTCCCTGGGCACGTTTTGGCAGGTTCACATTGAACTCGGGTATGTCTGTTGGCCTGAGTTATATGTCTTTGGTCTATGACCCGGATACCAATCCGTACAATGATATTGTGGCCTCGCATATCAACCTCTATTTTGATTTCAACCTGAACCTGGGAGTGGAGCTGGGTGAACGGATCGACCTGACGGCCGGTTACGGGGTAACCCATTACTCCAACGGAAACATCCATGAACCCCAGGTAGGACTGAACAACTGGGGATGGAACCTGGGAATGAGCTACCTGTTTGACGGAAAGGAAAAGCCGTTTAAAAGAGCGGAATATATTCATACGGAACCGCCTGAGTTTACATCCTATGAGGAGGTTCAACTGATGTTGGCCGCGGGTATTGTGGAATGGCAACCCGAGACCTTACGGGAAGGGGTGTACTATTTTACCTCCTCATTCACAGCAGATTATGCTTACCGCTACAGCCCCAGGAGTGCCGTTACCCTGGGTGCTGATCTGTTCTACGACGGATCCATGGAACAGGGCATCAAGGGGATTCTGCCGGAGGATGTTACCACCTGGCAGAAAACCTACATGGGGGGTCACCTGGGATACCAGTTCACCGTTGATAGGCTGACCCTCGTATTCAATCTGGGCACCTATTTCCTGATGCACTCCTATGACAGGAAATTCTTTTTTTCCCGGGCAGGGGGGAGAATCGCCCTGACTGATCATCTTTCTGCCCATATCTGTATCAAGTCCAGGAACGGGATCCGCTCCGACTGGATCGAATGGGGCCTGGCCTGTTCCTTCAGGACCAGACCATCCGTATAATGCAGGGGTGGAAGGGCTTTTGAACCTTCAGGTATTAAACATGGGTTTATTCATCCAGGATGATCCCGGCTGCGATTCTTACAGCTTTGCGGACTACGGCACTGCACCGGATTGTGGCATCCGCCTCCTGGAATTGTCTCAGGTCCTCCGGGTGGGTCAGATCAAAGCTTCTGCCAAACAAACCTGATTGTATCTCCTTGCACATGGTACTGCCATATTCTTTTTCAAAAAGCCGGCAAAATCTGCCGGCAGGAACCAGGGATTCCCTGTACCTGTCCCAATCGCCCAGTCTCTCTCTTTCCCGGCCGTAGATCAGCCCGAAAATCATCAGCGGCCCCAACAGGGCACCGCATGTTTCTCCCCGCTCGGCGATTCCTGGTAATGGGGTTAATGCTTTTAGTACCTGGTCCCCATGAAGACCGAATTGCTCCTCCAGTGCCAGGAAACTGCTTTGAGCGCAGTTATAGGAGACCTGCATGGCCTGGTCCACTTTCTGATCCAGCATGTTGAAAACCAGAGCCCTTGGCAAGACCCTGTTTTCAGTGATTTTATTTTCACCCGGCGATTGAACGGTATCACCGCTGCGAAAGCATGCCCCCAGCGTTATACCTCCGGCTGTAAACGCCATCAGGCGGCCCATAAAAACCCGGCGCTTCATCTTTTTCCGCACATCATGATCCGTTAGGTCAAAGTTAGAAAACCACTTCATTAACTCATGTTGCTATTAAAAATAATGTTCTGGAAATCGCAAAGCCAAAAAAAACATTCTGTTATATGAACATAAAGGCGTTGTTGCCAGATATTTGTAAATTGTGTAATATTGCAAGCCCAAACCCAGGGCCCATAGCTCAGCTGGTTAGAGCACCTGACTCATAATCAGGGGGTCGCTGGTTCAAGCCCAGCTGGGCCCACAGAAGCCTTCAAAGTCCAACATCTTTGAAGGCTTTTTGCATTTATTACCCTTATTACAAAATAAAGGAATTTAATCAATGGCTTTGTGTACCCATCCGGTCTTGAGCCCCCGCGGCAGTCAAGCCCCTGCTTAAAAAGCTCCACCAGAAAACCAAAATTGTAACCTTGTTTAATATTTCTATGTTTGTATAACATTATTTGAGCATTGAAAAGGATTTTAATCATAGATGATGAGGTCAAACTAAGAAACTTGCTGACAAAGATTATCAGTTATGAAGGTTTCGATGTGCATCAGGCAGCCGACTGCAAGACGGCCTTAAAAAAGATGATTGAGAATAGCTTCGATGTTGTCCTTTGCGATGTAAGGTTACCAGATGGAAACGGTGTAGACTTATTAAAGGAACTAAAAGGAAAGTACCCGATAACTGAAGTAATTTTACTCACTGCCTATGGAAATATACCAGATGGAGTCAGGGCAATTAAAAACGGTGCATTTGACTATATTACCAAGGGAGACGACAACAATAAAATAATTCCATTGATTAACCGTGCCATTGAAAAGATAGAACTGGAAAAGCGTGTGTTGCTCTTAGAAAAGCAGCTTGAAAATAAGTATTCATTTGAAAATATAATCGGAAAATCCGAACAGATTCTTGAATCATTAGAGCTTGCCAAAACAGTTGCTGAAAGTGATACATCTGTTTTATTGACTGGCGAAACAGGAACAGGAAAGGAAGTTTTTGCACAGGCTATACATCATAATAGTAATCGCAAGAATCAAATTTTTGTTGCAATCAATTGCTCCGCATTTAGCCATGAACTGCTTGAAAGTGAATTTTTTGGGCACAAAGCGGGCGCATTTACTGGTGCAGTTAAAGACCGAAAAGGACTTTTTTCAGAGGCAAATAACGGCACAATTTTTCTTGATGAGATTGGAGATTTAGCAACAGATTTACAGGCTAAACTTTTAAGGATTATTGAAACAGGAGAATTTATTAGAATTGGTGAGAACAAACCAACTAAGATTAATGTCAGGATTATTGCCGCAACAAACAGAGACTTACAACGGGAGATTGAATTGGGAAATTTCAGAGATGATTTATATTACCGAATTTCTGTTTTTCAAATTAGATTACCAGCCTTACGAGACAGGATAACTGATATTGAACCATTATCGTATCATTTTTTACGACTTTTCGCAGCAAAATCAAGAAAGAGGATTGACAGTATTTCTCAAGACTGCATTAATAAATTAAAGCAGCACCAGTGGAAGGGAAATACCCGTGAACTCAGAAATGTAATTGAAAGGTGCGTTATTTTAGCTAAAGGGAATGAAATCACTTCGGACCTTTTGCCCATCGAAATACAAAGCAACACTGCATTCTATCCAGATGACCAGCATCTTTCCAAATTTGATTTAGCATCAGTAGAAATGCAACATATAAAAAGAGTACTACATATCTCCAATGGTAACAAAACCAAGACAGCGAAGTTACTTGGAATAGCATTAACAACCCTTTACCGAAAACTTGCCGAGCATAAAATAGAGTAAGTTCACCCTTTCAAATCGCAATTCGATACCCTTTCAAAGTGAAAGGGTTTTTCTATTTCCCCTTCAAGATGTTTGGAGTTTATTGCCAAACAATCAAGCATTTACATTTAATCTCTGAATTTTGGAAACAGAATTGTGCTGCTGTTTTCAATATTCGTTTAACTAATTATGATTTACTATGGAAACAAGAATTCATAAAACGCTGTTTCATTGGTTCCCTGATGCTTTCGAAGACAAAGAAGAATCAGCTATAAGTTCCGACTACGGTATACTTCGTCAATTTGCAGAATACACCAAGAAACTGATGTTTAAAAACTGCGAAACCCAAAAAGAACCATTTAAAATCATACATCTTTTATACTCAAAAGGAACATTATACGAAAAAAATGCTATCGAAAATGAGTTTTTCAATGTGCTGGCATCAGAGGAAAATGCGATGAGTTTAAAGGAGCACCTCGAATTAATGCCTGAAACACTGAAAGAAGTATATATCAAAACAATCCTGGATAACTAATTGAAGATAATATAGGTAGAAATGAAAATTATTATTGCGGGTGACGGTGAGGTTGGATTCTATCTTGCCAAATTGTTAGTTATTGAATTTCAGGATATCATATTAATTGATACCCAAAAGGATAAACTTGAGCATGCGGAACAGAACTTAGGGATAGCAACCATTTTGGGCGATTCAACAAGTTATGAAGTATTAAAACTTGCAGGGGTTGAATCTGCAAATCTTTTAATCGCTGTAACTTCTGTTGAATCTGTAAACATCACCACATGTTTAATCGGAAAAAAACTTGGTGCTGAATTTACCATAGCCAGAATCGACAACATGGAATATCTGGTTGAAAGAAATGCTTTGGACCTGAAGGAGTTGGGTGTTGATGTTTTAATCTCGCCAGAATCTCTCGTAACCCGTGAGGTAAGGTATATCCTAAAATCACCAGCTTTACAGGAGACATTTAACTTTCATGGCAAGGCTCTTTATTTGATGGGATTATTGATTGATAATGACGTAAACATTGTGAATAAAACAATTGCAAATACGGCAGATTTAATTCCGTATAATTCGTTTATGATTGTTGCAGTCCATAGGAATGGTACTACGCTTATTCCGAAAGGAGACTTGAAGTTTCTTGCGGGTGACCTTGTATATTTCATGTCAACAGAAGAAGGTAAAGATAAGGTCATAGAATATGCCGGGAAAAAAACCATTCAGATTAAAAATGTATTAATAATCGGGGGGAGCAGAACAGGTAAATCACTCGCTTCAAAACTTAGCCAGTATTACAGCATAAAAGTGATTGATAAGGACAGTGAAAAATGTAACTATATGGCAAAAACCATCCCAAAAGTCCAGGTAGTATGTGGAGATGGCACAGATATCAAAGTACTTGAAGAAGAGGAGTTGGAAAATTTTGATGCAATCGTATCCGTGACTGGAAACTCGGAGACAAATATATTTACATGCTTAATTGGCAAAGAAAATGGTGTAAAAAAAGCAATTGCCATGGTTGAGAACATTGGATTGTTCGGCTTTTCGCAAAAAATGGGCATAGACACGTTAATAAATAAAAAGATGGCAGCAGCAAATTTTATTTTTCGATATATCATTAAAGGAAGAGTGCTTTCTCATCTATATGGAGTCGAAGCCACAATTCATGAATTTGTTGTAAAGCCGAACTCAAGAGTGACTCAAATGCCAATCGGTGAACTCGAATTCCCTGAAAATGCCATTATCAGCGGTGTGGTAAGAAATGGCAAAGGATATATTACACTCGGCAAATTCCAATTAAAACCCGAAGATAAGGTATTTGTATTCTCTTTGCCACAAAGCAATTCAGACCTCAGCGAATTATTCAACTAATGATACTATATGATTTTTAAGCATCATAATAAGTTCGATACCATTAAAATGTTGCTTAACCAGATTGGTGATTTGCAGATTTTATTAGGCTTTACCTTCATTATTCCTTTGCTGGTATCACTCATATATGGTGAGTATTATACAGCAATGGGGATGCTTTTGTCTTCCCTGATTTGTTTAACCATTGGTTTTGTTCTTCGGAAAGGGTTTCAAACCTCTTTTGAACCAGTTCACAGACATGCTTTATTAATTGCGGCATTGGGTTGGCTCTCAATTGCTATCATGGGTAGTCTTCCCTTTCTAATTACTTCATATATAACCCCGATCGAAGTAGCCAGGCTTTATTGTCAAACGGGAGCGGATTATTTGCCAAGCCTTTACTATTTTAAAAATCCATTGCATGCATTTTTTGAAAGTATGAGTGGGTATACGACCACAGGGTTAACTATGGCAGTCCATGAGCCTTCCATTGGAAAAGGACTATTATTCTATCGTTCATTCACACAATACTTGGGTGGAGCCGGGTTTATCATATTGTCTCTGGCTGTGTTAGGATATTCAAGCGGGAAAATTGCAGTTCTTCTCTATGGAACGGAGTCATCTGGTGAAAGATTAAAACCATCCATTATAGAAACTGCGCGTTCTATTTGGAAGATATATATTGGAATTACCTTTTTCAGTTTTATTTACCTTACAATTGGCACACATATTATTTTACCTGATTACAGTCTTTCTGAAAACATATTTGACTCAATAAATCACGCTATGGCCGGACAATCCACAGGTGGATTTAGCACATTGGACGATAGTATAGCAGGCTTCCAGTCAATTCAAATGGACATGCTATACATTTTACCAATGATATTGGGTGCATTGTCTTTGCCATTTTACTTCAAAGTAATTTGTTATAAGCAAATCAACCAATTCTGGAAAAACCTTCAAACAAGGTCCATATTATTACTGTGTACAGGTGGAAGTATTATACTTTCTCTGATGCTAATGAAATCAGGTGTAATTGCAGAACCATTCCGGATAGGTATATTTCAGTTTGTCAGTGCTTTAACAACTACAGGATGGCAAACCTCAGATGTCCATTTATGGGACAGTCCATCTCTTCTATTTATAGTTATGACAGCTATGGTTGTTGGTGGTGCTGCCGGGGCAACTGTTGGTGGAATAAAAATAATCAGAGTTTTACTGATATTTAAAGGTTTAATCTGGCATGTCAGCAGTTTCTTTTCATCTGAAAATTCAATAAAAGTACTCAGATTCAATGAAAAGAGGTTGTTGCCAGATGAAATGAATAAAGAACTTGGTTCTGCCGCGACTTTTTCATTCATTTATTTACTTTTTGTTTTTATCTCTACATTGGTAACTTATTACCTTATGGGGAATGGCTATACAATTACTGATGCGCTTTTTGAATCTGCATCCGCTCAGGGAACGGTTGGATTATCATGCGGTATAACCAATCCAGATATGTCATGTGCACTTGAGATTAATTATATTATTCAAATGTGGGCCGGAAGGTTGGAGATAATACCTGTTCTTGTTTTATTCAGAACCATATTTTTTGGAACAAACCCCAAAGTAGTATGAGTATTATATTAATCTAACAGATTTAAAGAAGTAACATTGTTTCCTGACAAAATAGTGTACCCATGAGAATCAAGACCAAACTATATCTTGGAATTGGATTATTGTTGATTCTAATTATTCTTTTGTCATTTTTTGCTGTAAAACAGATTAAATCACTGGCTATAGCTTCCGAAAATATCATCAAGGATAATAAGGAAACTATTGGTTACACGCAAAATATGCTGAGAGTCCTTTCAAGAATTAATCAGGATGAGGATGTATTAAAATTTTTTGAAGCCTATCTTGTAAAACAAAAAAACAATATTACTGAAGTCGGAGAAGAAGCATTAACAGAAAAATTATCGGAAAGTTTTCAAAAACTTAAGAATAATCCAGAAGAAAAGGCCTATCTGGCAGATGTTCAATTATATCTATTTGAAATCTGGGAAATGAATTTGGATGCGATAGAAGGGAAAAGTACTATAGCAACACAAACTGCTAATAAATCCATCTTATTAATAGGGTTCATTAGTTTATTCTGTATACTGATTTCACTGCTGCTTTTCATTCTTCTACCATGGAATATTTCAAAACCGATACATGAGTTAACGAGCAGTATAAAACAGATTTCTGGCAATGATTACGCACAAAGAGTAAGTTTTGAAAGTCATGGTGAGTTTGGAGAACTCGCAATATCATTCAATACCATGGCTCAGAAACTTGAAGAATATAATAAAAGTAATATTTCAAAATTATTAGCCGAGAGGAAGATTACAGAAACCCTGTTAAATAAAATTCATTTTCCAATCATTGGATTTGATAAGGACATGAAAATTACGTTGACTAATAAAGAATTTTTGAAAATAGCAGGACTTGAAAGCAGGAATTTGATTGGTGAGAGTATTCTTGAAGTTGCAAATGAAAATGAGTTGATGAGCAAATTGATAATAGTTGAACCTGAAAAGGAAAACAAAATCACAATAGATAATACAGTTTCAAGAATCCAGGTCAAAGAAAATGAAAAAGATGTTTTTTTTGAAAAGGAGATTCAAAATATCTCCTATACCACGCAATATGAAAAAGATGAACACATATTGGGTTATGTAATTATTTTGAAGAATATCACAAAATTCATGGAACTTGATTTAGCAAAAACTCATTTTATTGCTACAGTCTCACATGAATTAAAGACTCCCATTTTCGCGATTAAACTAAGTCTGCAATTACTTGAAAATGAAAAAACCGGCACACTTAACGATGAACAACGGGAATTAATAAGAAGTTGTGAAGAAGACACAAATTCCCTTTTGAAATTGGTATCGGAAATATTGAACTTTACCCAGGTTGAAACAGGTAAAATCCAGTTAAAAATAATGCCATCCGATTTGAAAAGTACTATACAATACGCCATTAATACAAACAAACCAATAGCAGACAGAAGAAATATCAAGTTCATCGAGGATTATCCTTCGGAACTTCCTGAAGTTCTTATTGATAATGAAAAAACAGCATGGGTGTTTACCAATCTTATATCAAACGCTATTCGCTATTCTTATGATAATTCCGAAATAAAAATTTCGATTCTTCAAACAGGTAATCGTGTAAAAATATCCGTAACTGATACAGGTCAGGGAATAGACTCCAAATACAAAAATAAAATATTTGATAAGTACTTTAAAGTGCCCGATACAGAAAAAGAGGGCACCGGACTTGGCCTGGCCATAAGCAAAGAGTTTATCGAAGCTCAGGGAGGGCAGATATCTGTCGAAAGCAAGTTGGGAGTGGGAAGTACTTTCTCTATTGTTCTTAACTGTAAATCATGATTTTGCGGGTTCGGGGTCTTTTACTACCCATAACACCGTTAATATTAGTCTGAACATATCTCAATCTTTTAAAGTGTCCTGTCAGCAATAGTCTTGCAAAAAAAAGTTTAACTAAAGGAAGAAGACCCTGTGGATTTTACAGAGGAACAGCTATCGGGCATATTTATCAAGTATTTAGACCGGGAAAAAGGAATACAAGAGCTCATGGAGCTGATGATTGAAAGGATGATGCAAGCTGAACGACGTGATTTTCCGGATTCAAATCCGGATAATAAGGGCAACTTTTTATACACATTAAGAATTGTGTATTTTTACCTGGTAATTAATTGTATGAACAGGGGAAAAATACTGGTAATTGACGATGAAGATCAGCTTAGAAAGGCACTTTCAAGAATCATCGAACTTGAAGGTTATGAAGTATTGCAGGGGGAAAATGCAACTAAAGGGATAAAGCTCCTGCAGGGTAATAAAGACATTTCCCTTGTTATTTGTGATGTCAAATTACCGGACATCAATGGTTTAGAAGTTCTCAAAAAGATTAAATCACATAATCCGATTACTGAAGTCATTTTGCTTACTGCTTACGGGACTATACACGATGGAGTATTTGCTATGAAGCAGGGAGCTTTTGACTATATTACGAAAGGGGATGGTGATGAACAAATACTCATTACTGTAGAAAAAGCTGTAGAAAAGGCCAAAATGCAAAAACGCATTTTTGAGCTGGAAGATAAATTAGAAACCCGTTACAGTTTCGACAGAATTATTGGTACGTCAAAAATTATAAAAGAAACAATAACCCTGGCAAAAAAAGTTGCCCCTACAGATTCAACTGTTTTGCTGGAAGGAGAAACGGGCACCGGGAAAGAACTATTTGCTCAATCCATTCATAATGCAAGTCTCAGAAAGAATCAACCATTTATTGCGGTAAATTGCAGCGCATTCCCTAAAGAACTCCTGGAATCAGAGATTTTTGGTCATAGGAAAGGCGCTTTTACGGGGGCAAACTTTGATAAAAAGGGTCTTTTTGAGGAAGCAAATGATGGAACCCTTTTCCTGGACGAGATTGGTGAAATGCATCCTGATTTACAGGCTAAATTATTAAGGGTGCTTGAAGAGCAGACCTTTGCAAGGGTAGGTGAAACAAAAACAATTAAAGTTAATGTAAGGATCATCGCTGCAACAAACCGTGAATTATTGAACGATGTTAGAACCGAAAAATTTAGAAATGACTTATATTACAGGCTGTCAGCATTTAAAATCCGAATTCCCGCACTTAAAGAAAGACAAGAAGATATTCCACTTCTTACAGAGAGCTTCGCTTCTTTTTACTCGTTAAAAACCAATAAGAAACTAAAATCAATTTCTCCTGAATTTCTAACCAGGCTTATTGCTTACCATTGGCCCGGGAATATCCGTGAATTAAAAAACATAGTTGAAAGATCTATTATTCTAACCGATGATGGAAATCTAAATCAGGACCTTCTCCCGTTGGAAGTTTTATTTCCCGAAGAAACTACTTTAAGAAACCCTAATGGAACTCTTGAAGATATGGAGAAAATCCATATACAGAAGGTTTTAGCCTTTACAAAAGGTAATAAAACAAAAGCGGCAAAAATGTTAGGAATTGGGATACCCACGTTATACCGGAAACTAAAACAACACAGCATAGGGTAATGCCTTTCCATTTAGAATCATTCCCTTCTAAATTAGAATACTTTTTTAAGAGATTTCCCAGCCGAACTTGCAGATCATTTTTCTAAATGATTTATTATCTGGATATTATTCTATTGTTTAATTCCTTGCTGTAATTCTGGTATGCCATTTGGCTATGTATTTAAAAAATATCTCCATGGGAAGGATAGTAATATCAATTGTATTGTTTATTACTCTACTGATTATCATCTATTTAATTGGAAGAAAGGCTCTTGATTTTATCTTCGACATTTTGTTTAAAAAGTCGCAAAGAAAGTAAGCAAACCTGTAATTTGCATTTTAGTTAACCACTAATGAAATGTTACGAATAAGTTTAAAGAATAAATTGTTTTTAGGGTTTGGTTTCTTATTTCTTATGATCATTCTGATCTGGATTGTAGGGAGTTACTTCATTTATAATCTTTCAGATCGATCTGCCGCGATGCTAAGTGAAAATTATCAAACCGTTGAATCAACCAAATTCCTTATTCAAGCTATCGATGAAATTAAAAACCAACAGGTTAAATTTTTCTTTGACGACAGAAAGCAGTTTGACGACAGCTCTTTTACACAAAGCCAGAAGACATTTGATGAGCATCTACGGGCCGTTAGAAACAATATTACAGAGGAAGGCGAAAAATCTATTATCGATCAGCTGGAAATAAATTATCTGCAATACAAAAAATCGTTTGAACAGGTTAGAACTGGCGATATCAATGATTTGGCATTCTATTTCCATGAATTGGTCCCTGAATATTCTGTAACCCGTAATCTGATTATAGAATTATGGGATATGAATATGGTGGCAATCAGTTTTAAAAACTCCCTCCTAAAAAATACAGCACACAAAGCATTCGTGTATATATCGATTATCGGAACTGTCTGTTTCCTTATCTCGGCATTTTTTCTATTCAGGTATCCTAGAAATATTGCTAATCCTATCGGTGAATTGATACGGGGGATTACCGAAATTGCAAATAGAAATTACAGTAAACGCCTTAGTTTTCAGTCAAATGATGAATTGGGTGAGTTGGCAAAAGCTTTTAATACAATGGCAGCCAAACTGGATGAATTTGAACACAGCAACCTGTCAGAACTCCTGTTTGAAAAGAAACGAATTGATACCATTATCAATAACATGAACGATGCCATTATCGGCTTGAATGAAAAAAAGGTAATCATATTCTCCAATGCAAATGCCTGTAAGATTCTGGGATTGGATGAAAATATATTAATCGGGAAATACGCTCCGGACATAGCTGTTAAGAATCCGATATTTCAAACGGTTGTAAGTGGTATTCTGGATAAACCCATTAATATTATCAAGGATTTCAAACCATTACGAATCGAGCAAAAGGGTAGAGTAAGATACTATGCGAGAGAAGTTCTAAATGTAATAATTACGAAAACTGGTGAGTATGATCCTGTCAGGGCAGGATTGGTAATCGTTCTCAAGAATATAACGCACTTTCTTGAACAGGATGAAGCGAAAACCAATTTTATGGCGACCATTTCCCATGAATTAAAAACGCCAATCTCTTCATTGAGATTAAACCTGAAGTTATTGGATGATAACAGGGTCGGGTCACTTAATAATGAACAAAATGAAATCGTTCAGGCATTAAAGTTGGAAACAAATAAAATGCAAAATCTGACCAAGGAATTATTAGACCTGGCCCAGCTGGAATCGGGAAATATTCAATTGAATCTTCAAACATTATACACTTCAGAACTTTTCGAATTAATTCGGGAAACTTCTGAAAATTATGGCAAATCAAAACATATACACATTGAATTCAAAACAGAATCGAACCTGCCACCCGTATATGCTGATTCTGAAAAAACAGCCTGGGCATTAATTAATTTAATAAATAATGCAATTCAATATTCTGAAGAAGGCAGCAAGGTACATGTTGTTGCTTCAAAACACGATAATGAGGTGGTTTATTCAGTACAGGATTATGGTAAAGGAATTGATAACAAGTATCATGACCTGATTTTCCAGAAATTTTACCGTGTGCCAAACACTATTGAATCCGGTACGGGTCTCGGATTATCCATTTCAAAAGAATTTATAACTAAACAGAATGGCAAAATATGGGTTGAAAGCTCTCCCGGGGAAGGCAGTCGTTTCTATATAAGCCTGCCGGTTTATGGCAATTTTGATTCAAAAACGGACTAATATGAAGAAAATACGCACAAAACTAATGGTTGGGATATTGGCAGTATTCCTGGTTTCATATGCTGTTTTCATATTGAATATTGGAGTAAATCAAAAGGTGGTAAATAAGTCTCAATCTCTGCTGGAGGATAACTATCCATCCGTCAAGTATTCTTTTGGTATGTTACACCTTTTAGAATCTGTAAATGTAGCTTTATTGTCCTCATCCTATGCTTTTTCTGATAGTATAGAGGTCAAAATAACCCAACAAATTATAAAAGAGGATTTATCTGAATTGCAAAAGCAATTGGAGATGCAGCAAAACAATATCACAGAGCCCGGAGAGAAAGAACTTACAGAATCTCTTCAAAAAGCCCTGATAAAGTATCAGAAGGGAATAATGAACCATGAATACAAATCGGACTTTAATGCGTACATAGAAAAATATCAAAACCTAAGAGAGTACATATTAAATATTCATGATCTGAATATTACCTTATTGGAAACTAAAAATGAAGAGATTAAATCCTCGACATCAAAAATTGTAAAGATCCAAAAGAATGTTGGGATCGCAGGTCTGACTATCCTAAGCATTTTTATCGTCATTATTCCCCTTTTTCTGATTAATCCTGTTGATAAACTAACTGAACGAATGATTGAATTCTATAGGACCAACTTCAATAAAGATATTGAAATCAAAAAAAATAACGAGCTGGAAAAACTGGAAGAGATTTTTAAAAAAATCGTCACAGAAGCTCAATCTGGCAGCAGTTCCAACTGATAATAAACAATATGGGGGGATTCATCAACAATGGGATTGTATTCAAAGTACTGAGCAGGAATCTCATTATCGTTTCAATTGCACTTTTACTTACATCAGTAGTAGCCATTATCTACTCGGAATCCCTGGCACCATTTATATGGTCCGCTCTAATTTCCCTTTCTGTTTCAATGATCATCCATATTATTATCAAGAAGACAAATGTAAATGGAAATGATATTGTTGGTAAGCGTGAAGCTTACCTTGCAGTTACACTATCCTGGATTTCAATAGGTCTAATTGGTAGTTTGCCCTACCTCTTCTCCCATGCTATTCCATCTTTTAGTGATGCGCTGTTTGAATCAGTATCAGGTTTTACAACTACGGGATCATCTATTCTTTCTGACATCGAAAGTCTGCCTAAGTCAATTCTTTTATGGAGAAGTTTAACACATTGGATTGGTGGTATAGGCATCATCGTACTATTCATTGTGGTTATGCCGGCTCTTAATATCGGTGAATATAATTTGTTTACCCTGGAGTCTTCATTGCAGGAAAAGATACAGCCTAAAATCAGATCAGTGGGTTATCGACTGCTTATAATTTACCTGTTTCTGACATTTTCTGAGGTTGTCTTTTTATTGTTCGGGAAAATGGACTTGTTTAATAGTATTTGTCATGCATTTGGGACCATTGCAACCGGCGGGTTTTCTCCCAGGAATACCAGCATTGCAGAATACTCTCCATATGTACAATATGTTATAATGGTATTCATGTTGCTGGCGGGAATGAATTTCGTTATGCATTACTACCTTTTCAAGAAACAATTCAGAAAAATAAGAAATAACGATGAGATCAGATTTTACCTGGGAACAGTAGGCGTCCTGGGTTTGATCATTACGTTTTCCATATTCTTCATCATGGATAAGCCTTTTGAAGAATCGTTCAGGGAGTCTTTCTTTCAAACAATTTCAATCGTTACGTGTACCGGTTATGCCACAACTGATTATATGCAGTGGCCGGTTTTTGCCTGGATGCTGATATTTTTTGCCATGTTCCTTGGAGGGTGTACCGGATCCACTGCGGGGGGAATTAAAATGGCAAGACACGTAATCCTATTCAAGAATGTACAAAAGATTTTCAGGCAGCTAATATTCCCTAATGCCATTATTCCTATCCGTTTAAATAGTAATGCAGTTAATGAAGATACCAATAATTCAATTCTGTCATTTATCGCAATTTACATTCTGATCTTTATTATCGGCAGCTTCGTTATGATAATAATAGGCGTTGATATACAATCGGCAGCAAGTTCTGTAGCTACCTGCATGGCTGGTATCGGTCCTGGATTAGGAAGTGTGGGACCAGCAGGAAATTTTTCCCATTTTCCAGTTGCCGGTAAAGCACTATTAACCTTTATAATGCTCGTAGGCAGGTTAGAAATATATACGGTGATCATGTTATTCACCAGGACATTCTGGAGCAAATAATAAGACAAAATGAACATTTATATTACCATCATTGCATTGGGATTACTCATATTCTTGTCACCTGTCTTTAATGAATTATTTGACAGGACTAAAATCCCGAATGTCTTATTACTACTCTTGATTTGGATCATCATAGGCCCTGTAAGCGGAATTGTTTCCAAGGATTTCTTTGGCAAACTTGGTAATATTTTAACCACCATTACGCTGATCGTTATCTTGTTTGAAAGCGGTTCGGGACTTAATTTTAAAGAGATCAGAAAAGCGATTGGGTCTGCTGCCTTCTCTTCTTATGTTTCACGATGGCTTCTTTCCATTGATGTTTTGAGTTCTGTTTTTATAGGTGCTATCGTGGGCGGCACCTCCTCGGCTGTAGTTATACCCATGGTTAAGCAGATGAAATTGGGTGAAAAAAGCTCTTCTGTATTAATACTTGAATCAGCACTGAGTAATGTTCTGTGCCTTGTGGTTTGTCTGCCTTTGCAGCGTGGATTAGCTCATGGGGAGATAATTCTGGACCTGGAATATTCAATTGTTCTGTTCAGTATCATCATCTGTTCCATTCTGGTGGTTATTCTTGGGATTGATCCGGATTTTTTCTCTAAGCTTTTGAGTCCCCAAAATAGAACATTGGAAGATGATTCAGATCTGACTCATGAGCGATAGGAACTCAAATTATTACCTCCTGGATTTTACTTCCAGGCTACTGTCATTGTAACCATTTACACTGAAAAATCGTGAAGAAATCTCTGCTTAAATATCTTCCCCTTATATTCAGTGTTCTGGCTATTTGTATTTTGCTTTTTGATGCAGGTTTCATTCAGAAGGCCGGTATTCTTCAAACGATTCATCGCCTGTATTTTGTCTGTCTGCTTGGTATAATTATTTCTGTTCCCGTAAAGTATGTTATTGATCTTAAAAGTTTTCCAAACCTCCGGATCTGGATTATTGAACTTGTATTATGGCTGTTTTATAATTTCCTTCTGGTAAGCATTCACTTCAATAAGCTGGCGGAAGAGGCAGATGGTTCTCTTATTAATCCTAAAGTCTGGCTAGTTCTTGCATTTTCAGTTAGCCTTATCAGAGAATTATCTGCCATTAAAGTTAATTGGCGTTATAAGCATACAAATCCGGCAGTGATTTTTGCATGTAGTTTTTTACTGGTCATTGTGTTCGGTTCCTTCATGCTCATGTTGCCAAAAGCAACCTATTCAGGTATAAATTTCACGGACGCCTTGTTTACTTCTACCAGTGCCGTGTGTGTTACCGGATTGATTGTAGTTGATACGGGCACCTATTTCACCACGTTCGGACAGCTCATTATACTGATACTTATTCAGTTAGGGGGCATTGGCATTATGACCTTCACGAGTTTTTTTGCTTACTTTTTTATCGGCGGGTCATCTTTCCAGTCTCTGATTATGTTAGCAGATCTTACCAATGAAAATAAGATTGCACTGGTGATAAGTTCACTGAAAAAAATACTGTTCTTTACCTTTCTTGTGGAAGCAGCAATCTGCTTTCTTATTTATCTGAGTATACGGACAGGAACCGGAATGAACCGGCAGAATCCGGTATTTTTCTCCATTTTTCATGCTGTATCCGCTTTCTGTAATGCCGGGTTCTCAACGATATCTGATAGTCTGTACGGTATGGAATTTCGGTACAATTACTATTTACATGTTTCTGTTGCATTTGGTTTTATCATCGGGGGACTGGGTTTTCCTGTAATGATCAATATCTATACTGCAGCAAAACATGGTTTCCTGAACATGGTGTACAGAATATTCAGAATCGGGAGAGGAAAATACCAGTTACCTGTCCTGACCCTTAACTCCAAGCTGGTCCTGTATACAACCCTGATCCTCCTGGTTTTTGGTACAATTGTATTTTATTTCTCAGAATATAATAATACGCTTGGTGAGCATGGTGGAATCGGGAAGATCATTACTGCATTTTTCGGAGCTGCGACACCCCGCACAGCCGGATTCAATACGGTCGACACCGCTGCGATCCGCATTCCGACATTAATGTTGATCATTTTCCTCATGTGGATAGGGGCATCCCCGGGATCTACGGGGGGAGGAATTAAGACAAGTACACTTGCACTTGGTGTCCTGAATGTGTTTAGCCTTGCCCGGGGTAAGGAAAGGATTGAACTGGGTCACCGGCAGATCCATGAATCCTCCATCCGGCGCTCATTCGCTTTTATGTTCCTATCCCTTCTTGTGATCGGACTGGGGACTTTATCACTGTTTATTGCGGAACCCGATAAACAGGCCACCGACCTGATATTTGAAGTATTCTCGGCATTCAGCACCGTGGGACTAAGCCGTGGCATTACAGGCGACCTGTCGCAGGCCGGGAAGGCCATTATCATATGCACCATGTTTATTGGCCGGGTAGGTGCTCTGACCCTGCTGTTATCCATTATCAGGAAAACAGCCAGGAGATTTATCCAATACCCCACGGAGGGAATATTAATAAACTAAATCAGTAAAAAATGAATTTTTTAATAATCGGTTTGGGAAATTTTGGGGTTGCTTTATCCGTAAGGCTCACACAACTGGGACATGAGGTAATTGGGGTAGACAACAACATGTCGAAAGTTGAACTATTAAAGAATGATATCACCTATACGATTTGCGCCAACTGCACAGATATTCATTCGGCTAAGGATCTGCCGGTAAAAGAGGCTGATGCAGTAATTATCTGTATTGGTGAAGACAACGGCAATTCAATCATGGCCACTGCCATTATGAAACAGCTCCACGCAAAGAGGATAATTGGCAGAGCTGTATCTACTACCCAGGAAACTGTGCTCAGGGCAATGGGCATTGAGGAAATTGTGCACCCCGAGCAGGACTCGGCAGAGAAACTGGCAAAAAATTTGACAACAGAAGGACTGATAGACTCCTTTGAACTTTCACCAGATTACAGCATCGTTAAGGCAGATGTCCCGGAAAGATATGATGGTATGATTCTAAGTGAGACAAATATTCGTTCTGAATTTGACCTGACCGTATTGGCAGTTATTTCAAAAGAGGCCGAAAGAAACTTTTTAGGTATAAAGACAAATAAAATAAAGAATATCGCAAGAGCAGATACTCCACTAAGAAAAGAAAATATCATTGTTATCTTCGGAAAGATCAGAGACATTGATAGATTTTTAGGGAAGAATAAATAGATTATTATACACCTCATGGTCTGGATAAAGGGGCTCGGATCCGATATTCCTGACTTTGAATTAGTGAATTTGCCTAGGTATAAATAGGTGTTTCATTCGTCAGCAACTTTCAAACACATTAACCTGCTTTGATCGCGGATGAATAATCTGCCATCGGACAGGGCTATGGGAGCCCAGTTCTGCGTCCCGAAGCGTCTCGACATCGGGTCATTTTCGTCCACCACAGCGGTCAATACCTCTGCGGATGCCAGTGGTTTAAATCCGGATGGATCGGGCTCTATCAGGTATAGTGATTTTGCCCCATCGGTGGCCAAAACCAAGCCGTCGGCAAAGATCATGCTGCCTTTGTTAAAATCCGGATCACGTTTGGTCTGCCACATGACCTCTCCGTTCATGCTCATGCATACCATTCCATCCCGACGATTGTTCGTGCCAAACTGGGCATAGAAATAGCCATCGATGAATAAGGGGGGTTTTGTCTGGTCGCCAAATTCTTCTGTCTTGAAAAGTTCGATGGTGCCATAACTGCCGTCAGCCTGCTTTTCGACCTTGATCATAACCGCACCGAGTTCATAACCCCCAACAACAAGGACTTTGTTATCACCTGCATCAACGGCGCCCGGAACGGATATATGGCAATGCCACTGGTCATAATCCCACAGGATCGAACCAGTAAGGGGCTCTATCCCCACTATATGACCCGGTGTTTGTGGCAAATCCCTGCGACCGATGGGATTCGTAGACGAAATGACGGCAACGATATGATCTTCCCCATCTATTTTTACAAGCGAAGGACTGGTATATGATTCGTTCCCCAGGTTTGGCGTTTTCCATACGACTTCACCCGTATTTTTATTATACGCAACCGCACCGGCACCTGGAGCCTGGGATATAACGATAAGCAAATTACCATATACCAGCGGACATTGGGAAATGGCCCATATGGGGAAATTCCCGTGACCACCAAATCCGCCCGGTCCTTCACCTTCTTCGCCGGACGGATCATTTCCGGGATCTCCGCCAAAATCGGTCCATATATTTTTATGCCATACCGGTTTGTGGGTGCTTATGTCAACGCAATACAAGTCGCCGTAAGGTCCGCTGGAATATATAAGGTTGTTGTCGATGGTTGGAACACTGCGCGAACCGGGAAACATAACCGAACCGGGTGCATCGTAGGAGAAACTCCATAATTCATCGCCGTTATTGAAGTCAAAACAGCGCAGTATATCACCCACTTTATCGTCCCTGTCAAGCAAATATACTTTGCCATCTTGTATAACGGAGCCTCCATAACCGATGCCAAGACCTGCAGTCCATAGCACTTCAGGCCCGCCTTCAGGCCAGGAACGAAGCAGGTTCTTTTGTGGAGAGGTTCCGTTTCTTTCCGGTCCGAGAAACTGAGGCCAGTCCTGGGCATTAAGCGTGCTATTAAATAACACCAGACAGAATGTGGTCGCAAAGATCAGCGTGTTCTTCATTTGTGCGGGATTTTGATGAAAGTATGCATCATATATTCTTTTTCAATAGGAGACATTGGCGATGGCATATTCCTCATCTGTCACAGGCTCCAGCCAAACCACACCTCCTTGGTCGGTATTGAGACTGATGGCAATGTGCGCAAATTCCTTTTCAGGACCTGCTCCATGCCAGTGAACTACATTTGGAGGGATTTCCAAAAAATCACCCTTACGCAATACGCGTGCAGGATCACCTTTTGCCTGGTAAGATCCCTGTCCTTCGGTTATAAAAAGAACCTGACCACCCGGATGCGCGTGCCAGTTTGTTCTGGCTTTGGGTTCGAAGGTTACATTGCCAAACCTGGCATGCAATGTGGGATCATTGGCTCCCATCATATGCAGCCACACCGTTCCTGTAAAATTGCTGCTGCTTATTATTTCACCCTTTGGAAAAAGCGGTTCACTTTGTACAATGGTTTCGTCTGTTTTTTTCTCCATACTGCAATCGGCAAACAAAACTTCAGTTAAAACATCCTTTGCAGTTTGGGCTTCTTCTTTACCAATGGTTGATTGTATGATTCCCACAAATTCATCCAACTGTTCAGGAGTAATGCCAACATTCAGGCAGATGGATAAATGGGAACGCAGCATGGGTTCCGCACCGCCAATACTGCTAAGTACAGAGATAGTTACCAGTTCTCTTTCGGCAAAAGTCAGAACATCCCTGTCGAAAATATCAGCGAACAGATGTTCCTTGAGGAAAACTTCTATAACGGGGGCAAAAGCGGCATAACCACTGGGCGGCCCGGTTATTGGCCTTTTTAATAGTTCTTCCAAATTCTTTTTGCCCCGTTCATATTTGCCGGGCTCATCGCTTATGGGCGAGGCATCTGCTCCTGTTTCATCATCGATTCCTTTGGCTTTCCGTTCTTCAAGAACTTCCATACATGTTTGTAATCCCCGGATGCTGCGCGGGAACCCGCAATAGGCATACAGATGTACAAGAATTTCTTTTATTTCATTGACGGTTAATCCGGCATCAAGTCCTTTGTTCAATGCCGGTTTTAATTCCTGAAGGTCTCCATTGGCCGTAAGCGCTGCAATGGGGACAATGCATTGTTGCTTTGTTGTAAGTGCTTTATTTGATTCTGCCTTATTTTGAGCAGAAAGGCTTCCGCAAAAACAGCAAATGAAAGAGAATACAATAAGCTGTTGTTTTCCAATCTTCATCATAACAGTATTTTTAAATGCCACGGGATTGTATCTGATCCCTGAACCTGAAAGCCTTTTCAATCACATCCAGTCGCGCTTTCCTGGGATCGGGCTTTCCGGCTGGGGTTCCATCTAACCCGATATCGAGGATCTCTTCTTTTTGGGTATTGTAAAGAGGCCAAGGCGGGAGTCCCTCACCATTAGGATTGCCAGTTTTGGCGAAGTTTGCCCAATAGGTATTCATCATCTCAGCTAACTTTTTATCTTCCGGTGTCGCCTCAGTTGCTCCCCGGCGGGCATGCAGGGTGTTAAATACATACGGGACTTCGGATCCGTGTCCGGCGCCATACGCCGACCGCTCCTGCTGTGGGGCAGGGACGTAACCGAATTGGTAGATGTAAGCAGGGTCGCCATTGGCTACAAAAGCTCTTGCTGTCATCCTGGCCGGCTCACCCCATACCCAGTCCGTGTTAAACTTTGTGATGACCTCGGCGAATTCTTTGTTACCATCAGGATCAAAGGCAGCTTTTGCTTCACCTTGCAGTTCCTCAAACCGGGAAAACAGTTCTTCCTTTGAACTGCTGGTACTTACAAAGGCTCCTCCTATTTCCCCGCTGCAATTCCCAATGATAAGCGGAACGCGTGCCTGTCTGCCAGCCTTGTATGCGCTCTCAGCCGTTTCTTTCACAAGGTGACCATCGCGAATCGGGCCTGAATAGGTACGCGGACCGCCCTGGCCATCAGTTTCCTGACCTCCGTCCACAATCTCCTCTACGCTCAGGGCACGCAGCTTGGCCAACGCGGCGGCATCCGTACCCTCTATCCCATGTTTACGCGCAAAATTTATCCCAATGGTTTCAGCTGAAACGGCATAGAGGGGATCGGCATTTTCTTTATTCATTGGCCTTCCGGTCAGAACGCCGTCCCTGCCGCCGCCTGATTCGCTGATTGCTTTGTGGAAAAGTCCTTGTGCATCCGGTATGGTCAGGAGTGAATGTACCGAAACCCCGCCGGCCGAGAATCCGAAAATGGTCACATTATCCGGATCGCCTCCAAAAGCAGCAATGTTTTCCCTGATCCACTGTAAGGCAGCAATCTGGTCCATATAGGCGTAACTGCCCTTGGGCTCGTCCGGATGCTCCTTGCTCAATGCAGGAAATGCAAAATGCCCTAAGCGTCCAAGCCTGTAGTTAAAGGTCATCAGGATAACACCTTGTTTGGCAAATGCTTCTCCCGAAGTGCCTGGGCCGGAACCGCTTCCCCCAACAAATGCCCCGCCATGGATCCACACCATGACCGGAAGCTTTGCTCCCTTTTTCGTCCCGGCAGGCAGCCACAGATTCAGGTACAGGCAGTCTTCAGATGAACCATCCTGAATGGTTCCGGGAGCAGCGCCCCATCCACCTTGGGCACAATTAGGTCCAAATTCACCTGCATCACGCACACCCTCCCATAATATTACAGGTTGTGGCGGGCGCCAGCGGTATTCACCTACCGGTGGCGCTGCATATGGTATTCCTTTGAAGCTTGTTACGGCTCCATCTGTAACACCTCGCACAATTCCGGAGGCGGTAGATACAGTCGGTTCCCCGGCAATGGCTTCGATGCAACCAATGATAATGGCTATACCTGTTATTATCCTTTTCATTTTGTTGATATTATAATATGTATCAATGATCACCCGGGGTGATCAGCCTGGTGAACGATAGAGAGCCTAATTCCCATTTACCTTCTTGCTTTATATACACTTCTGTAACCATAAATGAATTGCTTACTTCATTCCCACCTACCTCAGCCAGCAGATCGATCATTACAAATATTTACCAAAGAATTCATTGAGTTTGCTGATAGCCTGTTCCACATATTCAGGAACATAATAGGTTTGAATGTGGGTAGCTCCCGGAATCAGGAATAATTCTTTTTCGTCTGTTCCGGTAGCAAGGTTGAATGCACTTTCTGTCATGTAGTAAGTGTCGGCCATACTTCCCGCCATCATCAGCAAAGGTTGATTGATTAAATCCATGTGATTGGCTGCATCAAATTCCATCAGATCGAGCAGACTGCTCATGGTATACCTGAATGTGGAATTCGGGTGCGCATGGGTTCTGTGGTAATAATAATGGCCTTCACGATAGAGATCAAAGGGCATTTGGTCTGCCATTTCATCCGTTATTTCAGAGTCGGCAGCATAGATTATTTCGGCTCCGGCAACTTCTTGTGCCCGCGCCTCTGATGCTTGTGCCAGTCGCTCCTGAATAGTGCTAAGCTGGGAGTCCATGAATCCATTGCGTCTTACCAGGCCGGAATTGAACATGCTTAAGGTGGCCACAGCTTTAAAGCGTTTATCGGTTTGGGCAGCTGCCAGGGAATAACCGCCCCCACCGCATATACCCAACAGACCTAATTGATCGGTATTTACGCCCGCATACCGGGTGATAAAATCTGCCATTCCACGAATGTCCTCAATACGGTTGAACGGCTTATCCACATTGCGTGGTGTTCCACCGCTTGCTCCCTGATAGGAAGCATCGGCAGCAATGGTGATGTAACCCGATTCTGCCAGACGCTGTGCATATAATCCGGCTACCTGCTCTTTAACCCCGCCGTTGGGGTGAGCTACTACAACGGCCGGATATTTTCCTGATGGGTCATAGTTTGCAGGTGTGTATATGTTAGCAGAGATATCAATGCCATTCAGGTTATAGCTTACAGTGCGAATATTCACCTCGCCGGGTATATTTTCTGTGATGGCATCCTGATATACCAGGCCAAAAGGACTGTCAATCCTGGTTTGACCGGAAGCAATGATACCCGTTGTCATAAACATAGCTATCAAAAATTGGTTTTTAATTACGCATTTCATATTGTTGATTCTATATGTCCAATCCTTTTTCCTTTAACCATTCCGACATGATGTCGGCAATTTCCAAGTTGTTTAAATCTGAAAACGGGAAATGTGTATTCCCTTTAATTCCAATTTCAGGAAGATGCACCACCTTTACGTCGCCGCCATATTTATTGACAGCATCGCGCCATAATCCTGCCATTTCCAAACGCACTCTCCAGCCATCCTGACCCGGATTGGGACTGGGTTCGTTGGGAATGTTATCCCCATAGTAAATAACAATTGGGAATTTAGTCAGCTTTATGAAATCCTGCATGGGAATAGCAAAAGCTTCGAGTGTTCCTCCCGAACTTGGCATAGGGCCAGGCACTTCACCTTCGGGAAACAAAAAGCCGCTGCCCGGTTCGTAGGACACAATGGCTTTAATATTTTGATTCTTAATTGCGGTTAGCCAGCCCATTCCTCCAGAATGAGAATGTGTGACTAAAATTCCCGGGCCTATTTTGTCAAAAAGGGCGGATACCGCTTCCGCATTTACATTTACATCAATATTCCCGATGCTGGGTGTCATAGACCGGAAATACTGTTCAAGTGCAGCCGGGTCACGTGAAAATTGCACCCCCTCGAAATAATCCGGCCAGATGCCGATACGGAATGTTCCAAACCATTGCTGTTCATCCGGAATGGGTTCTATATTGGCTGAAACCGTACTGCGACCAGCATTTCCTCTGCGTGGCTGGTCAATAACATACACGGGAAATCGCTTTCGTAAAAAAATATTCTGATAACCTTCACGCCCATCTGGTGTGCTTTCCCATGTTTTTGAAAACTGTCCGAATCCATGCCACATTACCAGAGGATATTGTCGGGCATCAGCCGGAATTTGATAAAAAACATAGGCATGATCTCCATGCAATGATTGCCCTTCCGGAGTAGGATGATGAGGGTTAAAAGAACCAGGATTGGATATTACTGTACCGCCAGCCAGGAAGCTGCCTTGTTCTTTGATTTGAATTAAATCACTGTTTTTGTTCTCAATTTTGTTTGTGCATGACAAAGCCAGGAACAGAAGGCAAATCAAACCTATATGTATCATCCTGGTAAGATGATTTCCCGATGTATATCTTTTACTCATTTTTAATGCTTTTTATATGGAACAGGTTGGTCATGTTACCGGTCAATCATTTTTGCCGAGCCTTCGGAATACCTGGCTCCCACAGCTTTCATTTTTGAAGCTTCGATCTCAATTTCCTGCAATTCTTCACGCGTAAACCCAACTGTTATTGAAGCAATGTTTTCTTCTAAGCGATGGATTTTAGTAGTACCCGGAATGGGAACGATCCAGGGCTTTTGGGCATTTAACCAGGCAAGTGCCACCTGTGCAGGTGTGGCATTTTTGCGTACGGCCACTTTCTTTATAAAATCAACAAACACCAAATTTGCCTTCATGTTTTCAGGAGACAAACGCGGAACCGAACTTCTGAAATCATTATTGTCAAAGGTGGTGTTTTCATCTATTTTCCCGGTCAGGAATCCTTTACCCAGCGGACTATAAGGAACCAATCCTATACCCAGTTCTTCGAGTGTTGGTATAATTTGTTCTTCAGGCTCGCGCCACCATAGTGAATATTCACTTTGAAGAGCGGAAAGAGCCTGAACAGCATGGGCTCGGCGAATATTTTGCACCCCGGCCTCTGACAGGCCAAAATATTTCACTTTTCCTTCCCGGATAAGATCTTTTACAGCGCCGGCTACATCCTCGATGGGAACCTCTGGATCAACCCGGTGCTGATAAAGAAGGTCAATTTTCTCAGTATTTAAACGTTTTAAAGATCCCTCAACCGCCTGACGTATATGTTCAGGCCTGCTGTTTAAACCGGCCATTATACCATCCTGGATATTGAATCCAAACTTGGTGGCTACAGCTATCTCGTTTCTAAATGGCGCAATGGCTTCTCCAACCACCTTTTCATTGGTAAAGGGGCCGTATACTTCAGCCGTATCAAAGAAGCTAACACCCAGGTCAAAGGCCCTTCTGATAAGCTGAACAGCCTCCTGTCTATCCGTTACCGTTCCGTATCCGAAATTTAAACCCATGCATCCCAATCCCAAAGCTGATACTTCCAACCCCTGATTTCCTAATTTTCGTGATTTCATATATGACAAAGGTCTGTAAACCAGTCCAGAAATACAGTATACAAATTACGGTTTATCTTACCTTTTTTACTGATTTGATTTCCAGTGTAATGATTGCATGAAAGGAATATTTAAATTTGTTTTAGAAAATACAGTTATGGAAGGAATATTCAGATTTGATACGGTGAGGGAATACAATGCCCTGAACAATCATGAAACACTGCATCCTTTGGTCAGTATCATTGATTTTTCTGAAGCACATCCAAGAACATGGGGCAAAGAAGGTAAGGTCAGGATTAATTATGGCATGTACTGTATTTTTCTGAAAGACACAAAGTGCGGTGATTTAAAATATGGCCGGAATTATTACGATTATCAGGAAGGCACCCTGGTGTTTGTCTCTCCGGGACAAGTCATGGAAATCGAAACTGACGGCAAAATCTACCAGCCGAAAGGACATGCACTGGTATTTCATCCTGACCTGATTCACGGAACTTCGCTGGCAAAAAGTATCGATGAGTATGGTTTTTTCAGCTATAACGCCAACGAGGCTTTACATTTATCTGAACGGGAAAGGCAGATTGTGTTAGACTGTTTTTCAAAAATAGATTATGAATTAAAACAGGGGATTGATAAGCATAGCAAAAAGGTAATCGCTTCCAATATTGAGTTATTTCTGAATTACTGTAACCGTTTTTACGACCGCCAGTTTATTACCAGAGAAAATGTCAACAAAGGAATTCTTGAGAAATTTGAAGAACAGTTGAAGGGGTATTTTGCATCGGAAAAACCTCATACAATAGGCTTGCCATCGGTTTCATTTTTTGCAGACGAATTTCATCTGTCTCCCAATTATTTTGGCGATTTGATCAAAAAGGATACCGGGAAATCAGCAAAAGAATATATTCAATGCAAAATTATTGATGCAGCAAAAAACAAAATATTCAATACTGATAAAACTTTAAGTGAAATCTCCGGCGATTTGGGATTTAAATATCCGCAACATTTCAGCCGGATGTTTAAAAATGAGACAGGATATACTCCAAATGAATACAGGTCTTTGAATTAATCATATCCGGATAGAGGATTTCTGCCAGTGATTGAAATGCTGATTTTCGGTATGTAAAAATCCCATAATCCTTTACCGGTGTTATTGAACAATAAACCTTTCCACCAATTGTGATCCCTCTGAATCCAACTGCAGAATGTACAATCCGGGGGGTAATCCCTTTATATTTATCGAGACCTGATAATCGCGTATGTTTATTGTTTCCAGTTTTTGTCCGCTCATTGAAACCAATGATAGAATTGCCGGCAGTTGGCATTGTTCGGGGATCGACAGCTTGATGAAGTCTGAACCCGGGGAAGGATATGCGGATAACTTATTCCCGGAGATTTCTTGTTGCACCATTGAAGGAGTGGCGGCCAATTGTGAAAGAATAATCTCCTCTGCAAAACCATCTTCAGAATATATGGCAATCGTATCAAATCGGTCAGAATCTGTCAGGTTATTATCGAAATGAACGTAAATTGTATCGTATTCTGTTCCGCTTGTTTTTGAAAGAAAACACCAGCCAGATTCCAGTTCGAGATCGAAACCGGAAGTCGAAAAAACATAAAAACCAATATCGGCAGATTGATCGTCTTGTTCTATGAAGTAAGTTGAAACAGATAATGCAGCGTATTCGTCCTCAACCAGCTTAGAATTATTTATTACGGGAATGGTTGTTGCGTTATTCAGTCGTGACATACTTGTAGAATAGATTTTAGAATCTTCGATATTTAAGTTCACCAGTTTTCCTGCGTAAATTGAACCAGCTATATTTATCTTCACTTCCAGAGAATCGGTATCAACATATGAAAAACCGGTAATAACTGCCTGATCGTCATGATGAAGGGATACAATTATTCCGGTAGATGTTGTGTCGGTTAGTATGACCGGGCTATTAAACTTCAACACAATTTCGTTGCCCGGCTCAGTCAGCATCGCGCTTTCAACAAGTAATTGATTGTCAGGTAATTTGAATAACGATATCGTATCTTCAAAAGGAAATACCTGTGCTTTTATAACAGGGTTGGCATCATCCGTTGCATAATCATTTTGTACATTATTTTTTTGAACTACCTGTACCATTTTCCAGGTTGAGGGAACTTCTATGTCTACAGAAAGAGGAAAGTCAAAAACCGAATTATCCAGACTGTCACTTACATAATATGTAATGGTATCTTCCATTTCTGATAACAAAGTGTAATAAAACGCATCCCTTTCCTTGGCATACCTGGTCACATCGGCCACTGTGCCTATCCATAATTTGCCTTCATTCGCTTTGTTAACCAGCCATTTTGAGGCCTCAATCATCCATTCACACGAGGTGGGCTCCCATGTTCCTGATTCCTTTACCTCAACAAATGGAATTACTTCATGAGACAAAAGTATTCCCCAGTTTCCCTGACGGATTATAGTTGATTCTACGGTTTTGAAAAAGGAATTTAATAGTTTAAAATCATCAAAAAAGGAATTTCTAACAGCCGGCCAGTCATAGATACCACTGTTAAGTGCCAGGTAATTTGGTGAAGCGTTGTTATTCATGGAACCGCAGGTCCTGGCTGACTCATAATACCTGGCAACAAACTCACGAACAACGGTATTATTCGTACAGAAAGGGTAAGCATGAGTCAGGCAATGATAGCCTTCGGCTATTTTTTCCTCAATTACTTTTTTGGATTCCCAAAGTTCATAGGCTATTGTGTTTTCTGTAAGCGAATCTCCGGTTGGAAGTGTTGTCAGGTCAGGGTGGTTTACTCCATGGGAGCCCATTTCGTGACCTTCATCAGCCATAATTTTAAATTCTTCCCATGATCCGGAAAAGGCATTTTCTATTGCATGATCACTAAGAAGGGACGTATTTAAGTAAAAGGTTCCCTTCAGATTATATTTGTTGAGGATGGGTCTTAAATCGGTATAATGTGATTTAGTGCCATCATCATACGTTAATGAAAGGGCAGCTTGCCGGCCATTGTGCCATTTTTGAACCTCCATCTGTGCTTCAGTTTCGCACACCGACAGAATCATCAGTGTAAATATGAAGAGCCTGCTTTTGAATTTGGTGCTGCTATTTAAAGTCATGATTTACAATATTTATAAGAGGTGTTAATATCGGAAATTCAGGAAGCACGTGCAAATTCTGATAAACATTCTTCCAAAAATTTAAAAGTCTTTTTGCTAGATTTGACACAAAACAGATTCTTCTCAAGGCGTATGATGCAAAAAGGTAAATGGATATACCCGGGAATTCTGGCTGTTCTGTTTTTTCTGAATGCCTGTTCCAATCCATTGGAATGGCCAGAGTCTCCTTTGTTTCATTTTGAACAGGGAGAATCGAACAAAACTCAACCGGCAGACCTGGAAAGCGCCCGGAAAGCGATAGTAGGGCATTATGCACATTATGATGTGGTGGCATACGAAGACACGACGACCAGAACCACCATGCGGACTTTTATCATTTCTTACGGGTTTACTGATTTCTACCTGAAAGACGGTAAACTCATGCAGTCTGACCGCTTTGTGCATGCTGAACAAAAACTAAGTAAAAAGAATGCCAAATCAGTTTTCAGCGACGAAGCTGTCCAGGCCATTCAACCCAGAGTTCAGGAAGTTGAATTGTCAAAAAAAAATGGAAGATGGCATATCTACCGGCCAGCGACGCCAAGCCTGTTGGGCATTAAGGGAGATCCCCTGCTTACCTTATCGAACGATCCCAACGACCCCAATTTAATTGATCCGGACAAGGACGGTCATCCCGGAGTTACCGTACAAATCAGTGTGGGGAAATTTTTCAAGGGTGAGATCTATATTATACGAAGAGAAATTTTCAGCAACCACTTGACAATGAACGGAAACGGCACTTTGAGCGGATACCTTGTTGACAGATCTGAGCAATTCGTCGTTGGAGCTTCAAAAAAAATTTTGAATCAGGAATCCAATTCGATTCAGCATCCTGATCCGGGGCTGAGCCCGGTTTTACTTGTTCCGGTCGATCCACACATAAATACGCTGGAAGAACTCATGCGGATAAGAGATGAGATCTTCCCAAAAGAGCCTGAATTCTTTTCGGGGAAACATAAACAAGCCAAGTGATTAGCATAAAAATTTCAAGTCCATGGAAATAAGCGCCGAAACCATAAAAGAACTATGGTCCAGGACCTACAATACAGAAGGCAAACCGGACTGGTCACACATTCTTCCCTATTACCATGAAGACATCTATTTCAGGGATTCCATCCAGGAGCTTCATGGAATGGAAGGGTTTAAAGCCATGACAGAGCGTCTTACAGATCGCTCCAATGATTTAAAAATGCATATTGTCCGGACCTCCCAGCAGGATAAGGACATCTTTATTGAATGGGAAATGACCATTAGATTTAAGAAGAATCCGAGTTCCGTATTATATGGTTCAAGCCGCATTACACTTAATGATGAAGGCAAGATCATAGAACAACGTGACTATTACGATCTCTGGGGAGATATATTTGATAATATTCCGAGATTTGGAAAGGCTTACAGGAGGTTTATAAAAAGGAAATTTGGATGAAAAGGCATGAAACTTAAGATACTACCTAAATATTTTAAGGAGTATCATTGGTCGAACATAGCGGCCATGATTAAAAACAATCGCCTCGATCCCAGGATCTGCATGGATGATTTCAAGGACCGGCTTGTGGTGATAAGCGGGGCTACATCAGGGATAGGGTACCTGACAGCCAGAAAATTCGCCTCTCATGGAGCCAGCCTCTTGTGCATTAACCGGAACGAAGAAAAAAGTAAGGTCCTGAAAGAGGAGATCGAAAAGGAATTTGGCGTTAGCTGTGAGTATATCATTGCTGACCTGAGCAATTTAAAGGAAGTACATCGTTGCGCAGAGAAACTTCAGAAGATTGACGTACCGATTGACGTACTGGTACATAATGCGGGTATCTATCTCACCAAAAGGAAACTGACCGAAAAAGGATTTGATAAGATTTTTGTGATCCAGCACCTTGCTTCATTTATGATCAATATCCTCCTGAGTGAGAAGCTGAAATCCCAGGAAAGAGCGCGGATCATCCTGGTCAATTCCGAAGGCCACCGGTTTGCTGCCTGGGGATTGCGGCTGGATGATTTAAACTGGGAAAAACGCCGGTATTCCGGTTTAAAAAGCTATGGTTCGGCCAAGCTGGCGCAACTACTGGCCATGCTTGTATTTGATGCGTATTTCAAGGATTCGGGAGTAACCATAAATGCCATGCATCCAGGGGCTGTCAGATCAGAGACAGGACAGGATAACAGTGCTTATTACCGCTGGGTAAAAAGGAATCTTTACGATAAGATACTGAGACCTACTGAAATATCCTCAGAGGCGATCTACTACCTTGGGGTTTCCAGTGAAATGGAAGGTGTAAGTGGTAAGTTCTTTAACCTGACCACGGAGGAAGAACCCGCACCCCCGGCCCTGGACACAGAGGCTGCATATAAACTATGGGCAATAAGCTTGAAAATGACGGAAGTGGAGGATTTAATCTGGAAATTGTGAACCTGTATGACTGAAAAGAAATACCATTCAGTTGTCGTTGGCGGAGGGATGGCCGGACTGACCTGTGCGGCCTATCTTGCAAAGGAGGGCCGGAAGGTTCTGCTGATTGAGAAGAACCGGGAATGCGGAGGCTTGGTGAATTCTTTTTCACGTGACGGTTTTCATTTTGAAGCCGGTATCAGGGCTCTTGAAGATGCGGGGATCATTTTTCCCATGTTAAAGGAACTGGGCATTAAGCTCGATGTCGTTAAAAGTCCTGTATCTGTGGGTGTGGAGAACGAGATCCTGCATATCGAAGACATCAACAGTTTAAAGGAATACCAAAACCTGCTAGAGCTTATCTATCCGGAAAGCAAATGCGAAATCGAACATATCATAAAAATCATCCGGAAGGTCATGAAAACCATGGACGTGCTCTATGGTGTAGAGAACCCCAATTTCAAAGACCTGAGGCGCGACAGAACCTATATGTTTAAAGAACTTCTTCCCTGGCTGCCGAAATTCCTGCTTACCATCGGAAGGATCAACCGGATGAACATGCCGGTAGAACCCTACCTCGAAAAGATTGTGAAAAACCGCTCCCTGAGAGACATTATTTCCCAGCATTTCTTTAAAAACACCCCCACGTTTTTTGCCCTGAGTTATTTCTCACTCTATCTCGATTATTTTTATCCCAGGGGAGGGGTGGGCAGGCTGGCTGAAGCCATAGAAAACAGATTCCTTGAATTTGGGGGCGAAATAGAGCGCGAAACGATCATTGAAAGGGTATGGGCCCGCGAACACAGGGTAAGGGACCAGAACAATGTTAGCTATGGCTATGAGAATCTTATCTGGGCAGCCGACCTGAAAACTTTTTACAGGATCACGGATACAGAGGGTTTATCTGCGAAGATCCAGTCGAAATTCGAAAATACGAAAAACCGCTTACTGGAAAAACGGGGAGGAGATTCGGTTTTTACGCTTTTTGTTGAAGTGAATGAACCCAGGGACAGTTTTAAGAAAATTGCGAATGGGCACTTTTTTTATTCTCCCTCAAAACAAGGATTGGCAGAAACTCACTGGAGCGAGCTCAACAGGATTTTAAACGCACCCGGGGAACCGGATAAGCCCCTGATATTGGGCTGGCTCGACAAATTTCTTGCACTGAATACCTATGAGATTTCTATTCCGGCCCTGAAAGATCCTGATCTGACCCCTGAAGGTAAGACAGGCCTGATTATCAGTATTCTTGCTGAATATAATTTGTTCAAAATGATCGCTGATACGGGCTGGTATAATGAGTTTATTGCTGAGATGGAAGATCGCATCATCAAGGTGCTTGCCGGTTCGGTCTATCCCATGCTGAAGGATAAAGTTATGGCCCGTTTCTCATTTTCACCTCTGACCTATGCCAACAGGGTGGGCAGTTCAGAGGGGGCGATTACCGGGTGGTCTTTCCAGGAACCCATTCCGGTAATCCATAAAATACAGGCCGCAAACCGGGCAGTCTTAACACCCATATCTTCCATCTATCAGGCTGGACAATGGACCTATAGTCCGGCCGGGGTACCCATGTCTGTTCTTACCGGCAAACTGGCTGCACGCAGGATCTTAAATACGTAACTAAAATATGAGAAAAAGGAATATTACAATGACTATAGCAACAGCGATTCCAATAAAAAGCTGTTTTACAATGGTCCTGGCGGAGAATGTTTTAAATTTTTCAAAGTCCGCTAGTTCGTTATACTTACTGATTAAATCATGACGGTCCTTTACAGAGGTATAGCAACCAGGGCTGTCAGCAATATAGTGCTGGGCGAAAGGAAAACACACTACCTTACTGATTTCCGGTTCTGCCAGGCCCGGGAAAAGTGTGTTTTCGATGATTCGAATATCTTCTGATGGAATATCCAGGGCTTCATCAACTTCTGCTGGATCAAAAATCACGGAAAAAGGATGATCATCACCATTTGCAAGATTATTGCTGTGACCAATTGAAGTATTCCCCATGAGCCAAAGCCTTTGATCCAGTTTGCGCATCTTTCCCTTTTTTAGGCTGCCAGTTAAACTCAGCTTCCTGTTTGTCTTGTCTTCCTGAATATCCAGAAAGACTTCTCCCTTTGAATTCGTTGTGAAAACTGCCTTTTTGCAATTTGGATCCGCAATACCCTTTGAAGGCAGGGCAATGATGGTATTGCTTAAAATATCAATGAAAATAAAAGACAATAGTCCGGTTCTTTTATCTGTTGCAATGAGGTAAGCCTCTTGCCTGGTGCCCCAAAAAGTACTTGCACGCGTACTTAGGTTGCCAATTCCCATGTAGTAATCTGGTTTGTCATCGGAAAACAATTTGGTCTTTGCAAGTTCATAACGATCTGACAGCATTGATTTTGCGTATTCAATATTCCTGAGCTTGAAAAACAGAAACAGACTATAAGGTTCAATCACAAAACCTATGTAGGGTGTTTTTTTTGAAGCTCTGAACAGCATTCTCTTCATGATAGCCGGAGGCAACAGTCCTTTGAGTTTCTGGAAGAAGAGCAGATTGCTGACTTCCATAGGATTGATTAAGCTCTCAACACCCTTAATGAATTTTTCCTCATTCTGTATTTCCATAGGTCAGACTTCAAAGATTGATAGAAGGATCCCAACATAAAACTAATAGATAACTTTCACTTTTAAAACTATGGAGCCAGGAGATTGGCTTTTCATTTTGATTAATTTTGTAGGTTAATAGTTAATATCAGGAACTATATTTCTCGAAATAATTAAGATATAAAACCTTGAACACCTTTTTTGAATTAATCGCTGAGAAGAACATTACATTGCCCGCCCATGTAAGAGAACTGCTGGAAAATTGCAGGAGCTTCAGGTTTTTCTGTTCGACCGGTGAGTTGGCCGATGCAGCCACCATGGGCCTGGAAAACAATAAGTACGAAGTGACCTATCAGATTACCGGTGACAGATTAGTGACCGAAGCCACCGTAATCCGTGTAAAGAACGGGATCGCTGTTAACTATCCGGAACCTTATATGCGCCGGAGGGATCCCGAAACCATGTCCATTGCAGATGAGCAACCCACTGACAAGAAGCGGTTCAGGGAGAAATATGGTTATGAATTCAGCACCCTGCAGCAGGAGACCTTCCAGTGGTTAAAGGATCAGGAACTGGGGGTTTTCCTCTACTTTGCAGGCAGAATGGGCATTGGGTCGATGGGTATAGCCATTGTTCCCATCAATGCGGCATTTTTCGCTTTGGGGCTCTCCATGCTCCAGGAAATGATCTCCCCGGAAGCTTTAAAAGAAGGCGTCGAAATCCAGTCTGTGATCTATGTGGCCCCGGTCTTCAGGCATACCCGTTTCAACGGCAAGCAGGTGGTGGTGCACAAGCGCAACCCCGGTGTCCATGAAGTATACGCCTACAATCTTTATCCGGGACCCAGTGCCAAAAAGGGGCTCTACAGCGTGCTGCTGGACAAAGGGGAAAAGGAGCAATGGGTGACCGCTCACTGTTCTGTTGTTCAGTCAATTAGTCCTTACGACAATATAACAACCTTCATGCATGAAGGTGCCAGCGGGGGAGGAAAAAGTGAAATGCACCAGCATATTGTCCGGGAACCGGACGGAAGGGTCATACTGGGAACCCACGTTGATACCGGTGAACAGCGTTTCATCACCATTCCCAGGTTTTGCTTGCATTACCCGGTGGCGGACGATATGGCTTTCTGTCACCCATCTTTGCAACGGGAAGATGGCAAGCTCAGGATTATTGATGCAGAGAATGCCTGGTTTGTTCGGGTGGATAGTGTGCAGCAGTACGGAGATGATCCCTTCCTTGAAAAGATAACCATTAATCCAGGTACACCGCTGCTTTTTCTGAATATTGAATCCAATCCCGGGGCAACAGCTCTGATCTGGGAGCATATCGAAGATGAACCGGGAAAAAGGTGCCCCAATCCGCGTGTAATACTTGCCAGGGACTCAGTCCCCGGTGTGGTAAATAAACCGGTTTCAGTAGACATCCGAAGCTTTGGAATTCGCACGCCATACTGTTCTGATGAATCTCCATCCTATGGAATAGTCGGCATGTTCCACATCCTCCCGCCGGCCCTGGCCTGGTTGTGGCGGCTGGTAGCCCCCCGTGGCCATAACAATCCAAGCATCGTCTCCGCAGGAGGTATGCAGAGTGAAGGAGTTGGATCTTTCTGGCCCTTTGCAACGGGGAAGCGTGTAACCCATGCCAACATGCTCCTGAAACAGATTATCGAGACACCACGGACCACCTTTACACTGGTGCCCAACCAATATATCGGTGTATGGCAAGTGGGTTTCAAACCCCAACTGTTGATGCGTGAATACCTGACACGCCGCGGTGTCGCGAAATTACGCAGCGACCAGTATCAGCCTGCCCGCTGTTCCCTGCTGGGTTATGAACTGAACTACCTGACCCTGGAAGGTTCCAAGATTCCGTCCCGCTTCCTCAAGGTATATAACCAGCCGGAAGTAAATTTCGAAGGTTATGATGCAGGGGCTGAACAACTAAAGAAATTCTTTAAGGAAGAACTGCAGGACTATCTGAAACCGGATCTGCTTCAAACAGGCCGGCGGATTATCGATGCCTGCCTTTCGGATGCGACTACGGAGGAGTATAATGAGCTTGTCCCCATGAATTACCAGTACCGGTTCAACAACATTGATACCTACGAACAAAACCCGGACTTCCTCAAATAATATACGGTAATTGCTGAAACAGGGTTTGCAGGCTTTATATCAGGATTGTGTAAGTGGGATTTTTAAGAAAAATGTAGATCCTTTGCCCAATTCACTCTCCACCCAAATTTCCCCGTGGTGAATTTCAATAAAATCCTTACAAATTAACATGCCCAGGCCTATTCCTTTTTCATTTTCAGTGCCACTGGTCGAAAAATGCACATTGGGATTGAAAAGTTTTTCAGCATCTTCTTCGGAAATGCCGATACCATTGTCCCTGACATAAGCCATGAGGTGCTTGTTTTCAATTTTACAATTCACCTCTATTTTACCACCCTTTGGGGTAAATTTAATGGCATTGGTGAGCAGGTTCTGAATAACCACGTTCATGAGGTCCGGATCGACCTCCAGCAAAATCCCTTCTGTTCCACATCCGAATTCAATTTGGATACTTTTATTGATGGCCTGGAAATTCAACAACTCAATTTTATTGTTGATCAGATCCACCAAATTCGTCATTTGGGGGTGTAACTTAAGCGTACCTCTCTGTGACCTGGACCAGCTCAGCAGGTTGTCAAGCAGGTTATACACATTGTCAGCCGAGTCACTGATTATATCAATCATTTCCTTTATCTCCTGATCAGAATAGCCATCATACTTTAATTTGATCAATTCAATAAAACCTTTCAGGGTATTGAAAGGGCTTCTGAGATCATGAGATATGATTGAAAAGAGCTTGTCCTTGACAGAATTGGTAACATCCAGTTCATCACGTTGGGATTCCAGTTCATCACGCTGGGATTTCAATTCTTCTGTCTGTTCCTGGAGAATGGTGTTTTTTTCATTGATTTCTTTCGTACGCTCTATCACCAGCTCATTCAAATGTTTATTTCTGTTAATGATTTGACGGAACCGGATGTAATAGATCAGAAGGAATAAAATTACCACAAATATTAGCGATAAAATCTTAAATGCCAGGGTTTTCCAGAAAGGAGGGGTAATGACAATTTTTACAGAGGTCCCTTCCTCATTCCATACGCCGTCATTGTTGGATGCTTTTACCCTGAAGGTATATTCACCGGGATCGAGGTTGGTGTAGGATGCATCATGATTGGTACCTGTGAAATTCCAATCCGGATCAAAGCCATCCAGTTTATAGGCATATTGATTTTTTTCGCTGGAGATATAATTCAAAGCGGTGAACCCAAAAGAAAATTCATTTTGTTTGTAAGAAAGGGTGATTCGTTCCGCTTCACTGATGTGGGTCTGCAGGGGAGCGTTTTCACCGATGCGCACGGGTTTATTAAATAATTGGAAGTCAGTAATTACAACCGGCGGAATAAAAGGATTTCGTTTTATATCTTCGGGTTGAAAGACATTGAAACCATTGACACCTCCAAAATA
This sequence comes from Bacteroidota bacterium, assembly GCA_043797815.1. GTDB lineage: Bacteria > Bacteroidota > Bacteroidia > Bacteroidales. The sequence continues at coordinate 49,325 of JAZDPG010000063.1, forward strand.
GATTTCTCCATTACGGGATTTGCAGGAACTGCACTGGTAAAACTCATCATCCTGCAATCCGTCCGAATGATCATAATTGATAAACAGTCCGGTTTCAGGATTCAGTCTTGACAGCCCGCGGTTTGTACTCAGCCAGAGATTACCCTGATTATCCTGCTCAATCCCCTTGATCGCATTGCTCGGTAATCCCTCTTTCACACAATAACTGGTAAACAGATTCTGTTGTCTGTCGAATTTATTGAAACCACCCGAAGTGCCGACCCAAAGGGTGGAATCAGCGGCCTCCAGGATCGAAAGAACATATCCCTTGCTCAGGCTTTTGATGTTATTTTCATCATGTGTATAAACGGTAAAAGCTTCTGATTCCGGATCGAATAAATTCAGGCCGGTAGCTCCGCACGCCCATAGATTTCCATAGGAATCTTCCAGGATCATCCGTATCTGGTCATCACTGATCTGGCTGTTATCGGGGGTGTAATTAACAAAGGAACGGGTATTCCTGTCAAAATAACTGAGTCCCCCATAAAATGAACCAATCCATAAAACGCCCCTTTTATCTTCAAGAATCGAAAAGATTATATTGCTGCACAGCTTGCTGTTTTCCTTGGTGTATCTAATGAAATCACGACTATTCCTGTCAAATAAATTCAGACCTCCCTCCCATGTTCCGACCCAGAGATTGCCCCTGCTGTCTTCGAAGACTGATAAAACCGCATCACTGCCCAGATTGCTGTTTTTGGTAGTATAGTGTAAGAAGGTTCCGTTTTCCCTGTCAAACAGATTCAATCCTCCGCCATCGGTACCAATCCAGAGATTACCCCGGGAATCTTCACAGAAAGAGGTCACTGAATTATGGCTCAGGCTGTTTTCTTTCCCCGGAAGATGCTTATAATGACCAAAAGATTTGCCATATTTGGTATGCAGGTTAATACCTCCGGCATGTGTCCCGAACCAAAGATTTCCGGTAAGGTCTTCGCAAATTGACCAGATTGAATTGTTATTCAGACTATTCTCATCAAAGGGATCCGATCTGTATCGAATGAATTTTCCCTTGTCACTGTCAAATAAATTCAGACCTCCGTTTTCTGTGCCGATCCAGAGCCGGCCATTGCTGTCTTCGAAAACAGTAAATATATCATTGCTGCTTATGGAACCGGCATCGTTTATATCATTCAAATAATGTACAATCTCAGGTTCTCCGTTCCCGGAAAAGCGCATGACATAAAGCCCGCTTCGATACGTGCTTATCCAGATATTGTCTTTGCTGTCACCTGTAATGTTCCATATTTCATGGTCGCTTAATTTTTCATTTTTATAATAGATTGGAATAAATAGCTCATTTTCCCTGTCGAACAGACTGAAGTTCCCATTCAATGACCCGACCCATAAATGATTGTTGGAATCTTCATAAATAGCACATATATCTTTACTCAGGCTGCCCGAATCATTCCCTTCATGTTGAAAATGATCGAACTTTTTACCATCCCGGTCAAAACGGTCGAGATCACCTCCTTTGGAGCCTACCCACAGATTGCCCTCGCTGTCCTCAAAAACAGCCCGGACTTCACTACCGCTCAGACTCGACGGATCATTCACATCATGTTCATATCGCACAAAATTGTTGTTTGATCGGTCGAACATGTTTAATCCGCTCTCGGTGCCAATCCATAAATTTCCTGAAGCATCCTCTTTAATAGTGAAAATAAAGATGCCCAGTATGCTGGTTGTATCATGCGGATTATAATGATAGTTGGTGAAGGCGTAACCATCATATTTGTTTAATCCGTCCTGTGTTCCAAACCACATAAAGCCTTTGCTGTCCTGTAAAATGCAGGATACCGTCGTTTGGGAAAGCCCATCTACGGTCGTAATATGTTCAAACTTCAGATCGGGATATTGAGCAGACAGGATTTGTGGATATGCAATAATCTTTATGAGAAAAACTAAAGCACTATAAGTCAGCAGGTTTTTCACAATCCGGGAATTATGTATGTTTATTGATCAGGACATATTCAGCTGGAACCCTGAAACACGAACAAGTTAAAATACTTTTCTCTATTTACCCCACATGGCTTCCGGAAATTACTAACGATAGGGAGAGTCAATACTGAACCAGCGTTCCGAAGGGTTTAAGAAGCAGGGATCCTCCATCCTTTTTTTGTGTGCCAGCCAGGTACAACACGGGACCTCCGGCATTCAGCAGCCCGGTATCCAGCTTCACTGTTTTATCCGTCAGGTTGTGAATAACTATCACGTCACCGGCGGTGTCACACAGGGTATAGGCACAAAGATAATCTGGGATAGAATCCATGCTTCTGATGGTTCCCCGGGCCAGGGCAGGATGTGCTTTTCGCAGGGCAATCATCTTTTTGTAGTGGGACAGCAGGGACCCGGGGTCTTCCTGTTGCTGTTTCACAGGTGATATTTTTTCCGGTGTTGAATAGCGGGGCTTGATCCAGCTGGTCTGGCCCGGATCAGCTCCGGGAAGATCCCAGACCATGGGTTCGCGTATGTATTCATCCGGTTTCATTCCCAGCATGGCTATCTCCTCCCCGTAATAGATAAAAGGAATGCCGGGAAGGGTCAGCAGAACGGAAGCTGCCAGCTTTGCCTGCCGAGGATCGGTAAGCAGGCTCATGATCCGGTCCTGGTCGTGGTTTTTCAGGAAGACGGCGTCATAGTATGAATCTGATACTTCCTGGTAACTTCTGTGAATTTCATCCAGGATGTGTGCGATACCGGGATCTTTTTTTGTGGCCAGCATCTCCTCAATGGCAAAACTCAGGTCAAAATTAAAGGCCGCATGAACACCCCGGTCCAGGAAGGTCCCGATCTGGGCCGATTCATCCCAGATTTCGGCCACCAGGAAAAAATCTTTGCCTGTTGTCTCCAGGGAAGACCTGTATTCCTGCCACCAGGCTGCATTTTTCCCGCTAAGTGAATCTGGATAGATATATTTGACTGCATCCAGCCTGAATCCATCCACCCCCACCTCCGTGAGCCAGAATTTCCCGATTTTTTTCATCTCCTCCCTTACTTCAGGCCGGTCAAAGTTCAGGTCGGGCATCCCTTTCCAGAAAAACCCGTAATATTTCTCTTTGTCACGCCCGTTCCTGTGCCAGTGGAAAGGTTCTTTCCTGTGAACTGTCGTATCGCTGCTCCAGACAAAGTTCTCACGGAATGGATTGTCCTTTCCTTTCCTGGCCTCAATGAACCAGGGATGTTCGCTGGAGCAATGATTGATCACCATGTCGATGAGCACCAGGATATCCCGCTTGTGGGCTTCCTTCAGCAGGATTTTCATGTCCTCCATGTTCCCGTAGTCGGGGTGGATCCCGTAATAATCGCTTACATCATATTTATGGTATGAGGGCGAAGGATGCACGGGAAGCAGCCAGATCCCCGTGATGCCAAGATCCTGAAGGTAGTCCAGCCTGGCTGTCACCCCGTTAAGGTCGCCGATGCCATCGCCGTTGGTATCATAGAAAGACTGTACGAATATCTCATAAAAGACCCGTTCGCAGCGTGGTGTGGTGGCGTGTTTCATTTGCCTTCTTTCCGGGTTTTCCCCACAGGAAACAGTAAGAATGGAAAAGGTAAGCATGATGGTCAATAATCTGTTCATGGTCAGGGTTGGTATATGTAAAAAGAGGTTGCCCACAGGGAACAACCTCTTATAAGTTAAACTTCGATCCGCTTAACGGTTTTGAAGCAGATTCGGATTTACATCCGTTTGGGACTTGGGTATGGGAAAGACCAGTTTTACATCATCCCAGTTATACTTGTTGCCGGCGATGTCCGTGGCAAAGTTGGGTTTTTGAAGTCTTTTCATGTTGTGGAAGTAGTCGCCCTCCAGGTAAAGCTCCACGTTCCGTTCTTTTTCACAGTCGGCAAGGGTGGCGGGTGAAGTATAGGATCCGGCCTGGGAACGTTCGCGGACTACATTCAGATCCTGCGCAGCACCCGGACCATCCCCTTCATGTACCCTGGCTTCTGCCCGGTTCAGGTAGACCTCGGCCAGGCGGATGACAGGAACATTCAGATATTCAACATCGAATTTTGAGGAGTACACCTTGCCGTCAAGGTTGACAAAAGCGTGATCAACCCTCGCCCGGGCATCGTCATAGGTCCCTACGTGCGCCCCGATTTTAATCAGGTAGGGAATGGGAATGGTAAACTTGGCATTGGATGCGATGCGGTAGTAACCCCGCAGCGTTCCCGAAGCATCATCCACAGCGCTGGAAAGGATGGCAAACAGCACTTCCGTATCGGGAGTTCCTGCCTGGAAGCAATCCAGCATATCCGCAGCCAGTCCACCCCGGGGCTTTCCAGAAAATGTATTGATGACATAATTGGCAGCGGTGATCACACCGGGCCAGTCCTCCCGGTAGAAACTGACCCTTGACAGAAGGGCCATGGCACCCACATCTGTGGCGCGGCCGCTGGTATTGATCCCCACCAGAAGTGCAGCGGCGTCCTCAAGGTCCATGACAATCTGAGTATAGGCTTCGTCAACAGGAGCCCGGAATGGCGTTTCAAACGGCGAAAGCGGTTCGGTGAACACGGGTACAGACAGCGGCCCTTCCCCGGAAACATCATAGGAGAAAAGACGGGTCATCTCAAAGAAGATCAAGCCCCTGAGAAATTTGGCTTCTCCTTCAATACGCTTGCGTGTTTGAGTGGTCATCTCCACATCATGCACATCCGGCAAATAGGAAAGCACCTTGTTGATGATTGCTATGGCTTCATAACTAACCTGCCAGGTGGCCTGAACAATCCGGTTGCTTTGACCTGACATGGTTTTATTCAGCAACTGCAACTCTTCAAATACGGTATTTTGCAGACCGGAAATCTTAACACTTCCGGCGATCATGTCCGGAGATACCCAGAACCGTCCGCCATAGAGGTCCCCGTTCTGAAGCTTGTTGTATGCACCCATGAGGGCAGCATCCAGGCCGGCTGTGGAATTGAGCGCGATTTCATCGGCCAGTTCCACCACTGGCTTTACATCCATTACTTTTTCGCATGAGCTGATCAGCAGCGTGCTGGCTGCCAATGCGATGGTGATATATTTTATTGCTTTCATGGCTCTGCTTTTTCAATGATTAAAAATCAAGTTCAATTCCAAAGTTCACAGTACTCACCTGGGGTGGTGAAAGATAGGTGACACCCTGGGTGACATTCCCCGAACCGTCACGGTTTACTTCGGGATCCCAGCCTGAATAATCGGTCAGTGTCCAAATGTTGGTACCACCCACATAGATCCGCAGACGGTCAACATAGAAACGTTTGGTTAAAGAACCCGGCAGGGTATAGCCGATGGTGAAATTTTTCAATCTGAGGTAACTGGCCTCATCCAGGTAACGGGTGGAATTAAAATTCCGGTTTTCGGGCTGCCAGTATAACTTGTGTGATGCTCCGTCCGGATTCTCTTCCGACCAGGCATCCTTGATAATGGACGTCTGGTTCCAGTTCCCGTCAAATCCTCCATCCAGGAATTTTCCATCATCCCGGTACACCTGCATCCCCACACTGAAAGTGAAGAATATACTAAGATCAAAACCCTTCCATTTCACTGAATTATTGAGACCTCCAAAGAGTTTGGGATAGGGATTTCCGGTAAACTTGGCGTCCCTGTCAAAGTCAAACTCGTTGGTCACTTCCCCCCAGTTGTTATAGAAAAGTTCATCACCTGCCAGAATAGCCACTTGTTTGGTGGTGGTTCCCAGGTCCTGGTCATTGAAGTCAATCCAATCCGTTACAGTCACAGTCTGGTCTTCCCGGGCAATTCCTGCCCATTCAACCAGTTCCCAGGTTCCGATGGGATATCCTTCGGCGACCACATTGTTTCCATAATTCTCACCGGCCAGCTGGTTGTTATCCGTGTTGGTTACCACGTTCACATTCCTGCCGAGGGTCAGATCGGTAATCCATTTAACCGCTGAGGAAGAGGAAAGATTATGGGAAGTAAGGAAAAGTTCAATACCCTTGTTTTCCAGGTCTCCCACATTGGCAGTGATGGAAGACTGTCCGCTGGTCTGGTTGATGGGCCTGTTCAGGATCAGGTCGGATGTTTGCTTGTAATAGTAATCAAATCCTCCTGTAATTCTTCCGTTCCAGAGTTGAAAATCAATTCCCACATCCAGCTGGGCCGTCTTTTCCCACCGCAGGTCCGGGTTTTCTACCTTGGAAATCTCCAGTCCCGGGTTACCCAGGTAGTTTACCGCACGCCAGAGGCCCATGTACTCGAAATCACCGATTTCAGCATTTCCGGTAACTCCGTAGGATCCCCTTAACTTCAGGTAGGTCAGCACGGGATTGTCCATGAGAAAAGATTCCTCTGAAATGGTCCATCCCACAGATCCCGAGGGGAACCAGCCATACTGGTAGTTGGCGCCGAACCGGGATGATCCGTCCCGCCGGATGCTGAAGGTGGCATAGTATTTATCGTTATAGTTATATCCTGCACGGGCAAAATAAGAGAGAAAACCATGGCCGGTTTCATAGCCTGATCCTGACTGGACTGAACCCGAGGTCGGGTTGGTCAGCCCCGGGTTGGGGAAATCGCTGGCCTGGAAAAGGCTCTCATACTGACTGCGCGATTCAACGGACATACCCAGGTTGGCGTTGAGGTGATGAAGATCCAGGAAGCTTTTATCGAAAGTCAGATAGTTGTTGGTATTGATGTTTGTAAGCATCACCCTTCTGTCCATGCTGTAAGCCTTCTCCTGTGTGATGGTTCCCACATACCTGTTCTCCCGCTGGTCATAAATATTGGCAGCAACCTCTGACCTGAAAGACAACCATTTGGTGAAATTCAGCTGTGCATATACGGTGCTGATCAGGGTATAGACATTCATCCCGTAATCCAGGTCGGCATTGTAAGCAACCGGATTGATGCCACTCCGGGGGGCAAAGAAATTTCCAGCCGAATCCCTTACCGGCATAATGGGCAATGAGCGGCTCTGTGCCGTTCCAAGTCCCCCGGCCCATCCCGTGGGCACCCTTTTGTTCAATTCATACACCATGGTATTTTTGGTCCCGATGGAGAAAAAATCACTGGCGGTGTGTTCATAATTTATTTTGGTGCTGAGTTTTTTATAATCATTTCCAATCTGCACACCTTCCTCGTCACGGTAGGTTCCGCCAATATAGAAGGTGTTTTTAATATCTCCCCCGCTTGCAGAGAGATTGAATTGCTGAACCTTCCCTGTCCGGGACATTTCATCGATCCAGTCCGTATTGGTGTTATCTGCAATCTCGCGGGTAATCCCGTAGGGCAGGTTGTCATAGAAAGCCTGGTAGTCGTTCGATATGTCGTTGCCGGAATTGGCCCAGGCGATTTTTCCGTACTTCAGATAATCAGCACCATTGAGCATATCCGGGATGTTGGTAATCTTGTTGATACCAGCCCAGTATCCGGCATTGAATTTGGTTTTGCCGGATTGCCCCGATTTTGTGGTGATCAGAACCACCCCGTTGGCGGATCTGGATCCGTAGATGGCAGCAGCCGAAGCATCCTTTAGTACCTCAATGGATTCGATATCGGTCGGGCTCAGTGCAGACAAAGTATTGGTTCCGTCTGCCCATCCGTTGGCAAAGTTCCCGGTAATGACCGGGACCCCGTCCACAACATAGAGAGGTTCACTGCTTGAGGTGATGGAAGAAGTTCCCCGGATCCGGACGGTCATGGCTGAGCCGGGCATTCCGTTGGCAGCGGTAATCTGAACCCCTGCAGCTTTGCCCTGGAGCGCATTCTGAAAACTGGACTGGGTGCTGTTGGCCAGGTCTTCCGCTTTGACACTTGAAATGGAAGAGGTTACGTCCCTCTTCCTTTTGGTCCCGTAACCAATGACGACGAGTTCTTCAAGCTGTTCAATGTCTTCCGACAGCGAAAAATCGGCTGTTGCAGTCTGGCCGGCGGCCACCTGGACAGTAACCGCCTGTTTCCCATATCCGATGAAGGATGCTTCCAGGACTACTTCCCCTGAAGCAACCGAGGTCAGGGTAAATTGACCATTCACATCGGTAATGGTCCCCTGGGTGGTTCCCCGGACCATGACGGTGGATCCAATGAGAGGCTCTCCATTGGGATCTGATACCGTTCCCTGGACGATTCCTGTCTGACCGTATGCCACCCCCGTGAGGAATATTCCTGCTACGATCAGGCAGAAGCTCAGTACATATTGTTTCATAGCTTGGTAGTTTAGGTTTAGTTAAGTTTTTTCACAGATTGCCGGAATCCGGCAACTAAAAATACAACAAAATACAGAAATGCAATTCTTATTGTAATTGTAATATTATGATTTATAATAACTTAATTTATATTTCTGCGCTGAAACCATGATTTCAAACGTTTGCAACAGAAAAACACATTCCATCATCGTGTAGAAAATTCCCGGTTTTGTCCGGGCAGTGCGGCGGCCCGGTCAGGGATTTTGTTGTTCTGCCGTACTTCCACGTACGATCAGTTCAGATTTAATGACATCCTTTACGGCAGGATATTCTTCCTTTGAAAACAGCCGGTCCAGCAGCATCCGGGCAGCATGCTGCCCCATTTTATATCCAAATTGTTCGACGGTGGTAAGTGGAGGATCGGTCATATTGGAATAGATACCATTGCTGAAACCCACGATGGCCAGCTCTTCGGGGATTTTTTTTCCGCATTCCTTGGCCGTCTGAAGGGCACCTATGGCAGTCAGGTCATTCACGGCAAAGATCCCGTCCACAGGGTTGGATTCGTAGATAAGCTTCCGGGTGATCAGGCGGGCTGCCTTGTAGGTATCACATTCAACGATCAGACGCTCATCGATGGAGAGTTTATGGTCTTTGAGGGCCTGGATATATCCATTGTACCTGTCTCTTCCTATCCCCATATCCCTGGTTGTGCCCAGGTGGGCGATCTGCCGGCACCCCACATCAATCAGGTGTCTGACAGCCTGGTAGGCACCATTGTAATCATCAACGACCACATGGTCGGCCTGAAAATCGTTGGGAACCCGGTCAAAAAAGACAATGGGAATGTTTTTCTTTTTCAGGTTTTTCAGATGGTCCAGGTCCCGGGTCTCCTTGGAAATCGAAAGCAACAATCCTTCGATGCGGCTTGAGAGCAAAGCATGCACATTTTTCACCTCACGGGAATATGATTCGTTGGACTGGCAGATAATGACATGATAACCCGCATCGTTGGCCACATCTTCGATCCCGCTGATTACCGTTGAAAAAAAATAGTGCACAATCTCAGGAATAATCAACCCGATGTTGTTGCTTCTGCTGCTTAAAAGGCTGAGGGCTATGGCGTTGGGCTCGTAGCCAAGAGCTTCGGCCAGGTCCCTGACTGCCTTCTTGGTTCCCTTGCTGATATCGGGATGGTCTTTGAGGGCCCTGGAAACGGTTGAAGGCGAAATCCTGAGCTGCTCTGCAATATCTTTGATGGTCACCTGAGCACTTCGCATGACAAATGGAGGCTTTTTTCAAATATACTTCATTTTTTCGCAATCGTTTGCAATCGGGTATTTCGAACAATCTGCGATTAAAACCCCAACAAATGAAGCGTTTATAGCGTGTATTCCGGATTGATCAGATGGATTAATTCGTATCTTTATGGGTGAAAATCAATAAACTATCTAGTTATGAGAAAATTTCTACCATTTGGATTAAGTATGATCCTTATCCTGGCGATAGCCCCGTGGGCCCATTCCCAGATAATCACCATTTCACCGGCCAATGCAACAGGCTGGGATGAGCTTACCCTTACCCTGGATGCAAATGCAGCCTGTGTTCCCTCCGGTAAACAATCTGTTACCCTGGGTTCGACAGTCAGAATGCACTCAGCGGCCTTTCTTTACGACAACATTGATAACTGGGGGGGAGATACCTGGGGTGCTTATGGTATTGATTATGATAAGCAGCCCAAGGAGGAGGGTTTTGACTTTCCTACACTGACCAACAACGGAGACGGTACCTATTCCATCACTTTCACTCCTGCAAAATTTTACGGGGTTGAGGAAGGATCCACCATCATAGGCATCACTGCTGTTTTCAATGGTGGCAGCTGGGATTATGAAGCCAAGGACTTTGCCGATGACGGCTGCGGCAATTTTAACATTCCGCTGGCCTATGATCCCCCAACCCCTGCCTTGAAATTCAAACTGGACCTGACCTACCAGGAAGAGCTGGGCAATTTCGACCGCGCCACCGGGAAGGCCTATGTGATCGTCAATGATACCCCAATGGAGATGGATCAGCTGCTCATTGGGATCGTTCCCGATGCCAGGTATGAATTGCTCCTGACCGAAGCAGATGACGGCATTACGGCAGGTACTACGTATACCTACAAGTTCAAGATGGATGACACGGAAGAAACCGTGGTCAGGGAACCTGTTGAAGCCGGTAATTTTCAGATCACCATAGATCACTTCTTCAATGATGAAGAGAAACCCGTTGAAAATGCAGAGATCAATTTTATCCTGGACATGAGGTATGCGGCACGTGAAGGGCTCTTTGTGCCCGAGACCGATTACGTGGATATCGCAGGCTCCCTGAACGGCTGGGATGGTGCCGATTACCACCTGACCGATGCCAACAGTGACACCCTGTATGAGATTCCGGTGGACCTTGACCTGAGAACAAGGGTTGAATATAAATACCGGATCAACGGAAGCTGGGACGATGACAAGAGCGAATTCCCCGGCGGAGGCCCCAACAGGCATGCCACCGTGATCGAAAGCGGAAGGGATGCAAAATCGGTATGGAACAATACCATTCCCGGGATGGTGCCGGTAACGCTATCCGTAGACATGAACAATGAGATCGCTAAAGGAACATTCGTTCCCAGTGAGAACTATGTGGACATTGCCGGGAGCCTGAATGGCTGGGGCGGTGACTGGAACGATGAGCTCTTTGACGGCGAAAGCGACGGCATCTATGTGACCAATCCTCCGGCCTTTGCTCCTGTTGGCGGAGATACCATGCAATACAAGTTCCGCATGGACGGCAGCTGGGCTGATGACAAGAGTGAATTCCCCGGCGGCGGGCCGAACCGGAAATACCTGGTTCTGGATACCATCGGCGGAGTTGAGAATATCCTGGATGTTGTCTGGTTCAATGATGTTGCACTGGGTATCGATGCGCACCCCATTCTTCTCGAAGAGGTATCCTTTTATCCAAACCCGGTTTCTGATATCATGTATATCGAAAACAAGGTCAACATGAAGGAGATCAGGATCAACAACATCCTTGGACAGGAGGTCGTCCGGATGAGGCTTGATAACAGCCAGTCCTATCAGTTGAATACCAGCGAACTGGAAAAGGGATTGTATATTCTGAGTGTATCCGGTGAAAATGGCTATGTGGGTACGGCCAAATTCATCAAACAGTAAAGTTCTGATATGTTTGGAGACAGACCCGGTCATTCTGGCCGGGTCTGTTTTTATAAGCTGGTGTTAATAGCTATGGTTCATTGAATAAGAAGAAGATACATGATGAGGATTACAAAGGTTTTGGATTTATTCCTGGTTTTTATTTACGGATTGAATGTTTCCGGGCAGCTGATTACAGCTGAACCGCCATTTCCGGTGCAGACGGACGCTGTGGTGATCACTTTTGATGCCACACTGGGCAATCAGGGTTTGCTGGGCTATACAGGCGATGTATATGCACATACGGGCGTACTTACACAGGAGAGTTCCGGTACAGGGGACTGGAAACATGCCCCCGAATGGGGGGATAATTCCGACAAATACAAGCTTGAGCGGATAGGAACGGATCTGTACCGGCTGTATATTGAACCTTCCATCGACGGGTATTATGAAACTGACCCGGGCGAGGTGGTGACAGAGCTTGCCTTTGTATTTCGAAGCGCCGACAAAACCAAAGAGGGGAAAACAGAACTGGGGGGCGATATCCTGTATCCCGTATATGTGGCCGGACTGAATGTGACCATTGTAAATCCGGAAGAGCGGGCGCTGATCGTTGACCTGGGCGACACCATTTTTGTGGAAGCCCGGGCCCAGGATGCCGATTCACTGATCCTGATCCATCACGGTGAAGTGATCCGTAAAACAACCGGACAGACCCTTACCGATACCATCGTTGTGGAGCAGGAAGGCAAAACCTGGATCAAAGTCATTGCCAAAGACGAAACCGGTCAGGTGGCTGATTCCCTGTACTATGTTGTCAAAAAGGAGGTCCCTGTCCTGGCCTTGCCCGGTGGATTGGAAGACGGAATCAACTACCTGAATGACACGGCTGTAAGCCTGGTTCTCTATGCCCCCGGAAAGGCGTTTGTCCATGTGATCGGCGATTTTAATGACTGGACCATTGATGACAGGTATTATATGAACATCACGCCCGACGGGTTGCGTTTCTGGCTGACCATCGACAGTCTTGAAGCCGGGAAGGAATATATTTTCCAGTACCTGGTGGAAGGAACGATTCCAATCGGGGATCCCTATGCCGAAAAAGTGAGTGATCCCAATGACAGGTACATCGGTGAGAATACCTATCCCGGGCTCCTCCCGTATCCGGAAGGAAAAACCACCGGTATTGCAAGTTATTTGCAGACCGCCAGGCCAAAATACCAGTGGAGCACCACCGGTTTTGTCCCGCCCCCGGAGGAGGAACTGGTGGTCTATGAGCTGATGATCAGGGATTTTATTGCAGCGCATGATTACCGGACGCTCACCGATACCGTTCATTATTTCAGGGAGCTTGGCGTGAACGCCGTTGAACTGATGCCCGTGAACGAATTTGAAGGAAACAGCAGCTGGGGTTACAATACGTCACACTACTTTGCTCTCGATAAATATTATGGTCCGAAGGAGGACCTTCAGCGCTTCATTGATTCCTGTCACGCCAACGGCATCGCGGTGATCCTGGACGTGGTGTTCAATCACTCTTTCGGCCAGTCCCCCCTGGTCAGGCTATACTGGGATGGCCTGAACAACCGTCCCTCGGCCGATAATCCATGGTTCAACCAGGTTCCCAAACATGAATTCAATGTGGGATATGACATGAACCATGAAAGCGAAGCGACCCAATACCACATCAGCCGGGTATTGAAATACTGGCAGGAAGAGTACCGGGTGGACGGGTACCGGTTCGACCTTTCCAAAGGCCTTACGCAGAAAAACACCCTTGGAAATGCAGGAGCCATGGCAAATTACGATGCCGGCCGTGTCGCCATTCTGGAAGCTTATGCCGACACGGTCTGGAAGGTGAATCCGGAAGCGTATGTGATCCTGGAGCATTTTGCCGATAATGATGAGGAGCAGGTCCTGACCGCTTACGGAATGATGGTCTGGGGAAACTCCCAGTACAACTATGGCAGGGCCGGGATGGGGTGGAATTATGACGGGAAATCGGATTTCTCATGGGGATCTTACAAAACGCGCGGATTCAACGAGCCTCACCTGCTTACCTATATGGAGAGCCATGATGAGCAGAGACAGATGGTTGACATCCTGACCTGGGGGAATACCCACAACCCGGACTACAATGTCAAGGGTAACCTGGAAATCGCCCTGGTCAGGGCTGAACTCTGCGCCTCATTTTTCTTTACCATACCGGGTCCAAAGATGATCTGGCAATTCGGCGAAATGGGAAATGACTATGATCTTTTTTACGGCAACGATAAACTGGGCCCCAAACCCATACGCTGGGACTACCTGGAGAATCCCAACCGTTTGCGCCTGTTCCAGGTCTATGCCGCCCTTGCGGACCTGAAGCACTCATACCCGGTGTTCAATACAAGGGATTACAGCATTGATGTGACTGATACCCTGAAGACCATCCATCTTCGCCATGATGAGATGGATGTGACCATCATTGGTAATTTCGACACCTATCCCGGAACCATCGATCCCTCATTCACGAAAACAGGAACCTGGTATGACTACTTCAATGGCGATACCCTCGAGGTATCGGATGTTCATATGCCCCTGGAACTGGACCAGAGTGAATACAGAATATATACCAGTGTTAAATTGCCTGCACCGGATCTCATTTCCGCCCCGGTGGCCAGGGATGTTTTTATCAGCGGCAACCCGGGGATCGGGGAGGAGCTCAACGGGAATTATACCTATTTCGATCAGAATGGTGATCCCGAGGGAGCTTCAAAATTCAAGTGGTTCAAAGGAAAAAGTGCCGATGGTTCAGACAAGATGCAACTCCTGGGGGCCCTTGGAACAAGCTATACCATCAAGGAGTCTGACTGGAATTACTATATCTTCTTTGAGGTGACTCCTGTGGCTGCCTCCGGTGGGCTCCTGACCGGGATCACGGCAAAAGGGATCCTGGATCTGGCCACAGCCATACAACCCCCTGCTGAAACTGACAGGTATGTTCTGATTTATCCGAATCCCTCAGCGGATGGTTTCCATATCAGGTTTAAAAAGAACATAGGAGATCCCTGTTCACTTGAGTTGTACAGCTTAAGCGGAGGCCTTCTAACCAGGATGGATCCTGGGGACCAAAAAAATACTGCTGCCGAATTCTACCTGGATGCGTCCGGTATGGAGAGGGGTATCTACCTGCTGAAAATCAGAACAGGCGATCAGCAGATCATCAGGAGGGTAGTGAAGCTTTAAAGGACTGGTACCTATTTCTTCTTGTTGCGCCGGTTGAAGTTTTTATCACCCTTTGTTTTGGGCTTTTTGTAGGTCTTCATTTTCCTTAAATAAGATCCGCCCTGGTTGGTTTTTTTGTTCTTCTCCTTTTTTTCATGGAAGGCGCCACCCGAGCTTTTCAAATCGATGGCAGGCTTCAGTTTGACCTCAGCTACTCTGGGATTCTCTTCCGGGGTTAATTCGTTAGAAATACGGACTTCAGGCGGAAATTCCATCACCGGAATTCTGGTTTTCATCAGGGATTCGATGGCTTCTTTTGCCGGTTCTTCCTTTCGGGTATAAAACAGGATTGTTTTACCCTGCTGCTCTGCCCTGCCGGTCCGGCCGATACGGTGCATATAGTTTTCCGGGAAAAGGGGGGTATCAAAATTGATGACGTGCGAGATTTTATCCAGGTCCAGTCCCCGGGCCATCACATCGGTGGTAAGCAGGATTCTGTTTTCGCCGCTGTCAAACTGCCGGATGGAACGAATCCTGTAATTCTGGGATTTGTTGGAGTGAATGATACAGGTCTCACTCCCATAGCGCTCTTCCAGTGATTCAAACAGCCTGTCGGCAACTTTTTTGCCGGAGAGGAATACCAGTACTTTCCTGTACTCATCCCTGTCTTTCAGAAGATGCTGGATCAGATTAACCTTGGTGTAAAAATTGGGTACCGCATAGCACAGCTGTTGGATGTTGTGCAGGGGTGTGCCGCTTACCGCTATGGAGATCCGGGCAGGTGCCGTGAAAAAATCGTCGATCAGTGCATCCACCTCTTCGGTCATGGTGGCCGAAAACATGATGTTCTGCCTCCGCTGGGGAAGGAGATCAAAGATGTTCTGCAACTGATAGCGGAATCCCTCATCCAGCATCACATCCACCTCGTCGATCACCAGTTTTTTGACCTCTTTCAGACCCAGGGCCCCGTTGACAACCAGATCATATAAACGGCCCGGCGTAGCCACAAGTACATCCGTTCCCCGGGCAACAGAAAGTGCCTGGGTTTTGATGTTTGTCCCACCATACACGCCCAAAACGCGGGTGTTCATATACCTGGTGAGATTCTCTGTCTCTCCCGCTACCTGCAGGACCAGTTCACGGGTGGGTACCAGGATCAGGACCCTTGGATGTATCTGTTTTGAAAATTTCAGGTCCCTTAAAAGGGGAAGAAGATAGGCAAAAGTCTTTCCGGTGCCGGTCTGGGCAATTCCTACCACATCCCTTCCTGAAAGGATCACCGGACAAGCCTCTGCCTGTATGGGGGTCGGACTCTCAAATCCCAGATCATCAAGGGCCTGGTACAAGGGTCTGGAGAGATTCAGATCTGCAAACGATTTCATAGACGGGCAAATCACTTTTCAAAGTATACTACAGATTTTTTATAGGTTCAATTTACGAATAAATCATGTCTCTTAAACAGCCTGACAAATGCATCATCAGACTCATAAATTAAAGTGCACTTATTCAAAAGGAACATCTTTAACTCGCGCCATTCTTCATTTTCCAGTTTTGATAAGTCACCATACAGGAACAGGTAATCAACCTGATATTCTCTTGAAGAATGAATATTGGTCTTCCACATTACACCTGATATCTGGTGCTTTTCTCCCAACAAAATATTTGGGAAGTCAGTGGAATACCATTTTAAGGGAAACCAGCCAACATTTGCTTCATAGTTTTCCAAAATGAACAGGGGTTTATCAGTTCCTAGATAGTTTGAATGATGGACCTGAAACCAATTTCCAGTCATATTAATGGGCAATACAATACTGTTGCTATCTATGAAATCAGCTGTTTCATAAATTGATTGTGCCTCAGGTATCAGGCGAATACTGGTTCCTTTGTGGTGATGGTTCAACACCATTACATGGATCACCAGGAGATACAGAATCAGTATGTAATTGAGCCTGCTGTATACAGTGCGTATTGCCACCCAGGCTACCAGGAATATGAAGAACATCAAAGCAAACCTGTCAGACATCATTCCCGCACCCGATGCATTGGGTATGGTGAAAAGCATAACCAGTGAAATCGATGCAGGTATAAGCAGGATATCAGCTGTTCGAAAGCTGAAGGTCCGGTCACGATGCGCAATTTTCTTGAATACATTGACGGCCAGAAATACAATAAGCATATATACCAGCTTCCTGGTATATATCTCCTCTTTTGCAAAGTTAAAAATGATAAATGGGCGTGCATCTTTCAGCCATATAAGAAGTTCCTTCATGGGCATTCCCTCCTTTGATGTGGAGAATGGAGTATGTTTGAAGAACAGGAGCATAAGAATAAGACTGGGTAGTGTAATAGCGAGGAGAAAAAGAAGCTTTCTTAAAACGGGCTTAAAAGAATTGTACATGTGAGTTGTATTCTGCCCGGAGGTGTTGAACGTGGAAAGAGCCAAAATCCCCGCAGAAAGTCCGAGCAAAGAATAAATCAAAAGATTGGAAAAATATGTGATTGTAAAAAGTAGGAACAACATCATATAGTTGAATGCTTTTTCCTGGTGAAGCGTTTTATGATAATAGCCCAGCGTCAGAAAGAAAAAGATGAATGAAATATTGAAATTGAAGAAACCCAAACGGAACAGAAAAGAATAGATAAAAGGATAAATGAGCAAGCTCAAGCAGGAGTTCTTCTTATTGAATTGATAGACAAAATACCTGAACGATAATGCCATTCCAGAGACGTATCCAATGATAAACAGCTTTTCTGCCAGCCATCCCGGAAACAGAAATCTGAGTCCCATCAGGATCACATGACCGGTCCAATTTGGATTATAGATTGAATTAAGGGACAGGAACCCCTTTATGAAATCATTCCCGGAAATTATTTCCTTGAGCAGGTTTGAATTATAAAGGTGTGCCGGTCCGTCCAGTGTCGGATAGACTTTATTCAAACTCAGGAAAAGGATATTTACCAATAGAATAAAGTAGAAAAACCACCTGCTTTCTACCAATTTCAGTATATTAAAAACAGGGTTAAGTATGTTTTGATTTGATTTGTAATGATTTGACATACAGCTTCTGTATGAAGATTTCTATGGTAATATAAGGATCAATATAGGAATAAAAAGATTAGTGTAAACTATCAATTTGAAGTATATTCAAGCCTTATATAGACCCTATTTTCTATGATTGAAAATAAAAAAATAGCAGTTGTACTTCCGGCCTATAATGCCGGATTAACCCTTGGGAAAACAGTTCGCGAAATTCCGGAGGATATCGTGGATATCATTATCCTTGTTGATGACAACAGTACAGACAACACCATTAAGGCTGCAGAAAAGCTTGGTATCAAAGAGATTATCCGGCATGACACCAACATGGGATACGGGGGAAATCAAAAATCATGTTATAACCGGGCCCTTGAACTTGATGCCGATATTGTTATCATGCTCCATCCCGATTATCAGTATACACCCAGGCTGATCCATTCGATGGCATACCTGATTGCCAATGGTGTCTACCATGTAGTCCTGGGGTCCAGGATACTGGGCAGGGGGGCCTTGAAAGGCGGAATGCCCCTGTATAAATATATAGCCAACCGTCTCCTTACCCTGTTCCAGAATATCATGATGCATGAAAAACTATCTGAGTACCATACCGGATACCGGGCCTACTCGCGGGAGGTGCTGGAGCGGATCGATTACAACAGCAATTCCGACGATTTTGTATTTGACAACCAGTTACTGGCCCAGATCTCCTACCTGGGATATGATATTGCAGAAATCACCTGTCCCACGAAATACTTCAGCGAAGCCTCTTCAATAAACCTGAGAAGATCCATCAAATACGGTTTTGGGGTCATTCTCACAACGGTTCAATATTTCCTTCAGAGAACAGGGCTGTTTAAATTCAAATTGTTTGAGCATTGTAAACAATCGTTTCGATGATGTCCCGCTCCTCTGCCGACAGCTTGTATGCGTTTTTCTGGTAGTTTTTTTGGTCAGCAACAAATCGCATTACTTCTGCCTGCAAAGTTTCTGAAAATGGCAGGTCCAGTTCAGCGTAGATGCGCCTGAGTTCCCCAGGGGGATCTTTTTCCAGATCCTCAAAGCGGATTTCTGAAAACTGATGGGTTCCCAGTTTCCGGCTCTCCTTTGCCACATATTCAAGATAAGTGGACAGCACCGATGATGCTTCGGCAACAGAGGGATTTTTCCATCCTCTCTTCAGTTTGTTTTCCGCAGCCACAATATTCCACATCCGGATGGTGGAGGGGACAACGATCGTCGGGTCGCGGGTAATATGGATGAACCTTGCTCCGGGAAACATTTCAGCAAGCAGGGGGATGCGCATGGCATGATACGGGTTCTTGGAAACGATTTGTTTCCCGGTCTGTAACGTGATTTTTTTGAAGAAGGTGAGCAGGTTCTTTTTCCAGGATTCCAGTTTCTTTCCCTGTGGGATATACTGATCATATCCGTCCAGGAAATAGCGTTTCCCGGAAGGGAAGATTAATTTTTCCAGGGGACTTTCCGATCCCATCCGGATCAGGGCGAATTCCTCTTCCTGTGGTTCAAAGGGGCCCATGACTACATTGTCCATGGGCCGGTACTTTGGCATGGCTCGTTTCAGAATGGGAACATAGTATTTTGTGCTGAACAGGAAATGATCCGGGATAACCGTTTGCACCATGGTCGGGGTTGTGAAGCGGGGGTCCAGGTTGAACAACTGGTTCAGATAGGTACTGCCGGTACGCCAGTGCCCGATGATAAAGATGGGAGGCATGGCGATCTCTGTCTCCCTGATCTTCCGGTCATGGTTCTTCCTTTCAGCCAGCGTGAGAATGGAAGAAATCACCGAATTTTGAAGCAGCATCAGGAAGCGAAAAAGGTATACAGGGAAGGGTGTAATACCGTTTCGCAGGACCAGTTTCATCAGAACAGGGAACCTGATGCCAAGGATGATGGTAAAAATTTTCAAGCGGAATGCTTATGGATGTTGCGAATAGACAAAATCAGCGATGGTATCCACGGTGTCAACAATGAGCCTGGCGTGGTTCTGATCGTGGATTTTTACATCAAATCTCCTCTGGATGGCAACCACCACCTCCAGTACGTCAATGGAGTCGATGGTAATGGCGTTTTCACCGCTCAGCAGCGATACATCATTCAGGATCTCCCCGGGCTGAACATCCTCAATATTCAGGCATTCCAGGATCAGGTTCTTGGTGTCAAGCTTTATTTCATCCAGTGTCTGTACTGCCATTACCGGGTTGAATTTAAGAAGCAATGGTTTGCCTCAGGTCTGTAAAAAACTGATGTTCAAGCGCTGCATTGGCACGGATCATGTCTCCCATCTCTCTCAGTTTTTCCGTACCCAGATCTCTTCGTTTCGCAATCCTGGAGGCAAACAGGGAGATATTCCGCCAGTCATCACCAATCTCCATCATTCGCTTTGCGTAATCATTAAAGACAACATCATCCAGAATGGTTGCAGCCTCACGAAGAAAAGAAGCATAAATATACCTAAATCCGGCCCCCCCTGTACCCTGGTCCTCCAACATTGTGGTAATCATGAAGATATTATGTGCCAGTTGATCAGAATTCCTGGCATAGTTGGGCCAGTCTGTGATCTTATCTCCAAAACGGCGGATTCCCTTCACCCCCAGAAACGGCATGGGGATCTTCAACATATTGAATACCGTATTCTTTAATCCGTGCTGAATGCCCTGTTCAAGAGGAATCTCACGGGGAACATCCACCGGGTAGAACATCAGGCCTTTGGGGGCCATGCTTCCTTTTGCAAACCTTCCTTTCCGGAGGGAATCCCTGTGAAGTTTTGCTATGGTCGGGTGGTAACAATCACTGATGATATAGTGGTCATCTTCTTTTCCGATCACCACAATGTAGTGCACATTGATGTGCACCCGGTGCCAGGGCGGGAAAAAATCCATGTAAAAGAAATCAACCTGCAGGCCCACCGGCTGGTTCTTTTCCAGCATGCGGTCGAGTTCCAGTTCGGCTTTCACAGGATCATTAAACTTCTGGGATTTAAATGTAACCCCTGTTCGTTTGGTGAAGTTCTCAAGGATCTTTCCCGGCCTGATCCGTGAGAATACCATGGGAAAATCCCGCATGGGGGTTTTCATATATCCGAAGAATATGCCGCTGGAAATGCCGAATACCAGCGGTTCTGAAATTTTCAATCCATGGTGGTTCACCAGGTTGGTAACCGTGCCTGATTCACAGTGCGCGGCCATTGTGTGCTTGTATGAAATGGTGCTCAAGGTTCGTTTTTTTCCGGATTCGTAATGACCAACAAATTGTTGGGTGTCTTCTCCTGGGAAATGGTCAGGGGTCTGGACTTTGCTGCTTCCAGGTTATGTCCCATGTTCCAGCTCCCGTCCTGCTTCGTACTGATGATCTGGAAGAAATTTGCAAGCGGAATATTAAAAACATCGGCATAGCGTTCCAGTTCTCCCACTTTTGCCTTGAGAAAAGTCCTGTATTTCAAATGTTTCTTTACCCTTCTTTTTGGGATGCCGGTGCGGGCAGCCAACTCGCCAAGAGAAAGCTCTTCCAGTGATTTGTAGAGGGCAATGGGACTGATCTCCTTGTTCAGCAATTTCTCAAACAGCTCTTTTTCGAAATTTCCCCAGATGTGATGGAACTCATCCAGGTAATTCCCCGCCATGTATGAACCGGTTAAAACGGGACCGATGGAATCATCATCTTTCTCTGCATACAGGATCAGCTGGTGGGCCTTGAAATCGGTCAGAATATCTTTTTCTTTCATCCGTAATAAATCACTCCCTTATACCAGGGAACATGTTAATGGTCCCAAAAGATAGAATTAATGCGATAATAAAAAAACCAGCAAAGCACTAAATTAACTAAAAACTATTGCAATAATTGGCATGTTATCAAAACCTGTTTACCTTCAGGTATGAAAAAGGAGAAAGAGTTTCCTGTTTATCCTCCTCTGTTTTTTGTTAGGGCAGCAACCAGGCTCAGACAAATGTTCCTGAAGCTGCACAGGAGATTTACCCATCCCAATGTGGTTATGTGGGAGATGGTCCACAATTTTTGGCTGGCAGCGGGAATCGGTGTGGCGGCAGAACTGGGGCTCGCAGACCTGTTGAAAAAGGGACCCATGCCAATCTCCGGGCTGGCAGAAATTACAGGAACCCACGAAGCATCCCTCTACAGGGTCATGCGCATGCTGTCGGCTCAGGGGATCTTCCGGGAAACCAGGGAGCGGAAGTTTGCATCCACACCCCTGGCGAAATCCCTTGAAGAAGAACAGATCCGTTACCTGGTTTTGCTCCATCTGACACCACGCCATTTTCAGATGTTCGGTGATCTGCTCACCACTGTGAAAACGGGAAAAAGCAGTTCCCGGAATTTGACAGGAAGCCAGCTCTTTGACCATATTGGAAGTGACAGGCTTAGGAATGAACGGTTCAACCGGGCCATGACCAGTGCGTCAAGGATGCAGGTATCGACACTGATCTCTGTTTTCCCTTTTGAAAAATACCGGACCATGATCGATGTGGGCGGGGGAGAGGGCCTGTTTCTCGCTACCCTCCTGGGCCAAACCAGAGAGAACAGGGGAATTGTGTTTGATCTTCCCAATGCACTTGTCAGGGCCGGAGAAGTCATTGCGGGGCACAAGCTTGAAGGCCGCATGGAGGCCGTGGGTGGTGATTTTTTTAAAGAGGTGCCGGGCGGCGGAGATCTGTATATCATGAAAAACGTATTGCACGACTGGGATGATGAATTCTCATTAAAGATCCTTCAAAATGTCCATCGCGCCATGGCGGGCCATGCGCGCCTGCTGGTTATTGATGCGGTAATTGGTATGGACAACAAACCTTCATTTGGCAAGATGACCGATATCCTGATGATGGTTTCGGCCGGAGGGAAAGAACGAACGAAGCCGGAATTTGATGGATTGCTGAAAATGGCCGGATTCAGGATACGGAAGATTTATCCTACCATATCACCCCACAGTTTATTAGAAGTCGAGAAAATTTTTCATTAATTTGCCTCCGCTAACTAATTTGTCATGTGGAAAACTGTTCTGGCCCTGATGGTCACCATCGTGGTGATCCCTTTCGTTGCGCTCCGTTTTGATGATCCCCTGTCCGCTGTCCAGTCAGCCGTGCTCACCAAACTTGTGGTCATTTACCTGGTGGCTGCCCTGCTCTGTTTTGTGGTAAGCACCCTTTCCGGCAACTACAGTCAGGTCGACAAGCTCTGGAGTACCATCCCCATCGTCTATATCTGGGTGGTGGCCTGGCAGACAGGCTTTGAGCCAAGGGTTCTGCTGATGGCGCTGCTTGTGTCTGTGTGGGGGATCAGGCTTACGTATAACTTCTCACGAAGGGGTGGATACTCCATCCGTTTCTGGACGGGCGAAGAGGATTACAGGTGGGCTGTTCTCAGGGCGAAGCCCGAATTCGCTGCCAGGTGGAAATGGTTCGTTTTCAATTTCTTTTTTATCTCCCTGTACCAGATGGGACTGATCCTGCTGATGACCCTGCCTGCGGTAAGGAGTGCAGGAGGCGGTCCTTTGACACCGGTGGACTGGATCCTGGCTTTGCTGCTGACCGGTTTTGTTGTGGTGGAAACTGTGGCTGACCAGCAACAGTGGAACTTTCAACGGAAGAAGAAGACTGGTCAGAAGGGGTTCGTGCAGACCGGACTCTGGGGTGTGGTCCGCCACCCGAACTATGCGGCGGAACAGGCCATCTGGATTGTCTTTTACTTCTTCAGTGTGGCGGCTACCGGTCAGTGGATCAACTGGTCGGTCATGGGGGCCATCCTGCTTGTTTTGCTCTTCTGGGGCAGCAGCAACTTCAGCGAATCCATCTCTGCCGGGAAGTATCCCGAATATGCAGCATATATGAAACGGGTACCCCGGTTTATACCCTTCCTTTCAGGAAGCCCTAACGGGGAATAGCGTTTTTTTAGCTATATTGGTATTTAAATTTAGGATCATTCCAATTCTACCCCGGCATGCTGAACAGGATCATCAGTCTGAGTATTAAGAACAAGCTGATTACGCTTTTAATGACCCTGTTTGTTGTGGGGTTCGGTATCTTCTCCGTTCTCAGGATTCCCCTTGGAGCTGTCCCTGACATTACCAACAACCAGGTACAGGTGATCACTACTTCCACCAATCTCTCCACCCAGGATGTGGAACAATTCATTACCTACCCGGTGGAGCTGGAAATGTCAAACCTGCCCGGGGTGAAAGAGATACGGTCCATCTCAAAATTCGGGCTGTCGGTGGTGACCATTGTTTTCGAAGATAAGCTGGGGACTTACCTGCCCAGGCAGCTGATCGCGGAAAAGATAAAAACTGCTTCTGCAAATATTCCGGAGGGATTCGGAACACCCGAGATGGGGCCCATCACCACCGGTCTGGGTGAGATATACCAGTATATCCTGGATACCAAACCGGGCTACGAAGGGAAGTACTCCATCATGGAGCTCCGCACCATCCAGGACTGGGTGGTTAAAAGGCAGCTTTCGGGGATTCCGGGAGTGGTTGAGGTCAACACCTGGGGTGGATTTCTGAAGCAGTACGAAGTGGCCCTCAATCCCGAAAGGATCAAGGGAATGGGGATTACCCTGCCGGAGGTTTTCACGGCCATTGAAGCAAACAACAGCGTGGCAGGGGGCGCCTATATTGAGAAACAGAACCAGAGCTATTTTATCAGGGGGGACGGACTGGTCACCTCGCTTGAAGATCTCGAGAATACAGTGGTTACCAACAGGAATGGAGTTCCCATCCTGGTCAGGGACATTGCACAGGTTCGCTTCGGCAGTGCCAACCGGTTCGGAGCCATTACAGCCAATGGAGAGGGTGAGAAGGTGCTGGGCCAGATCATGATGCTGAAGGATGCCAACTCCAACAAAGTGATTGACCTGGTCAAAGAACGTGTGGCGGTGGTCCAGGAATCGCTGCCCGAGGGGATTTTTATCAATCCGATCCTGGAGAGAAGCGAATTGATCCAGAAAACCTCTTTGACTGTTTTCGAAAACCTCCTGTTTGGCTGCCTTATTGTATTTATGATCGTGGTTCTTCTGCTGGGCAACCTGCGTTCCGGATTGGTCATTGCCTCGATGATTCCCCTCTCCCTGCTGTTCACCATCTCCATGATGTACATCTTTGGCATTGATGCCAACCTGATGAGCCTGGGAGCCCTCGATTTCGGGATTATTATTGACGGGGCAGTGATCATTGTGGAGTTCATTGCCATCAAACTTACCATCAGCAAGGGCGATCTGACCGGCAAGGCCGGAGATGAGAAGCAGACGGTGATGGACAGGATCACCTTCGACGGTGCTTCAAAAATGATCAATTCGGCCATTTTTGGCCAGGTGATCATCCTGATCGTATTTATTCCGGTGCTATCCTTAAGCGGTGTGGAAGGGAAAATGTTCCGTCCCATGGCCCTCTCTTTCAGCTTTGCCCTTCTGGGCGCCATGTTTTTCGGGCTCACCTGGCTGCCGGTGGCCTCTTCGCTCTTCCTGCGTCCTGAAAAAGAGAAACCCTTTGCACTGACACGCTTCATCATGAAGTTGTTTTATCGCTCATACGATCCGGTGATCCGGTGGTCCTTTGACCATAAAGGGGTGATTTTCTCACTGGCCATTGCCTCTCTGGTCCTGACCGGAGTGATATTCTCTCGTATGGGGGGAGAGTTTGTGCCCACCCTGGATGAGGGGGATTTCGTGATCCAGCCGGTGCTGCGGACGGGAACCTCCCTTTCCCAAACGGTCGAATTAACGACCCGGATGGAAAACATCCTGATCGATCAGTTTCCGGAGGTGGACCAGATCGTATGCCGGATCGGGGCTGCCGAAGTACCTACGGATCCCATGTCGATGGAGGAGATAGATATGATCATCAAGCTGAATCCCAAGGACACATGGGTTTCAGCGGATAGCAAAGAGGAGCTGGCCAACCGTTTCAAAGAAGCGCTGACAGTCATCCCGGGAATCGATTATGAATTTACCCAACCCATTGAAATGCGTTTTAATGAATTGATCACGGGCGTAAGGGCCGATTTGGCCATCAAGATCTTTGGAGAGGACCTGGATATTCTGGCCGACAGGGCCCAGGAGGTCAAAAGACTGATTGCCGGTGTGCCCGGAGCAGCCGATGTGATCCTGGAAAAGACCGCCGGTCTGCCCCAGATGAGTGTAAAATACAAACGAAGCGAGGTAGCCTATTACGGGCTCTCCATCAAAGACCTGAACAACTATCTGACCATGGCATTTGGAGGGGCTATAGCCGGTGTTGTGTTTGAAGGAGAACGGAGATTTGACCTGGTGGTGCGCCTTCAGCCTGAGTTTCGCACCGGTATTGAAGACATCGAGAATCTTCCGATCGCGCTTCCCAACGGAAAACAGGTCCCTTTCTCGGAGCTGGCGGAGATACACTATTCCACCGGTCCGGCTAAAATCTCCCGGGATGATACGCGCAGAAGGGTGGTTGTCAGTGTGAATGTAAGAAACCGCGACCTGGAATCGGTTGTCGGGGATATTGAAGCCATCCTGGACCGGAACCTGGAGCTGCCCACAGGATACTATATTGATTACGGTGGGCAGTTTGAAAACCTTCGAAATGCTTCAAAAAGACTTAAACTGGCAGTACCCATTGCCCTGCTGCTGATCTTCATTTTTCTTCATTTCGCATTCAGCTCCTTCAAAGAGGCCGCATTGATTTTCACTGCGGTTCCCCTTTCGGTGGTCGGCGGGGTATTTTTTCTATGGATACGCGGAATGCCATTCAGCATATCGGCAGGGATCGGTTTCATTGCCCTGTTCGGAGTGGCAGTGCTCAACGGGATTGTGCTGATTGAACATTTGAAAGATCTGAAAAAGGAGGGTATTACCGATATGCGCGAAAGGGTATTGAAAGGAACACGGGAACGTTTGCGGCCTGTGTTGCTAACGGCGGGTGCTGCAGCCCTGGGATTCCTGCCCATGGCCATCTCCACCTCGGCTGGTGCTGAAGTACAGCGGCCGCTGGCCACTGTGGTCATTGGCGGGTTGGTCACATCCACCCTGCTCACCATGCTGGCACTTCCCCTGTTGTATTCAGTGGTGGATGAGATCACAGGAATCCGCCTGTGGCCTCCGGGATTCAAGAGACAACGAATAATTCCCATGCTCCTGCTTTTGCTGTTTCCGGCCATAACGCATTCCCAATCATTCAAACTTGAGGAGGTGCTGGAGATCACCTATGCCAACAACAGCGAGCTGGAGGCGTTCAGATTGAGGGCCGAAGAGAGCCGGGCACTGATGAAATCGGCTTTCAATATTGAAAAAACTTCCCTCTATTACAGTTATGACGAAAACAACATCGCCGCCAATGACTATCCCATCGCTGTGATCGGGGCGGAGCAGCGGTTCGATTTCCCAACGGTTTATTTTGCCAGGAAAGAGGCCCTTACCCACGCCTACGATATGGCCGTGAATGAATATGAAAGGATGAAGAAGCGGCTCACAAAGGAAGCATCGCTGGCCTACTACCAGATCGTTTACCTTCAGCACCGGCAAAACCTGTATCAAAAGATTGACAGCATTTACACCCGTTTTTCAGAAGCCACCAGGGCCAGCTATGACAAAGGCGAAATCAGCTATCTCGATTTACTCAATGCCCAATCGAAGCACCACGAGGTGCAACTGGCACTGACCCAGATACAGCATGACATTGATATAGCCTATGGAGGTTTGGCCACACTGATGCAGTTCGACAGCCTGTTTACCGTTCCTGAAAATTCCCTGGCCATGCTGCTTGTGAAGGCCGATAGCGTTGAATCAGACCCGGGATTGCATTATTTGCAGAATGCAGGGCTGATGCAGGATGCAGAATTAAAAACAGAAAAGAACATGCTGTTGCCCGATGTGACCCTTGGCTATTTCAACGGGACCAACCGGTATGCCGGAGCCAGGAATTACCAGGGATTTGAAGTGGGACTGGGCATTCCTTTGTTTTTTGGGGAGCAGAGGGCGAAAGTGAAGGCAAAAAAGTATGCCATGGAAGCAACAGCCAGCCTTCAGAATTATTACATCCGCCGGTATGACCAAAGGATTGCAGAACTCAGGTCGGGACTGGATAAATACACAGAGGCCATTCTGCTTTATGAAAACACGGGAAAACAGCTGTCCGGGGAGCTGTTTCGTTCTTCTCAATTGAGCTATCAGGCAGGAGAGATTGATTTTTTTAGGTTTGTTCAGAGCATGGATCGTGCCATCGGGATTGAATTAAACCATGTGGAGAACCTGTTTAAATATGACCAGTTGGTGCTCGAGATCAATTACCTGACACTTGGGAATTAATACAAAGCGCATGAAATATTCTTTGCTTGTTTTTTCAATAGCGGCCCTGGTCTGGGTCACCTCCTGTCACCGGGCACCTTCGGGTCAGGATTCCAAACCCGAGGAACAGGGAGCTGAAACTGCACAATCCGGGGAATTGGTGCTTACAAAGGATCAGTTCGATGAAAGCAGCATGAAGGTGGGAGATCCCTCACTGATGCAGTTCAGCAATGAAATCAGTGCCAACGGAATGATCGTGGCCTCCCTTTCGGGAAAGGCCAAGATCAATACCCTGATACCGGGCAGGATCAAACATATCCATAAAGCCATTGGAGAAACCGTCACAAAGGGAGAAGCCCTCTTTATTCTGGAAAGCAACGACATTGTAATTCTTCAGCAGGATTATGCTGAAGTGGTCCATCAACTGGAACTTCTGAAAGCAGACTATGAAAGGCAAAAAACCCTTTCGGATGCACAAATCGGGGCCCGGAAAGATTTCCTCAGAGCAGAAAGCGAATACCTTACCACGCTTGCCAGGGCAGAAGGACTGAAGGCCCGTTTACGGATGATTCAAATGGATCCATCGCAGGTGGAAAACGGGACCATCGTATCCTCCCTGACCGTTCATGCTCCCATAGGGGGCGTCATCACACGGCAGGAACTGGTGCTGGGCCAGTTCATCGAACCGCAGGAACCCGTGATGGAGGTGGTGGATACGGATAAACTTCAGTTATTGTTACAGGTTTTTGATAAGGACCTGGCTGGACTGGCTCCCGGACAGAAGGTGGAATTCTATACACCTGGTCAGCACGACAGGATCTATGAAGCTTCCATCAGTCAGATCGGGAAAAGCATTGACCCGGAGACAAAAACCATCCAATGCATTGCGAAATTACAACCCGGAGACCAGGGAGCTTTTGTGAATAATTTATATGTTGAATCCAGGATAATTACCTGCCAAAGGGAAGCCCTGGCCATCCCGGAGGAGGCCCTGATCAGGGAGCCCGAAAGGGATTATGTGTGGATTCTGACCGGGCAGAACGATGACCGGCTGACCTTCAGAAAGGTGCCGGTCCGGACAGGGGTAACCCGCCACGGTTTTACCGAAGTGCTGGATGCGGATCTGAAGGATGTTTTGCTGGAAGGGGCCTACAATTTGGGGGGTGAAGAGTAAGGCTTAGATTTGTCTTGTGTTCATGATTTTCTTTTTTCAAGCATGTAATAAACCGATGGGATAACCATCAGGTTCAAAAGGGTGGATGTGACCAGCCCGCCCAGGATCACGATGGCCATGGGGCTCTGAATCTCATTACCCGGCTTGTCACCTGCCAGGGCCAGGGGGATCAATGCCAGCGCGGAAGCCAGCACAGTCATCAGGATGGGGTTGAGCCGGTCGGCCGATCCCCTGATGATGGTCTCCTTCAGCCCTTTTCCCTCCTTCCTCAGATGGCTGTACCGTGAGACCAGCAAAATGCCATTGCGTGTGGCGATTCCGAAAAGGGTGATAAAACCAATGATGGATGGAATGCTCACCACCTCAGATGTCAGCCTGATGGCCACCACACCTCCGATGAGTGCCAGGGGAAGGTTCAGCAGGATGACCCCCGCCATTTCCCCGCTTTTAAATTCCTGGAAAAGGATCACGAAGATCACCAGGATGGCCAGCAGGGAGGTAAGCAGCAGTGTCAACGAGGCCCGCCGGGCGCTTTCAAATTGTCCGCCATATTCAATCCTGTACCCTTCAGGAAATTCCACATGCTTACCAATGGTCTCCTGGATTTCACCAACCACACTTCCCAGATCGCGTCCCGCAGTATTGGCTGAGACCACCAGTTTCCGCTGTACGTTCTCCCGGTTAATGGCATTGGGACCGGTGGTCGATACCACATCAGCCACATACTGCAGCGGGATTTTCTGACCGTCCCAGGTATCAATCAGGGTATTGTTGATGGCCTCGATGGAGTTCCGGTAGGGTTCGTCAAACCTCACCACCAGGGCAAAGTTCAGGTTGTCGTCGTACACCTCAGCAAATTTCTGCCCGGCCAGTGCCGTTTCCACAAATTCGGAAAATTCATTCTGTGCAATGCCATATCGGGCAAGCATTTCACGGCGGGGCCTGATCTGGATCTGGGGGATCTCCACCAGTTGCTCCACGTTCAGATCCACCAGTCCGGGGATCTCCGCGATCTCTCCCTGGATCTCATTGGCCAGCCGGTAAAGTGTTCCCAGGTCGGGGCCAAAGAGCTTGATGGCAATGCTGGCACGCGTTCCGGAGAGCATATGATCGATCCGGTGGCCCAGGGGCTGACCGATGTTCAGGTTGACTCCCTGGATGGCAGACAAGCTCGCCCTGACCTCTTCCATAAAAGCTTCCTGGTCTCTGCCGTCAAGCACATAAGGTACATCAATTTCGGCCGAATTGGAACCGCCATGGCTGTGTTCATTCAGTTCGGCCCGGCCGGTTCGCCGGCTTACATACTGGACTTCCGGGATCTGCATCAGCTCTTTATCAATCTGGTCCATCAAGCGGTTGCTCTGTTCGAGGGATGCGCCAGGAAAGGTCGTTGAAGTGATGGTCAGGGTACCTTCATTGAATTCGGGAAGAAAAGCGTTCCCCAGCCTGAAAAACATGAGCAGCGCCATTACAAAGAGTCCAAAAGCACCGGCGATCACAGGAATCCTGAACTTCAGGATGGACCCAAGGGCTTTCTCATACCAGGTATTCAGTTTCTGGACAAGAATGTTTCCTCCCCGCTCATCCTTGTTCAGCTGTTTTTCGGTAGTCAGAAGGTAACTGGCCAGTACAGGGGTCAGGGTCAGGGCCACCGCAAGGGAAGCGATGAGTGAAACGATAAAGGTGATTCCCAGGGGTTTCAACATCCGGCCCTCCATTCCCGCCAGGAAAAAGAGTGGTACAAAGGCCACGATGATGATCAGGGTGGCCTGCACGATGGAAGAGCGGATCTCCACGGAAGCTTTGTAGATGACTTTCAACACCCCCTCCTGTTCTCCGGGAGGTTTCCGGTGATTCTGTTTTAAGCGCTTCAACACATTCTCCACATCGATGATGGCATCATCCACCAGGGCTCCGATGGCAATGGCCATACCCCCCAGCGACATGGTATTGATGGTGAGCCCCAGAATCTTCAGTGTAATGATGGAAAGCAGGAGCGACAGGGGAATGGCAATGAGAGAGATCACGGTGGTCCTTACGTTTAGCAGAAACAGGAAGAGGATAATCATCACAAACAGGCCCCCTTCCAGCAACACGCGGAACACATTGCTTACCGCGGTGTGGATGAAATCTGCCTGGCGGAATATGGCGGAATTTACCGCCACGCTGGCGGGCAGTGAAGCCGAAAGCGCATTCAGGGAAGCATCCACATTTTCAGTAAGATCAAGTGTATTGATCTCAGGTTGTTTCAGGATGGTCAGGATGACAGCAGGTTTGGTGTCAAGAAAGGCATCCCCGATCTTATCGGGGTGCCCGATTTTCACGGTGGCCACATCTTCTATTTTCACCGGTTTGTTGTTCCTGATGGCAACCACCGAGCTGCCGATATCCTGGGGATCCCCGGACCGGCCGGTGGCCCTGACAATATACTCCAGTCCGTTCTGGTTGATGAAGCCCCCGGAAGCATTGCTGTTGGTATTCTCAGCCGCCCTGGTTAGATCAGCCAGTGATATATCATGATAATTCATCTTGTGGGGATTGGCCAGGATCTGGAATTGTATGGGCAATCCGCCCATGACCACCACCTGGGCCACTCCCGAAACCGAAAGAAGACTTTGCCGTACCTGCTTATCGGCAATGGTTCTCAGGTCAAACATGGACAATGAGTCGGAAGTGAGGGAGACCAGCATGATCTCTCCCATGACCGAAGTCTGGGGCGCCAGGATGGGTGCTTCAATACCTTTGGGGAGAAGGGTACTGATGGTGGGCAGCTTTTCGCCCACAATCTGCCTGGCCCTGTAAATATCCATGTCCCAGTCAAATTCCACCCAGATGATGGAGAATCCATAGGATGAACTGGAACGCACCCTGCGGATACCCGTGGCTCCGTTCAGCGATGATTCAATGGGAAAAGTAACCAGTGTTTCCACCTCTTCGGCAGCCATCCCATGGGCATCGGTCAGGACCACCACCGTAGGAGCGGTCAGATCCGGAAACACATCGACCTCCATTTCCCTGGCCGTGTAAAGCCCGCCAAGCAGCAGCATGACGGAAAGGGAGATAATCAGCATCCTGTTCTGCAGGGAGTATTCTATGATTCGGTTCAACATGATGGATGTGTTTAATGTGCATGTCCGTGTCCAACAACACCTGTTACCGCCGAGGCCGCTTTGACCAGGATGGCCCCGCGGCTTACAATGCGTTCACCGGGAGCAAGTCCGTCGGTGATCTCAATGGTCCTGCCATCACTGGCACCGGTGCTTACTCTCCTTTTGGAATACGTTTCGCCCGATAACTGAACATATACATAATGGGTGCCCTGTTCTTCCAGGAGGGCATCCACCGGGATGGCTGTTTTCACGGATACGGCATCACTTTTCAGATAGATTTCTGCAAATGCACCCTCCAGGAGCCGCCCGTCATTTTCCAGCTCAAAATAAATGGGAAGATAATGGTCATTCTCAGCTACAGAACGCCCGGTGGTCAGGTGTCTGCCCCGGAAGGCGTCAATGGACCAGACCTCCCGGGAATAGGCCGTCCGGAAATTAGCCGTATGGATATCACCGGCCATTGCATGGTATTGCTGGGGAAGGTCTGCCCGAAGCAGCAGGATCCTATCCGATGAAATGGTCGCCATGCCCTGTCCGGTTTCCACGTAGTCCCCTTCTCTTACCTCCAGTTCATGAATGGAGCCGGTCACCGGGGCATACACCTTCAGTCCCTCTTCCGATGCAAGGACGGCCAGGTTGTAATATTGAAGACTGTCTGCAGCGTATGCTGACTTTGATTCCTGGTATTGCTTTTCCGACACGACGCCCTGTGTAAAAAGCCTTTGATGCCTGAGGTATACATTCCGGCTCTTTTCAAGGCTGTTGGCGGATTGCTGCAGCTGCAGCTGGAAGTTGTTATCCGGAAGTGATTTTCCCGATAGGGTGAACAGATGCTGACCATGGGTTACATCAGAGCCCTGTACCAGGGTTTTGTCAGCAAAGGAGACGATCCCTCCGATGTTGGCCCGGATCCGTTTGATTTTGCCCGGTGGTGAAATGAGCTCACCGCTGGTGTGGATCACCATGGAGATCATCTCCCTTTCAACCTTTGAGACCATGAAATCACTTTTCCACGCCTGTTCCTTTAAAAAGCTGATCTCTCCCACCGGTTCACCGGCTGACAGCATTTCATCATGGTCCCCGTACACGGTCACCTGTGTTGTAACCGTTTCTGCGATCGATCCGGAAACAAGTGTAATTTCCAGATCGGATAATCCTGCTGCTGCCGGAATAACTGCGATCTCAAAAATTCCGGGGGTGTGCGGATGACCGGAGGAGAAAGCCTTGCCGCCAATCCGGATCGTCACCTGTCCCTCGGTGCAGGGATCATAGGTGTCGAGCCAGGTCACATGAACAAGGAATGCAGATTCTTCACCTGCTTCAAGGGGTTCATGTTCTATGAAGAATTCGGTGTTGGGTCCGAACAGGGTGCATTGTTCGGCCTCCCCGGAATGCTGATGGCCCGGCTCGCTTTGCGGATCCTGATGGCCGGAATTCCTGTGGCATGCAAATGCAATGAGCATGGTGATTATCAAAGTTGTTCTGGACATGATTGCGGAATTGTTAAGTAATATGATCAGGGCATGCAAGGCACGTCCTGTACTGGTCAAATTGAAAAGGAAAAATTATCCGATGGACGGGGGCGCCCTCAAAGAAGGAGGGCGGGACCCAAGCGCTGAATGGATGGGTGGTTTCCCGCGAAACAGACGGGAGATTTCAGCTGCTTCAAGCGGGCCCGGAACACCTGGCAGACCCGGGGTAATCAGATGGGTATTCAGGCTAACAGGATCCGGCATCCCCGAAGGGTTGTATTTCACCAGATCAATGTTGTTGAAAGCATGACAGTGTCTGGTGCCGGTATTCCCGTCGTGATGGTCATGTTGACTGGCGGGACTGGAGTGTGAAACGGGAAAAAAGGAGGTTTCCAGATGGTGCTGGTGGGGCACAAGGTTGTGAGCGATCAGGAAGGAAAAACTGACCAGGAGGAGGATGGATATGTGCGTTTTACCAGGCATTATCTCATGGCAAAGTGGTTGTGAGAAAATTTCATCTGCGAAGATAGTTAACAAATGGTTACAATCAGAATTCATATCTTGTGCTTTACTCAAAACACTTCATCATGGCCGGCAAAGTAAAGCCAAACGGGAAGGGGAACAGCAACTATGTGAATGTCGCCATCGACCTGATCCTGAAAGTGGGAACCCTTGCCCTGGTAATTTATCTGTGTTTCAGGATCCTGAAGCCCTTCCTGGGCATGCTGTTGTGGGGACTGATCATTGCCATCATCCTGTTTCCTGTTTTCCATAAGGTGAATGGATGGTTTGGAAAACGAAATAAAATGACCTCCCTGCTGGTCATCATCGTGGCCCTTGCGCTGCTGGTCTTCCCCAGCATCTGGCTGGTGAATCAGTTGGTGGATGGGGTAAAATTCCTGGCAGGAAGCTTTCAGGAAGGGAATTTTCACATCCCTCCACCTTCAGAATCAGTGAAAGCGTGGCCGCTGATCGGATCCTGGCTCTATGAGAAATGGCTTGAACTTTCCCTGGATCTGGGGGGATCCCTCAAAGGATTTCTTCCGCAGATTGCCGCCTGGGGTGAAAAGCTGTTCGGGGCACTGGCCAATACGGGACTGGGGATCCTGCAGTTCGCGGTTTCCATTATCATTGCCGGTGTTTTCCTTATGTTTATTAAAGAAGGATCCGATTCGGGTAAAAAGATTTTCTCCAAGGTGGTGGGTGAACGCGGTGAAGAGTTCCTGCACATATCG
Organism: Bacteroidota bacterium; assembly: GCA_043797815.1. Lineage (GTDB taxonomy): Bacteria > Bacteroidota > Bacteroidia > Bacteroidales. The sequence continues at coordinate 84,210 of JAZDPG010000063.1, forward strand.
CTTGTCACCATTCGCAACGTGGCCGCAGGGGTCCTGGGTGTGGCTGTTATACAGACCTCGCTGATGGGTGTTGGATTGATCCTGGCCGATATTCCCCTGGCTGCGGTCTGGATTATCCTGATCCTGATCATGACCATCGCGCAAATCCCGGTGCTGATTTTCAACATCTTCATGATCATCTACCTTTTCGCATTCAGGGATCCCTTTCCGGCTGTCATGTGGTCGCTCTATTTCATTGTGATGGGACTCATCGACAATTTCCTGAAACCCCTGATCATGGGAAAAGGGTCCGACGTGCCCATGCTGGTGATTTTTCTAGGGGCCATCGGGGGCTTTATGGCCTTCGGATTCATCGGTCTTTTCCTGGGGGCCATCCTTCTTTCACTGGCTTACAAACTCTACCTGACCTGGGTCACCCTGGAGGTGTAATTGAACGCCTTCGGAATTTTGCTTATGAACATATGTTCATTATCTTTGTGAACATATGTTCATAATACATTTATGTCCCCAAGGAGCAAACAGTTCAGAAAGGTGGTTTCACCACCTGTATTAAAGGGTTTTCAACCCATTGGAGTCCCTTTTAACGATGCCGTTGTGGTATCCCTGCTCTGTGAAGAGTATGAGGCATTACGACTTGCTGATTATTCCGGCATGAAGCAGGAGGAGGCTGCCAGGATGATGAATGTATCTCGTCCGACCTTTACCAGGATTTACAGCAGTTGCCTTCAAAAGATTGCCCGGGCATTTACCGAGGGGCGATCCATTATTATTGAGGGGGGTGATGTGGAATTTGACAAGCAGTGGTACCGGTGCCATGAATGCACCACTGTTTTTCATCATCCCAATGCGGAGCACCAGGAGTGCATCAATTGCAAATCGGAGAACATTGAGCACATTAATAAAAGCATCCGGGATTGGAAAGAGGAACAAACCACAGCGAAGCCGGTATTGCATTTTGATGAGTTTTGCATATGCCCCAGGTGTAACTATGAGATGCCACATGAACCGGGTGTTCCGTGTTTTTCACAAACATGCCCGATTTGTAAAACTTCATTAATCAGAAAACGTGATTAAACATCATATCCATATAAAGATCCGGTATGCAGAAACCGATCAGATGGGTTATGTACATCATTCTCAGTATGCGCTTTACCTGGAAGAAGCCAGGATGGAGTTGCTAAAGTCCATTGGTTTCGATTGTATTGCCATGGAAAAAAACGGAGTAATCATGCCGGTTGTGGAAATGGAAACGCGTTTTTCATTCCCCCTGTTTTTTGGGGACACCATCGAAGTTGAGACCACGATTCATCCTCCTTGGGACACCAGGCTTGAGTTTCGTTACAGGATTCGGAATCAGCATAAAAAGCTGGTATCCAGGGCAAAAATATCGCTTGTCCTTGCGGAGAAAGAGACCGGAAAGATTCTGAAAAATCCTGATAAATACCTCGATTGCTTAAACAGATCCCATGTAGGGATCACACCATAACCAACAATTATATTCTTAATTCAAATAGAAATGAAAAGTACTGATGTATTGGTAATCGGAGGCAGCGCTGCCGGATTGGGAGCTGCATTGGCATCAAAATCCCACTATCCTGCAAAGCGAGTAACTTTAATCCGGAAGGAGGAAAAGGTGGCCATTCCATGCGGTATCCCCTATATTTTCGGGACCCTGGAGACATGCGATCAGGATATTCTGCCCGATGCCGGTCTGATCAAGGAAGGGGTGGAAATTATCGTCAATGAGGTAAGCTCCCTGGATGGTGAGAAGAAGACCTGCCTTTTGAGCGATGGAACACAAATTGGCTATGAAAAACTGATCCTGGCAACCGGTTCCACCCCTGTCGTTCCTGACTGGTTGAAGGGCGTGCAATTGGAAAATGTATTTACAGTCCCAAAAGACCTGGTATACCTTGATGCCATGAAGAAAAAGCTGGCAAATGTGGCAAATGTGGTTGTTGTGGGAGCCGGGTTTATTGGCATTGAAATGTCTGATGAGTTGAAGAAAGCAGGAAAGAAAGTAACCCTTGTGGAGTTACTTCCCCAGGTGCTTCCGCTGGCTTTTGACCCGGATCTTGCCGGGGAGGCAGAATTCATATTGAAGGAACGGGGGATCGAAATCCTGACCAGCCACAGTTTAAAAGAGATCATCGGTGAAAAGAAGGTCGAGGGAGTGAAGATCGAATATAATGATGTGGTACGTACCCTAAAGGCAGAGGCTGTGATTCTCTCCATGGGATATGTTCCCAACGTCGGATTGGCAAAAAACCTGGACGTGACATATAACAGGGATGGATTTATTAAGGTGGATGAATATATGCGTACCGATCACCCCGATGTATTTGCTGTGGGAGACTGTGCCGAAAAGAGGGATTTCTTTACCAGGAAGAGGTCCAAAGCCATGCTGGCATCCATTGCCTGTGCTGAAGCAAGGGTAGCGGGGATGAACCTGTACAAGCTCTCCACCCTGAAGACCATTGGAGGGACCATTGCTATCTTCTCAACTGCCCTGAACGGGACAGGGTTTGGTGCTGCCGGGCTCACTGAGACCGTGGCAAGGCAGGAAGGATTTGATATCATTGCAGGAACATTTGCAGGTGTTGACAGGCATCCCGGGATGCTTAACAATCCACACAGGCAGATTGTCAAGCTTATTGCAGGCCGTGAAAACGGAGTGATCCTTGGCGGTGAAGTGATGGGCGGATCCAGTACCGGGGAGCTGATTAATATCATCGGTTTTATTATTCAGAACAAGATGAATATCAACCAGCTGTTGACCTCTCAGATCGGAACCCATCCCATGCTGACCGCCTCACCTGCAGCATACCCGCTTATCAAGGCAGCAGAAGTCATTGCAAAAGTATTCTGGAAAAAACAATAAAACTCCCATGAAGTTAATTGTGTTATCAGATACAAAGGCCATGCCCGGATTTAAATTCGAGCATGGCCTCTCATTCCTGATTGAGGTGGATGAGAAAAGAATCCTTCTCGATACGGGAGCCTCTGATGTATTTCTGCAGAATGCAGAGAAGCTAGGTATCGACCTGACCAGCGTGGATGGATTGGTGCTCAGTCACGGTCACTGGGACCATGGCAATGGATTACAACATATGGAAGGCAAGCCTCTCCTTTGCCATCCGGGCTGCTTTCAGGGCAGGACCAGGAAACTGGGAGGCGGAAGTCTGGGACTGGCACTGAGCCGGGAGGAGGTTGAGCAGCGGTACGAACTGACTGTCTCCCTGGAACCGGTACAGATTTCAGAGCACCTCTGGTTTCTGGGAGAGATCCCCAGGCTCAATGATTTTGAAGCAAAAACGACAAAGTACCTTCTGCGGGGAGGAGAAGAAGATTTTATCATGGATGATTCAGGCCTGGCCTGTGCAACAGATCAAGGTCTGGTGGTCATTTCGGGATGCGCCCATTCGGGGATTTGCAACATGATCGGGCATGCCATGAAAGTTACCGGAATAAGCAGGCTGGCAGGAGTGACAGGAGGTTTTCATCTCAGTGAAGATAACCATCAAACCCAAAAAACCATAACATACCTGAGGAATGCGGAAGTTGGTTCGGTTTATCCATCCCATTGTACCCAGGATCCGGCACTGGGTCTTTTTTATAAGGCGTTTGGAAACAACCAGGTTCTCGCCGGGAGCACGATTGAATTTTAATATCCTTTGATTCAGTTGTATTGTCGTATATTTACGTCATAAAAGATCATGGTATGACATCCCCGAAACTTGAATTATTCGATATAGAACTGCAGACATCTGCCGCCCTGTTCAAAGCGCTGGCCCATCCGGCCCGGCTGGCCATTCTGAATTATCTGGCAGAGACAAGGAGCTGCATGACCGGTGATATTACCAGGGAGTTGCCCCTGAGCCGGACCACAGTGAATCAGCACCTGACCGAGCTGAAGGATGCCGGCCTGATCAAGGGGGAGATCAGCGGAGCAAAAGTGAACTATTGCCTGAATACCTTGAAGATTTCCGAATTGGATGACCGGTTCAGGCGGATGATGGTTCAACTGGATTGTTGCGCAGAACCCGGGTGTTGATGATTGAAGGGTTTTTGTAACTTACCTGAAAATTTCCAAACATGAAGAAGATATTTTATTTACCGGGCATATCCCTTCTGATCCTGTTGGCTTGCAACCAGCCAGTGAAGGTGGCAGACCAGAACAAGAAAGATGAATTTACATTTGCTTTTTTAACGGATATTCACCTGCAGCCTGAACGCTCAGCGGTGGAGGGCTTTCAAAAAGCCATTGACACCATCAACAGGATCAACCCCGATTTTGTGCTGACCGGTGGAGACCTGGTGATGGATGCACTGAACCAGACCTATGGAAGAGCAGATTCATTGTACAAATTGTATGAAACAGTAACAAAGGGATTTAATATGCCGGTTTATAATACTGTGGGTAACCATGAGGTATACGGGTGGCACCGGGATGAAGCCGGACTGGAGGAACACCCCGAGTTTGGCAAAGGGATGTTTGAAAAGAGGTTTGGGAAACGCTATTATTCCTTTAACCACAAAGGCTGGCACTTCATCATCCTTGATGCCATCTACCGGAGCGTGGAGGGTCAATATGAAGGAATGATCGATGATGAACAGATCAGCTGGATCAGGGAGGATCTTCAAAAAACCGGCAAGGAAACACCCATTGTCGTCAGCGTCCATATACCTTTTATTACCTCACAGACCCAGTTAACCCGCGGATCGCTCGAGCCCAATTCCAGGGGACTGGTCATTGTTAATTCCCGGGAGGTTCTGCTACATTTCTGGGAATATAATCTGAAACTTGTCCTGCAGGGGCATCTCCATTTCCTGGAAGACATCAATGTAAACAACCAGGTTCATTTTATTACCGGTGGGGCAGTTTGCGGAAAATGGTGGAATAACAAGCCCGAAGATCCGATGGAGGAGGGCTTTCTGTTGGTACACATGAATGGTGAGGAGTTTGATTGGGAGTATGTGGATTACGGATGGACTCCGCCAAATGAGTAATCCGGCCGTATAATTTGGATTTTATTTTATACTTTTATCTTATTATTGGTTTCCATATCCCGGCCAAGCCGGGGGAATGAAAAGGGAATGCCGTTAGAATCGGCAACAGTTCCCGCTGCTGTGAATCCGGGCCCAATCAGGGCTGCATGGCTTTTGGAGAAAACCACTGTTTTGAATCCGCATTCGACGGGTTGAATGGGAAGGTTCCGGAAGCAAGGACGAGTCAGAAGACCTGCCAGTGATACCCTTGTTTTTGCAGCCCGCGGTGAACGGGAAGCTGATCAAAAATCTATCCTTGGTCTTGCCTCACTCCGCCCGCTGCGACTTTAATAATTGAATATTAAAATCGTAGCAAAATGAAAAAATGGATTACCATCCCAACAGGCCTGTTTATCGGGCTTTCAGTCATGGGCCAGACCTACCTGACCCACCAGAACGGTTTCAAATCAGCCTTCCTTCCATTCGAGTCCCCGGTGGTTTCCGCTATTGATGTGCACGAAAACCACATCTTCATCAGCGACGGGGATACCATCCGGATGATGGATATGAATTCGGGTACCCTGCTGAAGAAATTTGAAAAACCAGAGGACGATACGGTCTCGGCCTACGCCAGTTTTTTGACTATCTCCTCTGACGGATCATCCATATGGGCCGGATATACCAGTGACTTCAATGTGGAAGACCGTATTTACCAGATTGATACAGAGAGTGGCGTATGGAACTTAAAGACTGTATTTCCTCAGAACTTCGACCTGGTTTTTTGGAATGACACCATCCTGGTTTCGGGAATCAACACCTCCTCCTGGGAAGATCCCAATGGCATTTTCCTGCTTGATACCTCCGGGCAGAACATGCACAGGATGCTTATGGAAACCGGTGGATATTCAGCAGGGCTTGCCATCGATAAAACAGGAGCAGTATATTATGGCACTTCCTATATGATGAATCCCAATGGACTCTACCGGTGGGACAGCGCCCGGGTGGCCGGGGTGTTAAATCGAGAAGGCCCGGACACACTGCATATTGCGGATGCAGAGAAACTTTCTGACCTGCCGGCCGGCGCCTATGATTGTGATGTGGATGTGGCCGGGAACTTGGTGTTGAACATGAACCAGTTTGGTGGGAGGAAGGTGGTGGTCCAATGGAACGGAACCACCGGTGAAGGGATCCATCTGGATACCCTGGCCTTCACAGGCGGTGAGTGGGACTGGATGGCACTTATCAAAACCGTGGGTGATATTAGCGCGCCTGAGCCTGGAAACAGTATCCTGACTTTTTCGTTCGGACAACCGCTTGTTGATATTCATGCTGCCGACTACCCTCCTTATGTGGCCAGTCCCATAGAGGATATCTCCTGCCCCTACCACGAACTGCAAGAAATTGATATATCCAGTGTTTTTTCAGATCCGGATGACCCGGATTCCCTGATCACCAAAAAACTGCTCTCTCTCAGCAATAATTACCTTTTCGGTGTATCCGTTAACGGGAATTTGATATCCTTCGCCATGCCAACTGGCAAGGGTAGCGTGGAAAGCACAGAAACAGATGTTGTGATAGAAGGCGAATCAGCCGGGATTACTGCAACCGACACTTTTCGGGTAACCATCGAAGTCGTGGGTGGGGTTGAGGATCATGATCAAACCACAACGGAAGTATACCCCAACCCTACCAATGGAATATTTCGAATCAAAGGGGAAATCTTCGAACCTTTTGATATCAGGATATACACACTCACCGGTGTTTTGGTAAGGGAGTTTCCGGAACGTCTGCCCGAGCAAGTCGTCGACATCTCGGGATTACCAGATGGCATATATCTTCTAAGCGTGGTTTGGAACGGAATGAACAGGAGTATACTGATCCATAAACAATAACAGTTCTCTTGAAAAAGACACTCTTATACATGTTACTGGCCCTGGGAAGCACTTCCCTGGCGGCACAGTACATTTCAGAGGTGGTTTCGTATTCACCGGCGCCCGGCCAGTTCATCAATAAAGCTCCCTGGGGCCTTCCGGAATCTGCAGCTTCCATCATTGGAGGGGTGAACGGGAGCCTTTGCCTGGGGGCATTTGGCGGAGAAGTGGTTTTTCGGTTTGATGGGCCGGTCGAGAATCATCCGGACAATCCCTTCGGGGTGGATTTCACCATTTTTGGGAATCCCTTGCCCGATTGGTCAGAACCGGGTGTGGTCTGGGTCCTGAAAGATGAGAACGGGAACGGAGCACCCGATGATAGCTGGTATGAGCTGGCAGGTAGTGACTATTATTTTTCTTCCACCAGGAAAAATTATCAGGTAATTTATACGAACCCTGGCGATACGGTTGCACGGGATGTTCCCTGGGAGGACCAGATGGGGAACACCGGGTTTATCAGGGCAAACAGCGCTCATGTACAGACCTATTATCCCTGTCTGGATTTTTTTCCCGGCATCCCGGAAGGGCAGTATGCAGTGACCGGCTCCATGATCAGGGGAGCTGTGGATGTGGATCACCCGCCGCTTCTGAAATCTGCCAGGAGGGCGTTTGGGTACGCAGATAACCAAGCCCGGGGAAATCCCCCCTATACCATGCCGGACAATCCTTATACACCGGAACTTGAAAACGCCGGCGGAGATGCTTTTGATATCAGCTGGGCCGTGGATCCGGATGGAAAGCTTGTGGAGCTGGACATGATCCATTTTGTAAAGGTTGTGAATGCCGTTCTTCATGAAGGCGGATGGCTGGGAGAGGTTTCTACGGAGATCACGGGTGCCGTGGATATACCTCCTGAACCCGGGATAGAAGGAGATCTTGAACTGGTGGTAATCAGGGATCTTCCGCCCGAGATTGGTACCACTTCTTACCAGATGGAGGTGTTTGCCTTCCACCGGGGCAGGCTTGAGTACAACCAGGGTGTACAATGGAGCTGTAATGCGGAGTGGGCCCAGATCGATGCGCAAAATGTACTTACTGTTTCGGGAACGGGTCCGTTGACGCTGACTGCATCTCTGGATTCTGATCCGGCAGTGAAGGCTTCGGTTTCTACCACCGTCAATTCCGGGGTTTCTTCTGCACTTGACGGCGCGTACAGATCTGCAAGGATAAGTATGTATCCAAATCCGGCAAAAGAAGAGATCCGGATCACCGGAACCGGGGAGGCAATCATCTCCTTTTACAATGCATCCGGCATGTGCATGAAACAGGTTCAGCCCGGTTCAGGGAACAATGCCATCCGGATCGGGGAACTTCCCGGGGGTGTTTACATGGTGAGGATTGACAGGGGTAGTTCGGTTGAATGGATGAAACTTCTGAAGCAATAACATGTGGAGAAGGCTGCAAATCATGGCTTTGGGCGGCTTCTTCATTGTCCCGCTCCAATCCCAGGGAATCAGGGACTCCCTGTTCCTGATTGATGCCGTGGAGATCAGGGCCGACAGGATATTCCTGAAGGAGGAAGCCGGGATGAAGCAGACTGAAATCGACTCATCCATCCTTCAGGGGAAAGTCAATCTCTTGCTGTCGGATGTACTGTCAGAAAACAGTTCCGTTTTTATTAAGAATCATGGAAGGGGAGCGCTGTCCACAGCGTCCTTCCGGGGTACGGCCGCCTCCCATACCAGTATCAGCTGGAATGGGCTCAACATTCAAAGTCCCATGTCCGGAATGGTTGATTTTTCACTTATCCCGGTATATGTCATCGATGAACTGAAACTCAAGCATGGCGCGGCTTCCATAGCGGACCAGGCAGGAGGAATCGGGGGATCCATCAGCATTGGTAATCCGGCTGACTGGAAGAGGGGAACAGAAGTTCAGTATATGCAGGGGATTGGAAGCTACAGAACCTTTGATGAGTACCTTCTGGCTGGCTTCGGGAATGGGAAAATCAGGGTGAAGACCAGGCTTTATCACAATTACTCCCGGAATGATTATACGTTCATCAACAGGGGCATCGGGAACATTGACCCGGTCACGGGGGATGTGGTCAATCCGGTGGATACCAATGACAATGCAGCTTTTCTGCGTTACGGTTTGCTGCAGGAGTTCCATTACAGACCCCATGCCGGCCATGTTCTGTCTCTCCTGTATTGGGGACAGTATGCCGACCGGACCATCCCCAGGCCAACCAGCTTCGAGGGACCCGATCATTCGAACCTGAACAACCAGGAGGATACCGATCATAAAGTGGTGGCCCGCTGGAAATACTACGCGCCCTTCGGTAAGATCATGGTCCGGTCGGGATATTCCGGTAAACAACTGGATTATGTGCAGAGGAACAGGGTCCCGGGTTTGGGACTTATCCCTTCGATCCATTCCATCAGTCAGCAAAACAGCTTCCTGAATACCCTCTCCTATACCTGGGATCCCGGTGAGGCTCTTTCGGTGGAAGGCAAAGTGGATTTGAACCATCACGATGTGAATTCCAGGGATACCATCAGCGGGACAGGATATGACGGAGGGCGCGATGAGGTCTCGCTCTCCGGTTCCCTCCGAAAAAATCTTGGAGAGCGCCTGAACCTGAACCTGATCTTCAGGCAGGATTGGGTGGATGGGCACAGGATCCCTTTTATTCCTTACATGGGGGTGGATTTCAGGATTGTGGAAAACAGTGACCTGGTACTGAAGGCAAGTATGGCCAGGAACTACCACATGCCAGCCCTGAATGATTTATACTGGCAACCGGGCGGGAATCCGAATCTCCTGCCGGAACAGGGATACAGTCTGGAAGCCGGACTGGAGTACCAGAAGGTTTTCACCGCTCATAAAATCAAAGCCGAAGCGACCTTTTACCGCACGGTTATAAACAACTGGATCCTGTGGATCCCTTCATACAAAGGTTATTGGGAACCAATGAATATCAGAGAGGTGCTTTCTACCGGGATGGAAAGCGAATTGCAGATGAACGGATCTCTGGGGAAAATACAATACAGATTGTCAGGTACCTATGCATATACCCGTTCGGTGAATCACAGCGACCCCCTGGTCCGTGGCGATGCATCCCGTGATAAACAACTGGTTTATATCCCGCTGCATTCGGGCAATCTGATGATCAGCATTTTATACAGGGATTTTTTTGTTAGCTATCAGTATAATGCCTACGGTGAAAGGTATACCACTTCCAGCAACGATCCTTCCCGCCGGGACTGGCTCTACCCTTATTTCATGAATGATGCGGCTTTAGGCGGGAAATTCAGGATCAGGGAAACTGCACTATCAGCAGAATTCAAGATCTATAACCTGTTCAATGAATCTTACCATTCTGTGCTTTACCGGCCCATGCCGGGAAGGAATTATCACCTGGTTATAAAAATAGAGATCTGACAGGATGTTGCCACGAATCATCACCATGGGACTGTTCGTCATGCTTGCCTCCTCCGGGTGCATGAAGGATGATGAGCTCTGGGATTTTGAAAGGGCCCGGTTTCTAAAACCTTATCGTGGTGTATTTATTATCAATGAGGGTAACTTTACCTATGGAAATGCCTCACTTTCCTATTACGACATGGAAACGGGCGAGGTGTTTAATGACGTGTTTTTCAATACCAACGCCCTTCCCATTGGAGATGTGGCCTTTTCCATGACCATTCATGACAGCCTTGGTTATGTGGTAGTCAACAACAGCGGCAGGATTTACATCATCAATACCTCCACCTTCGAATATGTGGGAAAGATCAACGGATTCACATCTCCCCGGTACATGCACTTCATTTCAGACACCAAAGCCTATGTGACCGATCTTTATGCCAGGGCCATTGCTGTGGTGAACCCGGTTACCATGGAAATCAAGGGATCCATCGATGTAAACAACGGCTCATCCCGGTTCTGCCAGCACTCCACCGAGATGATGGTACAATTTGATAAGTATGTGTATGTCAATTGCTGGAGCTTCGACAACCTGATCCTAGTGATAGACTCCCAGCTTGACCGGGTTATCGATTCAATCCGGGTGCTCAAACAACCCAACTCCATGGTACTGGATGGTGAGGATAACCTGTGGATTCTCACCGATGGGGGTTTTCCGGAGAGCCCCTATGGCTACGAGGCACCGGGCCTGTTGAAGATTGAACCGGGAGCCACCAATGCCGAGATCATGTACCGGTTTAAATGGGGGGAGACTCCATCAGAACTGCGAATAAATGGTTCAGGAGATACCCTCTACTTTCTGAACAGGCATGTTTACATCCTTCCCACTGGTTCCGGTCGGGACCCCGGTGTATTCATTCCAAGTCCTTACGATGAATACTATCCGGGAGGATTCTATGGTCTGGGAGTGGATCAGGCTACCTCATCCGTCTATGTGGCGGATGCACTCGACTTCGTACAACGGGGGATGATCTACCGTTTTGCACCTGATGGGATGCCAGTGGACACCTTCAGGGCAGGGATCGCTCCGGGCTCATTCTGTTTCAAGCCTTTCAATTAAACAGACGATGATGTATAATCTCAAAGAAAAATCGTAATTTGTTGTTTGTTTATCATTGAATTTGCATCCATGACAATTCATCAATATCAGAAAAAATGCTCCAAGGAGTACATTGAGAGCATTAAGTTTCCCAAGGAAAATTCCTATTTATATGGCAATCCGGTAGACGTGGTCATACCCATAGAAACGGCCATTGGTAAAGTTATGGTGATCGGGCCCCAGCCTGCTGCCAAAGTATACTTTGTGAATGATATCCCGGACGTTCCGCTCTATGATGCTACTGCCCCCTTTTCCATCGAGCCCTACTTTGATGGTTCCAGGGTAAGAAGTTCATTTACCGGACAGGAACTGTCCGAGGTTATTCTTGAAACGCTGGAAATTCCCAGGGAGCATTGCTGGCTCACCAGCCTGGTTAAGGTGTTCCTTTTCGATGATGACCATGTGAAAAAGTACCGCAGACTTGGCAAGGAGATCAGGGAAAACAGATCCAAATACATGGAGTATGCCAACAAAAGCCTGCCCTGGATCCGGCAGGAGATAGAAATTGCAAATCCTTATGCCATCATCCTTCTTGGAGAACAGGTTGTTTCAAGCCTGTTGCTTGTATCTGAAGAGAAAGCCCGGAGTTATATGACCGGGGAAGTCATCGAAAAGAAGATCATCTGGAAGAACAGCAATTTCATTTGCCTGCCACCTCCGGGTGTCATTCTGGATCGTTCTGCCAAAAATCCCTGGCCCCGGAAATTTGCCATTCAGATCGGGCCTGTGGCCATGAAAGAACTTGGAAGGCTCAGGTCACAACCCAGTATTTAATTTCTATTGATCTTTCAGGGGGATCCCGTGATCGAGCATGTACTGCCTGATCCTTTCCGCATGGTCCACATCCATCCTGTTCAGTTTTTTGAACAAGTCGCCCACGTTTGAGTCCGTTTTGTTGACCATAAAAGCGTTGTAGTGTATTTCGCCTGCCGAGTTTTCAATCTTCAGCGCAAATTGAAAAGCACGGGTCCTGTCGGGATGGTTCTGAAAGCCATTGTATGCAGCGCTGATCTCCTGGTTGGATTTCACAAGCTCTTCCAACCTTTCCGGGAGCAGGTTACCCGGGATATCCACGTTGAGGCTTCCCATTTGTTTTACGGTCTTTAAAAGAGCAGCATGGTTCTCCTCTTCCAGGGTCAGCTTCCACCAGAATTGGGAATCACCTTTGAACTGCTCGTAGAACAGCAGATACAATTTACCGACATTGAGCTCCAACCGGATGGATTCATCAATCAGGGCTTTGAATTCCGGGTCGGTGTTTTTTGCTGAGGTCATGGGATCGAAATATATAAAAAGTATGGGATTCTTCAACACGGGTGTTTTTAACAAATCACTAACTTGCCTGCAAACAATGAAAGATGAAAGAGATCTTCCTTCTCTTTTTATTGCTGGCCGCCATTTTTTTCTGTTCCTGTGAGGAGAATATCAACCCTCCGGAAGTAGGTGACCAGCAATTTACAACGAATGAAAACACCCCTGCCGGGACGATCATCGGTGTTGTGCAGGCTTATGATCTGGACCCGGGTCAGACGCTCTTTTTCAGGATCAAGGAAAGTGACAATACAGGGTCCTTCGAAGTTGATCCGGGGGGCGGACACATCACTGTGGCGGACCCAACCATGCTGGATTATGAGACCAACACGGAACTTGGTTTCACCATCCTTGTGACAGATGACGGTAAACCTCCCATGGAAACAGCTGCAAAAATCACCATTCTTTTGAAGGATGAAAATGAATTTGCCCCGGTTGTGGAGGATCAGGTATTTGAAATACAAGAGGGCGCGGTGATGGGAGCATTGATCGGGGTCATACTGGCCAGCGACCAGGAGCAACACCAGCCACTGAGGTTTACGATCCTGTCGGGAAATGAAGGCAATGTATTTGCACTGGATGATGAGACAGGAGCACTCACGGTAAATGATCCGGCTGCGTTCGATACAGGTGTCAATACACAATTGATTCTCACCGTCCTGGTCAGGGACCTTCACATTGATTCCAAAACCGATACAGCCCTGATTACAGTCAACATCAATCCCGAATAATCTCGGAAACTCAAATGTGGAAATTTTCAATGATCCTTCTTCTTGCCGTGATGCTGTCGGGATGCACCACAGGACCCATGCCCATCTTGCCTTCCCCCGAACAGGTTGCCTACCAGGAGATGGAGATGGTGGTTTTCATACACTTTACCATCAATACCTTTACCGACAAGGAGTGGGGATTCGGGGATGAAGACCCTGGGTGGTTTAATCCCACCGGGCTTAATGCAGAACAATGGGTGCTGGCTGCAAAAGCCGGGGGAATGAAGGAGTTGATCCTTACTGCAAAACACCATGATGGGTTTTGTTTGTGGCCCAGTGAATATACCCAGCACAGCATAAAAGCCAGTCCCTATAAAGAGGGGAAAGGAGATATCGTCAGGGAGTTTGTGGATGCCTGCAGGAAGCATGGGCTGAAGGTGGGTCTCTATCTGTCTCCCTGGGACCGGAACCACAAGGATTATGGAAACCCGGAATACATTACCTACTACAGAAACCAGTTGAGGGAGTTGCTTACCAACTATGGGGAGATCAATGAGATATGGTTTGACGGGGCCAACGGCGGCGACGGATATTACGGAGGGGCCAACTGTGACCGGCGTGTAGACAAGCTTACCTATTACGATTGGCCAACCACTTTTTCACTGGTAAAAAAGCTGCAGCCCGGGATCAAGATCTTTTCCGATGCAGGTCCGGATATCCGCTGGGTGGGCAATGAGCATGGTTTTGCCGGGGAGACCTTCTGGCCGACCATCTCCACCAAAGACCTGGTGATCGGGGACTCCGATCCGGCCTACCTGAACACGGGCGATCCCGGAGGGGATAAATGGATGATCGGTCAGTGCGATGTCTCCATCCGGCCCGGCTGGTTTTACCACGCCTCTGAGGATTCACTGGTCAAATCACCACAGGAACTGGTGGATATCTACTACAAATCTGTGGGCCGGAATGGTGTGTTGCTCCTGAATCTGCCCCCCGACAGGCGTGGATTGATCCATGAGACAGATGTGGCTCATCTCAGGGAGTTTAAAAAGATACTCGATGAAACATTTGGCCAGAACCTGGGTAAGGGAGCCAAATGGACAACCGGGGATCAGGATACCTGTCCCATTGAGATGATCATTGACCTGGAGGGTCCTGTCACTTTCGACCGTATTCTGCTGGGTGAACCCATCCGGGAGGGCCAGCGGATCAGCAGCTTTCATGTGGATGCACAATTGGTTCACGGGAACTGGCAGGAAGTAGCCCGTGGGACAACCGTTGGTTACAAGCGCATCCTGAAAACCGGACTCATGACCACATCCAGACTTCGTGTGGTGGTGGACTCCTCTTTCTATACGCCCTCCATCACCGAATTTGGATTGTACAGATCATCCCTGGGAGAGCTTCAGTAAACACATTGGGCTATTTACTAATTGCGTAACAGCGAATTATTTAATAACTTATCCTGGTTATAGTTTACCTAAACCAAATATCATGTCCCAAATAAACGAGAAGCTTATACGGCAGGTTTTTGAGGAGATGGTTAAAAGCAGGCCCGGTTTATCAAAGTACACAATGGTCGATGAGGATGAGGAGGAAGTAGATTACCGGATCCTGGCCGACCAGATCATAAAAAATTATCCCTGGCCCATCGGGATTGAACTGAGAAGGCTATTCTCTGCAAGCATGAGGGAGCTGAATCGCCAGAGACTGGACCAGATCTTTAAAACCATTGAAAGGACCATGCAGTTTGTATCCTTCGTGATGCTCTCCCAACTATGGCAAGATATACTTCAGAAGAAGATATCTATTCCTGAAAATGTGGCAAAAGAGTTAGAAAGCAGGTTGATGGTACTGAGTATGGGGAATTATGCATGGATGATCAGGGCCATTGGAAATCTCTACCAGGAGTCAGAGCATGATTGTTTTATGCCGGAGATGTCTGAACACCTGGATAAGAAATTCTTTGCGGCACTGGATTTCTGGGTGCCGGAAAGAAATGAAATCGGTCATTACCAGATCAACCTGAACCAGGAGGAGATTGAGAAGCGCTGCGTGGAATATGAGGAGAAACTTACCTATATCCTGATCAAGATTGCATTCCTGGCAAAATACAGATTGGTTTCGGTCAGGGAGATCAGGGTGCAAAAACCTAAAAACAAAGAGGCCCGTTTCCATCATGTGGTGGACCTGCTGAACAGCTCCGATTCGGATTTTACAGCCAGGGAGATCGAAGAGGAGGCATTTTCTGAAAGCCATTCTGTCCTCCTGATGAAATCCATTAAATCCTTTGACGGATACCTGAATCTATCCCCTCTGATCATAGACACCCATTCGGAAGTATTGGATACCAAGGAAAAATTCGGAATCAAGAAAGATATTTTTATGTATACCAAATTCAGGGAGGATCACCTGATGTACCTGGGTACAGAAGTCACAGAGAAATGTGATCTGAGGAAAATGAGCAATTACATCCAGCTGGTTGATGAATTTAAACAGCTCCTTGCTTCCATATCCCCTGCCGAGGCAACTGTTGAGCCTTGATTGAACAAGACTACTCCCAAAACTCGTAGCCCAATATGAAATCCCCATTTAAATTCCTGGACGCTTACACCCATGAAGACCGGACCATCTTCTTTGGGCGGGACAGGGAGATTGAGGAGTTGTACCAGAAGGTATTCGAAAGCAAGATTCTTCTGGTGTATGGAATTTCCGGAACGGGCAAGTCTTCCTTGATCAATTGTGGTTTGGCCAACAAGTTCGAGGAGAGCGACTGGCTGCCCATCAGCATCCGTCGTGGGAAGGACATCAACCAAAGCCTGGAGTCCGAGATTCGCAAGGCATCCATCACTGAGCTGAAAGATGGCGTTTCCATCAGGAACGCCCTTCAGTCGGTATACCTGGATCATTTCAAACCTGTCTACCTGATCTTTGACCAGTTCGAGGAGTTGTTCATCTTTGGAAAACGGCAGGAGAGGGATGATTTCATCCGGACCATTACAGAACTGATCCAATCTGATATCCATTGCAAATGCCTGTTTTCAATCCGGGAAGAGTACCTGGCGAACATGACCGAGTTTGAACAGGTGATCGATCATATTCTGGACAACCGGATCCGTGTGGAGAAAATGACCAGAGTCCATGCCGTTGATGTGATTGAAGGTCCATGCAGGGTGCAGCAAATTGATCTCGAGGAGGGTTTTGCAGCGCGGTTGCTGGAAAAACTAAGCCCTGATTCCAATGAGATCGAGCTCACATTCCTGCAGGTATTCCTTGACCGGATTTTCAGAATGTCAGGCAAGGAAGGAGATGACCTGAAGTTCACCAATGAAATGATCGGAAAGGTTGGTGATGTAAGCAACCTGCTGGGTGATTTTCTCGAGGAACAGATCAGGGAATTGGAGGATCCGGATGCCGGAATGACCCTTTTGAAGGCTTTTGTATCGGTCAAAGGAACAAAACGGCAGGTGGAAGATTCACAGATCCTGGATTCAGTCCGGGCCCTGGGGAAAAACATATCCCCTGAAGAGATCACTGTTCTGGTCCAGAAATTCATTAAACTGCGGATTCTGAGAGACAAGGATGAGAATGGCAGGTATGAATTAAGGCACGATAGTCTGGCCGCCAAGATCTACGAGAATATAACGCTTGTTGAAAAGGAGCTGCTTGAGATCAGGCAATTCATTGAGAATGCCTTCGATGTATGGCAGAAACGCGGTATACTCCTCGATAAAGACGATCTTGATTACATCGCTCCCTATGAGAAGAAGCTGTTTTTAGAAGAAAAATCACAAGATTTTGTTGAAAAATGTAGAAGAAGCCTGGAGGTAAAAAAGAGATCATTTCGCAGGATCATGGCCATCTCGGCAGCTGGATTTCTGCTGATACTTTCGGCCATAGCCATATACTCTTTCAGGTTTTCATTCAGTAGAAAGGCCGACCGGCTGGCCCAAATATCTTCACTTCAACGTGAATTCTCCCTGCCTTTGAGTTACTATACGGCCAAAGCCGCTCTTGCGAAAGATCCCAAATCCTCATTTGCTGTAAAAGCGCTGTTTGATGCTTTTTATGGGTTGCTGGAGGGTGGTCCCTATTATGATTCAGCCGGCCATCTCCTGGATCCGCAAAAAACCATATTTGATTTTTCACCGGTGGGATCAGAAATTGAAAATGCCGGTTTTTCGGAAGATGGGTCACTTATCTACGGAACCCTGGAGAACGGAACAGTCAAAATTTGGGACCGGCAGGGACATGAGTTGTTTTCAAAAGCCGATTCAACAGCTCAGGTTATCGATATGATCATCTCTCCTGACAACCAAACCATCGCCGTGGTATTCCGGGACAGTACTGCCACCTTCTGGGATCTATCGGGACGCTTTATTACCTCAGTAAGCCTGAGCTACGAACCGGTGAGCCCAAAAGATGCCGTCGCTTTCTCAAGGGATTCCAGAACCTTTGCCATCACCGGCAGGGAGAACCAGATCGCATTTTACAATGTAACTGGGGACTTTCTCTATGAGATGCATGGTCATTCGGAGGCAGTGACTGGATTGTCCTTTTCCCCTGATAGTCAGTACCTGGCATCTTCATCCAAAGACTCCTCAATCATGATCTGGAAATTGGATGATGATCTGGGAATGTTTACGGAGTTCAGACGATTTGATAAGACATTCGGTGCCAGGGTATGGTCGGTTGATTTTGCACAGAACTCCAGATGGATCCTCTGTACATCAGAAACATTTTTCTATAAAAATGAAAAAGATACCTTTTGGGTTGTATTTTATGACGTCATAGATGTGGTGAACTTCAATGGATCGAGAAAATTTATTGTTATTGCCCGGACCTCCAGCACGGAGAAAGATCCCAGGTACCAGTCAAAACTGGTATATGGTGCTCGATTCACAGCCGATGATGCGGCAATTGTCTATCATACCATTGATTCCGTCGGGACGAACAATGGTAACGAAATGATCTTATCATTGCCCCGGTACAGGCTGGAGTTTTCAAAAAACAGTCTTCGGTGGATGACCAATACAAACAGGAGCATTAGAAAGGATAATATACTTGAAAATACAGATCCATATACTCTGAATGGAGCTGATTTTTCAGTTCAGGGTTTTGTGGCCTCCAGTATCACCAATTCAGCCACCACAAACCTGTCACATTACGACGAAATACCGATCCGAAAATTCAAAGGGAACCACCCGGTATTTTCCAATGATGGCAATTATCTGCTCTGTATCAGTGAAAATAAATTGTGCCTCTATCCGGCTTCAACAACACTAATTATGGATCTGGTGGATGGAAGAAAAATCTTTGGTGAGATAGAGGGAAACCTGAGTGACTGGCGCCACTATGTAACTCAATAGTCTGTTTTTATTTTAGCTTTCTGATATTGTATTCCTCCATCTGAAAGTGTGTTTCTGCTCCTGAATGACCCTTAAAAAAGATCTTTTTATAGGTGTCAGGTGGAAGAACAAACCTCATGGACATCATTGTAAAGAGGAACAGGGTGGGCAGGATGATGATCCTTATAAAATGTTTTTTTTGCATGACCGGCCATTCCAGGTAATTTGAAAAAGGCATGGCTATCAGCAGGGAAAGGGCAGCTATTAAAAAAGCAACAATGACGATCAGATCGAATACCCCCAAAGTTTTCACTGTAAAACTTAGGTTTTGAAAAAACAGCGTTGTGGTGCATACACAAAGCAATAGACATAAAAGAAAGAAAAGTCTCTTCAAAAACAGTTGTTTCCGGAAATGAAAAAGTGATATGATTGCCTCTTTCAGAATACAGGCAGATAATAAAAAATAACCCATAAAAATCATATACATTGCTTCCGAATCAGCACCCATCCGGTTCAGGACAAGGCCTGTGATAATTGCCGGAATAAGCCAGGAAATGATATGGGAGGTTTTGTCATGGTAGATGAACAGAAGCAATAAAACGATTCCCACCACAAAAATTTCCCCGATCTCTTCAATGGTCCTTTTCAAGTCATTTAAGAAATCGGTTCTTGGTAATCGTATATAGGTGATAAACCAAAATATGATTCCTATACCATACAGGATAAAAAGCAGCGCCTTAAATCTTGAGGGGATCGAGGACGGCTTGATGATCAGCAAAACACCTAGAGCCAAAGCGATGGCAAAGGATGTGATCCCCAGTACTGTTGATACTATATATGTATTGGTAAACCATGAGTGGGCATCTGCAACTATGGTGCCCAGAACGGCAGATATCAGCAGGATCCATCTCCAGCGGTTGAGTTTATCCACTTGCATATTCCGGTGATTGAATAGTCAAATTACGACTTTACCAAAGAATTCGCAAGTGATCACCTTGCGGTTCTTTACAGATATCTGTTTTTTTAATAACTTATCAATTAATATAATGCTATACAGGTACCATGGCAACTGCTTTCAGTCCGTTTAAATTCCTGGATGCTTACACTCGTGAAGACAGGGAGATCTTCTTTGGGCGGGACCGTGAGATTGAGGACATATACCAGAAAGTATTTGAGAGCAAGATTCTGCTGGTATATGGGATTTCGGGAACAGGGAAGACTTCATTGATCAATTGCGGACTGGCCAATAAATTTGCTGAGAGTGACTGGTTGCCCATCAATATACGAAGAGGAAAAGACATTAATGAGAGCCTGATTTCGGAGATTAAAAAAGCCTCCATTACCGATTTGAAAAAGGGCCTGACCATTCTCAACACGATCCAGTCTGTATACCTGGACCATTTCAAACCCATCTACCTCATTTTTGACCAGTTTGAAGAGTTATTCATTTTCGGGGAGCGGCAGGAAAGGGATGTTTTCATGCATACCATTGGCGAAATCGTGAAATCTGATCTTCAATGCAAATGCTTGTTTTCGATCCGGGAGGAATACCTGGCAGGAGTCACAGAATTCGAAAGTTCCATACCTGATTTTCTGGCCAACCGGATACGAATTGAAAAAATGACACATCAGAATGCCAGAGAGGTGATCGAAGGTCCATGTGAAGTGAATGGAATCAAAGTCGGAGATGGATTTACAGATTCCTTACTGCATAAACTGAATCCCAATTCCAACGAAATTGAGCTGACCTACCTGCAAGTTTTCCTGGATAAGATCTTCAAACTGTCAGGAGATCACAAAGAGTTTTCCCGGGCGCAGATAGAACAGGTAGGTGATGTGAGTGATCTGCTTGGGAGTTTCCTGGAAGAACAGATTGGAGAACTTGAAGATCCCGACACAGGCCTGGTTGTACTGAAGGCTTTTGTATCCACGCAGGGAACTAAAAAACAGATCGGCGAAGAAGAGATTCGTGATTTTGCAAATACGCTGGGCAAACCCCTGGAAAGCAAAAAGGTTACAGACCTGTTGGTACGGTTTGTGAATCTCCGGGTGTTGAAGGATAAAGATGATCACAACCAGTATGAGTTGAGGCATGACAGCCTTGCGGTTAAGATATATGAAAAAATCACTCTGGTTGAAAAGGAATTGCTTGAAATAAAGGACTTTCTGGACAATTCATTCAACAATTTTGAGCGCAGGGGCATTTATCTGAATGAAGCGGACCTGAAATATATCGCTCCTTATGAGGACAAACTTTTTCTAAGCAAGAAGCTTCAGAGCCTTATTTCTGTAAGCAAAGGTGCCCTTGTGAAGGCTCAAAGAAGAAAAAGGAGGTTGATCGCTGTTGTGGCCATATGCATGATCGCTGTTTTGTCCTTTTTTACTGGTTGGGCCATACTGGAAAGGGGAAACGCAATTGATCAATCAAAACTGGCAGAAGCGCAGAGACAGGAAGCCATCGAAGCCGGGTTAGATGCTGAAAAATCTCGTGAAATCGCTGAAGAGAACGAAAAAATAGCATTGCTCTCTAAAAAAGAAGCTGAGGAATCCAAAGAAGAAGCAATCCATGCCAGGGATATTGCGACTAAGGAATTGTATGAGAATATAAGATCCTCATTCACGATCTCCACAATAGCAATGAATGTCCTGTACAGAGGCCTTAATAATCCTATAAGTATCTCGGCATCAGGAATCAAAAAAGAGAATCTATTGGTTTCAATTGATAATGGTAGCATCGATTTCGATGAAACGAAAAATAATGGGTATGCAAGACCAGGCGGTTCCCGGAAGGCCACAATCTCCTTAAGTGGAATTACAAATTTTGGGGATACCCTATATTTGGGGGCAATGGATTTCAGGGTATTAGACCTTCCGAAACCCACAGCAAGTATTGCAGGCCTGAAAGGTGGGGCAATATCTATGTCAGACCTGATTAATGCCAAGGGAGTTGATGCTGCTGCTGATGATTTTCTGTTTGAGGTTGACTTTGTTGTAACAGAATTCTCATTGGTAATTGTCTATGGGGGTATTTATTCTTCCCGGTTTTCGGATAGTAACAGGTTTACCCAGGAACAGATACAAATGTTAAGGTTATTTCGTCCAGGCCAAAAGCTAACAATTGATGATATAAAAGCCATTGGACCAGATGGCAGACTGCGTACATTGAATTCCATCACCTTTGAAATACTTGATTTGTCTGAACCAGAGATCCAGGCACTAATAGAAGATCCCGAAGCAATTACAAATATTGAACAATTGATAGCAGTATTACAAAAGTTGGAAAATGAGGAGCGTTGGAGAAGATACTCAGAAATTGTATCCGATCATTATAAAATCCTGGAGAATGATTTTGAATCGCTGAATAGTGCCCTATGGAATATGTACCTGCATGGAGACAGATATTTCTTATTCAGAGCACAGGAGGCAGCAATTGACCTGGTTCAAAAAAGTAATCGTAAACCGGACTACATTCATACCCTGGCAGCCTTAACCTATAAACTCGGGGAGATAGAAAAAGCACTGGAACTGGAGAAGGAAGCCATAGTATTGGCTGATGAGAAAGGAGGAGATACTGAGCATTTTCAGACGCTTGTTGTTGAGATGAGTGATCCTGAAAACCCGCAGAACTATTTATTTAGAGGTCTGAGAATGGAACGGGAGCCGGGATTAGACGAACAGGCAATGGAAATGTACAGGAAGGCAGTTATTATTGATCCAGAGTATGCACCCGGGTGGTATCAACTGGGTAGTATGCATGATCGATTCAGTAATGATGAGGGATTCAGCAGGGACTCGGCCATGTACTTTTACGCAAAAGCAATTGAATCTGATCCGGGATTTGAAGATGCGGTTATTTCCATGGTATACAAATATGATAGAAGCCAAACTGATGAGAAGATTGATTTATTGAATGGTTTTCTTGAAGTGGAGCCGTCGAGTAAAAGTGGATGGCGTTTAATACATCCGCTATATATTGAGGCACAAGAGCTGGAAAAATCATTGGATGCTGCCCGCAATTATCTGGAACTGGATTCAGTAAATGTATTTGGCTATACAATGCTCAGTGAATCATACATTTATCTTCAGGACTATGAAGCGTCCATTCATTCTGCCCGAAAGGGTTTAAGCCTGGGTACTGAAAATGGCAATGCAGAAGCATTTCTTGTAATCGCCTATGCTTTGAATGGAGAATTTGCAAAAAGCGACGCGATCATTCGGCTCAAAAAGTTTGACATTCAATCCAAACAACGACTCAGCATGAATTTAATTGAAATACTGGATGAATTGGAAAACAATCAAATCACCCACCCCGATTTTGAGAAAATCCGTACGTTAATAAATGAATAAATACCGGATATGAAATCTCCATTCAAAATGTTTGATTCATGCCCCAGGGTTGCCAGGAAGATAATACTATGAATTCAGAGAATAATAGAACAGTCGCTCCAGGAAAATCAGGAGAGGATCCATTGATTGACATTGATTCACTGAATGAGGAATCGTGGAGTTTGAGGTATAAGGACCAGGTGGCATCGGAGACCAAAGCCATGACAGCTTTGAGCATGGCCCGGGAAATCAATTATTTCAGAGGGCAGGCTTATGCTTGCCTGAATCTGGCGGCTGGCCATTTCCTGAAATCTTCTAATAAGGATGCCCTTGAGTTGCTGGCTGATGCTCTCGGTTATTTCAATTCCCATACTGATGAACCGGGTTACGCTGCGGTCCTCAATTACACAGGCAACATTTATGAAAGTTTTGGAGATTATGAGACAGCCCTGGATTACTGTCTAAGAGCCTACAATACTGCTGTTCAAATCGGGAACAATGAGATGGTGGGGGAGGTGCAGAGCGTGCTTGGACTGATCTACAGCCGCATGTCGGATTATGACCGGGCGCTGAAGGCACATAAGGAGAGTCTGCGGATCAGGGAGGAGAAGGGGGACCAGATGGCTGCGGCTTCTTCCCTGAACCGGATCGCCAGGATCCATACCCTGACCAGGGAGTACGATAAAGCACTGGAGTATTATAACAGGAGCCTGTCCATCAGGGAGAAGTTGGGGCAGAAAGGATTGCTGGCCTGGACTTACCTTGGATTGGCAAGTACGTACGAAGCGATGGAAATGTATGAAGAAGCTAGAGATTATTATAGGAAAATGTTGAAAGGAGAACACCAATGCCTGGACGACCGTTGCAGGATGCAGGCCACTCTTGGACTGGGAAGAACCCTGCATAAGCTGAACCTTGAAGAAGAGGCTTTAAGTTGCTTTGAAAACTCCCTGGCACTTGCCATACAGCTGGAAGCAAAACCGCTGCAGGTGGAATCTCATTCTGCCCTGGCTGATTTTTATGAATCTTCAGGTCAGTTCGAAAAAGCCCTTTACCATTATAAGGCATACAGGAGTACCCGGGAAGCTGTCATGGATGATGAGACCCGCAACCGGTTGAAAAACCAACAGATCGCTTTTGCAGTTGAGAAGAGTGAAAAGGAAAAGGAGATTTTCCAGCTTCGAAATGTGGAGTTGAAATCGGCGTATGATGAGATCCACCACAAGAACAAAGAGATCACCGACAGCATCAATTACGCCAGCCGGATCCAGGGGGCCCTGTTGCCGCAGAATGCAAACCTGAAAGGGATGTTCCCGGATCACTTCATTATCTTCCTTCCAAAGGATATGGTGAGCGGAGATTTCTATTGGGCTACAGAGGTTGGAAAGCAAATGGTTTTTGCTGCGGCAGATTGCACAGGGCATGGCGTACCTGGCGCGCTCATGAGTATGCTGGGAATATCGTTTCTAAATGAGGTGGTGATAGAACGCGGACAAACCAATCCAGGTGAGATTCTGGATAACCTCAGGGATGAGGTAATCAAAGCTCTGAAGCAAAGCGGTAAGGCAGATGAGCAGAAAGATGGGATGGACATAGCTCTTTGCACCTACGATTCGGAATCAGGGGTTATCAAATTTGCTGGAGCATATAATCCCTTGTACCTTGTCAGGGAAGGATCTCTGGAAGAGTATAAAGCCGATAGAATGCCCATCAGTTATTACCATGGGGTTCAGGATTCATTTAAGACTACCTCAATCAAGGTACAAAAAGGGGACGCGCTTTATCTGTTCTCGGACGGATTCGCTGACCAATTCGGAGGTCCACACCGGAAGAAATTCAAATACAAACCCCTGAAAGAGTTGCTGGAACTTATCCATGAAAAATCCATGCAGAAACAGAAACTTGTCCTCTACGAGAAGTTTCTCGACTGGAAAGGGGTATACGACCAGATCGACGATGTGGTGATGATCGGGATCAGAATCTGATCCTGGCGCCCACTAAATCCCGCTGAAGTCCACCTTGTCAAACACCAGAGAAGGCAGGATCCAGGATGAGCGGGTATAGACATCGCTTCCCACAGCGGCCAGGTTTGTCCAGAGCTGCAGGAAATTGCCGGTAATGTTCATTTCCGATACCGGCCGGGTCAGCTTCCCGTTTTCAATCAGGAATCCTTCAATTCCATAGGAGAAATCACCGGTGGTCCCGTTGCTGTTGCCCCCGTTGAATCCGGTGACCAGGATGCCCCGGTCAATATCTGCCAGCAGCCCCTCCAGGTCTTTCTCTCCCGGAGAGAATACCAGGTTGGTGGTGTCGCCTGAAGTGGGCTTCATCTCAAGCTTTTTACCGTAATAGGTGTCGATGTAGTAGTCTTTCAGAACTCCCTTTTCGAAAATGGAACGCTTTTTTAATGCCAGTCCCTCCCCGTCAAAATGGCGGGATCCGCGTCCGGATACAACAAATGGATCATCCACCAGGGAGAACAGGTCAGACCCAATCTTTTCCCCTTCCATGCCAATGAGGAATGAGTCCTTTTGCTGTATGGATCTTCCCTGAAGTGCAGAAACCAAGGGTTGCAGTAGCTGTGCTGCCTGCATGTTCTCAACGATCATGGGCATTTTCGCTGTAAGGATCTTCTCCTGCCCAAGTTTGTCCAGGGCCCGTTTTAATGCCTTTTGCCCGATACCCTCTTTGATCAGATCCGAATGGAAGATGGAGGAATCATACCAGTACGCGCTTGGCCTGGCATCACCGCTTTTTACCGAAACCGAAGCCACCAGGGAGTAAGAGCTGTTCTCCGCGTCTCCTTCGAACCCATTGCTGGTGACCATCACATTCCCGGTCATGCCGTCACTGTAGGATGCGGTTACCGAGATGATGCGGTCGTCCCTGCCCAGTACCTCTTTTTCTGTGGAGAAGGCAAGGTTGATCTTATCCTGGGGATCGATGTCTTTGAAACCCTTATCCATGGTCTTCAGGTCGTCTCCGCCTCCCTTGTAATAGAGTCCGGGTTCGGGAAGTGTACGGAATTCATCTTCCGACAGGTATCTGGCACCTGCAATGGCTTCTTTGATGAAACGGCCCAGTTCTGCTTTGTTGGTGATCCGGTTGGTGGAGATGCTGGAGTATTTTTTGTCTACATAAAGGGAAATCCGCATGTTGTTGCGGTTGGCTTCTTCCAGTTTATCGATCTTTTCATCCCGCACCTCAATCCGGCTGCTGTTGTTTTCATAGATGGATACCTGGGCCTGCTGGGCGCCACTTTTCAGGGCGTATTCCATGGCCCATTTTGCGATACTGTATTTTTCGTCTTTGGTCATGATTCAGTGTTTTTCCAGGTTATGCGCTTGTTCCACCCACAGTCAATTTTTTCACAAGTACTGTGGGAAGGCCCATGGTTACAGGGACCGATTGACCCCCTTTGCCGCACATCCAGGTTCCGTTATCGGTTTTGTAGTCTCCGGCAGCCATGGTGATATCGGCCAGTGCCTGGGGTCCGTTCCCGATAATGTTGATGTCCTTGATGGGCTGGGTAAGTTTTCCATTTTCGATCAGATAACCCGATTTCACAAAAAACGTGAAATCCCCGGCACCAATATTCACCTGTCCATTGGTGAAATTATCTACATATACGCCGTAGTCCACACTGGATATGATGTCCTCTTTTGAATGAGGCCCCGGATCCATATAGGTAATACGCATCCTGGGAAGCGGAACATTCCTGAAGGATTGCCTGCGGCCGTTGCCCGTGGGTCCGACCCCGTAAAAGTTGGCACTGATGCGGTCATGGATATAGCTTTCAAGTACCCCGTCTTTTACCAGGTAAACCTTTTTTACATCATTTCCCTCGTCATCAATATTCATGGATCCACGGTTGTTCTCCATGGTTCCGTCTTCAATAATGTTGATGAACTCTCTTGCAATGTTTTTACCCATTTTATCGCTGAAGATGGAGGTCCCTTTGCGATTAAAGTCGGCTTCAAATGCATGACCCATGGCTTCGTGTAAAAGTATTCCTGATCCTCCCGCACCCAAAACCACAGGCATCTCCCCGGCTTTGGGTTTGGTGGCTCCGAACAGGATGTTGGTGTTCTTCACTGCCTCCTGGGCGATTTCCTCAATCAGATCATCTCCCAGCCATTCAAACCCTTTGCGGAAGGACCTGGAGCTACCTCCATTTTCAATCTGCCCGTCTTTTTCCATCACACAACCAAGCCTGAAGCTCGCCAGCGGACGGTAATCATAGGTGAAAAGTCCTTCCGAATTGTAGAACATGATATAAGCTGTCTCATCGGCCAGTGATGCATTCACTTTGGTTATTTTCTCATCCAGTTCAATCAGGCGGTCGTTGATCTTCTGTACATAGGGAATTTTGTCCTCCACCGATGCATCTTCCCATTTCCTGGAAATCATGTAGTGATTGGCAGGCACTTTCTCAAGA
This sequence comes from Bacteroidota bacterium, assembly GCA_043797815.1. Lineage (GTDB taxonomy): Bacteria > Bacteroidota > Bacteroidia > Bacteroidales. Next base: position 111,788 of record JAZDPG010000063.1, read on the forward strand.
AGTTTGTTCTGGTTGAATGTGACCGGGTCACCGGCAATATTTGCAGCGGTTTTGGCCACCTTCAACATATCCTGCAGGCCGACGGTTTCCGTATAGGCAAAACCTGTCTGGTCCCCTTTGAGCACCCTCACGCCCATTCCGTAATCCACATTGGAGTAGGCCCGGTTCACCTTGCCATCTTCGAGGGATAGTGTGTTGGATATTTTGTGTTCAAAGAACAGGTCGGCGTAGTCTCCCCCCTTGGACATGGCTTCTGTAATCACTTTTTGCAGCATCCCGGGAGTAACTTCAAAATGGTTTAAAAAACTTTTCACATCAGCGGAGTATTGGAGGTTCTGGCACGATTTTAATAGTGGCGGTAACACCATGGTCCCCGCCACAGCAGCACCTCCGGATTTAATAAAACTTCTTCTGGAAAGTGTCATTGGTAGCTTGCTTTTGTTGGTTAGGGTCGAAAATAACATTTTTCAATGGAATTGTAAAAACTATCAGGGGATTATAGAGCCCGATTCACATTTATTAAGATTCAGCATTTCTGGTCATTTCATTCGATTTATTACTTTTATCACTTATTCATGATGAATCCAAACCAAAAAAATCCCAATGAAACAAACCTTTTCTATTGTTTATGTACTCTGTATGCTGGCATTGGCCGGCTGCAGTTCAGAAGAATGGATTTCTCTTTTTGACGGGGAGACCCTGGAAGGCTGGAAAGCCTCCGAGGATGCAGGATCCTGGAAAATTGAGGATGGAGCCATTGTCACCTGCGGCACCCGGTCCCACCTGTTCTATGATGGAAATTTAATGGACCATGATTTCCGGAACTTCGAATTTTCGGCGGATGTGAAAACGAGTCCGGGTGCAAATTCGGGAATCTATATCCATACCGGATTCCAGGAGGAAGGCTGGCCCGCCAAAGGGTATGAATGCCAGGTGATCAATTCCAATCCCCCTGCCGAAGAGGGAGGCTATGTAGAGCACAAGATGACAGGGAGCATCTATGCCATCAGGAATGTATGGAAGGCGCCTGTTCCCGATGATGTATGGTTTAACTACCGCATCCGGGTCCAGGGCAAAACCATCCAGACCTTTATCAATGATATGCCGGCAGCAGCGTATACCGAACCAGGGGAGATCTACCGCCCTGAGGGTATGAGCGGCCGTTTGCTGGGTTCCGGGACCTTTGCTCTCCAGTGCCACGATCCGGGAAGCGTGGTCAGTTATAAAAACATCAAAGTAAAACCATTGTCTGATGACCTGCCCACCCCCGGGACGCCTCCGGATGACCTGGAGTTCGAAAAGAGGCTCATCGACCTGGCCTCACAGAATTTTCCGCTCATCGACCTGCACACCCACCTGAAGGGCGGAATGACTGAGGAGCAGGCGCTGGAGCAGGCCCGCAGGTATGGTTATACCTATGGGCTGGCTGTGAATTGCGGAATCAAAATGGGATTTGAGACCGATGATTCCCTGAAAGCCTACCTGGACAACCATACACATTCACCTTTTACCTGGCATGCCATGCAGGCTGAAGGCCGGGAATGGCTGGAGTTGTTCAGTAAGGAGAGCCGCGACAGGTTCGACTATGTCTTCACCGATGCCATGACATGGACCAATAAAAACGGAAAACGGATGCGCCTCTGGATCAAGGAGGAGACCGAGGTGGGCGACCCCCAGGATTTCATGGACCAGCTCACAGACCAGATCGTAAAAATCGTAACGGAAGAACCCATTGACATCCATGTGAATCCCACTTACCTTCCCCCGGAGATCGCCGATCGCTATGACGAGCTCTGGACAGAAGAACGGATGGATAGAGTGGTTGCTGCACTGGCGGTAAGCGGGGTGGCCCTGGAGATCAACAACCGCAACCGGATCCCAAGCCCGGCATTCCTTAAAAAGGCCAAACTGGCCGGGGTAAAGTTCACATTCGGGACCAACAATGCCGGGGCCAATGACCTGGGGAGAATGGACTACTGCATTGAGATGATCGGTGAACTGGGACTCACCTCCCAGGATATGTGGATCCCCGGGAAATAGCTTTTAACATTTCATTCACTTTTCATGTAGGGGGTTTGCTTTAACTTACCTGCAAATTTTATAGCGATGGGAAAATTTGATCTGAACCGACGGCAGTTTATGGGAGCACTTGCCCTGGGAACGGCCCACCTCATGTTTATAAATCCACTCTATGGTGCCACAGGAAGGTTTACCTCATCCGATCCCTTGCAGTTTGTTCCCTTGGGGAAATCGGGGTTGAATACAACCCTGATTGGCTTCGGGACTGGTGTCTGGGCCGGAAACAGGACCTCTTTTCTCACCAGGCAGGAGAAGGATAAAAGCATTGGTTTGCTTCGATATGCCTATGACCGGGGCTTCAGGATGTTTGACTGTGCCGACACCTATGGAACACACGGGATTATGGCTGAAGCCCTGAAATCAATGGATCGTGATAAAATGGTGATTACTTCCAAAATGTGGACCCGCCAGGGTGGGATTCCTGATACAGACCGTCCTGATGCAGATGTGGTTGTGGAGAGGTTTCGCAGGGAGCTGGATACAGATTATATCGACCTGGTCCAGATCCACTGCATGGTGGATGAAGAGTGGACAGACAGTGAACGAAAACAGATGGATATCCTGGATAACCTGAAGGCAAAAGGAATCATCCGGGCCCACGGGGTGTCGGTTCATTCACTGGAAGCCATGAAGACGGCCGTGGCTGATCCCTGGGTGGATGTATTGCATGCAAGGATCAATCCCTACGGCATTGCCATGGATAAGCCAAACCCGGAAGAGGTGGTGGCGGTGATCCATACACTGCATGCAGCAGGCAAGGGCGTGATCGGGATGAAGCTGGTTGGCAATGGTGAATACACCGACAGCAGTGAGAAGATTGATCACAGCATCCGCTTTGTGCTGGGACTGGGCAGTGTGGACATGATGATCGTCGGATTCGAAAACGAAGGACAGATCAACAACTACATGGACCGTGTGAAAACAGTACTCAGTACTTAGTACACAGTGCTCAGTAGTGCAAAGTGCGCCCTGCTTTCTGGACACACAGTACTATGCACTGAGCACTAAGACCTTCGGAGAAGGTCGCTTGCGGTGTTGTAGCCGTTGATGAAAGCCCCGGAGAAACCGCCTCCCAGTTTTCCCCAGGCTGAAGCAATGTGAATGTTTTCAGGCAGGGCAGAAAGGTATTCCATGGATTTTCCCGGGTTCTGGGCAAAGCCATATACTGCTCCTGCCGGGTTTAAGGTAAAGCGTCTCACGCTCAATGAAGTTGCCACTTCCACATATTCCACAGCATCCCTGAAACCCGGGATGAACTGCTCACAACGGCCGGTGATCGTATCGGCCACATCAGACTTCATCCGGTTATACTCTTCCCGGCTCAGACCTTCCCAATCGGAAGGATAATCCACAGCACAAACGGCACCCACACTCTTCCCTTCCGGGGCCAGCCTGGAATCCACCTGGCTGTAGTCTACAAAAGTGAAGCTGCGGGTACTGAAATCGCTTTTGTTGTTGGTCAGGATATGGGCCTGGGTGCGGATGGATGGATCAAATACAAACGTGGCGTAATTTCTGTTTCCGATCTCTTTCAGGGACCTCCTGAAACCGTAATAGACAGTGAGCAGGGAAGCACCAATTTTTTTCCCCCTGATGGTGGCACCCAGTTTTTTTCCGTCTGCGGCTGAAAGCAGATATTCAGCCAGGTTGGGAATGGCAGCATTGACAATGATGTCAGCTGCCAGATCGGAATGGGAACCCTGCTCCCTGCCTTTTGTGTCGGAGTAGGTCACACCCACGGGTTTGCTTCCCCGGTAATCGATTCCGGTGACCAGGCTGTTCAGCCTCACCTCACCTCCGTTTTCCCGGATCACATCCATCAGTGCGTTGGAAAGTTGCTGGGATCCCCCCTGTATGTAGTTGGAGCGCCCGCCGTAATTGCTGTTCTGGGCTGACAGGTAGTAGAACCAGGAAAGGGTGTAGGGATCGTCGTGGTAATACCCCAGGTTACCAAGGAGCACCAGTTTCAGCTCATCATCGGTGATGATCTCATCCAGAAATTGCCCGATGCTTTTTTCCGGCTGGTTGCGGTTCATGACCATCACACGCTTGGCATTGGCCATGTGCCAGAAATAGGCATCAATCCCCACTGCTTCCGCCGGGAATGCACGCTTGAGGACCCCCTTTGCCTCTTCCACATCGTGGGGGATCACCAGGTCCTGCCGGCCATTGATGAACCTGTAGAAATCAGGCAGCGGGAGGAACATGACACTTTCCAGGATTCCCAGGTCCTCGAACATTTTTGTTTTTTGGTCTCTTGGATAGAGTCCCTCCATCTCATGAAGCCCCACCTCCATGGTAAACTCCTTTCTTTTGAAGGTGGTGGCACATCCACCGGGCCTGTCATGCTGTTCCAGCAGCAGCACACTTTTCCCTTCTTTGGCCAGCTTGGCTCCGGCAGTGAGTCCCCCCAGTCCGCCGCCAATGATGATGAAATCATATGTCATGGTGATCAGTTGGTTTGTTTCTCCTTTTCAACCGGGATGGGATATCTTTTAAACTCCTTATTCCGGTCAAACAGATACCGGTAGGTAATGTAATGCTTCACCGATTTACATCCCACCCCGATGAAAATTTTCCTCATTTTCGGGTTAAAATCACCCACCCATGAGAATTCTATTTCGGTGTAATGGGATTTTCTTTCAAAGACCTTTTCCAGCTGGAGGATGATGGCCGCCTCTACACCCATTCCCTGGAAGGCAGGGACCACACCCATCAATACCCCCCGGGCACGGGTCATGGTCTTTCGCTTTTTCAGGTAGAGGAACTTCAGCATGGCTGGCAGCGTAAGCCTGCCGTTGAGGTGTTTCAGGATCTGGTTCACATCGGGGTACATCAGGTAAATGGCAATGGGCTTGCCCTTGTTGTAGGCAATCCAGACAAACTCCTCATCCATAATGGCCCGGGCCTTCTGGATGGTCTTTTTAATGTAGGAGACCTCCAGGGGTTCGAAGTTCTCCTTGAAGGAGGCCCAGGCTTCATTGAAAACCGTCACAAAATCCTGGATGTATTGATCCTGTTTTTTCCATTCCAGGTGTCTGAATTCATAATCCGGTTTACGGGAAATCCATTCAGCGATTTTTTGAAAGCGGGGCGGCAGGGGTTCGGTAATATCCAGGTGAAAACCCTCCTGCCGGAAATAGGTTCTGAATCCGTATGATTCGAATAACTGCTGGTAGTAGGGAGGATTGTAGGCAATCTCATAAGAGGGATGGGTGAAGCCCTCCACCAGGAGCCCCCAATACTTATCAGTCTCCCCGAAATTCACCGGGCCGTCCATGGCCTCCATTCCCCGGGACTTGAGCCAGTCACGGGCAGTATCAAACAGAAGATTGGCTGCCTCCTGGTTGTGGATGCACTCAAAAAAGCCCATCCCTCCCGTGGCTTGGTCATGTTTCCCGGCTGTTTTGGTATCAATAAAGGCTGCTACCCTGCCAATCAGGCTCCCGTTTTCGTTCTGCAGAATCCAGCGGGCGGCCTCACCGTGTTTGAAATAGATGTTCCTTTGAGGATCAAAAATGGATTCGATCTCTTTGTCCAGGGGGCATACCCATGTGACATCATCCCGGTAAAGTATTTTTGGAACACGCAGAAAGGCCTGTTTCAACCTTTTGCCTGATACCTCTGTAATCTTCATAACATCAGGATGAGAGATTATGCTTGCTTCTTATAGATGGAATCAAGCAGGTGGGGATATTTGGATGCGATCACCTTTCGCTTCAGCTTCAGACTTGCGGAAAGTTCTCCCGTTGCGGGGGACCATTCATCTGCTACCAGTCGGATGCGATTGATCCGTTCCCACTCCTGCAGGTCCCGGTTGATTTTTGCAACCTCCTCATTGAAAAGGGCCGTCACCTCGGCGAGCTGGATCAATTCATCATTTTTCTTTCCGTTCACCTGGTTGTTGGCAGCACGCCACTCCTTAAGAAATTTGAAATCAGGCACCAGCAGGGCACTGGCAAATTTCTGATGCTCTCCTACCACCATGACCTGGTCGATGAAAGCCGACTCCTTGAGGCGGTTTTCGATGAGCTGCGGTGCCACAAATTTCCCGCTGGAGAGTTTAAAGATCTCTTTTTTCCTGTCAGTGATCATCAGGAATTTCCCGTCCACCAGGTGGCCCACATCTCCGGTATGGAACCAACCCTCTTCGTCAAAAACACTTCTGGTCTGGGCTTCGTCCTTGTAATACCCCAGCATTACACAGTGTCCTTTGCAGAGCACCTCTCCGTCATCGGCTATCTTAAGTTCCACGCCATCAATGACTGTGCCCACAGAACCCAGTTTGCACCGGCCCTTCTCCATCCGGTTAATGGTAATAATGGGAGAAGTTTCGGTAAGCCCGTACATGTTGATGATTTTCAGGCCACTGGCCCAGAAGATGCTTTCCAGCCTCGACTGCAGGCTGGCTCCGCCACATCCCACCAATCTGGCATGTCCGCCCAGCGCTTCCCTCCATTTGCTGAAGATCAGTTTGTCGGCAATTTTCATCTTCTGGTCATAGAACCAGCCGTTTTCTCCATGGGGTTTGTAACGCAGGCCCAGGTCCACGGCCCAGAAGAATAACTTCTTTTTCATTCCGGTCAGACTGCGGCCTTTGGCAATCACATTGTCATAGATCTTTTCCAGTATCCGGGGAACGGCGTCAAACCCGGTGGCTGAAATCTCCTTCAGGTTGATGGCAATGGTGCCCATGTTCTCGGCATAATAGATACAGGCTCCCGCATACTGGGTCTGGTAATTGCCCAAACGGCCTCCCACATGACAAACGGGGATGATGGCCAGGTAGCGGTCCTGGGGGGTAAGTTGGAATACATCGGAAGCGGCCAGGAAATTCTTTACGAGGTTTTCATGGGACAGCATCACACCTTTCGACTGGCCTGTGGTCCCCGATGTATAGATAATGGAGACCAGGTCCGAGGGAAGGATCTCCTTCTTGATGGCTTCCAGTTTTTTCCTGGTATCCTCTCCTGCCGTTTCACCTTTTTTAAGAACCTCTGTCCAGTGCCTGGCATCCTCGATCTCATCGAAAGTGAAGAAATCTTTGATGGCTTTTACCTTTTTAGAAACAGGGAAAATAAGATCGTACAGCTTTTTATCCGAAACGATAGCCATGATTGCATCGGAGTGTTCCAGGATGTAACCGTACTCCTCGGCGTTCATGGATGTATAGACTGGGACATGCACCACACCGGCAAGGGCCATTCCCATATCCACGAAGTTCCACTGGGGGCGGTTGTTGGTGACGGTAACAATTTTATCCCCTTTCTTAAAACCAAGCTCCAGGAGACCAAGGGCAAAATGGTGGGCAATTTCATTGTACTGTTCCGAAGTGTAGAAAGTCCACATTCCATCTATCTTCTCAGATAACACATTTTTATTGGGGAACATTGTAACAAAGCGTTCCAGCAGGTCGAAATTACGTGTCGGGATCATGGTTCAGGATTTGAGTTTCCTGCAAGATAATGAATCTATTTGATATGAAGTTTAATGGTTGTGCAGGGATGCTTCCCATCCCAGGATGGCATATTTGCGTGTACTTCCCCATCGGTACTCACTGATCTGTCCGCTCTTTTTAATGACCCTGTGACAGGGGATGAGCCAGGCAATGGGATTTTTGCCAATGGCACTACCCACAGCCTGCAATCCCCGCGGATTATTGATGTGTTTTGCAATTACCTGGTAGGATACCATTTCACCTGAGGGAATCCTTAAGAGGGCTTCCCATATTTTAATCTGGAAGGGTGTCCCCCGGGCCAGAAGTGAGAGAGAAATGCAGTTGCCAGGCTGAAACAGGGTTTCAGCCACAGCAGCAGTCCTTGCCTGATCTTGTACCAGTCCGGATCCGGCCCACTGTTGCTTCAGTTCTTTTATGGCTGGGGGTGTATCTTCGATGAATTGAAGGGAGCAAATCCGGTTTTCCTGTGTGACCGCCAAAAGATATTTTCCAAAAGGGCCCTGGTGAATTCCATAATGGATCACCAATCCGGCCCCTTGTCTCCGGTACTGGTCTGGGGTCATTCCCTCAACTGAAATAAACAGGTCGTGAAGCCGTCCGGTGCCCGATAGTCCTGCTCGCTGTGCCACTTCTTCCAGGTTCGGACTCTTATCCAGTTGATCCTTAGCATACTCCAAAGTCAGGTACTGCAGGAATTTCTTGGGCGATATTCCTGCCCAACGGGTAAAGAGCCTCTGGAAATGGTATGAGCTCAGGTGTATGTGGGATGCGATCTCATCCAGGCCTGGCTGATGCTCCCGGTGCTCCCGGATAAATTCAATGGCTTTTTCCACCCTCTGGTAATCAAGAACAGCCTGTTCGGTATACATGTGTTCCTCTCTTTTTCTTTCAAATATAGCCTGTGTTCCCGGGTTGAACAACCCGTTTCTTGCGGTAATGATCAGATCCCTTTTAATGATGCAGGTCAGAAATAGCTGGAACCGTCCCAGCAATGGGTACACAGTTTTTCCTTTGGCAGGCCAATGGCCTCAACCAGGTCAGCCAGGTTCTGGTACATCAATGAGTCAATTCCCAGGTTTTTTGCAATCTGTTCCACCATGGCCCTGTATTTTTCTGAGGAGGGATCGGCATACTCTTCCAGGTACTTCTCTTCGCCTTCCAACTGCTTGATGGCTTTTCGGGTGGCAAGTTCCATGGTTGACCTGGATTGTGAAAAATTGAGATAATGACAGGGGAAGGTCAGCGGCGGACAGGCAATCCTCATATGGACCTCCTTTGCTCCGGCCATTCTCAGATCGATGGTATTGTCCTTAAGCTGTGTCCCCCTTACAATGGAATCATCACAGAAAACCATCCGCTTGCCCTCAATAACCCCACGGTTCGGAATCAGCTTCATTTTGGCCACCAGGTCTCTCATATCCTGGCTTTGGGGCATAAAGCTTCTGGGCCATGTGGGTGTGTATTTGGAATAGGCCCTTTTATAGGGAAGGCCATTGGCATTTCCATAGCCAATGGCATGTCCGACACCCGAATCGGGAATCCCGCATACAAAATCAGCATCCACCGAATCCCGTTTTGCCAGTGCTGCTCCGCAACGGTATCTTACCTCCTCCACGTTGATCCCTTCATAATAAGAGGGTGGGTAACCATAATAAACCCACAGAAAAGCACAGACCTGCATCTTCTTCCTTTCCGGTCTGAGGATGTTGTAGCCATCGGCAGTGATCTCAACAATCTCACCCGGACCCAGGTAATATTCGATTTCGTAACCTGTGTTGGGGAATGCACAGGTTTCAGAAGCAACGGCATAGGAACCCTCTTTCCGGCCAATAATTATGGTGGTTCGGCCCAGTTTATCCCGTGCGGCAATCATCCTGCCGGAAGTAAGAATCAGCATGCTGCAGGAACCTTTCACCCGGTCATGAACGCTTTCAATTCCCGAAACAAAATCGTCTGCTTCGCAGATCAGGTTTGCAACCACCTCTGTGGGATTGACGTTCCCCTCAAAGTTCTCGGTGAAGTGGTTTTTCTTTTTCAGGAAGGATTTCTCCAGCTCATCCAGGTTTACAATGCGGCTTACCGTAGTTACCGCAAAGCGGCCCATATGTGAGTTGAAAAGGATGGGCTGCGGATCAGTGTCACTGATGACCCCCATGCCGATGTTTCCGCTGAAATGATCCAGGTCCGGTTCAAACTTGCTTCGAAAATAACCGTTTTCAAGGCTGTGTATGGATCTCATGAAACCTTCGGAAGGATTATAAAAAACCATTCCCGCCCTTTTGGTTCCCAGGTGAGAATGGTAATCGGTTCCATAGAACACATCATAAACACAATCCCGGCTGGAGATTGCTCCGAAAAAACCACTCATATGACGTTGAAGTTATGGTGTATGGTCTGACTAAAACTAAACATTATTGTGTTTGGAATGAATGCGAATTAGGGACGTGGAAATTGATCCTTAATCTCGATACAGACAATCCTGTTATCACTGCGAATATAAACCCGGTTCCCCGAAAGAGCAGGATGCGCCCAGGTCACCCCGTTTCTTGGATTGGGTGATATTTTCACGGGATCGATGATTCTGACCCTGCCCAGGTCCCGGTAACCTTCAGGACGAAATGTACCCAGCAAAAGTTCTCCGGTCTCATTAAAGCCCCAGACCTGGTCCCGCTGGCTTACCAGGTGTACATTGGCCCATCGCCCCCGGGGTACCAGGGTAAGGTTCTCCCATATCCGTTCACCGGTCAGGAGATTGAGGCAACGGGTCTCTCCATAGGACCCGATTCCGTACACATAGCCATTTCTCACCAGCGGGGTGGAGATGGTGCTGTGAAGTGCCTCGGTTTCTGTTTCACTTTTTCCATGCCGGTGATAAAGCAAACGGGCAGTTGGTTTTTCCTCACCCAGTTCGAGAAGGTAGGAGCCGTCAAAAAAAGCGCTGAGAAAGAGGTATGGAGGATCATATACCGGATCAGCCACATTCATGATCATTTGCAGCGGATGAAATGGGACTGACCAGTAAACCTCTCCGGTGCCCGGGTTCAGCCCGGTAATACTTTCACCGGTCCAGCAGACCAGTACCTGTCTGCCTGCCTGCCTGATCAGCACAGGCGCAGCATAGGATGCCTCATCATCCAGGGCCCTCCACGCCTCTTTTCCAGTCTCAGAATGAAAAGCCACCATGCATGCCCCGTTCAGTCCTCCAACCTGGACCACCAGGAGACCATTCACAAGGATTGGATTGGATGCCATTCCCCAGGTTGGGATCCGGCTTTGAAACTGCTCCATGGTATTGACGCTCCATACCACATTTCCGGTAGCGGCATCCAGGCAATGCAGCTGCCCCATGGTCCCCCAGGCGTATGCCCTGTCCCCGCTTATCAGCACCGAGGCCCTGGGACCGGTAGGGTAGCCCACGTTATAGTCCAACGGGTAAGCATGGGACCACAACGGTTTCCCGTCGTTGGCATCCAGGCAGAGGATTCTCTCGTTTCCGTTCCAGTAATCCATGACATACACCCGGCCGTCTGCCACGGTTGGACCACTGTACCCGCTGCCGATGGGAACTTCCCAGATCTTATGTATGATTCCTGGGGTCAGCGAGTCCACCTGCGGTCCATTGTACCAGGTTCCGGACCGGTCGGGGCCCCGCCACTGGGGCCAGTCAGTTGTAATAAGGTTATCCTGACAAAATGCATCCAGGGGAAGTGATCCTGTTATTAGGTTGACGGTTAAACAAAGGATTACGATTCGGACCATGGACTGCATTAAAGAAGAAGATGTTGTTTTTCCTGGTTTTTCCAGCCTGCCTGAGATTCATGCTTCACAAAACAGATCTTCAGGTCGGCCTGTGATTCGTACTTCACAAAATACACTTTTTTGTCGGCCTGAGATTCGTACTTCACTTTATATACCTTCTGTCCATGCAGGTGCAAAGGGATAAGAAGAAACATGGCGATGGTAAGGAATGGATTCATGTGTCAGGTCTGTTGGTTTATAGTTCCTGGTCAAAAATCAATCCAAAGTGGGAGGTTTCTCACCTGGTTTGACAGGAAGGTTTGATTCTTTCTTCTTCCTGAAGGAGGAAGGAACCAGGTTAAATCCTTTGATCCCGAATTTTCGTGCCAGCAGCTCCAGTCCCACAAGTGAGACTACACCCCCCGGAAGAATCACCAGGGTGGCAAATACGGAGAACCTTCCCACATCCTTCAATTGTTCTAGGGCTTCCCTGACCTCATCTTCCGAGGGAGGGTCGGTTCTGCCGCTCAGGTCCAGTTTTGCTTCAAGCATTTTGAAAAAAGAGCGGGCCATCCGTTCTGTCTCGCCCGCCTCCTGTCCCACGGCCCTGACCCCTTCGTTAATGAGTTGGCTGGTTTTTGCAGCATATTTTCTGGCAAAGCGGTGGCTGCGAGAATCCTTCACCGGAAGATTCCATGCAGCTTCCTTCAGTTCCCTGAGTTTAGCGAATATGACAGATTGCTTTGGCATCATCAGGATTTTCAAGGGGCAACTGGCATACGTTGTCCCGGCATACAAAGATATGGGTTTTATCATTCAGGAACCGGTCCCTGAACAGGGGAAGGTCGCTCTCGGTGACCGAACCTGCCAGGATGGCATTGGGAATATAATCCTTTGAAAGTTTCTCCACAACTCCCTTGGCATCCGGTCCTGTTACAGCAATTTCGTAAAAGGGGTTATTCAGCATCAGCCACATACGGCCCCAGCCTGCATATCCGTTGGGGTACTGCCCGATCCTGTCAGATATTCCATTCACCATGGATTCTGATCGTTCCAGGTATTCCCTGTTTGTAAGGAGATGCCCCATCCGAAACAGGTTATGGGCCATCACCGAGTTGGATGAAGGGATCACATTGTCCTGTGTTTCGGCGTGGTGGGTAATCAGTACTTCCGAACCCGATGCACTGTAATGAAACATACCGGAACCCTGGTCATAAAACAAATCAAGGGTCCTGGCAGTCAAAATTGAGGCCAGCTCCAGCCAGGATGCATCCAGGCTTGTTTCAAACAGGTCCAGGCAGGCCCTGGTGTAGAGGGCATAATCAATGTGGAATCCGGGGATGGATCGCCTCCCGTTCTTGTAGTTCCTGTACAGAACCTTCTCACCATCCCAGATCTTCTCCCGGATGGTTATGGCGCACCTTGATGCCAACTGAAGGTACTTGGGATGCCCTGTAGCGCGGTACACCGTTACCAGTCCGGATATCATCATGGAATTCCAGGAAGTAAGGGATTTGTCATCCAGACCCGGCCGGACCCTTTTGCTTCTGGCTTCGAGCAGGATCTTGTTCCAGGACCTGATTTTTTCAATGAATATGTCTTTCCCCAGGGATCTTTCGGACGCAAAAGAACCGGGGTCGGATGTCCGGTATAAGATATATGAACCATGTTCCCAGAGTCCGGTGGTGTTGATGTTATAATATGCTGCAAAAAGGTCGAAGTCCCCCTTCAGCAATGATTCCAGCTCTTCCCGTGTCCACGTATAGAATTTTCCCTCTTCCCCGTCACTGTCCGCATCCAGTGCACTGAAAAACATTCCGTCAGGGCCCATCATCTCCCTTTCCAGGAATTCAACACTTTGCTCCAAAACCATCAGGAAATTCTCATTTCCATATACCTGGAAGCCTTCTGCATAGAGACCCACGAGCTGTGCATTGTCATACAGCATTTTTTCGAAGTGGGGGACTTTCCAGATGCGGTCTACCGAATACCTTGAAAATCCACCCCCTGCCTGGTCATAAATACCTCCCCTGGCCATTTTGATAAGCGTTTTCTCTACAAATCCGAGAACGGCTTTATCACCGTATTGATATCCATAATGAAGCAGAAACGCCAGGTTCACCGGCATGGGAAATTTGGGAGCGCCCTCCATGCCTCCGTACACACCATCAAACTGTCCGGACCAGTTCTCAACAGCAGTTCTTAAACCGGAACCATCGAGAGGATGGATGCCCTGTTCACCATGGAAAAGGGAGTTACGGCGGAGGCCTTCGGCCAGCTGGGATGCATATTGTTCTGTTTCCTCAGGATGTTCGTGGTGGTAGGCGTTAACCTGGCTGAGAATATTCAACCATTGTTCCCGGGGTAGATAGGTCCCGCCCCAGATGGGACGACCGTCGGGGAGTGCAATGCAATTCAGCGGCCAGCCACCCTGCTGGTTCATCATATGTACGACCGTCATGTAAATGTGGTCAATATCGGGCCGCTCTTCCCTGTCCACTTTGATACTTACAAAATGATCGTTCATCAATTTTGCTACGTTGGTGTCTTCGAAGCTCTCATATTCCATCACATGACACCAGTGGCATGAGGAATACCCAATGCTTACAACAAGGAGCTTTTTCTCTTCCCGGGCCTTTTGAAGCGCCTCTTCCCCCCACGGAAACCAGTCCACCGGATTGTGGGCATGCTGAAGGAGATAGGGGCTGGATTCATTGGCCAGGGCATTGGTGTGTGGATGATCCATCTGGGTTCATTTTTAAGAAGTTCAGGACATAGGTGCAAACAAGACAGGGGCGATGAAGATTGGCATCAGAAAAACAATTGTCCATTCAGATTGTTCCTTTTAATTGAATTATCTTTGTGCGCTTAGAAATTTTAGTAAAAAGACCATGAGTCAGAAGAAAACAATGTTGATGATCCTCGATGGATGGGGCATCGGGAAAGGAGATAAAAGCGACGTGATCAGCCAGGTACCCACACCCAACATGGACCGGCTGAAAAAGGAGTACCCCTCTTCCCGCCTGTTTGCATCGGGGGAGGATGTGGGTCTGCCCCACGGACAGATGGGCAATTCAGAGGTAGGGCATCTTAACATTGGTGCTGGCCGCATTGTTTACCAGGACCTGGTGAAAATCAACATTGCCATTCGTGACAATACCATTGTGAAGAACCCGGCACTGAGAGATGCATTCTCCTATGCCCGGGACAAAGGGAAACAAGTGCACTTCATGGGATTGCTTTCCGACGGAGGGGTGCATTCACTGGACGAGCACCTCTATAAGCTTTGCGACATGACCGGAACCTATGGAATCAGGGATGTATTTATTCACGGTTTTGGAGACGGAAGGGATACCGATCCCCAGAGTGGGAAAGGTTATCTGACAGAACTGAACAAACACCTGGCCGGTTCCAACGGAAAAATAGCTTCCTTCGTTGGCCGGTATTACGCCATGGACCGTGATAAGCGGTGGGAACGTGTAAAAGTGGCTTATGACCTGCTCGTACACGGAAAAGGACAAGCAACCACTGATGTAATTGCCGCCATCCAGGAATCCTATGACAAAGGTATAACCGATGAATTTGTGATGCCTGTTGTGGTGGTGGATGATGCCGGCAAGCCGGTTGGAAACCTTCGGGAGGGTGATGTGGTGATCTTCTTTAATTTCAGGAATGACCGGGCCAAGGAGCTGACCATTGCACTGACCCAGAAAGATATGCCTGAAGCCGGAATGTTTACCATTCCGTTGTATTACTGTACCATGACGCCTTATGATGCTACCTTCAAAGGATTGCATATTATTTACGATAAGGACAACGTAACCAATACCATGGGAGAAGTTGTTTCCCGGGCCGGACTCAGCCAACTGAGGATTGCAGAGACCGAAAAATATGCCCATGTAACCTTCTTCTTCTCGGGTGGGAGGGAACAGGTATTTGAAAAAGAAAACAGGATACTGATCCCCTCACCCAAGGTGGCCACCTATGACCTTCTGCCGGAAATGAGCGCTTATGGAGTAAAAGATGCAGTCATCAAATCCATCAATGAAGAACAGCCCGCATTCATCTGCCTCAATTTTGCAAATGGAGATATGGTCGGGCATACAGGTGTTTATGAATCCATTAAAAAGGCGGTTGCTACCGTGGATGATTGCGTTGGGCTGGTGGTGGACGCTGCACGGAAGCAAAACTATGATGTGATGATCATCGCTGATCATGGGAACGCAGACAATGCGGTGAATCCCGATGGTTCGCCCAATACAGCACACTCCCTGAACCCGGTTCCATGTATCCTGGTAAGCCCGGATTACAAAAGGATTAAAGAAGGTATCCTTGCCGATGTGGCGCCTACGCTACTCTATATAATGGGTTTGGAAAGGCCTGAAGAGATGAACGGCAAGGTATTGGTATTATAGCATCGAACGGGATTTTAGTGCACCCACAATGATATTGGTCATATCTTCCTGCTCCAGGGTCATGCAGTTCAGTTTGATATCGAACCGGGTGTAATCATTTCCCTTGCCCTGGTAATAGTCTCTGAAAAGCGACCGCTTTTTATCGATGTTCTGGGCAAAAGTGCGGGCCTGATCAATGGTGTAATTGTGTTTTTCTGCCACCCTGATGGCCCTCCATTCAAGGGGAGCTTCAAGGAATATATGGAGTGATTTTGGAATATCCCTTGTGATGGCCACACCTCCCCTTCCCACAATGATGGCATTGCCTTCATTGGCAAACCGGCGGATCACCCTGGCGATGGTGGTTCTGATCTTCAGGTCCGATTTATAGTAATCCTTGGATTGCGCCAGCAACAGGTCTTCCAGCACCCCCCTGCTTTTATATTCGAATACATGCTGGATCTGGCTGGAATCCACTTCCAGTTCCCTGGCAGACTCCTGAAGGATTTCTTTGCTGATCCAGCGCCAGGGATGATCCTTTGCTTTCATTCTCTTCAGTGAGTTGAGCCGTTCGGTGAGGCTGATTGCAAGTGTTTTGGCAGGACAGCCAAGTTCCCTGGAAATGGTGACGACCGGTCCCGGGTAGATGTTTTTTGCCGGTTCTTCTTTATACCAGTCGGCCAGGTATTTTGTAAGATCAATGTTCGTCATAGAGACAAAACTGGAGTTCCCTGTCAAATTACCATTTTTACAGCTAAAAGTCAAGTGTTCTGCCCCCAAGCTGTAAAACAACGCAGCATACAAACGAGAAAATATTACATTTATACGCAGGTGGTCCAACTGCCCATTGAACCATTTTCTTAATAGAATGTTAACCTAAAAACCCTGAACTATGAACAAAATTACTGTAATCGGTGCAGGAAACGTAGGTGCAACCTGTGCCAACGTGATTGCCCACAAAGACCTGGCTAATGAAATTGTCCTGATTGATGTGAAGGAAGGACTCGCGGAAGGGAAAGCCCTGGATATATGGCAAACCTCATCCATCAATCACTTTAACACCCGTGTGACCGGTTCCACCAATGACTACCTGAAGACCAAAGGATCGGGCATCATTGTGATCACCTCCGGCATCCCACGGAAACCGGGCATGTCACGAGATGACCTGATCAAGACCAATGCCAGCATAGTTAAGGATGTGACCGAGAAAGCCATCAAGTATTCTCCTGATGCCATTATCATTGTGGTTTCCAATCCGCTGGACGTGATGACTTATGCGGCATTCCTTGCAGCCAACAAGGATCCCCATAAAGTATTCGGGATGGCCGGTATTCTTGACACGGGTCGATACAAAGCATTCCTGGCCGATGCCCTGAGTGTATCTCCCAGTGACATTCATGCCATGCTCCTTGGAGGACATGGGGATACCATGGTTCCCCTTCCCAGGTATACCTCTGTAAGTGGTATTCCGGTAACAGAACTGCTGGGCCCGGATGTGATCGACAAGATTGTGGACCGAACCCGCAAAGGCGGTGGCGAATTGGTAAGCCTGATGGGGACCTCCGCCTGGTATGCACCCGGAGCAGCGGTATCACAAATGGTTGAGGCTATCGTGGATAACCAAAAGCGGATCTTCCCCGTATGTGCCTACCTGAACGGTGAATACGGCCAAAAGAACATCTACCTGGGCGTACCGGTGAAACTTGGTAAGAACGGAGTGGAAGAGATCATAGAAATCAGCCTGAATGCAGAAGAAAAGAGTTTGCTGAAGTCTTCTGCCGAAAGTGTGAAACAGGTGATGAAAGTGCTGGATGACCTGAAGTTGTTCTGAAAGTAATCTGTAACCATCCGGTTTACAACCGGTTAGAATATGGGAATTACGCAGCCGGGGCATGATCCGGTTGCGTAATTTTTTTTATCTTCCTTCAGAAGTGCGGAAAATAAGTGCTATATTTGCGGCCTATTCAAAAAAATAACCAAGTAACTATTAATAAACTAGTTAAAAATGCAGAATAAAGGTGCTATCAGGTTGTTTACCATCATTCTGGCCATTGTCAGTGTATACCAGCTCTTGTTTACTGTTTTCTCGCAGAAAGTAGAAAAGGATGCAAGGACCCTTTCAAATGGAGATGTCAGGATGGAGCGTTCATACCTGGATTCCATGAAGGGCGAGGTCGTTTATAATGTCCTCTTTAAAAAATATACATATCAGGATTGTAAGGAGAGGGAAATCAACCTCGGACTTGACCTGAAAGGTGGAATGAATGTGATCCTTGAGATCGCGGTCGAAGATATTGTCAGGTCCATTGCTGCTCCGCAATACCTGACCGATCCGGTTTTCACCGAAACTATGGCCCTGGCCCATCAGAAGAAGACAAACAGTCAGAGCGATTTTGTTGATCTCTTTGCAGAAGCCTTCGAAGAGTTGAATCCGGGGGCCCAGCTGGCTCAGTTTTTTATGACACCGGAGACCAGGGGTGAAATTGATTTTAATACATCCAACCAGGAGGTGGTGGATTTCCTGAAGATTGAAGCTGAGTCGGCCATTGACAATTCTTACAATGTTTTGCGGAACAGGATCGACCGCTTTGGCGTGGTTCAGCTGAATATCCAGAAACTGGAACGCCAGGGACGTATCCTTGTGGAACTTCCCGGTGTGAAAGAACCTGAAAGGGTGGCCAAACTGCTCACCGGAACGGCAAACCTGGAATTCTGGACCACCTATTCTGCACCTGAAGTCTGGACTTACCTTGAACGGGCAAATAATACACTGGCCACGATTTTAAGTGTTGATGCGCCGGAAACAGTGGGTGAAACGGGCTCATCAGTGTCTGCTGAAAGCGGAGAGCCGGAGTCAATCCTGGAAATTCCCCAGGACGAACTGCTTCTGGATACTGCCGGGCTTGATCTGCTTTCCGGCCTGGATTCAACTTCGGTTCTGGATGACCAGGAAGCACAGTTTTACAAGGAGAATCCGCTGATAGCAGTTTTGACTCCTTACCTTGATAACGAGCGGAATTTTATTCCCGGATCCACCGTGGGGGTGGTCCTGCTGAAGGATACGGCCAAAGTAAATGCATATCTTTCCATTCCCCAGATCAAGCAGCTTTTCCCTTCAGACATGAAATTTTCATGGCACTTCCAGGCTGATGGAACAGAGCAGCAATTTATAAGGCTTCATGCACTGAAGGCCACCAGGAATGGCCAGCCTGCCCTGGATGGCAAGTATGTAACCGATGCAAGGGTTGGAACCGATCCTTATACCGGCGAATTCAATGTAAGCATGAACATGAATTCGGAAGGTGCAAAAAGGTGGGCAAACCTTACCCGTGAAAATGTTGGTGAAGCCCTGGCAATCGTCCTTGATGGATTGGTTTATTCTGCTCCGACAGTCAATGAAGAGATAAAAGGAGGCAGTTCGTCCATCTCAGGGAATTTTACACAGACTGATGCGGATGACCTGGCCAATATACTGAAATCAGGGAAGATGCCGGCTCGGGCAAGGATCGAATCCAGTGAAGTGATTGGTCCCTCGCTTGGAGCCAAATCCGTCAAAGATGGCATGCATTCATTCCTGATCGCTTTTGTGGTGGTCCTTGCATACATGATCTTCTACTACAGCCGCAGAGCCGGGTTGGTAGCTGATATAGCGCTGATGGCCAACATGTTTTTTCTCGTTGGTGTACTTGCATCGCTTCAGGCTGTCCTGACCCTTCCGGGTATAGCGGGTATTGTGCTTACCATCGGTATGTCGGTGGATGCCAATGTGCTGATTTATGAAAGGATCCGTGAGGAACTAAGTGCAGGGAAGAATCTGAAGACAGCCGTCAAGGATGGTTACAAGAATGCATATTCTGCCATTTTTGATGCCCAGATTACAACCTTCCTTACAGGTCTGATCCTGTTTTTCTTCGGAACCGGACCCATCAAAGGTTTTGCTACCACCCTGGTTATTGGTATCCTGACCTCCTTGTTCAGTGGCATTATACTGACCAGGCTCATATACGAAGGAATGCTGGCCAAGGGAAGAAACATCACTTTTGACACCAGGATCACCAGGAACTTTTTTAAAAATACCAAGATCGATTTCATCGGAAAAAGAAAAATCTTTTATCTGATCTCCGGAACGATCATGTTGGCCGGTGTGGTATCCCTGGCTACACGCGGATTGAACCTGGGCGTGGACTTCTCCGGTGGACGGAATTATGTCATTGCTTTCCACCATGACGTGGAAACGGTAGAAGTGCAGAGCAGTCTTGCCGGTGCGTTTGGTGAAACCCCGTTGGTCATTACCTATGGCAACAAGAGCACGGTAAGGGTGACCACCAAGTATCTGATTGACGATGAAAGTCCCACGGTTGACTCTGTTATTGTAGCACAGATGTATAAGGGATTGAAGCCTTACCTGGACGATGGCGCAACCCTGGATGAATTTTTGAACGGACAGGAATATATCATCTCAGCCATCAAGGTTGGCCCAACCATTGCGAATGATATCAAACGGGTGGCAGTCATTGTGATCTTTGCCTCCCTGTTGATCATTTTCCTCTATATCCTGATCCGGTTCCGAAACTGGCAATTTGGACTGGGAGCCGTTGTTGCCCTGATGCACGATGTGCTTATTGTGATCGGGCTTTTCTCCCTCCTGCATGGGTTCATGCCCTTTTCTCTCGAGCTTGACCAATCCTTCATTGCGGCCATCCTTACCGTAGTGGGTTACTCCATCAACGATACCGTGGTTATTTTTGACCGGATCAGGGAGTATGTGGGGCTTCAGAAGAAACGTGAGCGCAGGGAAATTTTCAACGCTGCCCTGAACAGTACACTGAGTCGTACTTTCAGTACCTCTTTGAGTACCTTTTTTGTTTTGCTGGCCATTTTTATTTTCGGCGGTGATGTGATCAGGGGCTTTATCTTCGCCTTGCTGATCGGTGTTGTGGTAGGTACCTATTCATCCCTGTTCATTGCCACACCGGTGGTTTATGATACCATCAGGGGTGATGAAACCGCCCGGATGCTGAAAGGGACTGTCAGGAAGTAGTCTTCACCGGAATAACAATTTACCGGGGGGTGAGGGAGGAGATCTTAAAGATGAATCCCACACCCCTTTTTGTTTCCAGTGAAACAGAGTGTTCCGATTGCAGGTATTTTCTCAGCCGCGAAACAAATACGTCCATGGAACGTCCGAGGAAGTAATCGTTCTTGCCCCAAAGTTCCTCCAGGATCTGTTCTCTTGTGAGCAGCATATTGGGATGATCCATCAGGTACCTTAGCAGTTGTGATTCACGGGGAGTCAGGTTGTAATTGTTTCCCTCATCCTGAATCATCAGTTCGTTGAATCTGATCAGGAGTTTTCCAAGCTGTACAGGTTCCGTTTTAACCTCGGTCACCTTTCCTGCACGTCTGAGGATGTTGTGAAGCCTTAAAACCAGTTCCTCTGCCTCAAAGGGTTTGGTTATATAATCATCGGCCCCGATCTTCAAACCTTTCAGCCGGTCCTCTTTCTGATTCTTTGCGGTGAGGAACACAATAGGCATCTGGGGATCCAGGGCGCGGATTTCACCTGCCAGGGTGAAACCATCCATCACCGGCATCATCACGTCCAGGATGCACAGATCGGTATGGTGTTTTTGGAAAACCTCGAGGGCATGCTTGCCGTGGTTTGCCGTGTTTACTGTAAATCCTGACAATTCAAGGTATTGAGCCAGGACTTTCTGTAAATCGATATCGTCTTCAACCAGTAAGATTTCCATTTGCATAAGGTATTTTTATGATAAACGCTGTTCCTTTTCCAGGTTCACTGCTGACCAGGATCGTTCCCGCGTGGGCTTCCACAATCTGTTTTACATAATAGAGACCCAGGCCAAGGCCTTTGATAACCCTCTGTTTGGATTCCAGGCCCCGGAAAAATTTCTCGAATATGTGTTTCAGTTCATCCTTCCTGATCCCGGGTCCGTTGTCAGTCACTGAGAGCCAAAGGAATCCATCACGTCCGGTGACTGATAAAGTGATTACACAAGGGGAATTCCCGTATTTTACGGCATTGGACAACAGGTTGTTAACAGCAGTAGACATGTGTACTTCATCCAGGTTCATTGATCCGGGGGGGAAATCCACCTCCAGGGTGAGTTCCATGGAGACCTGGTCACTTTTGAGCCGGAATGCTTCTGTAAGACCCCTGATCCAGTCCCCAACATTGATTTCCTTCTTTTTCAACCTGACCTGGTCTTTCTCCCAGATATTGATATCCAGGATGCGGTCGATCAGTTCGGTAAGATGCCTGTTCTGTTTCTTGATCAGGCCCGAAAGTTCTTCCACCTTATCCTGCTGCCGGATCACAGAACTGTTTCCAAGTGTGCTGGAGGCCACAGATATGGTGGATAGGGGGGTTTTCAATTCATGGGTCATGTTGTTGATGAAGTCGGTTTTCATTTCCGACAACCTCTTTTGAAGAAACATGTTTCTCAGGGTCATGTAGAAAACAGAGAATACCAGAAGAAGGGTAAATACGGAGAGGATCAGGATCAGCCACATTTCGTTAAGGACCAGTTGCGTCCGGTTCCTGAAATTGATGTAAATGTCATAGGAGATGCGAAAAAAATTCCGCTCATGGGTATAGGAGCCAACCAGTAATGCACCACCTGGAGGCGCTTCAGGTAGGAGTGTGTCGGGATAGACCTGCTGCTCAAAACCCGCATCCAGAAGGAATAGTTCTTTCATAGACAGGAGATAAGTGAATTCAGGATTTTCACCGGCCTTCCGGATGGTTTCCTTCATGAATAACTGCGGCTCCATGTAGCTGGCCATGATTTCATAGAATGCTCCTGCAACGGGTTTCATGATTGAATCAGGATTGGGAAACTGGTATTCTAAAGCCAGGTTATCAAGTAGATATAAAACAGAATCGAAGGCAAAGTTGAAATCCAGGTTGTTGAATTCGCGAAGGGCTTCCCTGGCCAGGGTTCCGTACCTGGCATCAAATTGTTTTTGCTTGGTCAGGTACGTGTCGGTAATAAACATGATCTGCACTGCGATAAGAACCACAAGGGCCAGGGCAGATAAACAAATAAGGAAACGGCTCTTCATCCGTATCATTTTGACAACGAAGATAATATCTTTCATCTGTCGTTAACCAACCGTTAACGCAGCATTAACCAAGTTGTACGGCTAGACCGGCTATTTTTGCAGTATAAACCATTTGTTATAAAAACACATTGCCATGAAAGCAAGACCTACAATCTTATTTTTTCTGACCCTGTTCTTCGTAATGGGCACAGGCCCCAAAATCCTGGCACAGCAATCCAAAGATGAACCGGCCAAGGAAGTAGAGAAAGAGCGGAAGATGGAGGCAAAGGCCGCCCAGGATGCTGAACTAAGAGCCAGGAAAGAGATGCTTGAACAGCAGCAGGATGAAATGCGCAGCCAGGAAATGGAGTATGCCGAACAAGTCAGGGAGGCTTCCCGTGCGAGGGCAGTATACCGTTCCGGCGGGGTGGCGGAAGTGGAGCCTGTTGCCCGTGTAGCTCCTTTTTATTTCCAGGAGACCCAAACCCAATTGACCCTGCGCAATAGTTTCAGGGGAGGTACGGATTCTTCGAAGGGTGTATTTGATCTGGAATCAGGTACCAGGTATTTCAGGTGTATGATCAACGGGAAGGTCAACTCCGGAGAGATTTACATCAAAGTGTTGTACCCGGGTGGAAAGGTATTTAAAGAACTGACCATCAATTCTTCGGCTGAGATCAGCTTCAGCCAGTCATTGAACATCAAGGAAGGGGAGGAGAATAAATACGTCGGTTCATGGCAGTATGAGGTGAAAGCCGATAAAGCCGAAGGAAATTATATGCTTCAGATTTCCTACAATTAGCCAGGAACAGCGACGAGGTAAATATCCCTTCGCCGCAATGTCACAGTGAAGCGATATATTCAATAGAAATACTCCGGAATTACTATATTTGCGTAAATCTAAGCAAGGATGTTTGGGACATTTCTATTTATCAGCGGGCAGGAGGTTATTGTTGTTTTATTGATTGCTTTGTTGTTGTTTGGATCCAAGGAGATCCCAAAGCTGGCCAGGACTTTCGGGAAGGGGATGAAAGAGTTCAAGCGGGCCACCGAAGATATCAAACGGGAATTTGAGGAGAGTACGCCTGACGTGATGGAAGATTTCAAAGACATCAAGAAAACCCTCACCAAGGGCGCAGATGAAATTAAGAAGAATCTTACCAAAGATGCTGACCAGATTGCGAAAGGTGTGAAGAAAACCATGGACCTTGATTAGCCCCTTGCCCTGATCCATGGTACAAGTCTATCTCTTTTTGCTGCTTGGCCTGTTACTGCTTTTTGTAAGCGGAAAGTTCCTGGTTGACAGCAGTGTGGCCATCGCCCGCCGGTTAAGAATCCCCACCATGATTATTGGCCTGACAGTGGTTGCCTTCGGCACCTCTGCTCCTGAATTACTTGTCAGTCTCCAGGCGGCATTCAGGGGATACCCGGAAATTGCAATGGGCAATGTAGTTGGAAGCAATATTTCCAACATTCTTCTGGTCCTTGCCATCACTGCCATCATATATCCCATTCCTGTTCCATCCTCATCGGTGAAGCAGGACTGGCCGGTTTTAATGTTAGTCTCCCTGGTATTGTTTGGGTTTTCACTGGATGGAACCCTGCAAAGGTATGAAGGCCTTATTCTGATTATTTTACTGCTCATCTACCTGGGGATGGCGATGCATCAGTCACGTAAAAATCCCATGGTGCGGGATCCGTTGAAAGACCGCCGGCCCGGATTAAAAATCTGGGTTGCAGTTCTCCTTTTCATGGCTTCCTGCGTGGGTCTTGCCCTTGGTGCAAATCTGCTGGTGGAAAATGCAGCTACCATAGCCGGGAAAATGGGCGTTTCTCAGCGGGTCATTTCCATTACCATGGTGGCGGTGGGAACCAGTATTCCTGAATTGGCCACCAGCGTCATAGCTGCGCTTAAAAAAGAGACTGATATTTCGGTGGGGAACATCATTGGTTCCAACATCATAAACATCCTTGCGGTACTGGGTTTAACAGGTATGGTTGGGAACATCAGTGTGGACCGGGCCATCGCCCGTTTCGACATACCATGGATGCTGGGTGTTACACTGGTATTGCTGTTCCTGATGGTGCCCGCAGCACGTTCGCGCATCACCCGGTGGGAAGGCGTCCTGATGATTTTGATCTATCTTCTGTATATTTACCTGATATTTTAGCCAGGGATGATTAAAACAGAACACATCACCAAATCGTTTGGAAGCCTGCAGGTACTGAAAGGGATTAGCATGGAGATCGCTGAGGGTGAAGTGGTCTCTATTGTGGGTCCTTCCGGGGCGGGTAAGACCACTCTTTTGCAGATTCTGGGAACGCTGAGCCAGCAGGATGGCGGCGAGGTGTTCATCAACGGGATCCGGACCGACACCCTGGCGGGAAACCAGCTGGCCAGGTTTCGCAACAGAAACATAGGTTTCGTGTTCCAGTTTCACCAGTTGCTGCCCGAATTTAATGCGCTGGAAAATGTAAGTATTCCCGGATACATTGCGCGGACGCCAAGAAAGAAGGTAGAGGAACGGGCCAGGGAGTTGCTCAATTTCCTGGGTCTCTCCGACAGACTGGACCATAAACCCGGTGAATTGTCAGGCGGGGAGCAGCAAAGGGTAGCAGTTGCCCGTGCGCTGATCAACGACCCACAGGTCATCCTTGCCGATGAGCCTTCGGGAAACCTGGATACAGAGAACAAACAGGAGCTTCATAAGTTGTTTATCCGCCTCAGGGAAAAATTTAATAAAACCCTGGTGATTGTTACCCATGACAGGGATCTGGCAGGAATGTCAGACCGGATTATTACCATGAAAGATGGCCGGGTGGAACAGTGAGATCGATCCGGCCGGACTGAAGGCGTTCCTGGACGAAAAAGTCACACTGTACAATACCCCCCGGTTCATCCAAACAGACCCCATCCAGGTTCCCCATACATACACCGAACCTGCAGATATTGAGATATCAGCTTTTCTCACTGCAGTATTTTCCTGGGGTCGAAAGGCTACCATTATTGCGAGTGCACGGAAAATGATGGCCATGATGTCCATGGGGATCTGGCGGAAGCCATCATCGGATTCAGGGAGCTTTTCTTTCAGGTCGCCGAGCCGGGACGAACGTCCAAACATTTGCCGGACCTTCAAAAGAAACCTGCAAGGAAACGACTCAACATGTTCCTCAGGTGGATGGTACGCAGAGACCGGCAGGGAGTAGATTTCGGGATCTGGGATCAGATACCCATGCATGCCCTCTATATCCCCCTGGACGTACATTCGGGATCGGTGGCAAGGAAACTGGGATTGTTGAACCGGAGACAAAATGACTGGCCAGCCGTGGAAGAACTTACTTCAAAGTTGCAGGAACTTGATCCGGCCGATCCTGTCAGGTATGATTATGCCCTGTTTGGCCTGGGCTCATTTGAGGAATTCTGATCTCCTCTTCCACAAAACCGATACCGTATTTTTTTAGTTCGTCCAAAACCGGATTATAGATTCCCGGATGAATGGGTACCTGTACACCGGGCTCGCGGAATTTGCCCTCCAGGATAAGCCGGGCGGTCATGGCCAGTGGCAATCCCACAGTCACAGCCATGGCTGTGGTTTTTGTATCCAGACCCACATACACCATGGTGGAATACCTCTTCTTGTGGATTCCGTCCAGAGAGAAGTCAAACTGGTGCTGCATCACAATCATATCCTTGTCCTCCGGGTCAAGCTTCCATTTCTCCTCGAGGATCATTTGCAGGACACCGGCAGGGGTGAGCCCCGCTACCCCGATCCTTTTGTTTTCGAAGATACCCAGCCACCTGAGGCGCTCCATCATTTCCGAATCTTCACTGAAACCCAGGTAACGGGCAAGTTTTGTTTCCACCGGGATACTGGTTTCATAGGCCATGAAGCTGTTGATGAATTCACGGCAGGTCATATTTTCCGTATTCTCCATCACATAAGAATCATCGGTGGCACCAAGCTGAACGAAAATGTCCCAGGCTTCACAGAATCCGGGCCTCCGGATGGTACCGCGGAACATGGTTTCCAGGTTATTCAGGCCATAGGTTTCGCGGTATGTGAGTGAGTCCCGGTTTCCGTAAACTTCAAATGTACCCAGTTTGGGTACCTGGATGGTCTCAATCCGGCGGAATACTTTGTGATAAGGGATGTATTTGAATTTGCCGTTGTGCAGGAAACGGGCGCCTTCATTCCCTGCCAGCACCACATTCCTGGGGTTCCATGTGAATTTATACTGCCAGGGATTGTTTTCATACCCAGGGGCCACCAGTCCCCCTGTGCTTGATTCAAAGGCCAGCAGTTCCCCCCCCTCATCTCTGATCTTTTCGATCATCTGCACAGCCGACATATGGTCGATTCCAGGATCCACCCCGCATTCATTCATCAGGACGATTCCCTTTTTCCGGGCGGCTTTGTCAAGTGCTTTGATGGAGGGAGAAAGATAGGAGGCCGTAACCATATCCCTGCCGATCTCAACACACGCCTCGGCAACCAGAGGGTGCATTCTGGCCGGGAGCAGGCTGATGACGATACTTGCCTTGCGGATCTCCTGGTAGCACTGCTCAGCCTGGTAAACGTCGAACAGGAATGCCTCCCCCGATGGATGACCCTCAATCCGGGAAAGGGCATGTTCCAGGTTGATATCGCCCACACGTACCTTCCAGCCCTGATCTGCATGATCCAGGAAGTATTTAATCAAGGAGGTTGAGGAGAGACCAGCACCAAGAACAAGAATCGTCTGCATGGAGATAAATTGAAGACCAAATATACGAAACAGGGTTCTGCCTGCAGATATCCGGGTCACTACTTTAAAACATACGGAATTCTATTTACCCAGCTGGGATTTCAGGATCCTGGCAATGTATTTTCCTATGATATCAAATTCAATATTCACCACTGTACCCACCTGGATCTGGTGAAAGTTTGTAAGTTCGTAAGTGAAGGGTATGATGGCCACCTGGAAGGAGCGATCCTTTGAATTAACCACTGTCAGACTCACCCCGTTCACAGATACGGAACCCTTTTCTACGGTAATATGTTCTTCGCTCACAGGATCATATTCGAAGGTATAGTACCAGCTTCCATCCGCTTCCGCCACTTCGGTACAGGTGCCGGTAAGGTCCACATGACCCTGCACCATATGACCGTCAAGCCTGGAATCCAGCCTTGTACTTCGTTCCAGGTTGACTTTGTCCCCGGTCTTCAGAAGTCCCAGGTTCGATTTGAGGAGGGTCTCCCTGATGGCAGTCACCGTGTATGTTTCATCCTCGATCTTCACAACCGTAAGACATACCCCGTTGTGTGAGATGCTTTGGTCGATTTTTAACTCATGGGTAAAGGAACATTGCATGGTGATATGCAGGTTGTCCTGCTCCTTTTCCAATCGAACCACCCTGGCGGCTTCCTCCACAATCCCTGAAAACATAATAAGTAGCAGGGTTAAAGGCCGAAAGCCTTTTTAAAAGTTTCAACGTAATCCAGTTTTTCCCAGGTAAAGAGTTCCACCTCAATGGTTTTCTCTTCCCAGTACTGGGAGGTGAATACTTTGGTAACGGTCACCGGTGTTCGTCCCATGTGTCCGTAGGAGGCTGTTTCAGTATAGATGGGATTGCGAAGCTTCAGGTTCTTTTCAATGGCAGCCGGCCGCAGATCATATAGTGAAGCAATTTTTTCAGCAATTTTACCATCGGTCAGTTTCACCTTTGATTTCCCGTAGGTATTCACAAATACACCGATGGGTTTCACCACGCCGATGGCGTAGGAGATCTGTACCAGTATTTCGTCTGTAATCCCGGCAGCCACAATGTTTTTTGCAATGTGTCTGGCAGCGTAGGCTGCTGAACGGTCCACTTTTGAAGGATCCTTACCCGAGAAGGCACCACCTCCATGGGCACCCTTTCCGCCATAGGTATCCACGATAATCTTTCTTCCTGTCAGGCCGGTGTCACCGTGGGGCCCGCCGATTACAAATTTCCCGGTGGGGTTTACATGAAGGATGAAGTGATTATCAAAAAGGGATTGAAGCCTTGCCGGAAGCTGACCTGCCACACGGGGGATCAGTATATTCTTCACGTCCGAACGGATCTTATTCAGCATTCGCTCATCGTCACTGTCAAATTCGTCATGCTGGGTTGAAACAACGATGGTATGAACCCTGATGGGAGTATCATTGTCATCATACTCAATGGTAACCTGCGATTTGGAATCCGGCCGGAGGTAGGTCATCACTTTTCCTTCCCTGCGTATGGCAGCAAGTTCAATCAGGAGCCTGTGACTCAGCTCAAGGGAGAGGGGCATGAAATCATCTGTTTCGTTGGTTGCATAACCAAACATCATTCCCTGGTCGCCGGCTCCCTGTTCCATGGGATCTCCCCGGTCAACGCCACGGTTGATGTCCTGTGACTGTTCATGGATCATGGTCACCACCCCACACGAATTGTATTCAAACTGGTAGTCGCTGTTTGTATACCCAATCCTTTTGATCGTATCCCGTGCCACTTTTTGCACGTCGATGTATGTGTCGGTATGTACTTCTCCGGCGAGGACCACCTGACCGGTGGTTACAAGGGTTTCACAGGCTACTTTTGAAGTGGGGTCAAAAGCAAGGAATTCATCCAGAAGAGCATCTGAAATCTGGTCTGAAATTTTGTCCGGGTGACCTTCAGAAACGGATTCTGAGGTAAATAAATATGCCATATCAATAAAAATTTGTTGTTTAACAATCATCCGGGAGAAAAAGCTGATAATCAGGAATAGCCAGTTTTAGCATTTTTTAATGTGGTTGCAATCAGTCAAATCTCTCCACTGAGATGGAGCAAAGAAACTAAAATAAAAGCACGCAACAAAAAAAAGCAGTGTATTTATCACTGCTTTTGATATTCTGCTTAAAATTGTAGACTAATTGCAGCCGGGGACTGATCCCATTTTCTTCTCAGCCCTGGACAGGAAGGGTTCCTCAACCACTTTTCCGTAAGTTTCACAGGCCTTTTCATATTCAACGGTGTTCTCGTAGGCACTTCCCAGTTCAAAATTGATAGCTGACATCCAGACAGGTTCTGTTTCGGAAAGCAGTGCTTTCAGAGCATATTCTATGGCAGCATCGTACTCCACCTTCTTATTGCTGATCAGCGCCAGGTGGTAGAGGGCCCTTGGATTGGCGGGATTGGCAACGAGTGCTTTATCACAGGCTTCAATGACATATTCATAATCAGGATCTTCCGGATCGATCATCTCCATCTCATCGACGATGAATTTGTTGTAATAAGAATCAATTTTTCCATCGATCTGTTGTACAGTATTTGTGTCATTGTCCGCCAGGGCACCTTTTTTGGCCAGGGCAAACTCTTCCAGCATCATTTCGTTCTCACCCTTTTCAAGGAAGATCATTCCTTTTCCAAGATGCGCCTGGTAAAGGTTTTCATTCATGGCAAGGGCCTTGTCGAAGTAGACCAATGCTTCTGCATAGGATTCATTTTTATAATTGCGCTGGCCTTCCATCATATAAGACTGCATCAGATATTTCCCTGCTTTCTCACTGGATTCCTGGTTGTTGTTGAATTCATTGGCTGTCTGTACTGTATTCTCCAGGTAAGGAATGGCATTGTCAAACTGCTTCCTTTTCATGAACAATGTGGCCTGCCTGTAGTAGGCGAGCGGGATCTGTTCTTCGGCTTTTGCTTTCATTTCATCAGCCTCGGCACCAACGGATTCGGCAAGGGTGCGCACCTGATTAAAATGCTCCAGGGATGCATCATACTCCTGGTTGTTGACTTTTTCAACACCTGCATTGAATTCGTTGATCACGTCTGTAAGGGTTTGGGCAGACAATGAAGCTGCAATCAGTATTCCTCCTAAAATCGCTATTACTCTTAATTTCATAGGGCAAACATTTGGTTAACAAATTGAATCGGTAAATATATAAATAATGTAAACAAATACAATGCCAATTTGTTTTCGATGCATCTAACAATTAATCAATTGATTAACCCCGGGTAATTTCCCGGAATACCTCTTCAAGGCTCATCTCTTTCAGCGAAAGAGACAGTATTATAAGGCCTTGATTTACAGCAAAATTAAAGATTTCACCTCTGATATCCCTGGCTTCACTGGTTTCCAGAAGGAATTGGTTCCCTTCCAGGGATCTGACATGGGTGATAAAACCGAGATTATTCCATAGTGCGGGATCAACAGAGGTGCTCAGTTCCACATGAATGGTTTGGATCAGGCCGGCGCCTTTCTCTTTCAGGGAGGCCGATTGAGCGTCCGCCACTATCTTTCCCTGGTTGATAATAAGCACCCTGTCACAGATGGCATCAACTTCCTGCATAATGTGGGTGGAAAGAAGAACAGTTTTCTCTTTTCCAATGGAGGAAATCAGGGACCGGATCTCCACCAGCTGGTTTGGATCAAGGCCAGTGGTAGGCTCGTCCAGGATAAGAATCCCGGGATCATGAATGAGGGCCTGGGCAAGACCAACCCGCTGCCTGAATCCTTTGGAGAGTTTCACAATCTTCTTGTGGACTTCCGGGGTCAGGCCCGTCATGCGGATTACCTCTTCAATACGTTCTTTTCTTTCCCTGCCTTTTATTCCATAAAGACCGGCTGCATAGGCCAGGTACTCCCGGATATACATTTCCAGATAGAGCGGATTGTGCTCGGGCAGGTAGCCGATGATCTTCCGGATGTCTTTCTGGTTTTCAGATACACATCGTCCATTAATCTCCACGCTTCCTGTATCGGGCCGCACTGTCCCGGTGATAATCTTCATGGTGGTGGATTTGCCTGCACCATTTGGTCCAATGAAACCAACCACCTCTCCGGTGTGAACACTGAAAGAAACATGGTCAACCGCCAGTTGCGAACCGTATGCCTTTGTAATACCTTCTACAATGATTGACATGATGGCCAGGCAGTTAGGTGTTTGCTACGCAAACGTTAGGAGATAGGAAGCAGACAAAACCTGCGATATGGATCATTAGCCATACATGAACTGGCTTACCTTGGCGAAGTTGGATTTAGGATTGACACACATGACCGGGATCTTTTCATTGTTGGAGAGAAGGTATTGTTCCTTGGCTCCGAAAATGTAATCTACTTTCGTGATGTGTTTGGTTGTGGTGATCATGATCATGTCTGCCTGGATCTTCTTTGAAAATGAAAGGATCTCCTTTTGAAAATTCCCCGACTTCTTGGATTCGTTTATTTCGTAGTCAATGTTGTTCTGGATCAGAAACCGTATGGCAAAGTTCAGGTTAACATTGACCTTTTTCTGAAGGTTTTTATCAGATACCGGTGCTTTGTAAAGGTGTATTTTGGAGTTCAGGTATTTCCCCAGAAAGATGGCCCATTGTAGTTTCTCCTTGTTTTCCGATTTGAAATCAATAGGGAAAACAATATCTGTATACCTGTCTTTTTTTGGCGGCTCATCCTGAACTACAATGAATGGGACCGATGATCCTGCGATGACCCTGAGTGCCCAGCTGCCGAATAATTTTTGGCCGCCTTTCATCCCGTGGGTACCCATTACCACAAAATCAACCTTGTTATCTTCCTTCGATGCAAAGTCGGAAATCTCTTTGAATATCTTGCCATGGTGCACATAGCTGCCAACCTCCACGCCCAGGTCATTCTTAATTTCAGCAACTGTTTTACGGAGCTTTTCACCGGCTGTTTCTACTTCAGAAGGATTCTTCACAATATGAAACAACAAGATGTTGTATTTCACAATTTGTGACATCCTGATGGCATGCTTGAGCGCATAATAAGAAACAGGGGAAAAATCCCAGGTAACCATGATGGTCTTCTTCACTTGCTCCATGGTATAAATTTTTGAAACAGTGTAAAATTAGTTGAATCTTTTTAGATTATGAAGTTAACGATTGGAATTTGATAAAATTGTACTTTTGTAGCTTGCAAAAAGAAAAGTAGATGAAAAGATCAACTGTGAAAGAACTGCTGGCATCCGGGGAAACAGACAGGGATGTATTGCTGAAAGGATGGGTGAGGACCAGACGTGGGAACAACCAGGTGGCTTTTATTGCCGTCAACGACGGGACCACCATTCACAATATCCAGGTGGTTGCTAACCTGGAAGCATTTTCCGATGAGACCATGAAAAGGATTACAACCGGTTCAAGTATCAGTGTAACGGGATTGCTGGTAGAATCCCTGGGAAAGGGACAACGTGTTGAAATTCAGGCCAGGGAGCTGGTCATCCTTGGAGATTCAGATCCTGAAAAGTACCCTCTGCAGAAAAAGGGACACTCTTTTGAATTTCTCAGGGAGATCGCTCACCTGCGTTTCAGGACCAATACTTTTGGTGCTGTATTCCGGATCAGGCATGCCCTGGCATATGCCATACATAAATACTATAATGACAGGGGGTTTTATTACCTGCATACCCCCATTATTACCGCTTCCGACGCAGAAGGAGCCGGTGCCATGTTCAAAGTAACCACCCTGGATCTGGACGGTGCTCCTAAAAACGATGACGGGGGAATCGATTTCACACAGGACTTTTTCGGAAGACCCACCAACCTGACCGTTTCGGGCCAGCTGGAAGGTGAACTGGGAGCACTGGCTCTCTCTTCCATCTATACATTCGGGCCCACCTTCAGGGCAGAGAATTCCAATACACCAAGGCATGTGGCCGAATTCTGGATGATTGAGCCAGAGATGGCATTTTATGACATTACCGACAACATGGACCTGGCCGAGGATTTTCTGAAGTACCTGATCAGGTATACCCTGGAAAATTGCCTTGATGATCTTGAATTCCTCAATCATATGGTGGATAAAGGACTCCTTGAACGGCTCCGTTTTGTACTTAACCATCCATTTGTGAGAAAGACATATACCGAGGCTGTCGATATATTGATGAAATCAAATAAAAAATTTGAATTTCCTGTGAAATGGGGACTCGACCTGCAGGCAGAACATGAGAGATACCTGGTGGAGACACATTTCAAATGCCCGGTGATCCTGACCGATTACCCTAGAGATATCAAGGCATTCTATATGAAGCAGAATGATGACGGGAAAACGGTAAGGGCCATGGATGTACTGTTCCCCCAAATCGGTGAAATTATTGGCGGTTCGCAGCGTGAAGAGGTACTGGAAAAACTGCAAAACAGGATGCGTGAAATGAATATTCCTGAAGATGAATTGTGGTGGTATCTGGAAACTCGTAAATTTGGAACTGCGGAACACAGTGGTTTTGGGCTTGGTTTCGAACGGTTGATTATGTTTGTGACAGGGATGAGCAACATCAGGGATGTGATCCCGTTTCCAAGGACACCCAAAAGTGCCGAGTTTTAATTAAACAGAGATGCTTAAACAGAGGCTCCAGCAAAAGTTACTACAAAAGCTTTCCCCGCAACAAATCCAAATGATTAAGTTGCTGGAAATCCCTGCAATACAGCTGGAGCAGCGAATAAAGAAAGAACTTGAAGAGAACCCTGTGCTTGAGGAGGGAGCTGAAGATCCCTATGCGGAGCAGGAGAATGGGAAAGAAGAGACTCCCGCCGAACAACAGGATGAGTTTTCACTGGAAGATTATATGCAGGATGATGAAATACCAAGCTACAGGCTGAATTCACAAAATTATTCCACCGATCAAAAGAGGGAAGAGATTCCTTTTACCATGGGAAGTTCCTTCAGGGAGCAGTTGAAGGCACAGCTGGGATTAAGGAAGCTTACAGAAGAACAGGAGGTGCTTGCAGAGTATGTGCTGGGTAACATTGATGACGATGGATACCTGCGAAGGGAGCTTGAAGCCATTGCCGATGACCTGGTATTCTCTGCTGGAGTGGAAACTTCCTATGAAGCATTGCATGAAGTTCTGATGATTATTCAGGAATTTGATCCTGCCGGAGTGGGGGCCAGGAGCCTGCAAGAGTGTTTGCTGCTCCAGATAAACCGGAAAGACCTTGATGACCCTGCCACAAAACTGGCCCTTAAGATCCTGAGAAATCAATTTGAGGAGTTCACCAACAAACACTACGACAAAATCATTCAGAGGCTCGGCATCACTGAAACAGAACTGAAGAGCGCTCTTGAAGAGATTCTCAGGCTTAATCCAAAACCGGGTGGAGCTGTGGGCGATTCCTCGGGAAAATCTTTTCATCACATAGTCCCTGATTTCGTTCTGGAAGAGGACGACGGAGAGCTTAAACTCTACCTTAATTCCAATAATGTGCCCGAACTGAGACTCAGCAGAACATATTCCGACATGTTTGAGAGTTACAGTGCCAACAAGGCATCGGCCAGCCGGGATGAAAAGGATGCCATTACATTCGTGAAGCAGAAACTGGACTCGGCCAGGTGGTTTATCGATGCCATCAAGCAGCGGCAAAACACAATGCTGCTTACAATGAATGCCATCCTGGAATATCAGATGGACTATTTTTATGAAGGGGATGAAACGCGGATGCGTCCCATGATCCTGAAAGATATTGCAGATGTTACCAACCTGGACATATCTACCATATCAAGGGTTGTGAACAGCAAATATATTCAGACCCATTTCGGGATTTTCCCGTTGAAGTTTTTTTTCTCCGAAGGGATGCAGACAGATAGCGGGGAGGAAGTCTCTACCCGTGAGATCAAGAAAATCCTTCAGAATTGTATTGGAAATGAAGATAAAAGAAAGCCTCTTACGGATGACAGGCTTTCAGCCATTCTGAATGAAAAGGGTTACCAGATCGCCAGAAGAACGGTAGCTAAATACAGAGAACAGCTGGGGCTGCCGGTTGCCAGACTCCGAAAGGAGTTATAAGCACAAGAAATGAAATCAGCAGCACGGTTCCTCTCATTCCTTTTTCATCCCCTGCTCATGCCCACGCTGGGTTTGTTGCTGATCCTGAATTCAGGAACCTACCTTTCATTGCTTGATCCTGCTGCCAAAAAGGCGATCATCTTTGTGATGGCACTGGGCACCATTTTTTTCCCGATCATGATGCTGCCCATTCTCTATTACAGAAACCTCATTACCTCATTGAAGGACGCCTCCCGGGAGGAGAAACTGATTTCGTATCTGGTCATCCTGGTCCTCTACGTGATTACCTTTGCATATTTGGGAAGGTTGCCATTGAGCAGGTTCGTACACGCTTATGTCCTGTCCATGCCGGTCCTGTTGTTTATTATACTTCTTATAGGTCTGAAATTTAACATATGTGCACACATGGCTGCACTGGGGGGTATGGCAGGATTGATAGTAACCCTTATTCTGTATTATGAGACTCCGCTTCAGTGGGTCCTTATTTTCTCCCTGACTGCCTCGGGATTGACAGGAACGGCAAGACTGATTTCCGGTGTACAGCGTCCGCTGGAGATCTATTCTGGTTTTCTGCTTGGATTTGTAGTGGTACTGGCTACTCTTCTGCTTTACTGACCTCCTCCTCCCGGTCAATTTCATCCATCATGATATTCAGCTTTCTGAGGACTTCGCTGTAGACCTGGTCAAGCAGTTCGGGATGCCTGCTGTAGGCATACATGGTGGTATCAAACTTTTGCAGGGTTATATGGTGTTTTTCCAGAATGGGGCCCAATACATCAACGGAATCTACCAGGCTATACCTCCGGTAGAACTTGCGGTCGTTGGTGATTCCGTCCACAAGGTGAATATCAACCAATACATCCACCAGCACCTCCTGGGGCACAAACGCTTTTCCGGAAAGCTCCTTCTTATTTAAACATCCTGGCAGGATAACAAGAACGAAGAGAAGAAAGATACTCAGCTTACGGATCGGCATCGCAGTTATTTGATATCGTTAAAACGGTACCCGATCATGATTTCGTGTGTGCCTGTATTGTATTTCCGAAGGGCGGTGATCCCGATATCGTAGGCATATCCAAACAGGAATGTTTCTTCATAGCTGTATCCGATCAGGATGGATACGGCGTCCTGGAGCCGGTATGAAACACCACCCCACACCATTTTTTTCCAGTCCACCCTGGCTGTTATATCGAAACTCAGCTCTCTGGGTGCAGTTCCCTTGATCATCACCGAGGGCTCCAGGGTCCAGTCCCCATCAATTTCATAGCGGTACCCTCCCGTTAAATTGATGTGTGTTTTAAGCCTGTTCAGCCCGTCTTTGTTTTCATAGATTTTCACATTGTTATTCAGGAGCTGTGCCAGTGAGAGTCCCACATAGAAATCTTCGGCATAGAGGTAGGCGCCCAGCCCGGCATCAGGCATATAGGAGGTACTCACCATGTTCAGGATGCTTGGATCAGAGACATCTTTCGGATTCAGCTGGGTCCCGTCGATCCGGTACTGCATCATACTGAGGTAAATTCCCATGGAGAGCCGCATCTCCGTGTTGATGGCAATGTTGTACGCATAGGCGCCCGTGAATCCTGTCCTGCTGGTAGGACCCGTTACATCGTTATAAATGTATCCGCCGTAACCCATGTCAAGCTTTTCGTGCGGACCGTAGAAAGAGATGGAGTTGGTCAGGGGCGGATCGGTCAGCCCTACCCACTGAAAACGGTGGTTGGTCCGTATCTGGTAGTAATTATAAACGCCGGCAATGGCCGGATTGATCACAAAGTCATTGAACATATACTGTGTGTATTGGGGCATCTGTTGTCCCCACAGGCTTCCTGAACCCGCAATCATTGCTAAAAATAGTATGGTGGCGATCTTTCTCATACTATCTGATTATCGTTACATTACCTGTTATGGGACTTGCTCCGCTATAGGGAATGATCACATAGTAGTATGTTCCCATGGGTACATCCCTCCCTCTTGATGTTCCGTCCCATAGATTTCCTTCATTATAGCCTCTGGTGGAATAAAGAAGCTCCCCCCAGCGGCCGTATACCTCAATCATGATTTCCGGGAAGCGTTCTCCATTTTCAATCTCGAAATAATCGTTGAATCCGTCGCCATTGGGTGTGAAAACGTTGTAAGCCCTGAGGTCTTCTATGACTTCGACAAATACCGAATCCGCCTCCTCGCAACCATATTCATTGGTGGCGTAAGCCATATAGCGGGTTGACACCTGTGGTGAAGCTACCGGGTCAGGGATGGTGCTGTTATCCAGTCCCGTGGCCGGCTCCCAGCGGTATGCACTGAAGGGACCGCCCACAGCCTCCAGCTGGATAAATGTTCCCCTGATGATAAATGTATCTTCGGTTACCTCCAGCCCGGTAAGGGGATATACCGAAATGGTTACAGAGTCTGTGTTGAAGCATCCGAATGCACTGATCTCTTCGGTAATGGTCAGCACATAGGTGGTGGTTTCGGTGACCCGGATGGCCATGGGATTGAATATGTCCGGATCGGACAGGAATGTGGCGGGCGACCAAGATGTAATATGTCCGCCCTGCCCGTTCAGTTGAATGCTGGCTCCGTGGCAGATGGCGGTGTCTTCCCCTGCGTTGACATCCACAATTACCTGGCTGCCAACAAGCATGGTATCTATACGGGTACAGCCGTTTGCATCTGTGGTTTGGAGCATATAGG
The DNA here is from genome assembly GCA_043797815.1 of Bacteroidota bacterium. GTDB lineage: Bacteria > Bacteroidota > Bacteroidia > Bacteroidales. The sequence goes on from JAZDPG010000063.1 coordinate 149,993, forward strand.
CTCCTGCAGCAACATCTGCAAGGTCTTCATCTGTACTGCCGTCCGACCAGAGATAGGTAGTTGCTCCTGTACCTCCCGAAACTGAAATATCGATGGCCCCGGTCTCGCTGAAGGCATTACATTCTGCCGGAGAAGCCGACCACCTTAGGATGATCTCAGGAGGTTCTGTAATGGTTACCGAACCATTGAACACCTTCCCGGCAGCATCAATGGCAACCAGGTAATAGGTGGTGTTTCCTGAAAGACTATCAAACAGTGCAACCGGACCAAATGAAACCCCGCCGTCAATGGAATAGTCCACGGCCCCTTCGGCGTCCTGTGCCACGAATTCAATGGTACCGTCAGCGGCACCAAAACAGGTCACATGGGTGGAATGCACCTCCACATCCAGGGGCAGTACATCCAGGATCATCACCACCTCTTCATAAGTGCATCCGTTGGCATCCCTGATCATCACATGGTATGAATCTGCCTCCAGCTGGTCATAGAAGGTCTGGGGAGAGAAAACACCTGACGGACCTTCAATGGTGTATTCATAAGGTGATGTCCCGCCAGAGGTATTGGTGATGGCAATGGTTCCCAGGTTGCCAAATGTGGCATCTGTTTTCTCTATGATGGCCAGTACGGGTGCCGGCTCATTGATGGAAACCGGTTCGGTAACGAAGCAGCCTCCTTCATCCCTCAGGTAAACCGTGTAAGCACCTGCAGGCAGATTGGAAAATGTACCGTTGTTCTGGAAGTCAAGGCCGTTCAGGGAGTATTCCAGAACGCCCGATCCTCCCGTCCCCATGGCCTCAATGATACCTGTTAAATCCCCTGAGCAGGTGGATATATCTGTGGTCGTTATCGAAAGCAAGAGCGCGGGAGGATCACTCATGGTGAAAGATCCGCCATATAGCTGACAGAGGTTGGCATCCTGCACATATACCTCATAGGTGCCAGGCGTAAGACTGGTAAACAGTGAATCAGCGCCCCAGTGGGCCTGGTTGTCCACAGAATATTCATACGGTGGCACCCCGCCTGAGACAAACAGGGTGATGGTTCCGTCCCCGGCACCGTTGCAGCTGATGTTGTCATCCTGTATGGAATCGAGTACCAAAACGGGAGGATCTGCGAGGATCAGCGGTGAGGAATTCACAGGACCGCATCCAAGGGCGTCATCAACAGATATGATATAGGTATCCGGTACAAGGGAGCTGAACATACCTGTTGGATCCGAAACTCCTCCCGGATTTAGTGTGTAATTCAATGGCGGAGTCCCGCCTGAAACGACGATCTCAATTTTCCCGTCAGCTGCACCGGTACAGGTGATCGGGGTGATTAGCTCCGAGATGATTGTAATGGGACCCGGTTGCGCGATGCTGACCACCGTATCCAGGGGGCAGCCATTTCCATCCATGAGTGTAATGGTGTGGTTCCCGGCAAAAAGTCCGCCGAAGGAGCCGCTTCCCTGGAACGGGCCTCCGTTTATGGAATAGTTGATGATACCTGTACCGCCCGATCCGCTTGCTGTTACTGCTCCGTTGTTGTTCCCGAAACAACCTGTAACATCTGTAATGGTTATGTTGTCTACCACGATTGCGGGTGGGGTAAGGATCACCACCGAGGTGTCATGCGTACACCCATTCAGATCACGGATTCTGACCACATGCGGGCCTCCCGGAATGTTTTTGAAATCACCTGAAATGTTGGGCAGGGTGCCATTTAGCAAGTAGGTCTTGGGTCCGAAACCTCCGGTTCCGGAGATCAAAATCCGGCCTTCAAGGGCATCTGCGCATGTGGTGATGTCTTCCTGGAAGTAGGTATCGATCACCAGCTGGGTGGGTTGGGTAATGACATTCAGATTCCCGGATGCCTCGCATCCGCTTGCATCTTTTACAACCGTCTGGTAATTTCCTGCCGGAAGGTTCAGGAAGGTATTGGTGGGATAAAAATCGATCCCGCCGTTGATGGAGTATTCATAGGGCAGTACACCTCCTGTGACATCGTTGATGGTAATGGTTCCGGAGGCATCTCCGAAGCAAAGGTTTTGCCCCCCCTTGATTTCACCCAGGATCTGGACCTCCTCCGGTTCCCAGATGGAAATGGTATCGGAGAGCACACATAAATTTGCATCCCTGGTCCAGATGGTATAGAACCCCGGCCCAAGTCCGCTAAAAACCGGATTGGATTGATAGGCAGGATTAAAATTGCCAGACCTGGAATATTCATAAGGGCCGTTGCCCCCTGAAGCGGCTACCGATATGGTTCCGTTCCCATCCCCGTAACAAACAATATCTGTTTTGGCCAGGGAAACCGCGAGAATCGTTGGTTCGGTGATGGTTGCCAGGCCGGGGAAAGAAACGGTACATCCGTTTACATCTGAAATAGCCAGGGAGTAGGTCCCCGCAGGCAGGCCGGAAGGATCTTCACCGGTGGACAGGGTTGTACCTGAACCATTGGTCCAGTCGAAGGTCAGCGGCGCAGTGCCGCCAGAAACATCGATCTGGATGGATCCCGTTGCATCCCCGCTGCAAAGCACATCCACCTGGGACACATAATTGGCTGTGATGGGCAGGGGTTCAACGATGGTCTCCAACCCGGGGAAGTTCACCGTACACCCGTTGCTGTCTGTGATACGCAGGTTATATATTCCTGCTTCAAGTCCGTTGATGTCTTCTGAAGAGGAGGTAAATCCTCCGGGTCCCGACCAGTCAAATATATAGGGCAGGACACCCCCGGTGACAGTCACCTCGATGGATCCGTCGGACAGGCTTGCACATGAAACGTCTGATTTTACAGAAGTAACCATGATCTGGGGCGATTCGGTAACAGTGGCGATACCGGGGAAGGAAATCAAGCAACTGTTGGCATCCGTAATGTTCACATTGTATGTCCCCGGATCCAGTCCTGAAATATCTTCCGTGGAGGCCGTAAAACTTCCGGGACCCGTCCAGTTAAAGGCATAGGGAAATACACCACCCGAAGGCGTCAGGTTCACCGAACCGTCTGCTGCCCCGAAACAATCAACAGGCACAACAGAGGCAGAAGCAGCGATAGGGAGTGGTTCGGTAAGCACCTGATCGGGCATCACCTGGATACAACCCAGGTCATCGGTGACAGTCAGCCGGTAAGAACCGGGAGTCAGTCCGGTTATATTTTCGGTTGAGGCGGTAAATCCTGATGGTCCGCTCCAACTATACAGGTAATCAGGTGTTCCTCCGGAGACCATGGCATTGATAATACCATTGGCAGCCCCGTTGCAGGTAATATGGGTGAGGGTGAATGTGGCCGTAATGGAAGTGTTGGTAATGACGGTGGCCAAATCAATGAAATCCATGGTACAACCACGGGCATCGGTTATCGTGAGGCTGTAACTTCCTGCTTCCAGATTTGATATATCCTTCGTACCGGCTGTAAAACCGTTGGGACCGGTCCAGCTGAAGGAGAGTATGGGAGTCCCTCCCGAAGGGGTGATCGAGATGGCTCCGGAGGATATTCCATTGCAATCCACAGGAGTAACATTGTCCACGGTGACAGCTATTTCAGACGGCTGAATAATGGTCAGCAGGTTGTTGTATACCTGCGGGCATCCCTTGTTATCGGTTATGGAAAGGTCGTAGGTATCAGCAACCAGGTCAAGGGGATCTTCTGCTGTGGAGGTGTGAGCTGTTCCGTCACCCATCCAGAAAAAGGAATAGCCTGGTGTTCCGCCTGCTGCTGTGATACTGGCGGAACCATCTGCACCCCCGAAGCAGGTAACTTCTCCCGTTCCATTGACAGTAACGGCAATGGAAGGAGGTTCGGTAATGGCAAGAAGTGCCGGAAAGACCTCGAAACACCCGTTCGCATCGGTAATGGTCAGATCAAAGTCATCTGCTGGCATGTTTACAGGATCCTGATCCGAGGAACTGTATCCGGAAATTGCGCCCGACCACAGGAAGGTATAGGGTGCTGTTCCGCCGGAGGGAGAAATCTGGGCAGAACCATCCGTACCGCCAGGACAGCTCACATCCATGGTGCCTGTTACATTGACGGCAAAGGGTGCCGGTTCATCAATGATGGCGAAATCCGTAAAGGTACGGGAGCATCCGCTGCCATCGAACAGGGTAAAATCATAGGTATCGGCCACCAGGTTGACCGGATTCTGCAGGGTGGAGATCAGGCCGCTTGATTGCCCGTCCCAGGAGAAGGAATAAGCACCTGTACCTCCTCCGGGTATCATGGACCCCGTTCCGTTATTCCCGCCGTTGCAAGTTACATCGGTGGTGCCTGCAAGGTTGGCAGTGAGTTCGGTTGGCTGGCTTATGGTGATGGGCCCTGCGTTGGCAGAGCACATGTTGCCGTCGAACACAGTAACGAAATAGTCTCCCGCCTCCAGGTTGGAAATATCCTCGCTGTTTGCCGTAAACCCACCCGGTCCGGTCCAGGCATAGGTGAAACCGGTGCCTCCTCCTCCGGGAGTACCGCCCGAAGGTGTGATCCCGATGGACCCGGTATTGTCGCCGAAGCAAACCACGTTGGAGGAATAATCGATGGAAATATTGATGGGCGAAGGATTATTAATGGACAGTGGCGGAGTCATATCGGTGGAAGGGCAGCCATCCTTATCGCTCACTGTCACTGTATGACTGCCCTGTGAAAGGCCGGTAAAAATACCTGTTTCATTGCTTTGGGGATCAGGTCCGGCCAGGTCAAATATGTAGTTCCCTCCCTCCCCGGCGGCACTTACGCTGATGGTCCCGTCAGCGAAACCATCACATGTAATATCTGTAGGGATGGCCGAGGTAACGGAGATGGGATTGGGGCCGCCAATGCTGGCCCATTCCAGTCCGTCGCCTGTCGCAGGGGCTTCATCCGAGACGATGATCAGATAGCTTCCGTATTTGATGTGCCCGGTAAATGTATAGGTATTTCCTACGATGGGTCCTGCCGCTTCGGCCGGGAATGTGGATCTGAGAAGCAGCACTGAGTACTGCCCGATTCCCCCTGTCATCGAAATGGTGATGGTCCCGTCGCTTCCGTTCCCACAGGAAACAGGAGTAATGGACTCCACAGTGATGACCACATCCTGAGCCCGCAACAAGATCAGGGATGAAAGAAGAAGGAGTAAACTGAATGCAATCCTGGCTCTTTTCATAGAGACTAACCCGGTTTATTTACAATACAGTTATATACTGCTGAAGGTTGCATGGTAAAATTAGAGCATCTCCCTTTAGCCGGAACACAAAGTTTTAAACAATTCCGCCCGGTTCCATGCTTTTCAGGTACTTCCTTGAGATCTGTTTTACCGGGTACCTGGCTGTGATCCATCCGATCAGCAGCACGGTAATCCAGATAAGCATGATGTCTGTCCCCACAATTTTCACAGGATAGGCATCGATAACAAAGGATCCGCTTCCCGACAATTTGATGATACCAAACCGTTGCTGTATCCAGCTGATTAAAGTTCCCAGGGCCAGACCCAGCAGGCTCCCGGAGATGGAAATCAGCCACCCTTCAACAAGGAATATCCGCTCTATCAGCCGGTTCCCTGCGCCCATGTTACGCAGTGAATCAATATCCTTTTTCTTGTCGATGATCAGCATGCTCAGCGAACCAATGATGTTAAATGAAGCGATAATCAGGATAAAGGTCAGAATCAGGAAAATAGCCCATTTCTCTGACTTCATGACCTTATAAAACAGTTCGTTCTGTTGTTCCCGGTTTTTGACAAGGTATCCCTGCCCCATCAGGGATGCGATCTCCTCCTGAACATGATCTGCCGGGAAAGCCGGATTCAGTTTGATCTCCAGGAAGGACACTTCTTTTTCATATGAGAGCAGTTTTCTGGCAAACTCTATGGGAACGATCACATATCTGGAGTCGAAGTCCTGTTCAATGGCAAAAATACCCGACGGATAGAGGTAATCCCTGCGAATGGATTCTTCAGGTTGTGCCATGTTAAACCTTGATTTCCGGTCAATCGTGTATACATAAAGGGGATCGATAAAACTGAGCCCGATCCTCAGGTTATAGGCCACCCCCTGCCCAACCACCGCATAGGAGCGGTTTTTATCCTTCAGTTTCATGGAACCGTCATAGATCATTGTATCCAGTCCCGTTACATCTATAAATGAATCGTCCACCCCCTTGATGGAAGCAATGTGCTGTTTCTCACCGTAGAGCAGAAGCACATTTTCCTCCAGGACTTCCGAGACCGCTTCCACACCCGGTAAGTCCCTGATACGCATCAGCCTCTCCGGGCCGGGTACAAAGGTTTTTCCCTCCACGGCAGAGATCCTGATATCCGGATCAAAGGTGCTGAAAAGCGATTTGACAACCGAGTCAAATCCGTTGAATACGGACAGCACAATGACCAGGGCCAAGGTTCCGACGGTGACACCAACCACCGAGATGGCCGAAATGATGTTGATGGCGTTCCGGGATTTTTTCCCCAGCAGGTAACGCCTGGCGATATAGAAGGAGAGGTTCACTTCCTGCACTTCACAATAAGACCGGTTCCGGTGGTATGTTTGCCCCTGGTATCGGCCATGTTCAGGAAAAAGCAGAACGGGTAAACAAGCAGGTAATAAAACGGCAGCAGCAGCAGGAACAACTTGCTCGCATTGGCCAGCCGGATGGGAAACTTCATGGACAACTTCCAGGAGATCCTGCCTGGCCTGCCATAGGAATAGCGAATGTCAACCTCACTGAATCCTGCAGTACGGAGTTTTTCATTGATCTCTTCCACCCCGTATCCATCCCTGACGTGTTCATCTATGAAAGACGTGTCATGTTCATGATGCACATCTGACCCACCCTGGTCTGACGGGGTGGAGACGAGCAGGATTCCACCTGGTTTCAGTGACTGACAAATATGCTTCATCACTCCCCGGTCATCTTCAATATGTTCCAGGACATCGATGGAGAGCACCAGGTCAAACACTTCTTTCCTGTCAAGGCCGGTCAGATCCGCGTATTCAAACACCACCAGGTCCTGTTTCCCGATGGAGGCAAAAAAGCGGTTGCAGTCATCCACCTGCTCCTGTTTGATGTCCAGTCCTGTGATCCTGGCTTCGGGATATATCCTGGTCAGGTAATAGACATACTGTCCGAATCCCGATCCGGCAGCGCCGATCCGGCCCGGATGAAAGCCCTGATGCTTCAGTTTTTTAAGTTCCCGGCGGATATGCCATGAGCGCAGCAAAAGAAGATCCAGCAAGCGGTAAAACAGGATCCTGAGAAAAGGGGTTCTGTTGAAAACGCTGCCAAGGCTGCGCTTGATGGGATCATACTGCATGCTTAATCGTTTAAAAGATTCTCGATCCTGTCGATATAATCCAGGGAATCATCCAGGTAGAATACAAATTCGGGGATGTGTTTCAACTGGTTTCGCAGCCGCCGGCCCATTTCACTTCTGACCATGAGTGCTTTTTCTGAAATTGCCCCGATGGCTTCCTTCAATTCCTGTCCGGGAAAAATACTGAGATAGACTTTGGCTACGCCCAGGTCGGGGCTGATCCGTACCACCGTGACCGTTACCATTTTGCCCCCGGTAATCCCCGGACCGTTTCGCTGAAAATATTCGGCAAGCTCCTTTTGCAGGAGCCGGGATACTTTATTTTGACGGGTGGTTGACATTCGGGTAAAAGTACGGTTTTTCAATAACATTTTATAGTTTTGCAGCATGGATACAGTATTAAGCGGGATCAGGTCTACAGGCAATCTTCACCTTGGCAATTATTTCGGAGCCGTGAAGAATTTTGTGAAGATGCAAAACGAGAACAGGTGTTTCTTTTTTGTGGCTGACTACCATGCACTGACCACCCATCCCAAGCCTGAAAACCTTCATGACAACATCCGGAAGGTGATTTCGGAATACCTGGCCGCCGGCCTGGATCCCGAAGTGGCCACCCTCTATGTCCAGAGCGATGTCCCTGAAGTTTCCGAGTTGTATCTTCTGCTCAATATGAATGCCTATGTGGGGGAACTGGAGCGCACCACCACTTTCAAGGAGAAGATCCGCAGGCAGCCCGAGAACATCAATGCAGGCCTGCTGACCTATCCCGTGTTGATGTGTGCCGACATCATTATCCACAACGCGGATAAGGTACCGGTTGGAAAAGACCAGGAGCAAAACCTTGAGATGGCACGCAGATTTGCCAAGCGGTTTAATTATATGTATGGAGTGGAGTACTTTACACTGCCCGAACCCTACAATTTCGGTGAAGAACTGATCAAGGTACCAGGGTTGGACGGTACCGGGAAAATGGGAAAAAGCGAAGGTAACGGAATCTACCTGGCCGATACGCCCAAGGAGATCCGCAGGAAGGTGATGCGGGCAGTGACCGATACCGGCCCCCAGAAGCCCAACGCACCAATGAGCGAACCGGTGGCCAACCTCTTCTACCTGCTGGAACTCCTTTCCACGCCCGAAGCCGTGGAACACTTCAGGGCCGGTTATAACGACTGCACCATCCGCTACGGGGACCTGAAAAAGCAGCTGGCAGAGGATATTGTCGCTTTCACCACTCCCATCCGTGAGCGCATCAACGAGATCTACAACGATGACGACTACCTGCGCCGGGTGGTGAAGATGGGGGCCGAGAAGGCCCGCGAATCCGCCTCCAGGACGGTTCGAGAGGTACGTGAGATTCTTGGGTATCGTCTTTTTTGAGACACACCCCTGCCTACTCTCCAAAATGCCAGATTGCATGAATCAAAGGCTTCTCACTTGAGGGTTATCAGATGCCGATGCCTTCTTTTTAGCGTAGCTAAAAAAAAGCGAGGCAACGAAAACCCGAAAAAATAAAAGTCCGCCTGTAAGAGACGGACCTGGCCCCGGTGTTCAGGGGAATATGATTGGATGAACTGTCACCAAACAAATTGCAAATAGCGTGCCAAAGCACCAATTAAAGCGACCAGTTGATGGGATCATTGCCCTGCCGCACAAGGTATTCATTGGTCTTTGAGAAGTGCCGGCACCCGAAAAAGCCATTGTAGGCTGAAAGGGGAGAGGGGTGGGCTGCCTTCAGAACCAGGTGTTTCCGGCTATCTATCAGGGCTTCTTTGGCCTGGGCATATCTTCCCCACAACAGGAACACAATACCTGTTTTCTCTGCGGATATTTTACGGATCACCGCATCGGTGAAGGTTTCCCATCCCCTGTTCTGATGCGACCCGGCCTGTCCGGAGCGGACAGTCAGTGTGGCATTCAGCAGCAGGACTCCCTGGTCCGCCCAGTTCACCAGGCTGCCGTGTGAGGGAACAGGAATTCCCAGGTCTGCGTTTAGTTCCTTTAAAATGTTCACCAGGGATGGGGGCTGGCTGATTCCCGGGGGGACAGAAAAACAGAGTCCGTGTGCCTGGCCCGGTCCGTGATAGGGGTCCTGCCCGAGGATCACGGCTTTAACCTGATCAAACGGGGTGTGCCTGAAGGCATTGAAGATCTGTTTACCCGGTGGGAAAACGGTGTGGATTTTAGTCTCTTCCACCAGGAAGGCTTTCAGCTGGCTGAACCAGGGAGACTGGAACTCATCCCAGAGAATTTTTTTCCAGCCCACTTCAATGTTGGGATTGATGGCCGTCATGGAATGGTAAGATACCAAAAGTTTTTGTTACCAGGCCCAAAGGCAATACCCAAGGATCGGACTGTGTTGGTAATTTTCCCTGCAACTTGCTTGTGAAATTCCTAATTTTGATAAAATGCAGCAGTTTATGTTCAGGAGGTTCATCTATGTAGGTCTGTTTGTTGTGGTTTGTGCCGGTCTGCTAAGTGTTATCCTTTTAAAAAGGATGGATAAGATCACACCCGTCGAAGAACTGCAGGCGATCCCCGGCGATGCCTTGCTTTTCATTGAGGATATCGATTACGCGTACATGACCGGAACCTTCCTCCCGGCCAGCAGAATCTGGGTTGATTTCATCAATACTTCAGGTAAAAACCGATTGGACTCCATGATCAGCGGTATGATCTCCCGGATTCATGCCCAGGAGGATATTCAGGACCTGCTGTTGAAGGAGGGCTTTGGCATGTCTCTCCATTTGCAGGGAAAGGAGCAGCTCATGCCGCTGTTTTATGTTTCCTATGCCGGTCATCATACCGACCATGAATTTGAACAGATGGTTTTTTCACTTTTGGATGATAAAACCATGGTGAATGACAGGAAATATGAAACGGAGGTCCTGTATGATGTATCCGGGAATCCGGAGAGCACTCCGGGGAAATTCACTTTTACCTGTGTGAACGGATTGTGTCTCATCAGCCCCTCGGCCATGCTGGTGGAAGAATCTGTCAGGACCATCCATTCAGATGTGAATCTTTCAGAGGATAACGGTCTTCAGCTGATCCGGGGGACGGCCGGAAGGTATGTGCACGCCAATATCTATATCAATTATTCGCGGATTCATCTGCTGGGTTATCCGATAATAAAGCAAGATGAATGGAGATTGCTTGAGGAACTGTCGGAACTGGCCAGCTGGGGTGAACTGGACCTGGACATCAAAGAGGATGCTGTTGTCCTGAACGGGATGACCCTGGCAAAACGGGAAGAGCCACTGATCCTGGGGACGCTGGCCAATCAGTCCCCCGTCAAAATTGAGCTCCATGAGATGATGCCTTCGGGAACTTTGTATTTCCTGCACCTGGGGATCAGCGACAAGCCCGAATTCAGGACCCGGATGGAAGACTATCTGACTGCAAAGGGAGAGTGGGCAGGAGTGAAGGCGGCAACAGAGAACCTCATGAAGAGGTACGGAATTGATCCCCTGGATGACATCTTTGCCCTCATGGATGATGAAATGGCATGGTTTGCCATCGAAGGAGAGACCGGGCGTACGGAGGATGAGGTAGTCATGATTGAAACCAAGAGCCAGAGTGAAACCACGGAAGTGGTTTTGCGATGGATTGAGCAGTACCTACAGGTGAACTCTTTTGATATGCAGGTTTACCGGAATGTGTACAGACTTGACAATCAAACCAGTTTCCAGATCTACAAGATGCCGGAAGCTTTTTTTGACGGTCTCCTGCCCGGAAAACTCTTCAACAAGTATTTCACAGTATATGAGAATTGTCTGATCTTTGGCCCGTCGGTGGATGTGCTCTCCAGGGTGATTTATCAGAATGTCCTGCATAAAACCTTTGTAAGCGATCCGGTTTTCAAGGAGATGTCAGATTATCTTTCGAACCGAAGCAATGTAACCCTTTTCTTCAGGCCGTTTGCTTACATGAAGTATAAGGAAGAGATTCTAAATAAGCGTGCCACCCTTCATATGAAGGCCACAGAACTGTTTCTCCGCAGAATTCCGGGGATTGTTGTCCAGTACAGTTCGGAAGAGAAATTGCTGTATCACAGCATCAGTTGCAAGTACGCTTCCCAGATCAAAGAAAAGGCAATGACAGTATGGGAAAGCCTGATGGATTCAACGGCAGTGATCAAGCCTGCCCTGGTGATCAACCACAACACCCAGGAAAAGGAAATTTTCGTTCAGGATGCATTCAATAAAATCTACCTGATCAACAGCACGGGAAGGATTCTGTGGGAGCGGAAGCTGGAGGAGCCGGTCATGGGGGGCGTTTACCAGGTTGATTTCTACAAAAACGGAAGGCTTCAGTATCTGTTCAACACTGCAGATCAACTTCATCTGATCGACAGGAACGGGAATTATGTGGAAAGGTACCCGGTATCCCTTCGTGCAGCAGCTACAGCCCCCCTGGCCCTGTTTGATTACGACAACAGCAGGGATTACAGAATCTTTTTGGCGAGCGAGGACAGACAAATCTATGTATATAATATCGAAAGCAACCTGGTGAGCGGGTGGAAGTTCGGGAGATCGGAATCAATCGTGACCAAAGCACCACAGCATTTCAGGCTCAGCGATAAAGACTATATTGTGTTTTCAGATCAGAACCGCTCCTACTTTCTGGACCGTCAGGGAAAAGAGCGGGTGAAACCGAAACAACGGGTGGTATTCTCACCCGGCAACTGTTTTTTCCTGGATATGAATATCCGGGAGGAAAAACCCAGATGGATCTCTACAGATACAGCGGGCAATGTGATGTGTGTCTATCTGGATGGTTCTGTCACCAAGCTGTTTGAACATGATGCTTCAGCCGGTCATTTTTTCAGGATGCAGGATATGAATGCGGATGGGATACCCGATTTTGTTTTTGCTGACGGGAATGAACTGACTGTTCTCAACCAGGAAGGGAAGAGGCTGTTCAGCTATAAGGTAAGGGACCGGATCAGTATCATGCCGGATATTTACAAATTCTCATCCTCGGACATCAAGATCGGTCTCACAGACCGCTCAAGGAACAAGATCTATCTGATCAACTCAGACGGATCACTTTATGAAGGATTCCCACTGGAAGGTTCAACGCAGTTCAGCATAGGCTATTTTGCAGGTTCCGACAGCAGGTTTAACCTGATTGTGGGCAGTGCAAATAACTTTCTATATAACTATTCAATAGAGTAGGCCATGAAACGAAATCACAACTATGGAGTCATCTTTCTCCTGGCCGGGAGTTTATTATTGACAACATGTCACAAAGAGGCATTTGATCTGAACCGGCTTTCAGATGAAGTTGAGATCAATCCCCAACTGGTGGCACCCCTGATCCATGGGTTGGTGACCATGAGTGATATCACCGAAATGTTCGATTCTATTGAGTATATAGGGGAATTCGATGACAGTTTAATCTATTTTGCCTACACAGATACCATTGTTTCGGTAGTGGCGGGAGAGGTTCTTGAAATGCCGGAAATGGATGCAGTGGAAGTCTACCTTGATTCGGATTCGGATTTTGATATCTGGCTTTCCGTACCGGTTGGCGATACGGCAAATATTGATACCCGGGTAAAGATTATGGACTTTGCAATGGCAGGGGATAACCGGCTTGACGAAGTACTGGTGAAAGGAGGGACTGTTGAACTTCGGCTGACCAGCACCTTCAGGCATTCGGGTCAGCTGACCATCAGCAGCAATGAGATCTGGGATCCTTTTGGAAACAGATTTTCAAGAACCCTGCCCATTGAGGATGACCCTTCGGGAGTCTACGAAATCTCAGAACTGATCCCATCGGACAGTTTTTTGTTTACTCCCGTTTACAGGAATGATTCCAACCTGGTATTCATGAATTTTGACCTGGCGCTGATCAACTCGGGTAATCCCATTAGTCCGGGCGAATCCTGTGTGGTAAGTGCCACTTTCACGGACATGGATTTCTACAGCATATTCGGATTCATTGATCCAGAACCCCTTGTGGATGAAAGCGGAACGCTGGATATTCCCCTTTGGGAGGATAATCCGGACCTGAAAGCCGTTACTTTTGCAGATCCAAGGATCGGAATAACCACCTTCTCTTCAGTAGGGGTTCCCTTCGAAATAGACCTGGACAGTTTAATCGCTGTGGGATCGGAAGGTGAGGAGGTATTTTTAACCCTGAATGATGGCAATACACTGGATTTCCATGCTCCCGGCATGGATCAGATGGGGGAGACGGTGACCACAGAAATCAACATCAACAACACCACCAGCAACATCGATGATTTTCTTGCGCTGGGCCCTTCAAGCATCACCTACAGCATTGAGGGCCGCTCTTCAACCACGGGTGTTGATACCACCCAATTCGTTCTGGATGACAGCCAGCTGGATATGTACCTGGAATTGCTTATGCCCCTCGATTTCAAATCCACCGGATTTGCCCTGACCGATACCATGGACTTTGCCCTGGAAGAGGGGATTGATACAAGCGTGGTCAAAAATACGGAAGTATCCATTACTACGGTTAACGAGTTGCCGGTGGAACTGATGCTGCAGGTCCTGTTTCTGGATGATCATTACCTGGTGATCGATTCGGTATTCAATGACAATGCACCGATCCTGGCCGCTTCTCTGGTGGATGATCAAACAGGCAGGCTTGAAAGGGCCTCAGAGGAAACCAACACGGTCGAGTTCCCCGCAGAAAAGCTGGGGAAACTGGAACAGGCAGCCCATATACAGGTCCGGGCCCGTATACTTACTTCCAGCGGAGGGGTCCCGTTTGTGAAAATCTATTCTTATTATACACTTGATTTCAAGATCTCCCTCTTGGCCAATTTCAGAATCAATTCCCGAGAACTATGAAAGCAATGAGCCGAATTGTATTTGTCACAGGACTTGCGGCCTGCCTGATCCTCCCGGTCCAAGGTCAGATCAACAATACCTTGTATTTTATGAAGGGCATCCCCCAGGCAAACAGGTTCAACCCTGCTTACCAGCCCAACTGCGGTTTTTATATAGGGATGCCGCTGGTTTCTCCGGCAAGGGGTGGAGTTTATTACACTTCTCATGATTACAAGGATCTGATTCAGCAACACCCAAGCGAGGATTCCCTGATTACATTTCTTCACCCCCTTGCAGACAGGGAGGCCTTCATGAGCCGCCTGAAACCGGTCAATCTGGTGATTTCCAATTTGGGAATCTCACTGGCATCCATGGGATTCAGAACCGGTGCAGGTTTCTTTTCACTAGGGGTGGCAACCCGGATGGACGGAAGCCTCAGGTATCCCGGGGACCTGGTGAATCTTTTGGTTTACGGAGCTGAAGACGGGAAGACCTATACGCTGGACGGGCTGGGTGCAAACATGTCACTTTTCAGTGAGATTACGGCAGGCTGGGCCAAAACCATTTTTGAGAACCTGGATGTCGGGGTCCGGGCCAAGATGTTCTTCGGGATCGGGAATTTGTACACCCAGGATTCAGAAATTTCCCTTCAAACCTCCCAGGAAGCCTGGAACATCAAATCGGACTTTTTAATCAAGACTTCTCTGGGATTTGCTGATGTTCAATATAACAATGAAGGAAGGATTGAAGAGATTGTACTGGATGAGGATCTCCGCGACCTGAATCCCTATCAACTGGCCAGATATGCTTTTGGCTCTGGCAACCCGGGATTTGGCCTGGACCTGGGAGCCGTTTACCGGCCCACAGATCAGCTTTCATTGAACATCAGTGTGGTGGACCTGGCTTTCATCAGGTGGAAAGAGGAAGTACACCATTTGGGTTATCAGATGGAGTACGAATTTGAAGGGATTGAACTTAATCCGTTTGGATTCTCAGAAGGCAATAGCATCGGGGATTATCTGGACAGTACCTTTTCGCAGCTCGCCGATAGTCTGGGGGGATTCCTGGAGATGGGTCCCGGCCCGATCTACACCACATGGCTCAATACAAAGCTTTATGCCGGGGCATCGTATTGGATTACACCCATGATCAATTTAGGGATTCTGTCCAGAACGGATTTCCGAAAGAAGTTTGTTGCTGAAAGCGTGACAGCATCGGCAAATTTTTCAATCGGACGGCTCCTTAACCTGACCCTGAGCTATTCATATATGAATTCGAGTTTCAAAAATGCGGGAGCAGGTTTCTCTTTCAATGTGGGGCCCCTGAATCTATATGTGGTTTCGGACAATGCAGTGAATGTTTTACTTTGGCCCGATTTATCCCGTTCGGTGAATGTCTGGGTTGGAATGAACCTGGTATTTGGCTACAAGGATAAGGTGGATAGCCCGCTGATAAATTAATCCTCCGGAATTTATTTTTTCTTTTTTAGCTGTCTTGCCATGTTTGTGGCAAACACGAAGTTGTTAAGGGCCTCATTGTCTGCGTCCAGGACCTCCCGGCTCGTTCCTTCCCAGCACTTGCATCCCTGGTAAATAAAGACCACATTATCGCCTATCTCCAGGACTGAATTCATGTCATGGGAATTCACAATGGTGGTCATGTTGAACTCCTGGGTAAGCTCTTTGATCAGGTTGTCAATCACAATGCCGGTTTCAGGATCCAGTCCTGAATTGGGTTCATCACAGAAAAGGTAGCGTGGATTCATGGCAATGGCCCTGGCAATGGCCACTCTTTTTTTCATACCTCCGCTTAATTCGGCGGGATAGAGTTTGTTGGCCCCTGTAACCTTTACCCTTTCCAGGCAGAAATTCACACGGTCAAGCTTTTCTGAACCAGACATTGAAGTTAACATGTCCAGGGGGAACATGACATTCTCAACCACCGTCAGGGAATCGAAAAGGGCCGCTCCCTGGAACAGCATTCCCATTTCCTTCCGGATGATCTGCCGGTCTTTTGTATTCATATGGCTGAACCTTTGATCATTATACCAGATCTCTCCTTCATCCACCTCGATCAGTCCCACGATGGATTTAAGCAACACGGTTTTGCCGGAACCACTCCGGCCGATGATCAGGTTGCACTTGCCCTGTTCGAATTTCACACTTACATCATTCAGAACGAAGGTCCCATCATAGCTTTTGAATATGTGCTTTACTTCGATCATTGAAGAATGATTCTGGTTAGAATCAGGTTTGCCAGGAGGATCAATACACTGCTTTGCACAACCGCCTTTGTACTTGCCTTGCCTACCTCGAGGGCTCCCCCATTCACATGGTATCCCAGGTAAGACGAGAGCGAAGTGGTAATCAAAGCATAGAACGCCATTTTGGTAAGGGCGTAACTGATATAATAGGGCTGAAAGGCGTACTGGATACCTTGAATATACTGGGCGGGAGGTATAACATCGCCCAGAACACAGGAAAGATAACCCCCTGCAATGCCAACGATCATGCTAAGCAGACAGAGGATGGGGAAAAACAGAACAGCTGCAATCATTTTCGGCAGCACCAGGTAGGAAGCAGAATTGATTCCCATCACTTCAAGGGCATCGATTTGTTCTGTAACACGCATCATACCCAATTCCGATGCAATACTCGATCCTACCTTTCCAGCCAGGATCAGGGCCACCATGGTAGAGGAGAATTCAAGCAACAGCGAGTCCCTGACAGTGACACCGATCAGGTACTTGGGCAAAAGCGGATTTTCAATATTGAAATTGGTTTGAATGGTGATGACAGCTCCCACAAAAAGAGAGATAATCACAACAATGGGAAAAGAGTTGATACCTACTTTTTCGATCTCCCGCATGGTTTGCCGGTAAATAGCCGCAAACTTTTCCGGACGGCTGAAGGCTCTTCTCATGAGAAGAAAATAGGATCCGATATGAAAGAGAAAACGCATCATGAAGGAAGAAAACTAAATATATCAAATATTGTATAAAACATCCTTCCATACCAGGGTGTTAATTAAAAACCAGCTATATTTATTAAATATGTTACACTCTTTCACACCATTTATGAATTCAAATAGTTACTGCGTGATCATGGCTGGGGGGATCGGAGCTCGCTTTTGGCCCCTTAGTAAAACACAGCGCCCCAAACAATTTCTTGATATTCTTGGTGTCGGCAGGACCCTGCTGCAGCAAACATATGACCGGTTTATCCAGTTGATGCCTGCCGATCAGATTTTCATTGTAAGCAACCAGGAGTACAAAGCGATCATCGCCGAACAACTGCCCGACCTCCCGGTGGAAAATATCCTTCTTGAGCCGCTCAGGAGAAATACAGCGCCCTGTATTGATTTTGCCAACTTCCGTATCCACATGAAAGATCCGGATGCAAATGTGGTGGTTGCTCCCTCCGACCACCTGATTGTTAAGGAAGAGGAGTTTCTCAAATATGTGAAGGAAGGGCTTGAATTTGTAGGTCAAAATGAGGCCCTGCTGACCATGGGGATCGTCCCCCACAGGCCGGAAACAGGTTACGGGTATATACAGTCCATTCAAGAGAAGGTGAAAGGATATGAAAATACCGGCCTGAGGAAAGTGAAGACTTTTACCGAAAAACCGGATCTGGAACTGGCCAAGGTTTTCCTTGACAGTGGGGACTTCTACTGGAATGCGGGCATCTTCTTCTGGTCGCTGAAATCCATCATGAAGGCATTTGAGACCTTTCTGCCTGAAATTCACTCCCTGTTTAAAGAGGGAGGTAATGTATACGGGACAGATAAGGAGGAGGCATTCATAGAAGATACATATAGCAGTTGCCGGAACATCAGTATCGACTACGGTGTGATGGAAAAGGCAGAAAATGTCTATGTTCTTGTATCAGAATTCGGCTGGTCTGATCTGGGAACCTGGGGGTCACTCTATGAACAGATGGAGAAGGACGATCTCCGGAATTCTGTGACAGGAAAACATGTTTTTATGTACGAATCGGAAGGGAATATCGTCAATGTGCAGGATGAAAAGCTGTTGGTTTTACAGGGACTGAAGGACTATATTGTGGTTCAGAATGAAGACATTATTCTCATCTGCCGCAGGGAGGATGAACAGAAGATCAAGCAGTATGTCAACGAGATCAAAACCGAGATCGGGGATGGTATGATGTAACCATCCACTCCTTCAGGGGTGTTTGCCTCGTCACTGTTTTTTAGCGGCGCTAAAAAGAAGGCTCCTCGTCAAACACCCCTTTCGTCGTATCGTTTACATCATTACATGTAAGGGGAGAAAGCCTTTCAAGATGAGGGGCTTTTTTGTTTTCAAGGCTATCTTCTGAAGCTTATACCGGATTCGAAACCTTCTTTTTGCGTAGCAAAAAAGCAGTGAGAATCTGGTATAAGTGTAAGAAAAGAGAAAGATTTCCTGTGTGATGGAAAAGAAAAAGCCGCATCTGTGAGGACGCGGCTTTGATATGATGGTTTGGCGTTTTCTAGTATTCCCAGAGATCATGCTCCATGATGAACAGGTCACTTTTGATCTTATCGGCCTCGAGCAGGATGTCCTGCCCGGTTTTGAACGAAGCCAGCTCCCTGTTTCCATATACGTTGGATTCAGCGATAATGGTACTGGCAAACCTGCGCTGGAAAAAGAGGTCATCAAACGATATAGGCTGAGAATCGTTGTTGGGATTGTAGATAGCATGAGAAGCAAAGAGTCTTCTGCACTGCGGAAAATGGACAATAAAAGGGACTTTCCTTCTAGGCACCTGAAGTAGTTGATCAAATTCATCGTACAATTGGAAATAAACAGGAGCAAGGGCGATGATACGCACATTCATCACAGAATGTTTCTTATCGAAAAACCACTGTTCCTGGACCATGAATTGCCAGATATTGCCGCCGTTGACACGAACATCTCCGCTAAAACTCCCATCATCATTGGGAATACTATCGCCCTCGGTGGCTTCATAAATGGTAGAGAGTGTGGTGAGTTTTGCAAAAGGATCCTTCCAGCCCACATTGAGGATCCATTCATAAGGAGTGATTTCCTCGGTTTTGATTCCTTCCATCAACAAACCGAACAGGCTATACCTGTCTCCACCAGACATGGAACCATCGATGGGGTACCTGAGCGGATAGTTCATCCGCTGCCTCAGGTCAATAGTCCTCCAGACATCCTTGGACCACATTACATCGGCTTCCCGAACATAAGGATACGGAACCGGTTTCTTTTCAGGGACAATGGTTTCCTTTTTGTATACATCAGTGGAAGGGGCCTGCTGTTCAGACATCACAGGTGTACTTCCGGGCGTAATGGAAGTATTCACATTCTGACCGGATACAATCAATGTAAAACCGGTTATAACCGCAGCTCCCAGTATGATCTTTCTTGCCTTCATTTTATCTAACTGTTATGTTTATTGGACTAAGTGGCCGAACTTTTCCATCTGGCCCAATGGCTTTAATATCCTGGAGGGTGATCCTACTTCCGGCTCTCATGGACCTAAAGAGCGATTTCATTTCGCCAGTGAATTTATTGCCATCTGATTTTTTTGATCCGAAGATGCCACTTGCATCGGTAAATCCCATGCTGAATTCAGTCACTTGAAAATCTACTTCGAACAGGAACTCCTCTGCTTCAGCTTCTACTATCTGCAATCCGACCAGGTCGCTCACCCTCAAGGTGGCCTGACCGTTTTTCGATCCGGTGATCTGGGCTATGGGAGTTGGTAAATCGAGTACCCTGAAATCCATCCGGGTCATCAGCTTAGACGATCCGTCAATTTCAGCGAATACACTTACTGTGGCTTTGTCTCCCTGCACGCCTGGTTTCACGACATACTCACCCGGACCGATCCTCCTGATGGAGTGCGGACTGGTAATATTTGCACGCACGGAACTTTCAGCCACACCCCCGGCTGAAATGGCCACCGGGTTGTTCAAACCACGGTAAAATACATTCATGGCAGTGGCTGAAATGGTGGCATTGGCTTCAGCCACTTCATAGGATGCTTCGAATGGACGTTCGATGAAGCTGCCGTCATTTTCAAGCCTGATTGTTCCTCCCCAGGTTTTGATGCCCAGCGAGTTTGAGCTTGCCCTGTAAATACCCTGTCCGTTTTCAATTTCGAGCATGGTACCATTTTCCAGTTGAACCTCGGGAGCTTTGGTGGAATCATAGGCTGCAAGAAATACCCTGGCCTTGTATTCCTCCCCCGGAAAGACCAGGCTCCGGTCGGGAATCACCACTGCTTTCAGTGAGTTGAAACCGATGTCTCCGGCCACCACCTGGTTAAGCAGGAATTCGATCATTTCCGCTTCGGCATTCCGCACGTTGGCCTGCATATTGGAAAGCAGGGTAATGACAGATGCAAGAGGCAGCATATCAAAATAGGTGGTTTCCCAGGTAGGAGTTACCTTTTTGCCTCCGTGTTCCAGGTGAACATCAGGCAGTTCAGTACTCAGAATGCCTTCAATGGCCTCTACTGTACTCCGATATTTCTCTTTGTCTTCGATCAGGGACAACATGTATTCCCTGTGCTCCACAATTTTTTCTTTGAGTTCAGCAGCTTTCCCCTCCACAATCATCACCTGTCCGGGATGGTCCATGTTGTCTTTGCCTTGTACTTCATCCCAGTTGATCTCGGTACTGTTTGGAATGATTGCATCTTCTTCCTTGATGATCAGGATGGAGGTTTTGCATTCATGCAGGAATAAGTACAACTCATTGGAACGTTTCTGGACCTCTTCGGCTTTGTCCTTCCAATCACCCACCTTTGTGGGATTCAATTCATATTCCTTCGTAAAAGTTGAATAAAGAGCCTGATTTTTTGCAGCAAAGTTCTCAGTGGTGGTAACCAGGCCTTCATCAACCAGGATGAATGCATTGAGCACCTCCTTGGACACGTTCAATGCAAGCATGGCGGTCAGCACGAGGTACATCATGCCAATCATTTTTTGTCTCGGTGTTTCTTTACCGTGTCCCATAGATCAGAATTAATGAATGATTACTTTTTTCTGATGCTCATGGCTGTGAGCATGTTGCCATACACATTATTCAATTCAGAAAGGCTTTCGCTGAGTTTTACGATTTCGGTCTTGTATTTTTGCGTCTCTTCTACCGATGCCTGCAGATTGGCGATCATTTCATTGAGTCCTTTGTAAACCCCTGAAGTTCCCTGAAGGTGTTCCTTGCTTCCTTTCAGCTGATCTGTGTAGGTAGTGTTCAACTGGGCAAGGTTTTTTGTAAGTGTTTCCAGCTGGCTGTTGAACTGCTTCTGGCTTTCAGAGATCTGGGTATGTTCTTGTTTCACCTCACCGGACATGGCTTCGTAAGTGGCGGTCAGGTTGGCACTGGAGGAAGCAAACTTTTCTGCAATATCCTTTGCTTTCTGGTCGATCAGGGACGCAGAATTCTTGTATGAATTGGCCAGTGAATTTACGGATTCATTGAGCACCCCGGTATTGGTTCCATAGGCAGTGGCCACATTGTCCATATTTTGAGCGGCAGTTCCCATCTTATCAAAGTACGCTTTGGTTGCCAGTGAGGCCGCGGTGATATCACCAATGGTTTCGGTGGTGGTTGAGATGGTATTCAAATGTTTACCGAGGCTCCGCACATCCTCTGCATTGATCTGGGATTGCTGAAAAAGTTCATCAAATTTTTGCAGGCCCACATTCCGGTCTGCAATGGCCTGTTCTTTGTATTCATCGATTTCGTCCGGATCGGACATTCCTGCCAGTTCTGGGTATACCAGGGTCCAGTCAAGCTCTTCATGGAGGGGCTCAAACGCCGAAAAGAAGAAAATAACCGCTTCAATCAGCAGTCCTGACGTAAGTGCGATAGCCGCACCAGGCCAGTGCATGATCTTGAAGAGAGCTCCGATAATTACTACAGAAGCTCCGAAGCCATAAAGTTTGGCCGTAAAATTCTTCCAGCCCGAACTTTGAACTAATTCTGTAATTCCCATTATGTCAAATATTTAATTAGTTATCACCTAAATAAGAACGAACGCATCTGAATCCAATGAATGACTTGGCAGAATCCTGATATTCGTAGTCACGGGTACTTACCTGCAGATAACGGGCGATGTCTTTCCAGGAACCTCCACGGATCACTTTCCTTTTCATTACAGGTGGATCATCAGGCTTTGCATTGTAACTGTAATAGGGATTCATGTCATGAGAAAAGACGTAAGCGGATGGATCGTAGGCCGTGATGGTCCACTCTGACACATTCCCCGCCATATCGTAGAGTCCGTATTCATTGGGATTCCCGGCGTAGTGAGCGACCCTTGTGGGGTACATGGAACCATCATCTGTATAGTTGCCCCTGAGGGGTTTAAAGTTGGCAATAAAACATCCGCTCATGTTCCTGAGGTAGACACCACCCCATGGGTACATGCTTTGGTCCAGTCCACCGCGGGCGGCATATTCCCATTCAGCTTCAATGGGAAGCCTGTAGTCCTGAACAACGGGTTGTCCGCTTCTGACAAGTGCCCAGTTCAGGTAATTGGTCCTCCACACACAGAATGCATTGGCCTGCTTCCAGGTGATCCCCACCACCGGATAGTGATCATAAGAGGGGGACTTGAAATACATGTTGGCCATGGGCTCATTGTAGGAATAGGTGAAATCGGCGATCCATACCAGGGTATCGGGGTAGACCAGGACCCAGTCCTTATTCACGAATGAAGCCCTGCTGGTTACCGCTTCCTGCGTTCCGTCCGGTCTGGTAACGGTTCCTCCGTAAGAGACAACCGGATCGGCAGTACCCCCGGAATAATCCAGGTTAAACCTGTTGGCTGCCCTGGAGGCCTGCATCAGGTCAACCCAGTAGTAGTTGTAAATAAGTTTGGTAACATTGATCTCCTTGGTAATGTAGGATAGCCGGTCGGCCCCGCTGTAATAAATTCCAAGGTCGTCAATGATTTGCTGGATATTTCCCTCTTTATCCTTGCTGGCATCCAGGGGGGCCTCCCAGTCTATTACCGGTTGTCCGTCCCTGTCCTCGAAAGGCTGACCCTCATCATCCTTCTTAATAAAATCCTCAACACCCTGAATGGCAAGTTCCTTGCGGATAATGGAATCACGAACCCAGGCCACATATTGCCTGTATTCGTTATTGGTAATTTCAGTCTCATCCATCCAAAAGGCATCTACGGCAACTGTTCTCGACATTGCATTCTGGGTCCAGGCCACATCCATGTCACTGGGGCCCATAGCAAAAGAGCCGTTCGGAATAGGCACCATCCCGAATGGTACAGGTTCAGCATAAGCCTTCCTTCCTTCAACGCCTACAAGTTCACCGCTGTTGTAAGTGCTACAACTTCCAAGAAGTGCTCCCAGGGCAATAAAAAACACGATTCGTTTCATAGTACAATGCTTAATAGGTGCAAAAACCAGCCTTTTACGAAATGTTTAAATTATAAAAAACTATTTAAATATAGGTAAATTTTATAAAAATCTTATACTCTTATACTTTTGCGGACTCTTGTCAATACTGAGATCGAAGCAATATCGAACGGTTACCTCATGGGACCCGCTGTTGTAGTTCAACAGGGGTGAAAGTTCGAAATCATATGAATATCCGATCCTGAGTCCATTGTTCAATTCTATCCCGAAAAGTGCCGAAATGGCACCCCCAACAGAATAAGAAACTCCTCCCCAGAACTTTTTATTGTATCTCAAATTGGTATTCAGATAGATGTGGTTTGACCGGGCATCGGTCTGAACCATCAGGGATGGCATGATCTCAAACATGGGATTGGTCAGCTGAATGTTGTATCCTGCCATCAGGTAGTAATGTCTGATCAGCTTGGTCTCCTCGTTTTGTTCGGGGTAAATAAATGAGGTCTGGTTCAGGTGGGTGGTGGACAGTCCCACAAAAAGATTTTCTGCAGTGTAATAAAGGCCGAGTCCCATATCAAATCCGAACACACTTCCTCCGGAACTGGGTATCGAAGGGTCTGAATCCGGGGTAATGACATCAGCCCCGTTCCAGCTGGGCTCCAGAGACTGGTTGGCCACCCCTGCGTTGACCCCGATACCCAGTTTGCCTGTTCCCAGGTCCATACGGAATGCATAGGCAGCGCTGAATATAAAATCATTGTTAAAGCCAAGCCGGTCATTCATCAGGTTAACACCCACTCCATGGGTCCGTCCCAACAGATTGAAGGGCATATGGGCCGTAAAAATGGTGGTGGTCGGAGCGTCGGGAAACCCGGTCCATTGGTTCCGGAAAGCAGCTGCGAGGCAGATTTTATCAGCACTTCCCACAGCACCCGGATTGTAGAATGGTGCCAGGAACATATTCTGAGTGAATTTCGGATCCTGCTGGCCAAAAAGCCCTGTTACCAGGGTCCCGAAAATGAATATGAATACCACACTTCGCATAGGGCTTTGAATTCTCTTACAGGCTTTATCTCTCTTAGCTTTTAGGCTCTGGTAAAATAAGTAAAAATAGTTCTACCAAGCAAATATTATTAACAGCGAAATGTTCATAACCAGGGCCATGATCAGGGGCAAAAATCAACGGAATTATACTCCTTTTCGCAAATAATAACGTGATTTATTCTGTTTCATTACCCAGCCTGTGCAAATAGCGCCACCAGCGATCCGGTATCTCCTGGTTACTGGCTTGCTGGTAATCCTCATACGAGCATGAAACAAAAAAGTTATGTCCGGTAGCTGGATTCTTCACCGGAATTTCCATCCACCATCTTTCAGACAGGGTGCTTTTGTGAAATGTGATGTCGTGTCCGGCAGCATTCAGGTTGACTATAAATTTCTTGATGTGCTCAGGTGTGTCAACGGGATTTTCACGGATCCGGTGGGCAAGACCGTCCAGAAAGTACCATGCAGCCTGCGCAGTGATGTGGGCAGTTTGTCCGTTCAGGTCCCGGGAGGGATTAAACTCGAAAAAACCGATCGTGCCTACTTGCTCGCTGAGACCGGCGTACCTGGTAAACTGGCAGAGTTCATCACCAAAAAAACCGTTTGGAGACGGGATGGAGGCTCCCGGAGCATCGGAATGTCTTATCGCCCCCAGATCAATGCTCACAAATTCGGAGTTGCGGATCAATGGTTCTGCCTGTTTTATATTGCTGCGAGCCATGCCCAGGCGGATGCTTTCCAGGTGGGATTGCTCCAGCTGCTCCAGCTGGGAGCTTGTGGTGAAATATACCTGGTGACCAAGGTTGGTGAAACTGAATTTTTTCTTCCATACCGGCTGAACCAGCTGGTTCAGGTAATTCCTTGAATGCAGGGACTCCGACGACTCAGAAAAGTCCAGCATGGAATCGATGGTAAGTATATGATGCAGACCTTCCTTTTTTTCAAGGGCAAGAAACACGCCCCTGCTGAGGTCCTGTGACCCACCGATAATCAACGCGACGATCTGACGCTCCATTAATTCAAGCAGGATGTCCCTGAGTGCAAAATAGGTGTCATTTACAAGCCCCCCGGTTTTTATATTTCCAAGGTCATAGATTTGCAGCCCCCTTTCGATCCTGGACAGCTGGTAGAGCTTATCCCTCACGGCATCAGGGGCATCTTTGCTGCCCTTGATAAATCCGTTGCGATCTTCTGGCACTCCGAAGATGGCTACGCGGTACTTATCCAGTTCCCGGATGGGATGATCAGGTGTATGTACAGAAATGTGGTGGCTGAAAGCCTCCCTGTTGTCCAGGTACTCAAATTCCGGCCTTTCCAGGCTGACAGGGTCGAAGTATCCGTTGAGGTCCATCTTATAGTGCATAGTGCCCAGTACTTAGTGCATAGTGCCCGGTACTTAGTACTCACTGAGTACTGAGCTGAGTACTGAGTACTGAGTACTGAGCACTGAGCACTGAGCACTGAGATGTTATTTCTTTGGTTTACTGCCTGCTTTTTTGATGATCTCCCGGCACTCTTCAAGGGTCAGTTCCTCCGGTTTCTTTCCTTTGGGAATCCTGAAGTTTTTCTTCTGAAATGCTATGTAGGGGCCATACCTACCGTTAAGTATCAGAAGATCAGGATCTTCATCGAACTGCTTGACGTTTCTGTTCTCCTCCAGTGTACGTTTTTCCAGAATGATCTCAATGGCCCGTTCCTCCTTGATGGTATAGGGATCATCGCTTGCGGCAAGACTGAAAAACTTTGATTTATGTCTTACATAGGGACCATACCTGCCCACTCCGATCACCATCTGCTCATCTTCGAACTGACCAATGCTCCTGGGAAGTCTGAACAGTTCAAGGGCTTCTTCAAGGGTAATGGTCTCCAGGCTCTGACCTTTCAGAAGGCTTGCAAAACGCGGTTTTTCTTCATCACTGGCCTCGCCGATCTGGGCAATGGGCCCGAACCTGCCGATCTTTACGCTTACGGGCTTTCCGGAATCGGGATCAGTTCCAAGGACTTTCTCTCCCTTGGACCGTTCCGTATTTTGTGTGGCCGAATCGACTTTTGTATGAAAGGGCTTATAAAACCTTTCGATCATGCTGGACCAGTCCACGGTTCCTTCCGCGATCTCATCGAACTCCTTTTCCACCAAAGCCGTGAAGTTGAAATCCATAATGTTATCAAAATTTTGCTCCAGAAAGTCATTGACCACAGCACCGATATCAGTGGGGAAAAGTTTCCCCTTTTCAAAACCGAAATTTTCTTTCACCCCTTTACTTGAAATGGTATCGCCTTTAAGGAGAATCTGCAGCATTTCGCGCTGGTCACCTTTGCGGTCCTCCTTCACCACATACTCCCTTTGCTGGATGGTTGAAATGGTGGGGGCGTAAGTGGACGGGCGTCCGATGCCCAGTTCCTCCATTTTTTTCACAAGGCTTGCTTCGGTATACCTGGCGGGTTGCTGGGTGGATTTTTCTGCAGCCTCAATCTCTTCCCGTTTCAGCCTGTCATGGACCTTCAATGGGGGCAGCAGCCCTTTTGTTTCCTCCTCCGTGTCCTCATCGGTGGACTCCATATAAACTTTCAGGAATCCGTCAAATTTCAACACTTCTCCGGTGGCCACAAAACTTTCAGCCGCACCTGATACGTTGATATTGATGGTGGTTTTTTCGAGCCTGGCTTCACTCATCTGGGAAGCAATGGTTCGCTTCCAGATCAGTTCGTATAACCTTTGTTCGGCCCGGTTTCCTTCGATGGATGGCCGGTCCATATAGGAAGGACGAATGGCCTCGTGGGCCTCCTGGGCCCCTTTGGTTTTGGTGCTGAAGTTTCTTGATTTCAGGTACTCTTCACCGAAAGCTTCCCGGATCTTTCCGGCAGCAGCACCAATGGCCAGTTTTGACAGGTTTACCGAATCGGTCCTCATGTAAGTGATCTTTCCCGATTCGTAAAGACGCTGTGCCACGGACATGGTCTGGTTCACTGAAAAACCAAGTTTTCTGCTGGCCTCCTGCTGGAGGGTGGAGGTAGTAAATGGCGGAGAGGGTGATTTTTTCAGGGGCTTTCTTTCAATGCTCTCTACAGTGAATACACTCTTTTTGCAGCGTTCCAAAAATGTTTCAGCCGCTTCCTTCGAGTCGAAACGTCTGGACAGTTCGCCCTTTACCCTGGCAGTTTCCCCGTTTCCTGTGTCACCCGAAAATATACCTGTGACCCTGAAATACCGTTTGGAACTGAAGTTCTGAATCTCGCGTTCCTTTTCAACGATCAGCTTCACGGCAACAGACTGAACCCTGCCGGCTGACAGGGATGGTTTTACTTTTTTCCACAGAAGGGGCGAGAGCTCAAAACCTACCAGCCTGTCCAGAACCCTTCGGGCCTGTTGGGCATTGACCAGGTTTGTATCGATGTCCCGTGAATGATCAATGGCTCCCAGGATGGCATCTTTTGTAATTTCGTGGAATACGATCCGGCGTGTCTTTTCCTTTTCAAGCCGCAGCTCCTCGAAAAGATGCCAGGCAATGGCCTCCCCCTCCCGGTCCTCATCAGTGGCCAGCCACACCATCTGTGAACGTTTTGCCAGTTCTTTCAATTCTTTAACCACATTTTTTTTATCTGCCGGTACGATGTATTTGGGTGTGAATCCTGCATTGATATCGATACCCAGGTTTTTTTTGGCCAGATCACGGATATGGCCGAAGCTTGATTTAACCGTGTAAGCCTTGCCCAGAAAACCCTCTATGGTTTTTGCTTTGGCTGGTGATTCAACAATGACCAGATTTTCTATCATATTTTTGATACTCCCCCGTTAATAAATCAAACACAAAATAAGATAATTACTATTTTTAACGCAAATTACGTTGTCCATGGTTCAAAAACCCGCCAAAACTACAAAATATTTAATCATCCTCTGGTCGTTATACACTTTACCGATTGTATTATTCACAATCATTATGATTTTGATCGGCCATGGAAAGGTAGGTTTTATGCCTGAATTCGCCCAACTGGAGAACCCTCAGACCAACCTGGCTACACTGGTCATTGCGGAAGACGGTGAGCAATTGGGCAAATACTTTGTAGAGAATCGCACCTATGTCAGTTATGAGGATCTGGCACCGCACCTGGTTGATGCGCTGTTAAGCACGGAAGATGTAAGGTATTTCAAACATTCGGGGATCGATGTGAGATCCCTTGCCAGGGTCATGGTCTACTCGGTGCTGCTTGGGAAGCATGAGGGAGGGGGGAGTACCATTTCACAGCAGTTGGCCAAGAACCTTTTTCCTAGGGATACAACCATCATACGCTCCAAAATCGGCAAGGTCGGACACCTGGCCATCAACAAGTTCAAGGAATGGAATACGGGCGTCAGGCTCGAGCGCAGCTATACAAAACAGGAGATCATCGCCATGTATCTCAATACGGTTCCCTTCGGTGGGGAGTCCATTGTGGGGATCCAGTCGGCATCCAAAACCTTTTTCAATACAAGTTCCGATTCCCTGACCATTGATCAGGCAGCCATCCTGGTTGGGATGCTCAAAGCGCCAACTGCATATAACCCGCGAATTAATCCGGAACGATCCTTTCAAAGAAGAAATATTGTGATCAGTCAAATGGAGAAATACGGATACCTGGAACCTCACGTAGCCGATTCGGTGAAAATGCTGCCTGTGGTAGTGGATTACAACCTGGCCAGCCATTTGACAGGCAATGCCAGGCATTTTCGCTCTTTCCTTGCCGGGTTCATGAATCAGACCAAACCGGTTGAACCCAATGATAATGCTGGTGCCCTGGCCTGGGAAAGCTACAGGCGTGATTCCATCAGATGGGCAAGTGACAACCTGTTTGGATGGATCAACAAGAATTTTAAGCCCGACGGCACCCAGTATAACCTCTACCGCGACGGCCTGAAGATATACACCACCATCAACTCCAAAATGCAGCAATATGCGGAGGAGGCAGTTGAGGTGCATTTAAAACAGGTTTTACAACCCGCTTTTTTTAAGGAAAAAAAGGGCAGACCCAATGCTCCTTTTGAAGATCTCACCAGGGAAGAGAGCCGGAATATCCTGTACCAGGCGGTTCGGTGGACCGACAGATACAGGTACCTGGTTACCTCGGGGGCATCATGGGATTCCATCCTTCATATATTCGACCAGCCTGTGCCCATGAGTGTATTTTCATGGAACGGCCCCATCGATACGGTCATGTCACCCATGGACTCCATCAGGTACATGAAGCATTTTCTAAGGGCGGGATTCATGGCCATGGATCCTGCCACCGGGCAGGTAAAGGCCTTTGTTGGAGGACACAATTACGGCTATTTCCAATATGAGCAGGTGTACCAGGGACGCCGCCAGGTGGGTTCCACCATCAAGCCGTTCCTCTACCTGCTGGCCATGCAGGAAAACTATTCTCCCTGTGAGATGATTCCCCTGGTTCCCATCACCTTTGAGGATGTGGTAAATGATTCTACCTATACCCCCAAGGCGACCAGCCAGCGGTTTGCAGGTAAAATGGTTTCGCTGAAATGGGGACTGGCCAACTCCCACAACTGGGTGTCGGCCTGGTTGTTCAAGAATTTCAACCCCGAGAATGTGATCAAACTCATGCGTAAGATGGGGGTTACTTCCAACATTGACCCTGTTCCCAGCATGATTTACGGTACGGCCGATATCTCCCTTGAAGAGATGGTGGGTGCATTCAATACATTCTCCAACAGCGGAATCTATGTGGGGCCCAACTATGTGACCCGGATCGAGGACCGCTACGGCAATGTGATCTCCACTTTTCACCCCAAAGAGAATGAGGCCATCAGCGAAGAGACAGCATACCTGATGCTGACCCTGCTCCGGAATGTGGTTGATATGATTGGCAGATACCAGGGCGAGGTTTACTCGGGAACCGCTTATGGGTTAAGAAGCATTTACGGGTTCACGGGTGAATTGGCCGGAAAAACAGGAACCACCCAGAACCAAAGTGACGGTTGGTTCATGGGCCTGGCGCCTGGACTTTCCGCTGGTGCATGGGTAGGGGCCGAAGACCGGGCAGCTCATTTCGATATGCTGGGAATGGGAGCAGGAGGGAGAATGGCCCTCCCCATCTACGGTGAATTCATGAAGCGGGTTTATGCCGACTCCACCCTGGGCATTACGCAGAAAGATGAATTTATCAAACCGCGTGATTTTTACGTGGACCTGGATTGTCCCAACATCATGGAGGCAAACAGCACCAGCGAATTTGATGATTTTTAGATCCTCTGCCGGTACACGGTCACTTTATTTCCCTTCTTTTCGATCGTCCATGAAGGGTGCATGATGTCTCGTGCCTTCCTGTAATAGAGCAAGGTCCGGATACTGGTTTCCCGTTGCTCATTGCCCTTTTTGAATTCCCCGCTGAATTCGTAGCTGACCGAATAGGGGTGGTTTTCGTGGTAAAGCCTGATGATCTCCACCACGGTGGCAATCACCCGGTAGACCTCTCCCCTGTTGGTCTCACTGTATTCATCGTCAAACTCTTCATTCAGCACGCTGAAATTCACAATGTGCTCCAGATAGCTTGCTTTTTTCCTGGCAAACAATACCTGGTAACGCAATCCGCTTTCGGTATCAAAATAATAAGCCTCCCCGGACCTGATGGTGGGAAGCACCACAGGGTAGTGGTCCACCTCTGGAGTAAAGTCATCCCTGAAAATAGGTATACTTTGCTGACCGGGATCCTTTTTCATCCGAAAAGGTGTTTGGGAATTTCCTGGACCCGGGAAACCTCAATAATCTCAAGATCGAACCTGGAGGCATCGACCCTCTTGCGGTTGAAGGCCGGCATAAGGATTCGCTTCATACCCAGCTTATCGGCTTCACCCAAACGCTGTTCGATCCTGTGCACGGGCCTGATCTCACCGGATAACCCGATTTCTCCGGCAAAACAGGTGAATTGATCCACCGGTATATCTACTGTGGAAGAAAGGATGGCCGAAACCACAGCCAGGTCAATGGCAGGATCATCCACCCTTAGTCCGCCCGCTATGTTGATAAATACATCTTTGCTGGCCAGTTTGAAACTGGCCCTTTTTTCAAGAACGGCAAGCAGCATGCTCAGCCTTCTGGTGTCAAACCCGGTTGATGTGCGCTGGGGTGTACCATATACGGCCGAACTAACCAGGGCCTGAACTTCGATGAGAATGGGGCGGACCCCTTCCACATTGGCTGCGATTGCCGATCCGCTCAGGTCGGCAGGCTGCTGGTTGATCAACAATTCAGAAGGATTGCTGATCTCGATCAGGCCTTCACCGGTCATCTCAAACACACCTATTTCGGATGTGGATCCGAACCGGTTCTTGCTGGAACGGAGAATCCTGTAAAGGTGGTGTGAGTCTCCTTCAAACTGAAGTACGGTGTCCACAATATGCTCCAGCACCTTGGGGCCGGCAATGCTTCCGTCCTTGGTGATGTGGCCGATCAGTATCACCGGCATATGGTTCTCTTTGGCTTCCCGCAACAAGCGGGCGGCACAGTCCCTTACCTGGGAAACGGTTCCGGGAGCTGATTCCAGCTCTTCTGAAAAGAGGGTCTGGATGGAGTCGATGATGAGTAACTGTGGCCGGGTCTCCTTCAGGTGGTCAAGGATCACCTGAAGGCTGGTCTCGGCCAGCAC
The DNA here is from genome assembly GCA_043797815.1 of Bacteroidota bacterium. Lineage (GTDB taxonomy): Bacteria > Bacteroidota > Bacteroidia > Bacteroidales. Next base: position 182,090 of record JAZDPG010000063.1, read on the forward strand.
CCGGCACTGCCCCGATCCGGCCCCGATCCGGTCGGCCCTCAGTTTAAGTTGCTGGGGGCTCTCTTCTCCTGAAATATAGAGTGTGTCCCTGTCGATCTTCAGTGCCACCTGGAGAGCAAGGGTGGATTTCCCGATACCCGGCTCTCCACCAATGAGGATCATGGAACCGGGAACAATGCCACCACCCAGAACGCGGTTGAACTCCTGGTTTTTCAGATCGATCCGGGCCACCTTCTCCGATGTAACCTGTTCGATGAATTGAGGAGCTGCCCTGATTTTATTCTCCTGGGAAGAGGAACGAACCGGACCTTGGGCGATTCGTTGTTCCATGAAAGTGTTCCATTCACCACAGGAGGAGCACCTGCCAAGCCATTTGGCCGATTCGGCACCGCAGTTCTGACACAGGTATACAGATTTTGTTTTTGCCATCTTGCCGTGTATAGGTTTTAAAGGTAAAGTGGGTTTTGCCTTTATTTGTTCCTGTGGAGGAGGGAGGTGGTGCTGTAGCCTTCCAGGGTAGGGATGGTGATGACTTTTCCGCCCCACGACATGACCTCCCTGTATCCCACAATATCTTCCACGTTGTAGTCTCCTCCCTTCACCAGGATGTCAGGTTTCACTGTGATGATCAGCTCCAGGGGCGTATCCTCCCCGAACAGGATGATATAATCCACCATCCCGAGTGCGCCAAGTACTTCGGCCCTGGCCTGCTCGCTGTTTACAGGACGCCCCTTACCCTTCAGACGGTTGACCGAACCATCACTGTTCAGGCCGACCACCAGCACATCGCCCATCTCCCTTGCCCTGGAGAGGTAATACACATGTCCTCTGTGCAGCAGGTCGAAGCAGCCGTTGGTAAAAACGATACGGTTTTTCTTTCTGAAACCGGGGGAGAACAGCTCCCCGGCCTCCCGGGGCGTGATCAGTTTCCGGAGAATGGTTTCGTAGGTCAGCATTTTATGTGTCGGTTTTCCTGGTGGTTCTTTTTTTTACAGAAAGCATGAGGAGTATATAGGAAATCGTTCCCAGCAGGATGGTAAAGAGGGAATTAGATTCGTGGGCCAGAATGGCATAGGCGCCTCCCTGTTCCAGTGAAAGACCGTACACATAGACCAGGCCCCTTGATGTGATCCAGTGGAAGGCGCCGAAGCCTGCCGTTACGGGGGCTGACATTCCCAATCCTCCGATCACCAGAAGAAATATGCCATCCACAAATGTGAGTGAAGAAGTCTCTTTCAGGGCAAATACCACCACCCAGGTCATCATGATATAGAGAAACCAGATCAGGAATGAATGAAGAATGAATTCCCATTTTCGCTGCATCTTATAAATGGTTTTCAATCCGTCCAGGATCCCTTTCAGGAATCTGCCTATCCGTAGAACGAAACTGAACCTGCCCAGCTGTTTCCGGAACAGGAACAGCAGGAGAACCGCCAGGACCATGGATCCCATAACAATCAACCAAAAAACGAACATCCCGCCAAGAGTGTCCGTCATTTTCTGACGGATGGGTTCAAACACCTGTTCGCCAAAGAAGGTGCCGAATTTCTCCATCCAGCTGAACAGCAGGTAAAGCATGATCAGAAACAACATCAGCAGGTCAATGATCCTTTCTATGATTACAGTACCAATGAGGGAATCGACCGGGATTTTTTCCCGCTTCCCCAGGGTGACACACCGTGTCACTTCGCCCAGGCGCGGCAGGGCAAAGTTTGAAAGATAGCCTACCATGAGGGAGTGGTAAGTGTTTTTAAAGGAGGGCTTAAAACCCAGCGGTTCGATAAGCAAAACCCAGCGACGGGCCCTGGATAAAAAGCTAAGGAATGCAAACAGCAGGGACATGCCTATCCAGGCAAAGTTGGCATTTCTGAGGGTAAGGCCCAGTTCATCCAGGGCGATGCCCCGAAAGGCAAAATAAAGCAAGAGCATTCCCAATGCCAGGAATCCGGCAACTTTCAGGATTTGGAAAAGTGGTTTCTTCAAAGTGGGAGTCAGCTTATCTTGTTGGTGCCGGTATCCGGGAATACAAGCGCCGGTTTAAATGACCTGGCCTCTTCGAATTCCATGGAGGCGTAAGAGATAACAATAATGATATCCCCCACAGCCACTCTTCTGGCTGCCGGTCCGTTCATGCATATTTGTCCACTCCCTCTTTCACCGGTGATCACATAGGTTTCCAAACGTTCCCCATTGTTGATGTTCACAATCTGAACCTTCTCATTTTCAATCAGATTCGCTGCTTCCATCAGGTCCTCATCAATGGTGATGCTTCCTATATAGTTGAGATCGGCTTCGGTGACCTTAACCCTGTGTAATTTTGATTTGACTACCTGAATATTCATGATGTTATCCTTCGCTCTGCAAAGTTAATCAAAAATCATATTATCTATGAGTCTCACCCTACCCAATACAACAGCAATGCAACCCACTTTGTTCACCGCATCACTCCATGCTTCCACTGTTCTAAGCGCTTTATCTTCAACGATTTCAAAGTAATCAAGTTTGAAACGGGGTTGTTTGCTGAACGCCTCCCTCACCCAGGTTTTCAGACCGGCAGGAGAGAGTTCCGTCCTCAGTTGGCTGGCTCTTGAGAGGGTCTGGTATATGAAAGGGGCAATTTCCCTCTCCTGCGGGCTGAGGCGGACATTCCTTGAACTCATGGCCAATCCGTCGCTCTCCCTGATGATGGGACAGGCCACAATTTTCATTTCCAGGCCCATGATTTTCACCAGGTGCTTTACAATCACCAGTTGCTGGAAATCCTTCTGTCCGAAATAGGCGTTTTGAGGTTTTACGGCTTCAAAGAGTTTACTAACGATCTGTGCGACTCCGTTGAAATGCCCTTTCCTGCGGGCCCCTTCCATGACCAGGTCAAGCCCCTGCAGGTCAAAGGAACGCACATCGGGTTCAGGATACATCTCCTCAACCGAAGGCATAAACAGAAGGTCCACCTGTTGTTTTTCCAGAAGTTCAAGGTCTTTTTCAGGGGTTCTTGGGTACAGCTCCAGGTCTGAGGGGTCATTGAACTGGGTGGGATTTACAAAGATGGTGACCACCGTGGCATCATTCTCACGGATTGATCTTTCTGCCAGCGAAAGATGGCCCTTATGGAGGGCTCCCATGGTGGGAACCAACCCAATGGTAAGGCCCCGTCCCCGCAGTTTTTCCAGGTGCCTGGCCAAATCTGTTTTGGTGTTGTATACGATCATCAGGGAAGCATGGACTTAAAGATAGATAAAAACGGAATCATTTTTTTTAGTAAATTTGCATGATTTTCACATGCAGGCAACCACAATGGAAAGCAAAAAGGTATTATTTGTATCTCAGGAGATTGCGCCCTACTTGCCTGAAACCGAACTTTCCCAAATCAGCAGAACCCTGCCCCAGGCAATCCAGGAGACAGGTAAAGAGATCCGTACTTTCATGCCCAGATTCGGGAACATCAATGAACGCAGAAATCAGCTCCATGAAGTGATACGACTTTCAGGAATGAACCTGATCATTGATGATACGGACCATCCCCTCATTATCAAGGTGGCTTCCATACAGGCTGCCAGGATGCAGGTCTATTTCATTGACAATGAAGATTATTTTCAGCGGAAGTTTACCCTGACCGATGCAAAGGGCACCTATTTCAAGGACAACGATGAGAGAATGATCTTTTTTGCAAGAGGTGTACTGGAAACCGTCAGAAAGCTGCGCTGGTCTCCCGACCTGGTCCATTGCCACGGGTGGTTTACTTCTCTTGTTCCTCTTTATTTGAAGAAGGCTTACCGGGAAGATCCGCTGTTTACAGATTCCAAAGTGGTATTTTCCTTTTACAACAACGGATTTGACAAACCCCTGGATGCCACTTTTGCAAAAAAAATCCTCGTGGACGGGGTATCTGAGAACCATGTAGTTCAGGTAAAAGACCCCACCTACAATCATCTGGTCGGGCTGGCTGCTGCATATTCCGACGGGTTGATTCAGGGAAGCCACAACCTGCCTGAAGCTGTCATGAAGGAATTGAAAAAATCGGGGAAGCCATTTCTCGATTACAGGAGTGAAGAAAAATATGTGGACGCGTTTTCCGTTTTCTATGACAGTATCCTCAACGTTTAATTACTTTCAATTTCAATCATGAAGAAGGATTTGTGGGTTATTGGGATCATACTGATCACAGTAGGATTGTTATCATCATGTTCTGCTTGGGAGCAGGAACTTGGCAAGGACCTGTTGCCCCCGGGTGACAAAGTTTTCCTTTTCCATGATACCATTTTTGAAATACATGCTTACCCGGTGACAGGAAGTCCTGTGGTCTCTTCAGAGATCTCATTCGACGGCACTTCCTTGTATCTCCTGGGTAGCCTGGCAGACACCATCGTGGGGAGTTCAGAGGCCGACCTGTTTACCCAGTTCAATATTGGATCATTCAAACACGGACCCAATACGGAGATTGATTCCATCCTCTTGCATTTATACATCGGTGACTATTTTGGAAGCAAGGAGGGACTGGTCACCATCCAGGTATATGAGGCCACAGAACGTTTCTACATGGATTCGGTTTATTATTCCAACTTTGAAGCCGAAGGCAGGTACAATCCCGTGTTGCTGGGGGAGACGCAATTCAAACCCGATGTGGATGACACCGTTGATATCGCATTGATGGAGAATCCCGCCTTCCTTCAGAAATTTCTGGACGCAACCTCCGATACCACACTGTTCCAGAACGATAGTCTGTTCAAGGACTATTTCAACGGATTATACATCACAGCTGCCTCCAGGGCCCCGGGGGGAGCCATGGCACAGGTGGGGCTTTCCAACCCGGTGACAAGGCTGACGGTCAGGTACGCCAACGACAGCACCGAGATTGACACCATCGAGGGCAGGGATTTTATCTGGGCCACATTTCCCATTGATGAATATTACTGTCAGAAGATCAATGTGTTTAAGCACGATCATTCCATGACATACCTGTCGGGGATCATTGACAATGACAGCGCCCTTTCCCCTTACTGTTATGTTCAGGGCATGGCGGGTGTTAATACCAGTTTCTCTTTTACAAACCTGGATAAATGGCTGGAGGGAGGAAAAGTGGCCATCAATTCAGCCAGGCTTTTTTTGGAAGTGGTTCCTGAAGAATTAAGCGGAATCACCCCGGATGAGCTTCCCAGCAGATTGATGCTCTATACTGAACTGGAGAATGGCGAACTGCAGAACCTCTATGATTATTATGCCGTTTACCAGTCGGATCCCACTATTTTCGGCGGAACCCTTCAAACCGGGTCCAAAGGTATGTTCTTCGACACCACCTACAATTACCAGTTCAACATGACATTGCACTTTCAGTCCATGATCGACGGAACGAAGGCTGACAATAATTTCAGGCTTAAACTATATAACGGTGTAAGAAATCCCGGAGTTTCTAAACTTTGGAGTAACCTTTTTACCAACCCCAAACGTATAAGATTGGAGCTTGTTTACCTTAAATTGTAATAAAAAATGTGTGGAATAGTCGGATATATCGGGAGCCGCGACGCCTATCCGATACTTATTAAAGGCCTTAAAAGGCTCGAATACAGGGGTTATGATTCAGCTGGAGTAGCATTACTCAATGGGAAAACCTCCATCTATAAGAAGAAAGGCAAGGTCCAGGAGCTGGAAGATTTTGTGAGGGGGAAAGAGACCAAAAGCACAATAGGTATCGGGCATACAAGGTGGGCGACACACGGAGAACCCAGCGACCTGAATGCCCACCCGCATCATTCGGAGAAGGGATTGTTCACCATCATTCACAATGGCATCATTGAAAACTATGCGGTCCTGAAACAGGGACTGATCGACCATGGCATGTCTTTTTACAGTGAGACCGACACAGAGGTCCTCGCCAACCTGATAGAGTATATCTATACTTCCCAGGATGTAACCGTTGATACGGCCGTTACCCTGGCGCTGCAGCAGGTAATCGGGGCGTACGGGCTGGTTGTGATTTCCAGTGAAGATCCCAATCTGATGATTGCGGCCCGCCGAAGCAGTCCCCTGGTAATCGGACTGGGCGACAATGAGTATTTCATCGCTTCCGATGCGACTCCCATTGTGGAGTATACAGACCGTGTTATTTACCTGAACAACGATGACATTGCCCTGATCCGAAGGGATGAACTGGTTTTGAAGAACATGATCACCAATGGGACCAAGGTGAACATCAAGACCATCGAACTGGGTATTTCTGAAATCGAGAAGCAGGGTTTTGAACATTTTATGTTGAAGGAAATCTTTGAACAGCCGCGCTCTATCAAGGACACCTTCAGAGGGAGGATCAATCCGGATTCCAATGAGATTCGTCTTGGAGGTCTGCACCAGGTGAAAGACCGGCTGGTGAATGCAAACCGCATTGTGGTGATCGCCTGCGGAACGTCATGGCATGCCGGCCTGGTGGGAGAATATCTGATCGAAGACATGGCCCGTATACCGGTTGAGGTGGAGTATGCATCAGAATTCAGGTACAGGAATCCATTGATAGGTCCGGACGATGTGGTCCTGGCCATCAGTCAGAGTGGTGAAACTGCAGATACCCTGGCCGCCATTCAACTGGCCAAGGAAGCAGGAGCCCTGGTTATTGGCATCTGCAATGTGGCAGGATCCAGCATATCCCGGGAGACCGATGCCGGGGTATATACCCATGCGGGGACCGAAATCGGGGTAGCTTCCACCAAAGCTTTTACCGCACAGGTGACGGTACTGACCATGATGGCAATGATGATCGGCAGGGAGAAAGGCCTGATCGACGATGCCCGTTTTTCAGAACTGATCAGGGAATTGAATGATATCCCCGGGAAGATAGAAAAGATTCTGGAACATAATGACGAATTCAAGCGGATTGCCGAGATTTACAAGGATGCCACCAATGCCCTTTATCTGGGACGTGGCACTTCATTCCCGGTGGCCCTGGAAGGTGCCCTGAAACTGAAGGAAATCTCATACATCCATGCAGAAGGATATCCGGCTGCAGAGATGAAGCATGGTCCCATTGCACTTATTGATGAAAAGATGCCGGTGGTCTTTATTGCCACCCGCGACGGCTCCTATGAAAAGATTGTGAGCAACATTCAGGAGGTGAAAGCCAGGAATGGCGTTGTTATTGCCATTGTGACCGAAGGAGACACGACCATCCGCCAGATGGCCGACCATGTAATTGAGATTCCTGAAACCCATGAGGCCATGGTAGCCATTCCGGCAGTGGTTCCATTGCAGCTCATTGCCTATCATATCGCTGTGATGCGCGGATGCAATGTGGACCAGCCCAGGAATCTGGCCAAGTCAGTGACAGTCGAATAGCAGGTTTTTCAGCGCTTGCCGTACTGGGTGTCGTAGTAAGTTTGATAGGCGCCGGATGTAACCCTTTCCATCCATCCCTGATGGCCCAGGTACCATTCCACTGTTTGTTCCAGTCCTTCTTCGAAGGTGACCGAAGGGTTCCACCCCAGTTCTTTTGTGATCCTTGAGCTGTCGATGGCATAACGCAGGTCATGTCCGGCCCTGTCCTTCACATAGGTGATCAGCCTGGCAGACGTGCCGCTTGGGCGATCAAGTTTTTTGTCCAGGATCAGGCAAAGCAGCCGGATCAGGTCAATGTTTTTCCACTCGTTCAATCCTCCGATGTTGTAAGTTCTTCCGGGCGTTCCCCTGTGGAAGATCAGATCAATGGCGGAAGCATGGTCCATCACATAGAGCCAGTCGCGCACATTCTCTCCCTTTCCGTAAATCGGAACAGGTTTCATGTGGATGATGTTGTGAATGGCCAGCGGGATCAGTTTCTCCGGGAACTGATTGGGCCCGTAATTGTTGGAGCAGTTGGAAAGCACCACGGGCAGCCCGTAGGTATGGTGGTAGGCCCTGACCAGATGATCTGAGCTTGCCTTGGATGCAGAATAAGGACTTCGCGGGTCATAGGCAGACTCCTCGGTGAAGAGCCCTTCACTGCCAAGGCTTCCGTACACCTCGTCTGTGGAGATATGGTAAAAACGCTTCCCCTCTTTCCCCTCCCATGCATTTCGGCATGTATTCAGCAGATTTACCGTCCCGATGATGTTGGTATGGATGAAATCCATGGGACTGATTATCGAGCGGTCCACATGGGATTCGGCAGCCAGGTGAATCACCCCGTCTATGTCGAATTCACGAAACAGTTCTTCCAGGAACGGGGCATCCACGATATTTCCCTTTCTGAAAAGATACCTGGGATGGTCCCGGATATCCTCCAGGTTCTCAAGGTTTCCGGCATAGGTGAGCTGGTCCAGGTTGATAATCCTGATGTCAGGGTGGTTCAGGACCATTCTCCGCACTACATGCGATCCGATAAAACCAGCGCCACCGGTGACCAGAATGGTTCTCATGCTCCGGAGGTATTACTTCTGATTTTCTTTTCCCATTTCCACGCCGATTTCAGGGTCTCCTCGATGCCTGTCTCAGCTTTCCAGCCCAGCTCTTCATTGGCAAGGCGCGTATCAGCGAAGACTTGTTCCGTGTCGCCTTCCCGGCGCTCCACCACCCTGTAGATAACTGTTTCCCCGGTGGCCTTTTCAAAGGCCCGGATCACTTCAAATACGGACAAGCCCCTTCCTGTTCCCAGGTTAAATACTTCAAATGAGGCAAGCTGCTTTTGTTCCAGAAGACGCCTGATGGCCACCACATGGGCCCTGGCCAGGTCCACCACATTGATATAATCGCGGATGGCCGAACCATCAGGAGTATTGTAGTTATCACCAAAGACCTGCAGTGTATCATGAAGACCCATCACTGTCTGTGTGATAAACGGGACCAGATTGGCAGGTACACCCAGCGGCAGTTCCCCGATCATTGCGGAGGGGTGCGCTCCGATGGGATTGAAATAGCGCAATGAAACCACCCGCAGGCCCGTTTTGGAAGCGACCACATCCCGAAGGATCTCCTCCGAGATCTGTTTTGTATTCCCATAAGGGGATGTGGCTGCCTGTACGGGAGCCTCTTCGCTGACGGGAATGATTTCCGGTTGACCATACACGGTACAGGAGGAGGAGAAGACAATGTTGCGTACTTCATGCTTCTGCATGGCCTCGAGCAGGTTGATCAGCGAAAGCAGGTTGTTTTCATAGTAGGCAAGGGGTTTTTCAACACTTTCACCCACTGCCTTGTAAGCTGCAAAATGGATCACTGCCCCAATGTCGGGGTATTTTTCAAAAAGGGTCAGAACAGATGCTTTGTCCCTCAGGTCAGTCTCTTCAAAACCGGGCCTGGTCCCTGTGATTGCGGTAATTCCATCGATAACTTCCCTGCTGGAATTTTCCAGGTTATCCACAATCACCACATCCATTCCGGCTTCCAACAGTTCAACCGTGGTATGTGATCCAATGTAACCCGTTCCTCCCGTGACCAGTATTGAAGACATATAATACCCTTTAGAGACTCCAGTAGTTGAATGAATCCATTTTTCCCCTGAAAATCCCTTTCAGGTCGGCAAATACGGCTCCCGGCAGGGTGATGGATTTAAAATAGGCCTCATCCAGGTCTGTGTACTCTTTGTGGTTGACAGCCACCACGATACCGTGGAATGGTCCCCGGATGGTGCTGGCCAGTTCAAAACCATATTCTTCCTTGATCTCGGTGGGTGATGCATGGGGATCCACCACCTCCACGGTGACCCCGAATTCCTCCAGTTCGGCGATCACATCCGCCACCTTTGAATTTCTGATATCACTCACATTCTCTTTAAAAGTAGCACCCATAACAAGTACACGGCAATCCTTCAGATTGGGAAAGGTGGAAGAAAGTTTCAGTGTGACCTGTCTGGCCACATAAGCTCCCATGCTGTCGTTGATCGCGCGCCCCGCATTGATGATCTGGGCATGGTGTCCGAATTTCATGGATTTATAGGTGAGGTAATAGGGGTCCACTCCGATACAATGCCCACCCACAAGCCCGGGAAAGAATTTCAGGAAATTCCATTTTGTCCCGGCCGCCTCAAGCACCTCGTAGGTATTGATCCCCATTTTATTGAAGATCATCGAGAGCTCGTTCATGAAAGCGATGTTGATATCCCGCTGGGTATTTTCGATGATTTTCGCAGCTTCCGCCACCTTGATGGAAGAGGCTCTGTGCACTCCGGCTTTGATGACCAGTTCGTAGGTTTTGGCGATCTCCTCGGCCGACTCCTTGTCACAGCCCGAGGTTACCTTGGTAATCTTTGTCAGGGTATGCTGGCGATCGCCAGGATTGATCCGCTCCGGAGAAAAACCCACCTTGAACTGCTCCATATATTTAAGTCCCGAGATCGTTTCCAGCACGGGGATACAATCTTCTTCGGTGCAGCCGGGGTAAACCGTTGATTCATACACTACGTAATCGCCTTCAGAAAGCACCTTTCCAACAGTGTTGGTGGCCGATAAAAGCGGATTCAGGTCAGGTTTTTTATGGATGTCAATGGGGGTCGGTACAGCCACAATGTAAAAGGAGGCCGCTTTCAAATCCGCAATGTCTGCAGTGTACTGGATGTCACATCCTTCAAAGTCTTCTTTAGAGAGTTCATTGCTTGGATCGATCCCCTTTTTCATCAATTCCACGCGTTCCGGTTTGATATCAAATCCGATGACTGATATCTTTCGGGCATATTCCAGTGCAATGGGTAAACCAACGTAACCCAGGCCGATCACGGCCAGTTTTTTCTTCCCGCTGAGCAGGTCATCATAAATCATTTTGCTATGTTTTTAATAATGGGATGATAATCGCCCCTGATTCCAATGGGCGCTGTATTTCTTATGTTATATACGGTCTGAATGGCTGTTCGTCCGGCTTCCAGACCAAAGCCGTTTCCTTCCAGGATTTTCTCATAGGAGATGGTATGCAGATCGGTGAAACCTCCGCTGAATTCAATCTCCTTTCCATCCATGGTGATGGAACGGTACGTGCGCTGACCGTTCTTTTTAATCCCTTTGGGGATGTCATTGTAGTCAATGCTCAAAAACCACCTGACACGCGCCTTTTCCAGTTCCAGGAACCCGGCTGCCTTATCCTTTTTCAGAAGGTGCACCACGTTTTTATTCACCTTTCCGAAAATCCATGAAAGCATATCGAAGAAATGAACCCCGATGTTGGTGGCGATGCCTCCCGATTTCTCCACATCTCCCTTCCAGGAGTAGTGGTACCAGTTTCCACGGCTGGTGATGTAAGAGAGGTCCACATCATAAATCTTATCAGGCGGGCCATTTTTAACCACCTCGAGCAGTTCCAGGATGGAGGGGTGAAGCCTGAGCTGAAGGATGTTCCACACTTTCTTTCCGGTCTCGTTTTCATAATCCCCGAGCGCATCAATGTTCCAGGGGTTCAGTACCAGGGGTTTTTCACAGATGGCATCTGCACCGTTCCTGAGCGCAAAACGTATGTGTGAATCGTGCAGGTAATTGGGGGAACAGATGCTTACAAACTGCACCTTGGTTCCCTGTCTGTTCAGTTTTGCGATGTGCCGGTCAAAGCGCTCAAATTCGATGAAGAAATCTGCTTCGGGAAAATAGGAATCGATAAAACCCACACTGTCGAAGCGGTCCAGTGAGGCCAGCAAATAGTTCCCGGTTTCCCGTATGGCCCTTACATGCCTGACGGCGATGTAGCCAGCCACCCCAATGAGTGCAAAATTCTTTCCTGTTCCCTCCATCTTATTCTCCTGTTTTTCTTACCTGGTCTTTCTCCAGTATATATTTTTCGTTGCTTTCCGGACAGGTTGACCTGCCATCCTGGTCAAATTTCAGCCTGTGCCCGAATTCGCTCATCCACCCCACCTGTTTTCCCGGGTTTCCCACAACCAGGGCATAAGGCTTCACTTCCCGGGTTACCACTGCTCCTGCACCTATAAACGCAAAATTACCAATATTATTCCCACACACAATCGTTGCATTGGCACCAATGGTAGCTCCTTTTCCCACCACTGTTTTCATATACTCATCCTTTCTTCTGATGGCACTGCGCGGATTGATCACGTTGGTGAAAACCATGGAAGGCCCGAGGAATACATCATCTTCACAAATGACCCCGGTATAGATGGATACATTGTTCTGGACCTTCACATTGTTTCCCAGGGTCACATGGGGGGAGACCACCACATTCTGCCCCAGGTTGCAGTTTTCACCAATGACACAACCTGTCATGATGTGGCTGAAGTGCCAGATCTTTGTGCCGTCACCAATCTTTACTCCCTGGTCAATGACAGCCGTTTCGTGTGCGAAATAGTTTTGCATGGGTCAGGAATTAAAGTAAGCCGCGATTTGTGCACAGATATGTTCCAGTTGTTCCTCTTCAAGTTCGGTGTGCATGGGGAGGGAAAGGACCCTGCCCGAAAGGCCTTCTGAAACCGGCAGGTCTCCCTGTTGATACCCCAGGTCGTTGTAAGCCCGCTGGAGGTGAAGGGGAACCGGGTAATAGATCATGGAAGGGATTTGCTTCTCCTGCAGCCACTGTTTTAGCCCGTCCCTGCGGCCGGCCGGTACCTGGATGGTATACTGGTGGAAAATATGGGTGGAAAAGCTTGAACGTACAGGGATCTGTACTTCTCCTATCCCGGAAAGGGCCTGGTCGTAGTAAGCTGCAGCTTTTTGCCTCGCACGGTGGTATAGGTCCAGATACCTCAGTTTCACCCTGAGGATGGCTGCCTGGATCGAATCGAGCCTTGAATTCACGCCTACCTGGTCATAATGGTACCGTTCCCGGCTCATGCCGTGGTTTACAAGCGAGCGGAGCAGGTTGCCGAAGCTCTCATCCCTGGTAAATAATGCTCCCCCATCGCCGAATGCTCCAAGGTTTTTGGATGGGAAAAAGGAGGTGGTTCCAATATGTCCGATGGTCCCGGCCTTCCTCCGGGTACCGTCTTTGCCTGTATGATCGGCCCCAATGGCCTGTGCGTTATCCTCAATCACATAGATCCCGGTGCTCCCGGCAAATTCCATGATCCGGTCCATGTCTGCACTCTGTCCGAAAAGGTGCACAGGGACAATGGCCCGGGTACGTTTTGTCACTGCCTGCTCCAGCAAGTCCGGGTCCAGGTTGAAGGTATCCTCCCTCACATCCGCAAGAACGGGTTTAAGACCCAGAAGCCTGACCACCTCAATGGTGGAGATAAAGGTGAAAGGAGTGGTAATTACCTCGTCGCCAGGCTTCAGATCAAGGGCCATCATGGCCACCTGAAGCGCATCGGTTCCATTCCCGCAGGCGATGGTATGCGGAACATCCATATAGGTGGATAATTCGTCCTGGAACAAAGCCACGTCCGGGCCCTTGATAAAGGCCGTTGTATCAATGACCTCCTGCAGGGCTTCGTTAATTTCCCTCTTTATTTTAAGATACTGACCCTGAAGGTCTACCATCCTGATCTGGTTCATAGTCTGTTCGTTCTTTGGTAGTTGCAGGAATAGTTTACGAATATAGTAAAAATTGCGGGTTGATAACTTCGTTTTGAAAAGCTCTGCTGTCTGATTATTTTTACCCTACAAAAGGCTTTAAAGTGACCATAGGTAATACCATCAGACAACTCCTGGAAGAAGGCAAAAAAGTGATCCTTCCCGGTTTCGGAAATCTTGAAATCACAGAAACCGGCATCGGGGTCCCATCGTCGGGAAAAAGGATCGATCCTCCGGGCAGGGCCGTTAAATTTGACAGCAGCTTCAGCAAAGATGACGGCCTTGTAGCTTCCACCTTTGCCGGAAACGAGTCCATGGATCCGGAAGAGGCCGGGCAACAGGTACTTGAACTGGTGGATGTCATTAAATTTGCCTTTGATAAGGGTGAATCCTGGGCAGTGGAAGGTGCCGGCACTTTCAGCAGGGATGCTGACGGAAAGGTTCATTTCCAGGTGGAAAAGGGATGGATACTTGAGCCGGACCAATATGGTCTTGAATCCATGGACCTGATTGAACTTGAGGATGAACCACCGGCGGGGGAAGCAGCTGAAATGCCGGGGGAGAAAGAGAAGGTTCTTCCGATATCTCCTAAACCTGCCGCCCCTGTTCATGAACCCAGGAAGAATGAGAAACCGAAACGCAGGGTTAACCTCTGGAGGGTGATCTGGATGATTGCCGGTTCGCTGATTGCTGTTCTTGTTGTCCTGATCGTTGTTCCTGCAGAAAAGCTTCAGATATTCGAAGGCAGGAAGGATACTGAAAAGTCCGTCCCGAAGGAGCAGCCATCCGCGATCAAAGAGCAGCCTGCATTAAAAGATACCCGGGAAGCAGCCGAACCCCGTGCTGCTGATACAGAGAAGCCGGTTGTTGCTGGGCCCGAACAATCTACACCTCCCGGGGATGTTCCGGCCGAACACAGATATTTCCTGATTGCCGGGAGTTTTAAAAACCTGGCCAATGCCAGTGAACTGCAGGACCAGCTCAATGCAAGGGGATACCATGCAGAGGTCATGTTTACTGAAAACAGAATGTACCGGGTAAGTGTCGCTTCCTATATCAACAAAAAAGAGGCTGAAAGGGGCCTGGAAAAAATCAAATCGGTCCCGGGACTCGGGAATTGCTGGCTTCTCTCCAATGAATAGGCGCCCACCGGAGGTCAGCTGATCTGCGATCCGTTGACAGCCTCATCTGAAGGCTCCACAAAATGAAGCGATCCGTCTGGATTTTCCGACAACAGGATCATTCCCTTCGATTCAATGCCTTTGAGATGCCTTGGTTCCAGGTTGGCCAGTACGGTTACCCGTTTCCCGGGAAGAGCCCCGGCTTCGTAATACCCGGCAATCCCCGAAACGATGGTTCGCTTTTCGAAACCGAGGTCCACAATCAGTTTGATCAGCTTCTTGGTTTTGGGCACTTTTTCTGCCTCCAGGATGGTTCCGCACCGCAGGTCCATCCGGGCAAAATCATCAAAGGTGATCTCTTTCCTGGGAGGGGCTACTGCTGCTTTATCCTGGTTATCTTCTTTTGTTTTCATGAGCTTGTCGATCTGTGCCTGGATCTGGTCATCTTCGATTTTTTCAAAAAGCAGCGAGGCTTTCTCAATGGCATGGCCTGGTTTCAGAAGACCGGTGGTACCCAACAGTCCCCAGTCGGTTTCATCAAACCTGATGAAACCCCGCAGTGTTTCCATGGAAAAGGGCAGGAAGGGATCCAGAAGCAGGGTCAGGTTGGCCGTAATCTGCAGGGATATATTCAGAATGGTTTTTACCCTATCAGGATCGGTTTTGATCACCTTCCAGGGCTCTGTATCAGCCAGGTATTTGTTTCCCAGGCGGGCCAGGTCCATGGCAGTTTTGATGGCTTCCCTGAAGCGGAACTGTTCCAGGCTCTGCCCGGTGCTGGCGGCGATCTTCCCGATCTCAGCGAGCACCTCCCGATCCGCTTCCGAAAGCGTGGTCACCCCGGGTACTTTACCATCAAAATACTTGTGGGTAAGAACAAGGGTGCGGTTCACAAAATTCCCCAGGATGGCCACCAGCTCATTGTTGTTGCGGTTCTGGAAATCCTTCCAGGTGAAGTCATTGTCCTTATTCTCAGGTGCATTGGCACAGAGAACATACCTGAGAACATCCTGTTTACCGGGGAAGTCTTCCAGGTATTCATGGAGCCATACTGCCCAGTTCCGGGAGGTGGAGATTTTATCACCCTCCAGGTTCAGAAATTCATTGGCCGGCACATTGTCCGGAAGAATATAACTGCCTTCGGCCTTAAGCATGGCGGGAAATACAATGCAATGAAACACTATGTTGTCCTTTCCGATAAAGTGAACCATCCGGGTTTCCTCATCTTTCCAGTAAAGCTCCCAGTCGGGAGTGAGTTCTTTGGTGGCTGAGATATAACCAATGGGTGCATCAAACCAGACATACAGCACCTTCCCGCCGGCACCCTCCACCGGAACGGGGACACCCCAGTCCAGGTCCCTGCTTACCGCCCTGGGTTGCAAACCCTGGTCCAGCCACGACTTGCACTGTCCGTAAACATTGGGCTTCCACTCCTTATGTTCATTCAGTATCCACTGACGAAGCCAGGGCTCAAACAGATCCAGGGGAAGGTACCAGTGCCTGGTCTCTTTCATTTCGGGTTTGCCACCGCTGATGGTGGATACCGGGTTGATCAGGTCGGACGGGCTCAGGGAGGTGCCGCACTGTTCACACTGATCACCGTAGGCAGAGGTATTTCCGCAGTGTGGACATGTCCCTGTAATATAGCGGTCAGCCAGGAAGCTGTCGGCTTCCCGGTCGTAATACTGTTCAGATGTCTTTTCAATAAACACACCCTTATTATTCAATGTCCTGAAAAACTCCGAGGCTGTGTCATGATGTACCTGGTTGGAGGTGCGGGAATAGATATCAAAGGAGATGCCGAAATCTTCAAAAGCTTTTTTGTTGATGGCATGGTACCGGTCCACCACCGCCTGGGGGGTAATCCCCTCGTTCCTGGCTTTCAGCGTGATGGGCACACCGTGCTCGTCCGATCCGCAAATGGAGATCACATCCCGGTTCTGCCTGCGCAGGTACCTTACATAGATATCTGAAGGCACATATACCCCGGCCAGGTGTCCCAGGTGAAGCGGCCCGTTGGCATAGGGCAGGGCAGAGGTAATCAGGTATCTTTTGAAGGTCTTGGTTGTCATGTTCAGAGGGTTTGGGATCGCACAAAGATAATGATAAAATGGTGCGGCTCGCAACCGGAACTGGCTGATAAAGGCACCCCCGGTCACATCAAAATGAAAAAATCCGGATCCATGAATCAATGCGAAAGAGGAAAGAGGGCTGAACAGCTGGCAGCCAGGTACCTGCGTGCCAGGGGATACCGCATTTGGAAGTCCAACTGGCGGTGGGGAAAAAGGGAGCTTGACCTGGTGGCCCTCTACCGCAATGAGCTGGTCATTATCGAAGTAAAAGCCCGTGACCAAAACGGGGTGAATGTTCCCTCCGAAGTGGTCGACCGCACCAAGCAACGCAACATTGTCCTGGCCACCGATGCCTTTATCAGGCTGTACGACTGCAGCCGGCCCACCCGGTTTGATGTGATTGCTGTGGTATACAGCAAAACCGGTGTGGAGATCGAGCATATCGAGAATGCTTTTTTCCCTGCTGTTGAATAAATAATCCGCGTTCCCTGGATGGCACATGATGTTTTCCATTATCTTCGGGGGAAATGATTTAAACGTTCTGACATGAAAAATTCATTTTCATTCATAGGAATTGTCTTGTTGATGCTGTCCATGAGCGCCTGCAGTGATCCGGATGCCGCGACGCAGCTGACAGACGGAATCTGGAACTTCAGGAACATGACCACCGACAGTGAGGATGAAACCATAACAGGAATGATCGCTCTGGGGAAAGCCCTGCTGACAGATGCCACCATGGAATTTCAATCCGATAAAACCTACATGATGGATTCACCCTTGCTGGCTGAACCGGAAACAGGAACCTGGTCACTGATCGGGGAGGATCAGCTGATCCTTACCCCCGATGACGGATATCCTTCTACGGCAAATATTGAGGAGCTGACAAAAGACAAGCTCACCTACATCGAAACCTACGTGAACCAGGAGATGAACACCTATTCGGTTACCACCACCTGGGCAAGGAAATAGCAAAATATTACAGAACGCGTTTCGGGAAGTGCAGAAGCAGGCATTTCATGAAAACCAGAAATTTAAGAGGCGATATTTTTGGTGGATTAACTGCAGGGATCGTTGCTTTGCCACTGGCATTGGCCTTTGGTGTTCAATCAGGGCTGGGTGCAAGTGCCGGCCTCTATGGAGCCATGATACTGGGTCTGTTTGCTGCCATTTTTGGCGGGACCAATACCCAGATCAGCGGCCCAACCGGTCCCATGACTGTTGTATCTGCCACGGTTGTCTCTATCGCGGTTGCCAGGTATGGAAATATAGATGGGGCCTGGGGTATTCTTGTTCTAACCTTTTTTGTGGCAGGAGCGTTTCAAATTGTATTTGGCCTGCTGAAGATCGGGAAATATATCAAGTACATTCCATACCCTGTTCTGTCTGGTTTTATGAGCGGCATTGGAATTATCATTGTAGTTTTTCAGCTTTTCCCGGTCCTTGGATTGGCCTCACCTGGTAAAATAACAGCAGTATTTGCCGGACTTCCAGATGCCATAAGCAACCGAAATGATACATCCTTATTGCTGGCTGCAGGAACGGTCTTTATCATCTATGTTTTCCCCAAATTCACAAAACGCGTTCCAGGCACATTGGTTGCGCTGTTGATCATCTCTGTGCTAAGCTTTCTGTTTGCACTCGACACCCCGTTGATTGGAGAGATGCCCTCCGGATTTCCCTCGTTAAAAATATCTTCACTGGCTCAATTGCGTTTTTCCGATATGGGGCTGGTATTTCTGCCAGCCATTACGCTGGCAGGTTTGGGATCAATCGACACACTGTTAACCTCTGTGGTTGCCGATAACATTACCCGGACAAAACATAAGAGCAACAAAGAGCTGATCGGGCAGGGCATAGGCAATATGGCAGCATCACTGTTTGGCGGTATTCCGGGAGCCGGAGCAACCATGAGAACCGTCGTCAATGTTAAATCCGGGGGAAACACCAAACTGTCGGGAGTGATTCATGCGCTTCTTTTACTGCTGATCGTTTTGGGATTGGGGAGATATGTGGCCTACATTCCACTGGCTGCACTTGCAGGCATTTTAATAACCGTTGGGATCGGTATCGTCGACTCCAGAGGGCTGAGGAATATTTTTAAAATATCCAGGTCCGATGCGCTTATATTGATCACTGTTTTATTGCTGACCGTCTTCGTAGATCTGTTGCAGGCAGTGGGCATCGGTATGGTGATCGCCTCGGTCATATTCATGCGAAAAGCCAGTGATATGGTTGAGGCAAATACTTCTCTTACAAAAGTGGACCGGTATGACAGGGAAGTGGCATGGGAGGACGAAGCCAATCTGCCCCTGAACAAAGATCATGTCTACATCAAAAGATTTGACGGGCCCATCTTTTTCGGAGTGGCTGCAAAAGTGCTGGAGCGGGTCAACAAGATACCGGCCGATGCAGAGGTGATTATTTTCAGAATGAAAAAGGTGCCTTTCGTTGACCAATCTGGCCTGTATGCACTTGAAGAGGTAATTAAGGAGATGCAAAAAATGGGCATTGTTGTAGTTCTGACCATGACACAGCCACAGCCACTGTCCTTGTTTATAAAAACCAAATTTGTACCTGATATTTTACCGGAGAAATATCTGTTTGATAGCATAGAGGACTGTGCGGTCTGGTTATCGGAATATTCCCGGAAAGAGGCAGATGCATTTGCCCGGGTGGGAGAACCGGACTAAAAACAATCAACTGGCCGACGTGCTCAGTTCGGTTTCTTTTTTAAATATTCCTGTAAAGTTTTCACATAGACGAGTTTATCATCATCCGGGGCATAAAAATTTTTAAACATGGCTTTGAGCAAATACTGGTTCTTTTCATAAAAGGCCCGGGTGGGTGTGTATTGCTCTTTCGAAGAGGTCTCCACATAAATCCCCTCTCCGCCTAACCCGAAGATGGCCTTTTCGGTTTCCTGCAACAGGAACTTTCCGATGCCGCGGTTCATGTATTCCCGGTGGGTGGCAATCCAGTAAAGATCGTAGCTGTGGAGGGTGCACGGGATCAGGCCATAACAGCTGTAGGCAACAGGCTCCCCGGCGATTTCCGCGAACAGGAATTCATAACCGCTGGCAGCACCCTTTTGAAGCCTTTCTTCGGCCAGTTCTGCAGCTACAAGGATTTCGTCTTCCCTGAAAAATCCGGTTGAAGTGACGATGGTTTTTATTGTATCCGGATCAGCCGGGCCGACTTCCCGCCGGAGAATGATTTGTTTAATAGTTTTCATAATGCAGCTGATATGATCCTTTGAACCATTTCTTTATAATCGACACCTCCCTGCTTGCAGGCTGCCACAAAACCGGCATCGGGCGAGAGGCACGGATTGGCATTTACCTCCAGGACCCAGGGACGGTTTTGATCATCAACCCGGAAATCCACCCTGATGTATCCATTCATATCGAAAATCCTCCAGCATTGAAGGCTGATTTCCGACATCTTTTCCACCAGCGCGCGATCCTTGGGGGAAATGTCGAAGGTGCGGACTGTTTTGTGGTACTCAAATGAGGACTCATCCCACTTGGAGGCATAATTCAAAATCTTTGGTTTTCCTTCCGGGTAATCCATGTATAACATTTCAGCAGCTGGCATCACCACGGGGCCCTGACCGCCTTCGAGCAGGGAAAGATTAAATTCCCGTCCATCAATATACTCTTCCAGGAAGGCATCCTGTAATACACCTTCCTTCGATAAGCCGGTCATATCAAGCACTTTCCCCTCCATCACGGAATCATCGGAGATTCCGGCGGAGCCATCCTCCCAGATGGGCTTTATTATGTACTTTTTATCTGCGGCAGGTTCCCGGCCGCTGCCCGGCAGGATCCAGTCCGGTGTGGGAATTCCATGATTGTTCAGCATCTGTTTTGTCCGTATTTTGTCTGTGGTAACCATCAGGGCATAGGCACCGGACCCGGTAGAGGGAATGCCGAAAGCATCCAGCAACGAGGGACAGAGATGGATCAGGACTCCTTTCCCGCCGACAGATTCAACCAGATTAAAAACGAGATCGGGGGGGTGGTTCTCAAGGATTCGTGCCACCGGTTCAAGATCAAGGCCGAAGGATGCCCGCCGCGTTTTATATCCTAGCCGTGTCAGCGCCTGTTCAACCGCTTCAGCCTGCACCAGAACATCCAGTTCATCCTGGGAGGTTGGATCAGAGATGGAGTTGATCAGCAGGAGCAGATCATGCATGATTGACGTTTTTGATTTTTCCGACCGCAGAATCCATGATCATCTTCATCAGTTCGCGGTAATGAATCCCGTTAAGTCCTGCCAGGATCGGCAGATCTGAGTGTTCGGGGTGCATACCTGCCAGGGGGTTGATTTCCAGGAAGTGCGGCGTTCCCCGGTGGTCGAACCGGATATCTATCCTGCCCCCATCTTCGGCCCGCAGGCATTTCCATGCCTGCAGGGCAAGTTCGGAACAGGCATCCACGGCCTCCTGATCGGTCAGGCTATAGATGATCCGCTCCTCACACTCTTCCTTGTTCACATAAGAGTAAACGCCCTTTTCGGCATTGTCTTTCAGGATGATTTCAATAACCCCGATGCATTTTGCCTCCTGGCCTGTCCCCACAATTCCGGCTGTAAATTCCCGCCCGCTCAGGTAGGTCTCCACAAGAACCGGCTGATGGTAGCGGTTCAGAAGTTCGGTACATTTCTTTTCCAGTTGCTTCGGGCCGTCAATCACCGATTCAGGGTCAATGCCTTTGCCTGTGCCCTCTGCAAGGGGTTTTACGAACAGCGGATAAGGGAGCTTCACTTTGCTTATGTCGGACCGGTCATAAATAACTGCGTGTTCCGGTGTTGCCACACCCGAGGCCTTTACAATGATTTTTGTCAGGGCCTTGTTGAGGGTCAGCGCCAGCACGAGCGGACCGGAAAACACGTAGGGGATTCTGTAGGCATCCAGCAGTGCGGGTACCTGGGCCTCCCTTCCTTCTCCGTACAATCCTTCTGCGATATTGAAAACCAGGTCCCAGCGGTCTCCCCGGTTCAACCGGCTGACAAGATTTTTAATATGCCCGATCCGGTCGGTCTGGTATCCCAGTTCAGCAAGTGTTGTTTCTATTGAAGAGATGGTACTCTCCCGGTCAAATTCAGCAGTTTCATCTTCGCTGAAACCCATTGCCAGGTATTCATCCCGAAGGTCATAGGTGAGTCCGATAATCATTTATTTAAGGCTTGTTTGTGATTGATTGCATCATAAAAGCCCTGGAAAAAATTGCGGGCATTGATGCCAAGTACCCGGTTCCTGTAACCGCCCTCCTGTACCACCAGGGTTGGGATTTTAAGTTTACCTATTAAATTTCCGTTTCTGTAAAAATCTTTGGATGAGAGACTCCATGTTCCTGTTGGGTCGCCCTTTGCCGTATCAAGTCCAAGAAGTACCACGAGATAAGACGGTTTGAACCGGTTAATTCTGCCCAGTGCCTGTTCAAGTACCCTGCGGTATTCATCTCCGGTCAGCTGTTCCTTCATGGGATAATTTAAATTGAATCCGAGGCCTTCACCTTCTCCCTTTTCCTCTGCAAAGCCACAGAAATAGGGATAGGCAAATGAAGGGTGTCCGTGTAAGCTGACGGTAAACACATCCTTTCTTTCATAGAAAATATCCTGCTGGCCATTTCCATGGTGGTAGTCAACGTCCAGCATGGCCACTTTTCCATACCGGCTCAGGAAATTGGCAGCAATGGCCCCTGAATTGAAATAGCAGAATCCACCAAAAACTTTTCTTTCTGCATGGTGTCCGGGGGGACGCACCAGGGCATAAACCACAGGGGTGCCTTCCAGAAGCTTGGCAGCACCAGTTATACAGCAGTCCACGGCCCGTTTGGCAGCAAGGAAGGCATTTCTATTGATGGGAGTGAAGGTATCAATGCAATAATATCCGGCAAGAACGGAATCATCTGCCGGGGCGCGGGTATTGTTACGGACCGGAAATACATAGGGATAGATGGACTTTCCTTCAGGCAGTTTTGCACAGACCCTTTTAAAATAGTCAATGTATTTTTTTTCATGGACCTTTCGAATGTTGTCCTCAGAGAAAGCAGTCACCGGAATTTCACGAAACAATCTGCTTCTTTGGAGCTCTGCCAGAATGCTTGAGATTCTGACAGGCGACTCCACATATCCACGCTCCCGCACATGGTGAATGGCGTGTTTATCATTGACAATAAGGGTGATAGTTTTATTGTTATTGCCATTTGTGGTGGTCTGTGCAGCTGCAGATTTCTTCACATACCTGGGGGGCCTGAACTGAACAGGGTCGTCTGTTACCGAATCCACTACCCCCCGGATGTAATTCTCGGGGCATAAGTAGGCATATTTTCTTTCAAGAATTGCCCGGATAATTTTCCTGGCCTCTGATTTGCTGAGTGTTGAGCCCGGAGAAAGCAGGTCACAGACCAGATAGGGCGGACATTCATTTTCTTCCGGACTTACTGGGGTTTCATAACGGGTATTCATGATGGGAAAAGCACCAAAGCGCTCATAAAACTTCAGTCTTTGCTTGTTTTGTTCAATAAGCGACCCGTTCTTGCAAATCCCGGGCTCATCGGGAAGGCATTCAAAAAATATTCCGGTTGCCCCCAGTTCACGGGCATATTCCCGGACGCTTTCATAAAGCGAACTACCGATTCCGCTTATCACGATGTCTTTTTTGGAAGCAACAAAATCGAGATAGCAAAAATTCAAATCGGAAGCATACAACACCATGGCAAAGCCCTGCACCACTCCTTTACGGTTTTCGGCAACAATCAGGGTGGAGCGAAATTTAAACTTTAAAGGATTCTTTAAATGCTCCGGAATTAAAGTGATCTCCTCTTCGCGAAGGTCAGGGAACCTGGTTTTCAGAATCTCCTGTACCTGTATGATGGCTGTTTTATCAACGGGCATCACACCATCGGAGATCCGTCTGATTATTAACATGGTGATGCTATCATTCCAAGGATTCCTTGTAGAGGTAGCTTTTTCCCTGGTAATTTTTCAAAACGTATCCTTCCTCATTCTTTTCTTGAATATAGTTTGGAAGGATCGGTATTTTACCACCTCCCCCGGGAGCATCGATCACCAGGTGTGGAATGGCATATCCTGAAGTAAATCCGCGGAGACCCCTGATCATTTCAAGTCCCTTTTCCACCGGCGTTCTGAAATGCGCAGATCCCGGTATGGGATCACACTGGTAGAGATAATAGGGCCTGACCCGCACTTTAAGCAAAAGATGGTAAAGGCTTTTCAGGATTTCAACCCGGTCATTGATCCCTTTCATCAGGACGGTTTGACTTCCAAGGGGAATCCCTGCATCTGCAAGCTTGTTGCATGCAAATTCCACCTCAGGGGTTATTTCCCCGGGATGGGTGAAATGTATGCTCATGAAGAGCGGATGATATTTCTTGAGCATCCGCAGCAATGAAGGGGTGATACGTTGAGGGAGTACTACCGGCACCTTGGATCCGATCCGGATAATCTCCACATGCGGGATGGCCCGGAGTCTTGAGAGCAGGTATTCCAGCCTGGCATCCGTCATGGTCAGGGGATCCCCTCCGGAAAGAAGGACATCCCTTATTTCCGGATGTGTCCGGATGTAGTCAAGGGCAGTATCCCACTCAGCAATGCGGGAGTGAACCTTGTCTTTTTTAGAAACCATGTGGGAGCGGGTGCAGTAACGGCAGTACGCAGCACAAACACCGGTTGTAAGAAACAGTACCCTGTCGGGGTAGCGGTGCACGAGCTGGGGTACAGGGCTCTGGTTTTCCTCCCCCAGCGGATCAGCCATCTCTTCCGGAGACAGGATCAGCTCGTTATAAACGGGTACCATGGTCCTGCGGATCGGATGATTTGGATCTTCCGGGTCCATCAGACTTGCATAATAGGGAGTAATCCTGATGGGAAGCTTCTTTTTCAGTTCAGCCGAATGCAGTTCGTCTGGTGAAAGCTGAATGAATCTTGCAAGCTGATCCCAGGAGTTAATACCATGGCTGTGTTGCCAGGTCCAGCTGTTCCAGTCATGGTCGGGTACATCCGGAAAATACAATTTTCTGAAACGAATAGTCCTCTCGCTGCTCTGAGATGATAAAGCAGTTCCGTTTCTTTTTGATTTTCTGGAAGGTTCCTTGCCGGATGGAGGTTCAAAAACCTGAGACTCTGTTTCATTTTCCTCGCTGAGCGAGTGAGAAAATGAAAACGATCTGGGCGAGTTCATTTTTTTCGATAATGGATATAATGTATATCGCTAAAAAAAGTGGTTTATTTTTTGCAATATTAAGAATATTTTAAATCCAAAGACATACATGTGAAACTTTATATTCACATTATTTCAAATAGTTATGAGCTTTGTAAATAAATATTATTTAAATAATTGATAATTAATTAATTATGGCTTAATAAAAATTACCTGAATTGGCGATAAATTTTGAAATAATTTTGCGCAGGGAACAGCATCCGGAGGTTTTAACGGCAGATTACGACCACCAGGTCTCCGGGAAATTTTCATAACATCACAGGGGATTCCCTTTGCCAAATGTGATTTTTTTTGGGGAGAATTATTCATTGTTACGGAAGGGATAGCCGGTTGGAATTAAAAAGGCGTTATAACCGGAAAGAAGAAGTACCTTTGCCTCTCAATCTAAGAATCTATGCAGGGTACCATTCTTTTCTTTTGTCTTTTCCTGGTCGGCATACTCGGCATCCTGATATTCGACTTGCTTATATTGGGCAGAAAAAGCCATGAGGTGTCACTCAGGGAGGCTGCTATATGGACAGGGATATGGGTGATGCTGGCCTTCCTCTTTGCTTTGTTCCTGAGGTTTCATGGCCAGCTAATCCATGGTATTGAAACCCATGAAGAGCTGAAGCAGGTATTGCACAGGTTTTATCCATATCTCGCAGCGGGGAAGGGCAATTTTGCAAATGAACTGGACCTGTTCAGGAAAGACATCACCATTAACTTCATATCCGGTTACCTGGTGGAAGAGTCCCTTTCCATCGATAATCTTTTCGTGATCATGGCCATTTTAAAGGCTTTTTCTGTAAGTAAAGCCGATTATAAGCGGGTGCTTTTCTGGGGAATACTGGGAGCCATCATCATGCGTTTTGTCTTTATTTTCGCCGGAGCAGCACTGATCAACCGGTTTGAGTGGTTGCTCTATATCTTTGGGGCTTACTTGCTGTATGTTGGGGTCAGGATGTATCTGGAGAGGAACAGGGATAAACAAATTCAACCCCAGGACCATCCCATGGTAAAGTTCCTTTCCAGGAGGTTTCGTGTTTTCCCGCGGTATGTGAACAACCGGTTCTTTTTAAGAAAAGATCACCAGGTATTTATCACACCACTGTTTATTGTGTTGATCATGGTTGAACTTACCGATCTGATCTTTGCCCTGGATTCTATTCCGGCTGTTTTTGGAATCACCCGTGATCCTTTTGTTGTTTTCTTCTCAAATATATTTGCCATCCTTGGATTGCGGTCCCTGTTTTTCCTCCTGATAAAGATTGTGGACCGTTTCTACCTGTTGAAGGTGGGTGTATCGCTGTTGCTGGTTTTTGTGGGGATAAAACTAATTGCGCATGAATGGCTGGCTCATTCAGGGTATAAGCCGGTTTATTCATTGTATATTATTGCCGGCATCCTGGGACTAAGCATTGTCTTGTCCATTCTCTTTCCCAGACAAACGAAACAAATAAGTTGATAGACACATCGCCGGAAATCCAATGAAGCCACAGCAGAATTGGAAAAATTTTCTACATTTAGTTTTTCAACCTTTAACCTCACCTGTAATTCAAACAAAACATGAAAGCTAAACTTCTTTTTCCGGTGCTTCTGCTCGCACCGCTTTTCGTCTCCTGTAATAAAGTTGATACCATCGGCGGAGCCCAGTCCCCCATCGGTGAGATAGGCGTGACACTTTCTTCCAGCTCTGCTTCGGTGGCAGGT
Source organism: Bacteroidota bacterium (assembly GCA_043797815.1). Lineage (GTDB taxonomy): Bacteria > Bacteroidota > Bacteroidia > Bacteroidales. The sequence goes on from JAZDPG010000063.1 coordinate 208,623, forward strand.
GTAAGCAACATCAACGCTGAGGTAACCGGCCTTGAGGACGGGGTGTCGGTCTACACGGGAACGGCAGTAGTTGCCAATGACAATATCATGAATATCCTAACCAATTTTCCGGAAGTTGAAGCGGAAGGCAATACAATAACCGTTACTGATATAAAAATAAAAAGTACAGTGAAGGGCATTGAAAGCGTTAGCGGACTTGCCACGGGTACGATTGTTGATTATGACGCCAAAGTGGGCGACGAGTATAAAACATCGGATGGAATCCGGACCGTAGTCAGCAGGTCTACCGATGATGATTATTATTATGGTTATTTTATGATCAAGGTCATCGAGGTGGAGGAAAACGTCAACAATTTCGGGATTAAAAAGATCAGGTACTGGGCAAATCACCGCTTTGGGCTGGTGGGTATGGAATTTACTTTTGATGATAATTCGACAGCGTATTACCCGGTGTACGCCAGTGCCGAGAACTGAACCAGGTTAAGCCTCACATTTTATGAGAATCCTTTACGTGGGGGATCAGAGGAAAATCATCCCCCGGTACCCTCATCATAAGAACAATGTATACCGCTTGTACAGGTTTTTTCACGTAAAAAACCTTTTTGATTTCCTTACCATTGATGGCTATGGTCAGGTGTTCAGTAAGTTATACATGAACTGGAAGACCAAGACTGTGGTCCCGCGGGTGATGCTCATCGATCCGACCACCTCCTGTAACCTGAAATGCACCGGTTGCTGGGCCCGGGATTATGAAAAAAACATCAACCTCTCATATGAGAAGCTGGATGAACTCTTTACAGATGCAAGAAAACTCGGGGTGCTCCAGATCATTTTCACAGGCGGTGAACCGCTGATGCGAAAGGAAGACATCCTGAAGCTGGCCGAGAAACATCACAGGCTCAATTTCGGCATGTTTACAAACGGCACCCTGATCGACGAAGCCTTTGCCGCATCCATGGCGCGGCTGGGGAACCTGAATGCCTATATCAGTATCGAAGGATTCCGCAATGAAACGGACTTGCGGCGGGGCACCGGGGTTTATGACAAGGTAATACGGGCCATGGACCTGCTCAAAAAATACGATATCGGATTTGGCTTTTCAGCCTGTTACCATGCCCAAAACTATCAGACCATTGCCAGTGATGAATTCCTGGATTTTATGATTGAGAAAGGAGCATGGTTCGGGTGGTTGTTTAATTATATGCCCATCGGAAGCGATGCTGATCCGGCGCTCTGTTGCAATGCCGAACAGCGGGCAAGCGTGATGCAGAAGATCGGGGATTACCAGAAAAGGCATCGGTTCACCATCATTGATTTTGCCAACAGCGGACACAAATCCATCGGTTGTGTGGCAGCGGGAAATGACTATGCGCACATCAACGCGAACGGTGACCTGGAACCATGCGCTTTTTGTCACTACTCCGATGTGAATATCAACGATGTGCCCCTGGAAGAGGCATTACGCTCACAATTCTTCAAAAAGTTCAGGCAGAAGAAACCTTTCTCGAATAATTTTCTGCGACCTTGCCCCATGATTGATGTTCCCGATGCCATCGTCGAAGTCACCAAAGGAGAAGGAGTCCGGTCAACCCACCTTGCGTTTCCGGAATCAGCTGAAGAGCTGGCTGCCAAAACCCGGCACAATGCCGAAATGTGGGAACCGGTTGCCAATAAACTCTGGGAGAGAATGCCGGAAGCGGAGAAAAAAAGGTTTGGTATACTGACAAAAGTAATATTCTGGGGCAACCGTGATAAATTTGCTAAATCATAGGTTTAAAATACCGGGAATCATGCTGGTTGTGACAGGTGTGATCTTGTCTGCCATCTATTTCCTTTTTGACTTCCGGTTTGAAGTGCCTGTTTTCGCTGTGTTTTCATCCTACATGAAAACCAGCTTCCTCACCACATTCAAAACCAATTTTGCCGATGAGACCATCATGCTGCTTCTGCTGGCAGGTTTTTTTATGTGGGCATTTTCAAAAGAGAAGCAGGAAACCAAAGGTCTGTGGGTCATTCGCGCAAGGGCCCTGAAGAGAACCGTAATCACAGATACCGGAATCCTCCTTTTTTCGGTACTTTTTATCTTTGGCAGCGGGTTCATCGGCATCCTTCTCCTGAACATGATCCTGCCCTTTGTCCTGTATCTCTCCTATTTTAATTTCTTAAAAGCAAGGGAGAGGAGAAAATCCGGGATTGTATAAGCCCTTCTTTGAGAATGACTTAGACCGATTCCCACTTCCCTCAATTTCATCCGGCAAGGCACAATGCATATATAAGATTTGGATATATCGGATATAAATATATATATTTGTATCATGATATCAAAAGACTTACTCAAAGGCACGTTGAAAACCATAGTTCTGAAGCTTCTCGAGGAGAATGGGAGAATGTATGGTTATGAGATTACACAGGAGGTAGAAAGACTCACCGAAGGCAAGGTGCAGCTCTCATGGGGCGCCCTCTACCCGGCGCTTCATAAACTGGAAGCGGACCGGCTGATCACCTCCGAAGAGGAGAGCATCGGGAAAAGGGTACGCAAATATTATCGCCTGACCGAGTCGGGCACCAGCGCAGCCAGGGAAAAGATCCAGGAATTCATTGATTTTGTAACCATCATGGGGCGGGTCCTGGACACGGGTCCCAGCCTGAACCTGGCTTAAACCAATGTCCGAGCTGACCAACAGGCAACTTGATATTCTCAGCAGGGAGATCTACAAGCAGGGTTTAACCTATACCCGGCTTCAGAAAGAGCTTCTCGACCATCTATGCTGCGACATTGAAGCAAGGATGGATGAAGGGATCGAATTCATTAAAGCGCTCGAGGAGGTCAGAAAACAGCTTGAAAATGACAGGATCCGGCAGATCCAGGAAGAGACATTGATCCTTATAAACCAAAAATACCGTATGATGAAAAAATTCATGTATATCCTCGGAACCATTGCTCCTTCCCTTCTTATAGTGGGAGCCATCTTTAAGATGTTACACTGGCCTGGCGCCAGTATCCTCATTACACTGGGCACCTTCCTGCTGGCAGCAATCTACCTGCCTGTCTTTGCCATGGTGAGCATCCGCGATACCCGGGAAAAAGGAAAGAAGGTCAACAAACCCCTCTACATTATTGGGGTGATCACCGGGTTTATTTTCCTGACAGGCATCCTCTTTAAGATCATGCACTGGCCGGGAGCCGGGTTGGCGCTTCTCGTCAGTGTACTGATCATGGTCGTTGTGTTTATCCCCTTCCTTGTGGTCCACGCGCTCAGGGACAAAGAGAACCAGATTCAGAATTTTTCCATCCTGATCTTCATCCTTGCCATGATGGGCGTGAACATCATGGTAATAGCTCTGAAGGTTTCTAAAAATGTTCTTGTCACCATGAAGGTGACCGCCGAATCCTCCATGGTGATCAGCGGAACACTGGAAGCCAACAATGTCCTGCTCCTGGACCAGGCTGTTCAATCGGAACCGGCGAAAACCATCGGTGAAAAGAGCGATGCACTGGATAGATACATCCAGGAGATCATGGCCGAGATTGTGCTGCTTACCCATGAGAAGAACCTCCCCGCTGTGGGAACGGATCATTCCATCGATCTGGATAAGGCAGACTATTTTGATGCAGGCAGCAGCGTCTACCGGGTCATTTATGGTGATGAAAAAACTCCGGGAAAAGGAGAAACCCTGGTGGCTTCCCTGGAATCATACAGGGAGCTGTTGCTGGAAAATTCCGGGCCGGAGCTTGAAGCATCTATTGACCAGTTGCTTTACACCGGTCCCATGGGTGAAAACCAGAATTCGTGGTTGTCTTACAATTTCGACCAGGTTCCCATGATCGGTGCCCTGAATGTCCTGGCCAGCCTGCAGGTCAGTCTCCGCTTTCTTGAGGGAGAGGTTCTAAGAGAATTACTTACGCGCTAGGCAGCTTTGCCAATAATATGGTGAAAGTAAGAATCACCTGTATTTTTTAAAATGTATATATCAGCTTGAACAGAAACATATCGTAGTCCTTCATGTTGGCAAACAGGTTGTCCCCTTTGCCTGAAAAGAAAACGGTGGACAGTGAAATCTGAGCGTTGGGAGTAGCCTGGTATATGATCTCCGGCATGTAGGCCAGGGCATGGTTCTCTCCGATATTCTTCCAGTCAGTAACAATGAACCCTCCGCTCAGGGGTGATATTTTCAGCTTATTATTAAAAAAGCTTTTGTCATATCTTAAAAAGAAATATTCATTCAGGGCATCTTTCCCCCTTTCGTGAATGAATCCATGTATGTACTGGAAGTTCAGGTAGGATCCGTCCGAAAAATTATAATCGGCACCCACGACGAACTTCACATAAGGGTTGGCGTCAAGGAGAGTGGAATCAATGATAACTGGGACAGGCGACATGGGGTAGAAGGCCGAAAGATCGTTGCTCATCATGACATCCTCTTTCGGGATAAACACAGCCGCCTCGGCCCAGAAACCTATTCCGGCAATGCTGGTGGCCAGGTCGGCACCAATGATATGATTTTTTATATAGGACAGCTGGGTATTTACATTGATTCCGCCCATCGCATTTACCGGAATTAATGTATTTTTCGTGTTGAAGGGCAGGCCATCCCAGCCATAGACGTAACTTGCAGAAAAATCGACCCCGCCGGCAAAACCTTTCAATCTCAAACCTGTGGTTGCGCTTTCCCAAAGGTTGAATTTGGGCATCAGTATGGTATCCGAGAAATCCTCCAGCACCATCCCCGCAGGCATTTCCATTTCAGCATTCAGGGATCCGGCAAAAATGCCTGCCGGTAAATTAGCCGGCTGAAAGAAAGGAACATAAACTGCCTGTAGCGAAAAATCGTTGGTGAAGTAGTACTGCAGGTTGATGGCATCAGAGCCGCGATGACGGCCAAAATCCAGGATATCTTCCAAATCGTAGGGATTGAGGTTATCAGTGGGATTTATAACATCGGCAGTTCCCCAGGCAATACGCTGGCGTCCGATGGTAACATCCAGGTTTTTTGTGAGAAAACCGTAGAGCTGGACATTGGCCTCCCTGATTTCGAGATTGTATGGATCAATGATTCCTTTGTTATAGAGATCTCCGGACGAGGCAATATTGGGCAGACCCATGTTCCGGAGCCATATTTCACCGGAAAATTTGGAACTCCCGGTGATCCTTTTGTCCAGTTTGAGCGTCAGACGGTTTTCATTCCACACCCAGGGATTTTTTTCCTGCAACAGGAAGCGTTCGTCGGTCATTAACTCCCCGGACAGGTTTATGGGCATATCCTGGCCAAAGACATATCCTGCTGAAGCCAGAACAAATAACAGGGATATCTTCATCCTATTCATATTCAGAGCATATTTGTATGTTTATAAGCGGGTATCTGTATCCGGGCATACGGATTTATTGTTTTAATTTCCTTACGGTAAATTCGTCGTCAGATAAACCGGTGTCGTATTTTACGTCCGACATCTGCATCCTGGTAATATGGTTTTTCTTCAGATCTGTCATTTCAATTTCCGAAGTGCTCCAGTACTTGCCTTTTTTTTCAAAGGTGTATTTGGCCTCTTTGACCTTGTTATTGCCCTTGTCATAATACGCCATCGATTCGGGGTAATAATCCGTTTGATTGATCGAGGCAATAATTTTTGAATAATCGGATGCTCCCTTCGGAATCAGTTTCAGCACAAACAGGTTCCCTTCTGTTTGGACCAGTTCAGGGGTGTATTTGTCAGCATAGGGGATGGGTTCCATGTCATCATAGGAAAAATCAGTGCCGGCAAAATTCTGATTCTTGACGCTGCCCGCGATGCGGCGCTCCTTGCCAAAGGCAGGCAGGTACATATACATGATATCACCAGGCAAAGCCAGGACAGCAATCCCTGCCTGGGATGCCGGTGCCGTAAACCGGAGGATGCGTTTATCGGTGCCTTTCTGCATGATATTCGCTTCCCGGGTCTCCTGCTTTCCATTTTTGTCAATCAGGATAAGCCTGTGTGTTCCCGTCATGTCTGCCGGGGCATACAATACCGCGTCCATTTTCTTCAGGATCGTAGGGGCATCCTGCGCATGGGTTGAGAATACACATCCCGTGGACAGCAGGATGATCGCCATGGCTGTGTGCATGTTTGGTTTCATGGGCCTTTAATGGTTGTTGTTATTTCCTAATGAATTGATTTGGTTCGTTTTTTGTTAGCCAGCAGCAGGATGGCAGGCAGCAGGGTCAGCGCACCCAGGCCTGAGCCGATCATGCTGATGGCAATCAGTAAACCGAAATTCTGAATGGGTAATATCTGGGCGAACATCAGCACCAGGAATCCGGCCGCTACGGATGCCAGGTTGATGACCACTGCTTTCCCCTTGGTGAGAAGGGTGGTTTCAACCGCCTTTTCGGCATTCCCCTGGTGGTTCATGTGCGTGTTAAACCCGGTGATCACATGGATGGAATAATCGATCCCGATCCCAAGGGCAATACTACCCACCAGAACGGTTGCTATATCCAGGGGAATGCCTGTAAATCCCATGAATCCAAGAAGCAAGAGGACGGTTGCGATAATCGGGATGGTGGCATATACCCCCTTTGAAAAAGAACGCATGATCAGGGCGATAATGAACAGAACCATGATAATGGCAATGACCAGGCTGCTGTACTGGCTCTTCACCAGGCTGTCATTGAGTTTTACATACAAAGGAGGTATTCCTGTAAAGTTTATTTTATACAGGTCACTGGGATTCTCCCTGATAAACAGGTTCATCTTACCGGTGAAGGTCCCTATCTCCTTGGTTTCAATGGAAGCAAATTTAGACTGAATGATGCCCTTGTCCAGGTCATCGGAGACCAGCTGGTGCATCACGTCCTGACCATCAAGAAGGAACCAGAGTTGTTCTATTTTTGCCTTTTCATCAGGGATTTTTTTCCCTTCCCCCATGGCCTCGTTCATCTGCTCCACCAGGTCGGCCACGGATTGTGCAGAGGAGATATTGGGATCCTCCTGCATGAAATCTTCCAGTTTCACCATCATTTTCAGGACTTCCGGCTCCTGCATATCTCCCTCAAATTCAACGAAAACAGGCAATGAACCCCCGAACTTCTTTTGCATCACATCCTCGGCTACCCTGGTTGGATTATCCTTTTTGAAGTATTCGGTGATGTTCACACTGGTGCGGATCATAAAAACACCGGCGATGCTCAGGGCCATCAGCAGGCCCCAGACCCGTAATACATTTTTCGGATGTTTCAGGAGCACATTGGTTATGGGTTGGAGAAGAAAACGGGTCAGCAAACTCGTCTTTACCGCTTTTTCAGCAGCCGGTTTCTTCCTGTACATGGATAATGCAGAAATAAGGGCCGGAACAAAAAACAGGGACAGAAGCAGCGCGATGAGTATGCCGATGGCACTGCAGATGCCGAATTCCCTGATCATTGTAAGGTAAGCCCCGAAAACAAAAGAGATAAAACCTATGGCCGTGGTCACTGCAGCCAGGATAACCGGGACCATTGTACCCGACATGGCCTCCACCAGTGCCTTCTTTCCGTCTTCCCCGGCATTCAGGTTTATACTGTTCAGCACATGGATGGTATATGCGCTTCCCAGCGCCACCAGAACAACCGGCATGATATCTGTGATGATGGTAAGCTCATAGCCGGCCATGGCCATGATACCGAGTGTCCAGATCACCGTGATTCCTGCGATAAGCAGGGGGAGAAGCATCCCCTGGAGCGACCTGAAACTGAATAAGAGTATGATGGCAATGATCACAAAAACAATGGGGATGAGCCAGATCATATCTGACATCATCAGGCCTGTTATATCGTTGAGCATGAAGGGCAATCCACCATAATACAGGGTCTCGGGCAGGTTCATTTCAGCAATCTTTTCCTGGATGCCGGATGCAATTTCCTGTCTCTCTGCGTCCGGAAGGAGGGTGAATAGTATGACGGCAGCACTGCCATCATCAGATACAATGGCCCCTTTATACATTTCCTTTGAGAACACATAGTCTCTCAGGCTGTCCAGTTCAGATTTCTCCTGCGGGAGATTATACGCATCCACCAGCTTTCCGATCTCAATCCCCCATTCAGAACTTTTGATATCAAGAATATCCGTAAGGCTTGTGACGGTGGAAACACCGGCAGTGATTTTGAGACTGTCCGTGATTTGCCTGATGTGCTGCAATGCATCTGCTGTAAATATATCTTCTGTTTCAAGGACGATCATACCAATGTCATTCCCCCCGTACCGGGCCCCTATGCTTTTATACAAATGTCCGGTCATATCATCATCCGGCAGCGTACTCAGGATATCTGAATTGATGCCTATATTTTTGATCTGGTACCCGAGGAAAAGGGTCAGGCCAACAACAACAACAATGATCAGCCACCTGAGCCTGATGATGTTTTGTATTAGTTTTTCCACCTTATTGTATTGAAGAATTGTAAATGTTGACCATTTTGGTTCTATGGTCAACGCAAAGATAAAAAAATATCTGACCAAATATGTTTTCGGGTCAATTTATAGAAAAATAATATCAGGATCGATGAGGCAGGCTCAGGCTGCCGGTAATCATATTGATCAGGTCTTGAAGCGTATTTTCGTATGAATTGTATTTATCCTGCAGGAACAGCGGAATTTCAATGCTTTTAATGATCATCATGGCCACATCAACGGTATGACCCACATCCTTCACGTTCAAATACCCTTCTGCATTGCCCTGTTCAATAATGGCGGTCAGCTGGGTTTGCTCAAACGCATCAAAATCATCCCGCACGTCTTTCACAAAGTTATATTTCTCGAAAAAGTCAGCCTTCAGTGTTTCGTGATAGTTCACAGCCCCGTTCAGGAGCCTGAAACGGGTAAGCATGTACTCCGTAAGTATGGTCAGGGAGTTGTTTTCACTGCGTACAATGGCCGACAGTGCATCTTTCAGAACGCCCAGTTCCTGTTTCAGCACTTCGTTAAAAAGTTCCTCCTTACTCCTGAAATAGTAATAAAGTACTCCTTTTGCCTTGTGAATATTTTTGGCGATCTCATCCATGGTGGTTTTATGAAAACCAAACCTGGAGAAATACTTGGTCGCTGATTCAATAATCTGGCTCTTTACATCCGGGGAAGCCATAGAATTTGACTATTGGTATATATTGGTCAAAAATAAGCGTTCCTGATTACACTGCAAAAACTCTTAAGCGTATAGAAGAGAATTACCGGATAATCTAACTGAATAATTGTTGAAAATTACCGGGAGTGATCAAGGTAAATGAGTGTTTTGGGTATGAACTGCTGAATACTTTAGGAATAGTCACCTGTTTCGGGAAAAAGCACGCAACCTGAATATGACAAAACTCTTCTCCGGTAATTGACTCTCCTCGCAAAGCTACGGGGAACCGAGTTTACGAGCTCAGCGCAGCTATTGCTTTCGCGTAATTCAAGAAAAGATCCCAAAAGACAATTGCGTGAACAGCACCCGGAAGTTACACCTGCGTGGCACTTTAATAGATTATTAATTATCTTTCCGATGAGAGTCGTGGATCACAGGGGAATATATAAACGGAAACGGGTGAATCTCATATCATAATCTGCGAATGCACCGCATAAAACATCTGATAGCAGGGATTTTGGCTGTATTATTCAACCTCAGTGCAGGGTTTGGAAACACCTGGACAGATTCAGATACCCTGTTCTGCACCCACAAAGTAGCACTCGACCATGAAAATAAACTGGTTCCATGGTTTAAGCCGCATGAACGGGCCTATGACCATTTTTTACATTTGCGCTGGAATTTTATAAAAACCAGCGTTCCCGGTTCTCCTGGCCCTGCGCCGGGATCAGACTATCCCCAATACTATTTTTACTGTGCATTTGTGGAAAACAATGGGGTATTGGAACCAGATCCGTGGATGAATGATATTGCTGAAAAAATACCCAACTGGTTTGAAAATGCCCGCTTGTATTATGCCTATACCGGTGATTCTGGTGTCATGAAGATCGTCGGGGATTTTATCGATTACTTCCTGGCGCATGGGATCAGTTCCCCCGGTTTCGCCTGGCCCAATTTCCCCTATACCACAACCAATGCGGGGGATACCCTGTTTCGTGGTTTTTCGAACCATCCCAATTTTGCATTGCATGAAATTCAGGTGGACCATGCCGGAGAAATGGGATTGACTTTTTACAGGATGTACCTGTTTACCGGGGATGAAAAGTACCTTACCGCAGCCATTCATGTGGCTGATGTACTGGCAAAATACGCCAGGAAGGGAACCGCAACCGAATCGGTATGGCCCTATCGCGTGGTAATGGACAGCGGGAGGGTCACATCCCCCTATGGTGCCAACTGGACCGGCTGCTATATGCTACTCGACAACCTGATAAGGGACAAGTTAGGTAATGTGCCGGCCTACCGGGGTGCCAGAGATAAAGCAAGGGAGTTTCTGTTGGAGTACCCGATGAAAACAGGATACTGGACCGACGGTCATACCGACACCGACATCATCAGCAATACCTATAAGAGCAACCTGAGTGCAAGCAATGCTTCCTTGTGCCTGTTCGATTATCCTGAACTCGATCCGGACTGGAAAACAAATATACCAAGGTTGATTCGGTGGACCGAACAGTATTTCATAGATCGCACTGCTCCCGGAGAGCCCTCATCGATGTGGGGCGCCAATATTGTGGGTGAGCAGGATATATTCAATCACAAGATGGATTACCAGACAGCCAGGTATGGTGCGGCTTGTGCCCGGTGGTTTGGCATTTCAGGCGATAAAACCTATAAGGAAAAGGCTTACCGTTCACTGAACTGGGTTACTTATTGCAACGATTCAGCGGGAATGGCGTTTGAAAGTCCGGTGAGTGAAGGTATTCACAGTTGGTGGTCTGATTGTTACGGCGAATGTCCCCGCATGTTTTACCATGCTTTTGCAGGGGTTCCTGAATGGGCCCCGCCTGCCGAAGATCATATTTTGTATTCCGAAGGTATTTTAAAAAGCGTAGAATACGGAAGCAATCAGGTGACTTACATGGCAACCAAAACCCATGATACCGAATATTTGCGCCTGTCCTTCAAACCCAAAGCGATCACTTTAAACGGAAACCAATTACAAATACTGGCAGGTTCCGATGGGGAAGGATATACCCTGAAAAGCCTCGGGAATAGCGACTATGCGCTCAACATCCGACGAACCGAAGCAGGAAAGGTGGTGATTGAAAAACCCATCCCGGAAGAGCTCATTGTTGAAATAGACGGTGCCGGGCAGTATCAGAAAATGGATGGCTTCGGGGTCAACATCAACACCTCCTGGTGGCTCAATGGCAGCTATCAGAACACCGATGTGGTGAAACCAGCCATCGACATGCTTGCCGACGAACTCAGAGCGACCATCTTCCGCGCAGTCATTGAGGAAATGGATTGGGAAACGGTCAATGACAATGACGACCCGGATACCTTTAACTGGGACTATTACGACGCTGTTTTCACGACTGACAGGTTTCAGGGTGTATGGAATACCTTGCGCTACCTGAATCAAAAGGGAATCACTAATAATTTGATAATCAGCTTTATGGGCGCACCTCCTGCTTCAATGCCTCTGGCGAAGTCAGAGGCCCGGGACAGCTGGATGGGGGATACAACTCACGCCATTTCCCCCAACAAAGAAGATGAATTTGTTGAATCAATCGCCGCGTTGCTCTATTATGCCCGGTTCAAGGCCCACATCCGGTTTACCCTGGTGTCGCCGATGAATGAAACGGATATCATCGGCATGACTAAAAGTGAGGAGCATCCCACTGGAATCGTTGAGGGCCCGGATATGCCAGACGCCATTCAGTTTACACGCGTCCTGAAGAAACTTGCCAGAAAGCTGGACGCCATCGGGATGGACGATATACGCTTTGTGGCGCCAGATGCAGGCGGCGACCACCTGTTCAGTGCCTGTCTGGCCCAGATGGTTCAGGATCCCTGGTTGATGAGCAAACTGGCCTGCTGGGGAGTACATGATTACGGTGATGATGCGGAGAATTACAGGGAAATCGTGAGCCGGCCTGCAAATCCCAACTCCTCCTTCTGGGTCACAGAAACGGCAGGAATTGCCAATCTGTTTGGCCAGCTCGATGACCATGCAACTGCTTTTATTTTTTGGGATGGATTTGATGCCGTCTACCAGCATGCCAGGAGAAATGGCTATGGCAATTCCCCTCCCAACGACTGGGTGTTCTGGATCGGAGAACAGGGCAAACCGCTCGTTGCCTATGACCCTGTGGAACAAAACTGGATACCCCGCAAACAGTTTTATGAATACGCCCAGTTGTTTCAGTTTATTCAGCCCGGCGCTATCAGGATTGCTGCAAAAGCAGGCAGCGACGGGCACTCTGTGTATGCCTTTATCAATCCTGATAAGCAATTGGTCGTTGTGGGCCGAAACAGCAGCGCCAATCCTGTCACGGTAAAAGGAGCCATCAAAAACATGGACGCAGGGAGTGTCTTTGAGATGTTTTATACCGACAGCCTGCACAGCCTCCATAAAACAAATGATATCGCCTTATCAGATCAGTTGTTCGAAGCCGTCGTGCCTGCCCATGCGATTTATACTTTGGTCGGGCAAACACCCCGGTTGAAGCCCGAACCTCCGGGCTGGTACGCTGGCGATATGCATGTGCACCGCGATTGTGGCGGCCCGGAAGAAGGCATTCTCCCGGAAAGCAAATTCATTGAAATGATGGAGGTAAATGATTTGGCCGTCATTTCGGTGCTGGCCGATATGGGCAATGGCGAGGTCCAACCCAGCGAAATTGACCTGCTCAAGGTGAACGGGGATAATCACCGGCTATCCGTTCCCGGACGTATCATTCGTTACGATGCCGAATGGCACTGGGATCCTGCCGGGGTTACCTTCGAACACAAAGCCCTTGGGGGACATATTGTGTTGCTTGGTTTAAAAGAAGCCGGCCAGATCTGGGACGAATCCCCTTACAAAATCCTGGAATACGGAAGATCACAGGATGCTGTGGTGGGTTTCTGTCATATGGAATACCTGACCGGATCTCTGCCGGAGACCCTCGATTGCTGCACGCCCATTGATTACCCGGTGGAAGCTGCTCTTGGCACCATCGATTTTCTGGCTGAAGATGTGTGGTTAAACGATGTAACTGTCAATGCATATTACAGGTTATTGAATTGCGGATTCAGGCTGGGCTGGGCCGCCGGAACGGATTATCCATGCAACAATGGTCAGCCCCTGGGTTCTTTGCTGACCTATGTACAGGTACAGGAGGAGCCGTTTTCTTACCGGAAATGGGTGGAAGGTATCAAAAACGGAAGAACGGTTGTTGCAACAAACGGCCATGCAGAGTTTCTCGATCTGAAGGTCAATGGCGACGCATCTCCCGGTGATGAAGTGAAGTTGAATGGAGAGGGAACGCTGAATGTTGAAGTCATCTGGACAGCCATCGAAGAGCTCACCGGAAACGTAGAGCTGGTATGTAACGGGAAAATAGTTGCAACACAGGAAGGATCGGCAAGGCCCGGAGAACCCCTGGTTTTGAATGCCGCTGTGCCGGTAGATGAAAGCAGCTGGATCTGTGCGCGGAGAATGGATCCGACGGGCCATCAGTCTCATACGGCACCTGTCTATATTTCAATTAAAAACAGACCGGTAAGGGCAAACGCCACCGATGCGCACTATTTTGTAGAGTGGATCGATGCCACGCTGCAAAATATAGAGCCGGGTGGCCCCTGGAATCAATATTTCACACAGGACCTGGATGTGGTACAGAACAGGTACAGAGAGGCACGGTCCATTTATGAGAAAGTAGCTCAGGAGGCTCAAAAGAAATGAAGCGCATACTGGTTTATACAATAAACCTTTCTTTTTTGTTGGTTTTTTTTGGCTGCACCGGCAAGAGGACTGATGCACCCATTTTGCTGCTGGCCACCAATCATGGTTTTGGAACTTATACGGAGGAGATCCTGAAAACTGAAGGATTCCGCGGGATTGAAGTCGATTCGCTGAATAGTAAGAAAGTCACCGTCACCTATCTTTCGAAATTTAATCTTGTTATCCTTACGGAATCAAAGATCGATCAGAAAAAAAAGCGAATGGTCCGGGAGTTTGTGGAGCGTGGCGGAAACCTGATTGCTTTCCGGCCTGATCCGGAACTTGCCGGATTATTTGGACTTAAACCCAAACTGAGGACAATTTCGGAAGGATATATCAGGGTTGACCCATCCACAGAACAGGGGAAAGGAATCATTTCCAATGCGCTTCAGTTTCATGGAACAGCCGATATATACACCCTGGGGGAGGGAAAAGATATAGCGGCATTGTTTTCAGACAGGCGGCCGGTGGAGGGATATCCTGGGGTTGTAAGCAACAGCTGCAAAAAAGGACAGGCCATTGCATTTCTATACAATCTACCCCAAAGCATTGTCTACACCCGGCAGGGAAACCCTGAATTTGCCGGTATAGAAAAAGACGGGATACCCGGACTCAGAAGCCTGGACCTCTTTGCAGAGGGCTGGGTCGATACCTCCAATAATACCATCAATCAGGCCGATCAGCAGATGGCACTGTTGTCCAATTGCATCAGGTACATGACCGGCCATACAAAGCCACTGCCTCGTTTATGGTATTTTCCCGATACTTTAAAATGCCTTGTTACACTGACCAACGATGGCGAATACCGGGCCGAAGCCGATTTTGAACCTCAGTTCCGGGATATGGACTCCATGGGGGCAAAAATGTCTCTTTACATCCTCGAAACAGATAAGGTTACAAAGGAATGGGCCGATCAATGGACCTCCAGGGGCTTCGAGATTGCAGCCCATCCGGACGATACAGAGGAGGCAGGCCATCCCGGCTGGGATTCAATGGATCTGGTATTGAAAGACAAGAAGAAAGAGATTGAAACCAGATTCGGGGTGCAGGTCCGTACCGTTGTGAACCACTGGTTTGTCTGGTGTGGTACAGATTCGACCGGCACGCAGGATTTCGGGGCCCAGGCCATGCTGGAAGAAAAAAACGGAATAGAACTCGACATCAACTATCCGCTTTATGACATTAACTCCAATCAGGGTGCCTTTTACCTGGGAACACCGGGTATCAACCAGGGCTTCCATGCCGGAAGCGGACTGGTGATGAAATTTGCAAATGCAGGTGGCAAAACAATCAATGTTTACCAGCATTTTAATGCCGTTTATGATCAGCAGTACATGGAGAGTAACAACCCCGAAGGATTTTTCAATTGTTTTAAAGGAATGGTTGACAGAAGTTTAAATGATGAAATCTATTCGTTTGTCAGCATCAAGTCGCATAACGATGAATATTATTTCTCGAAAAAACCATTGATGAAGATGTTGACCTATGCAAACAGCAAAGGCTTACCTGTGTGGACTGCTGAAAACCTGCTGGATTTTGTTAAAATGAGGGACGAAGCCACTTTTAGTAATATAAGCTGGATAAACAACAAATTATCTTTCATCTTAAATTCAGCTTTAAAGCATAGCAGCGGGCTCACCTGTATGATTCCTGCCAGCTATGGCGGTAAAATGATCAAACGAATTAAAGTAAACGGGGAAGATCTCCCTGCCCACATCAAACTTGTAAAAGGCTCCGAATACGCTTTTGTAACTGTTGAGCCGGGTAAGATCCATGAAATATCTGCGGATTACACACAATAGTATCAAATCAAACATGCATTATGAACATCGAAGAAATCCGTGAATACTGCATTTCAAAACCAGGTGCTACCGAAGGCTTCCCATTTAACGACACAGCCCTGGTCTTTAAAGTGATGGGGAAGATGTTTGCAGTACTCGATTTGTCAGAAGAAGCCAGGGGCATTACGCTGAAATGTGATCCCGAACTGGCCATTGAGCTGCGGGAGCAGCACCCTGAGGTTACACCGGCCTGGCATTTTAATAAAAAGCACTGGAATGGTGTGAACCTGAATGGAAGCATCAGCAACAGTCAGTTGAAGGAATGGATCGACCATTCATACAAAATTGTTAAAGAAAGTTAAAAGGGGCCTTCCGGATTTTTATTTCTAAAATCCCCTGTTTTATTTTGTCCTTCGCAAACGATTCAGTCTGGATAAGGGTACCCGGGTTTTCAACCCGGAGCCCAAACCAATAACATTCGGGAATATGGACATCAGGATTGAAAATCTGACCAAAAAGTATGGAGGACAAAGGGCGGTGGATCACATCTCCTTTGAAGTAAAAACCGGTGAAATCGTAGGTTTCCTGGGACCCAACGGGGCCGGCAAAACCACCACCATGAGAATGATTACCAGCTTCATAACTCCCTCTGAAGGGCGCATTTTTATTGGGGGTAAATCCTTGGAGAGTGAAGGGGACGGGCTCAAGAAACACATCGGCTACCTGCCGGAAAACAATCCGCTTTACCAGGATATGCCCGTGATCGATTACCTGGAGTTTGTGGCGGGATTGCAGGGAATTTCCAAAGAGCGCATCCTTCCCAGGGTGGCTGAGATGATCCGGGTTACCGGGCTGAACCAGGAGAAGCACAAAAAGATCGGAGAGCTGTCCAGGGGATTTAAGCAAAGGGTGGGACTGGCCCAGGCCCTCATTCACGATCCGGAGGTCCTGATCCTGGATGAGCCCACATCCGGGCTGGACCCCAACCAGATTGTGGAGATCCGGAAGCTCATCCGCGAACTGGGAAAGCACAAGACCGTCATTCTGAGCACACACATCCTCCCGGAGGTTGAAGCCACATGTGACCGTATTCTGATTATCAACCAGGGTAAAATAGTAGCCGACGGAACCTCCGAATTGCTGCGGAAACAGGCAAGCGGGGAGACAATACTCAGGGTGAAGATAGAAGACGGGGACCCCAATGAAATATTTAAGGCCCTTCAGGGGCTGACCCTGGTCAGCCAGGTTGGCTTTGCAGACGGGCAAAAGGATAGATTTGAAATCCAGGTCCAGCCGGGAACCAGTGCCGGCCGGGATGTTTTTAAGCTCTGTGTGAAGAACAAGTGGACCCTGACAGAAATGACTCCCTTCGAAACCAGGCTTGAGGATGTATTCAGGGAACTAACCACCCATTGAAAAGAAAGTTGACAATTATAACAACATAGGACATGCATACCATTTGGATATTGAGTAAAAGAGAATTCAGGTCATTTTTCGATTCATTGGTGGCCTATATCATGCTCGTTTTGTTTCTGGGTTTCAGCGGCTTTTTCACGTGGTTGTTCGGCAGTGATGTGTTCCTGGTCGGACAGGCCAGCCTGGGATCCTTCTTTTCCATCGCTTACTGGAGCCTCTTTTTTTTCATCCCGGCCCTTACCATGCGCCTTCTGGCAGAAGAGATCCGCTCGGGTACCATCGAATTGCTGTTGACAAGGGCCATCACCGACCGGGAGGTAATTCTTGGAAAGTTCCTTTCCACATTGATGCTTATTCTTGTGGCCCTGGTTTTTACAGCGCCCTATGTGATTACCGTTGGCAGTATCGGGAATCTTGACCTGGGGGCAGTGGTCTGCGGATACCTGGGCCTCATTCTGATGAGTGCATCCTACATCAGCATAGGGCTCTGGGCCAGCAGCATGACAAGAAACCAGATCACCGCCTACTTGCTGTCACTATTGATCGGGCTCTTTTTTCACCTGCTGTTCGGGATTTTTTCAACAGGACTGCAGGGTTTCGGCAGCCGGCTTTTCAGCAGCCTGAGCATGAGGGAGCATTTTGACAGCATATCCAGGGGTGTGCTGGACAGTGGCGACCTGATTTACTTCTTTTCCCTGATCGTGATCGGATTGTTTCTTTCGGAGATTTCCCTTTCAAAAAGAAACCTCAACGTTTAAATCCATCGAACCATGAAAAAAGGCAAATACACCATTTCAATACTGCTTTTTGTTTCGATCATCATCGTGATCAACCTGTTGTCCGGGCAGATCTTTTTCCGGTTGGATCTTACAGAAAACAAACAATATACCCTCAGCCACGCAACCAAAGAGATCCTGAGAAACCTTTCTGAACCTGTTACCGTGAAGGCTTATTTCAGCAAGGACATACCGGCACAGCTGATTAAAACCAGGAATGATTTCAGGGAGATGCTGGTGGAATTCGGAAAGATCTCCGGTCAGAAGGTGGTATATGAGTTTATCAGTCCGAACGATGATGAATCCCGTGAGCAGGAAGCGATGCAGAATGGAATCCAGCCGGTGATGATCAATGTAAGGGAGAAGGACCAGATGAAGCAGCAAAGGGCTTACATGGGAGCCGTTTTAAGCATGGGAGAACGCCAGGAGATCATACCCGTTGTAGAGCCGGGGCTTGCCATGGAGTATACCCTTTCAACTGCCATAAAAAAGCTGGCAGTGATCCATAAGCCCGTGATTGGATTCCTGCAGGGACATGGAGAAGCCTCCCGGCGCGAACTGTCCCAGGCGGGCCAGGAACTGAATGTCCTCTATGCAATTGAGGATATTCATGTCAATGACTCCACCCCCATTCCGGCAAATATCAAGTCGCTTGCCATTGTTCGCCCTGCCGATACCATTCCTCCCGGGGTGTTTGATGAACTGGACCGTTATCTTGCCGGCGGAGGGAATGTATTCATTGCCATGAACCGGGTCAGCGGAGATCTTCAGACAGGTTACGGGAGCGGACTTTCCACCGGACTGGAGTCTTGGCTGAGTGAAAAAGGACTGCATGTCAATGAGAATTTCCTTGTGGATGAACACTGCATTTCTGCCACCATGCAACAGCAAATCGGAAATACCATCCAGCTTTCAAGCGTGGCCATTCCTTATATCCCCAGGGTGAACAGTTTTTCGGATCATCCTGTTACCCAGGGATTGGAAGAGGTGATTTTCCCGTTTGCCAGCACCATGGATTTTATGGGGGATTCTGCCACAAAGTTCACGCCCCTGCTTTTTAGCTCCGGGCTGTCAGGAACCCAGGGGACTCCCACCTATTTTAATTTCCAGAGAAGGTGGACCATGGGAGATTTTCCATTAAAAAGTCAGGTGCTTGGGGGCGTTCTGGAGGAGACCGGACCGGAAGGAAGGCGTGGCAAAATGGTGGTCATTGGCGATGGTGATTTTGCTGTAAACAACAACGGACAGCAGGTGAACCCTGATAATGTGAACCTCCTTGTCAACGGAATTGACTGGCTCAGTGATGATACCGGCCTGATTGAACTGCGGACCAAGGGTGTGAGTTCACGGCCCATCAAGCAGATGGAGGACCATCAACGAGCGTTGATCAAATGGATCAATTTCCTGGTACCCATCCTCCTTGTGCTTGTGTATGGACTGTTCCGTTCCCAGCGCCGTAAAAATCAGCGAATCAGGCGCATGGAAGTTAACTATTCATAACAAATCATATAAAGGCCATGCGTGGAAAGATCAATAACCGAACCCTGTTGCTGGTGCTTCTGGTTTTTATCACACTATTTGTAATCAGCAGATTTACTTCCTTGAAAAAACCGGACCGTACCCTGAAGGCCAATCTTATACAGATTGATACCAGCCGGGTATCCTCCATTCTGCTGTACCCTGAAGCGGAAAAGGGAAAACAGCTGGAATTCAACAAAACAAACACCTCCTGGACCGTATCCCGGGAGGGAATTTCTGCACCCGCAGATGCAGGTGCAGTGAAAAACACCCTTTCTGAACTTCAGAATTTAAAAGCAGAACAACTGGTGGCCCTCTCTCCTGAAAACTGGATCGAATACCAGGTTGAGGACAGTTCCGGGACCAGGGTGGTATTGAAGGAGGGAAAAAAGGTGACCCTGGATTTGATCGTGGGCAGGTTTCAATACCAGCCGCCTCCCCAGAGCAGTTATTCGCCCTATGCACAAAACAGGGGGATTGGCAAAACCTATGTGAGGCTTTCCGGCGAGAACGAAGTTTATTCGGTCAATGGCTTTTTGTCCATGAGCCTGAACCAGGAGTTTTCCCGTTGGAGGAACCGGACCATCTCCCGCATGAATTCATCAGGCATCACAAGAATTGTGTTTGATTATCCTGCCGACTCCGGATTTGTGGCCCAAAGAAGTGAGGCAGGATGGATGGTTTCAGGAATCCTTGCAGATTCAAGCAGCATGGCCAAATACCTGCAGCGGAGCACCAGCAAAACCCATTCCCGGTTCGCTGATGGTTTTCAGCCCGGACAAGAGCCCGACTATTCGCTGGTTTTCGAAGGGGATAACATGAAGCCGCAACAGATCAAAGCTTTTGCGCAAGAGGATGGTTCGATCATCCTGAACAGCAGCTTCAATCCTGGGACCTGGTTTTTGTTCGAAGACAGGGAACTGATCATGGACCTGTTCCCGGCCTACGGGAAGCTGATCTCCGGAGAAAACTCCTGATCTTCATCTCCCCCGGTCATGGCATCAAGTGCCTGACCGGGAAAAGACGATCTGTCCGTTTTCCACATCGATGATGGTATGGGTGTCCGCCTGCACCTTCCCTTCCAGCATGGCAATGGAAAGCTGGTTGAGGATCTTCTTCTGGACCAGTCTTTTCAGCGGCCTTGCCCCGAACTGCAGGTCAAAGCCTTCCTGCTTCAAAAAGGAGAAACAGCGGTCTGTCACCTCAAAGGTGATTTGCTGCTTCTGAAGTTTTGTCCGGAGCAGGTTCAGTTGTATGCGCAGAATCCCTTCCATGTCCTCCATGGTCAGGGGCCGGAACATGACCAATTCATCAATGCGGTTCAGAAATTCGGGCCGGAGATTGCGCTTCAAAAGTTCAAATACCTGCAATCTCGATTTTTCAAAAACCTGATCGATGGCACCCTCTTCCACATCTGAAAGATTTTGCTGAAGGATTTCCGAACCCAGGTTTGAGGTCATGATAATGATGGTATTCTTGAAGTTGGCCACCCGGCCTTTGTTGTCGGTCAGCCGGCCATCCTCCAGCACCTGAAGCAGGATATTGAAAGTATCGGGATGTGCTTTTTCGATTTCATCCAGCAGGACGACAGAGTAAGGTTTTCTCCGGACCGCTTCAGTGAGTTGTCCTCCCTCTTCATACCCCACATATCCCGGGGGAGCCCCCACCAGCCTGGATACAGCATGCCTTTCCTGGTACTCGCTCATGTCAATGCGCGTGATCAGTCTTTCGTCATTGAACAGGTATTCGGCCAGCGCTTTGGCCAGCTCGGTTTTGCCCACGCCTGTGGTTCCCAGGAAGAGAAACGAACCGATGGGTCTCTGTTCATCTGAAAGACCGGTCCGGCTCCGCCGGATCGCTGCCGATACGGCCCCGATGGCCTCCTCCTGACCCACAACGCGTTTTTGGAGCTCTTTTTCAATATGCAAAAGTTTCTCTTTGTCACTTTGAAGCATTCGTTTCACCGGTACACCGGTCCACCGCGAAACCACCTCTGCAATATCTTCGGCTGTGATCTCCTCCCTGACCATGCGTTGCCCGTCCTTTTCATACGCCTGCAGTTTGCCGATGCTGGAAGCCAGTTCAGCTTCTGCTGCCGGCAGCTGACCGTAGCGAATTTCAGCCACTGTACCCAGGTCACTTTCCCTTTCCGCCTTTTCGGCCCGGTAGCGGAGCTGCTCGATCGACTGTTTACTCTTTTGTATTTTTTCTACCACCGATTTCTCTTCCACCCAGTTGGCCATCAGCTGTTTGTGTTCATCTTCCAGATCGGCGACCTGCCGGGAAATTTGTTCCACCCGGGTTTTGTCCTTTTCCCTTTTAAAGGCCTCCCTTTCAATTTCCAGCTGCTGGATTTTCCGCTCCAGGATATCAATAGACACAGGTTTGGAATTCATTTCCAGACGAAGGTGGGCTGCAGATTCATCTATCAGGTCGATGGCTTTATCGGGAAGGAAACGATCTGTAATATAGCGGACGGAAAGCTGAACCGCTGCAATGATGGCCTCATCCCTGATCCGGATTTTGTGAAAATTCTCATACTTTTCCTTGATGCCGCGGAGAATGGAAATGGCATCTTCCTCACCCGGTTCATCGATAAGGATTTTCTGGAAACGGCGTTCCAGGGCTTTGTCTTTTTCAAAATACTTCTGGTATTCATTCAGTGTTGTTGCACCGATGGCCCTGAGTTCCCCCCTTGCAAGCGCCGGTTTGAGGATGTTGGCGGCGTCCATGGCTCCCTCTCCGCCTCCGCCGGCTCCTACGAGTGTGTGGATTTCATCAATGAACAATACGATTTCACCCTCCGATCCGATCACCTCCTTTACTACCGCCTTGAGGCGTTCCTCAAATTCTCCCTTGTACTTGGCCCCCGCAATCAGGGCTCCCATGTCGAGGGAGTATATCTGCTTGGACAGCAGGTCGTCCGGGACATCTCCGTTTACAATCCTGAGCGCAATCCCTTCGGCAATGGCCGTCTTTCCCACGCCCGGCTCACCCACAAGGATGGGATTGTTTTTTGTGCGGCGTGTCAGGATCTGAAGGACCCGGCGGATCTCTTCATCCCTTCCGATCACCGGGTCCAGGTTGCCCGATCCGGCCCGTTCATTCAGGTGAACAGCGTATTTGTCCAGGGCATTGTATGATTCTTCGGATGAGCGGGTGTGAACCCGGCTTCCTTTGCGCAGCTCCCTGATGGACTCCCTTAGCTCTTTTTCATTCATACCGGCGTCTTTCAGCATGCTGCTCACCTGGTTTCCCGTGCGAAGGATTCCAAGAAGCAGGTGCTCCAGGGCAATGTATTCATCTCCGAATTCCTTCAGGGCCGATTGTGCTTTATTGAGCGCCTTTCCGGCCTCCTGGGAAAAATAGGATTCGGCACCCGAAACTTTCGGATGTTGTTTGATCATCTGGTCGAGGGACTTTTCCACCAGGGCCCCATTCATGGAGAGTTTCTTCATGATAAACGGGAACACGTTCTCATCCACTTCGAGTATTCCCTTGAGCAGGTGGGTGCATTCGATGGACTGATGCTGAAGCTCCATGGCGATTTGCTGAGCCTGCTGAACAGCCTCCTGTGCTTTGATGGTAAATTTATCTGGTTCCATTTCCTTTGGTCTTTAATTCACTGTTTTCTTGTTCTGTTCTCTTTGATCAAAAGGCGAGCCGTTTTTAGGGTGACCAGGCAGGTATTATTTTGAAACCGTCTCAAAACCTCACAAACAAAGAGATGGCGTGTTAAGCCATGTTTGGGAGACGTACAAAACATGACAATATGACAGTTTTTAAAACCCATATATCATGACATAATGACGCCAATATCGTGGTTGAAATCTAAAAAAATGTTAAATAAGCACCTGAACCTTTGTCATATACTGACTTTTTTTCATTTAGGATCCGATGGCACGCAAATTGAAAATGAAAATGTGCACAGTCCGAGGTGCAACAACAAAAAAATGTTTAACAAACGCGTAACAAACGCATTAAAAAATGGAGGGTAAAACCATGACACTTGCAAGATTATCTGACAATTTGAATCCTACGTTCCCTTCAATATTTAACAGGTTTTTTGAAGGGGACCTGATGGATTGGTCCAACGCAAACTATGCCGGTTCCAATTCAACGCTTCCGGCAGTGAACATCAGGGAGAATGACAATGAATTTCTCATTGATGTGGCAGCTCCGGGAATGAACAAGGAGCAGATCAACGTGGATTATGAAAACGGGCGGCTGACCATCTCTTCCGAAAGAAAAGAGGAGAAGAAAGGGAAATCGGAAGACAAATATACCCGCCGGGAATTCAGCTACATGGCCTTTCAAAGGACCTTTACCATTCCCGAAAATCATGTGGATGGGGACAAAATCCATGCCAGCTACACCGATGGTATTCTTCACGTTGTCTTGCCCAAAAGGGAAGAAGTCAAGCCGAAACCGGCAAGACAGATTAAGATCAGTTAAATTCAGGAGCAAAAGGGTACCCTTTTGACACACGCTTTTACTTTTGTGCCAGCTTCTGGATAAATCGGACCTTACAGGCTCCAGCCCTCCCTGAATTTTCGCATGACAAATTCGTTTGCCGGATCAAAATTGGTGATTTTCATATTTTCGGCATCCCACAGCAACTTCTTCCTGCCGGGATAGGATGAATTACCTGCTTCGCTGGTCTCCAGCTGGTAGCTGCGGATTGCCAGGTTACCCATCAAAACAGCCTCCGTAAACGGACCGGCATAGGCGAAGGCCGAACTCAGGTCCGATTCCCCGTAACCCTTCATACAGGCCTCCACCCAGGCCACATAATGTCCTTCGGGGACCCGTTTTTCAGTTCTTGGAATGGCATCAATTTCGTTCATCAGGGTTTGGGGCAAAAGCACGGGCCTTTCGGTGTGATTGTCAATCATGATCCCCTTGCTGCCTTCAAAGATCACACCGTTGCTTAAATCGCCGGTATTGTCCCTGGGTGATAATTCCGCGGGCATTTGCGGACGCAGGCCGCCATCCATCCATGTGAGGTCCACCATACCTTTCCCGTCGGTACGGGGGAATTTTAAATGGGTAATGGACGAGGACGGACAGCTTTCGGTATAATGGGCTATCCTGAAAAAGCCTTCATAGGCCGTGGTTGCACTGCATTCGACTTCGGTGGGATAATCGATGGGCAGGATTCTGAATATGGGATCCATGTTGTGGCAGGCCATGTCGCCCAGCGCCCCGGTCCCGAATCTCCACCAGCCCCGCCAGTTGAAGGGAAGGTAGGCCGGATTGTAATCGATGTATTCTGCAGGTCCCAGCCACAGGTCCCAGTCCAGTTCACCGGGAATATCATGTTTACCTGTGGGTGCAGGGATGCCCTGGGGCCAGACCGGCCTGTCGGTCCATGCCCAGACCCTGGAAACCTCCCCGATCAATCCCGCATCCACAATTTCTTTCATTCTTCGAACGGGTTCACCGGAGGCCCCCTGGTTCCCCATCTGGGTAACCACCTCGTATCTTTTGGCCGCCAGGGTCAAAGCCCGGGCTTCACCAATGCTGTAGGTAAGCGGTTTTTGCACGTAGACATGTTTGCCCAGTTGCATGGCAGCCATGGCAGCCACTGCATGGGTATGATCCGGGGTGGAGACGGTGACCGCATCAATGTGTTTATGCTCTTTGTCAAGCATTTCCCTGAAATCACGATGGTATTTTGCATCGGGGAAATTCTTCCTGGAATTCACCGCCATGCGGTCATCCACATCGCAAAGCAGGGATATTTTTGCATGCTTGCTCTCTGCGCAGGAGGTCAGGTCTGATTCTCCTTTCCCTCCAATGCCGATTCCGGCGATGTAGACCGTATCACTGGGAGCAACATACCCGGTACCCCCGAGGACAAACCTTGGAACAATGGTGAATACGGAGGCTGCGCCGGTCGTCTTGATGAAGCTTCTTCTGTCGGTTTTCATAATAGTTTGTTTTACCAGCCCAGCAGCCAGGCAAAGATCAGGGGAGCCACAATGGTGGCATCCGATTCAACAATGAACCGGGGGGTATCCACATCCAGCTTGCCCCAGGTAATTTTCTCATTGGGCACTGCCCCTGAGTAGGAACCATAGCTGGTGGTTGAGTCCGAGATCTGGCAGAAATAACTCCAGAAGGGGGTGTCTGTTCTTTCCAGGTCCTGGTAAAGCATGGGTACCACGCAGATGGGAAAATCACCTGCAATTCCTCCGCCAATCTGGAAGAATCCGATACCGGTTTCCACTGTATTTTCCGTGTACCAGTCGGCCAGCCAAACCATGTATTCGATCCCCGACTTGATGGTTTGGGGCCTGAGTTCACTTTTGATGCAATAGGAGGCAAAAATATTCCCCATGGTGGAGTCTTCCCAGCCGGGAACCACAATGGGCAGGTTCTTTTCGGCGGCAGCCAGCATCCAGCTGTCTTCAGGATCGATCTGGTAGTATTGTTCCAATACCCCTGAGCGGAGCAACTGGTACATGTACTCGTGAGGAAAATAGCGTTCCGAGCGGGTTTCAGCCCCCTTCCAGAGGTTGAAAATATGCTTTTGAAGGCGCCTGAAAGCCTCCTCCTCGGGGATACAGGTATCGGTAACGCGGTTCAGCCCATGGTTCATCAAATCCCGCTCCTGTTCCGGAGTCAGGTCACGGTACTCCGGGATCCGTTTGTAATGTTTGTGGGCCACCAGGTTCATCAGGTCCTCTTCCAGGTTTGCCCCTGTACAGGAGATAATATCCACCTTGCCCTTCCGGATCATCTCGGCCAGTGATTTACCCAGTTCGGCTGTACTCATGGCCCCTGCAAGGGTCACCATCATTTTATTTCCCCTGTCAAGTTGTTCCTGATAAGCCTTCGCAGCATCTACCAGGGCCGCTGAATTAAAATGTTTGAAATGCCGGAGCATGAATTCACTGATGACGCCTTTTTGAACAC
This sequence comes from Bacteroidota bacterium, assembly GCA_043797815.1. GTDB lineage: Bacteria > Bacteroidota > Bacteroidia > Bacteroidales. The sequence goes on from JAZDPG010000063.1 coordinate 234,883, forward strand.
TCATTTCCTAAGATTTTTGAAGACTGAATTTAAATGAAAGCAATTTATAGTATAGTTTTGCCACCAGGAAACCCGGGGCCTTCAGCCCTTTGATGGGGGCGAATTCAACAATATCAAAACCAACTACTGTTTTTGCAGCGAAGACCTTTTTGAGATATACAAGCAGGGTATACCAGTCCATTCCTCCCGGTTCAGGAGTGCCCGTGGAAGGCATGATGGAAGGATCCAGAACATCCAGATCGATGGTCAGGTAAACCCGATCGGTCATCAAGTCAATGGAGCGTTCCATCCAGGAGCTATTCCCATGGATCTGATGGGCGAAAAAACAGTGGTCAGGATTCAAAAACGGTTTCTCAGAGGTATCCATGCTTCGGATTCCGACCTGTACCAGGTTGGTCTCCCTGCTGGCGGCGTGCAGGGCACAGGCATGGCTGTAAGGGGAGCCCAGGTACTCTTCCCTCAGATCTGCATGGGCGTCCAGTTGCAATACGGTCAGGTCTGAATATGCTTCCCGGAAGGCTTCAATAATGCCGATGCTTACGGAGTGTTCTCCACCGAAGAAGGTAAGGAACTTGCCGGTTTTAAGCAATTCACAGGACTTCAGCTTTACTGCTTCATAAACTGTTTCGGGAGAGGAGGATTCAGAAATTTCGTTCAGGATGTGGACGCCATGCTTATATACTTCCGAATCGGTTTCAATATCATAGATCTCCATGTTTTCAGCCGCTTCCAAAAAAGCCTCAAAACCGCCGTCGGCCCCCTTTCCCCAGGTGCTTGTACCGTCGTAGGGAATGGACTGAAGCAAAATGGCTGCCTGGTCAAAATCTGTATTCCCGCTTTCAATACCGGCAAAGATTCTCGATTTACTCATTGTAACCCAGTATGTTGAACATTTCATCAACCGACTGCTCCTCGCGGTACACATGATCAACAATGTTCCCTTTCGAATCGCGGTCAATGATTACATGTTTGGGGGAAGGAATCAGGCAGTGCTTGATTCCTCCGTACCCGCTGATGGCGTCCTGGTAGGCTCCTGTGTGGAAGAAACCCAGGTAAAGGGGTTCCTTTTCCTTGTTGCTGTATTTGGGAAGCAGCACTTCCTGGTTCAGGTCTTCCGAATTGTAATAGTCCGAATGGTCGCAGCTGATCCCGCCGATATTGACCCTTCCGTACTCATTGTTCCATTTGTTAACAGGCAGTAAAATGAATTTCTCATGGATCGACCAGGCATCGGGGATGGTATTCATCAGGCTGTTGTTGATGATGTACCAGGCTTCGGTGTCATTCTGCAGTTTTTGTTCCAGGACCTTGAAGATGATGGCGCCTGCCTCACCCACGGTATACCTGCCGAATTCGGTAAAAATATCAGGTTCCATTACTTTCTCTTTTTCACAGGCCTCCTTCAAATTTATAATGATCTCATTGATCATGTATTCATAGTCGTATTCGAAACCCAGGTGGCTTCGGATGGGAAATCCTCCTCCCAGGTTGAATGAATTCAGATTTTCGCTCTCCTTTTTGAGTTCAACATATAGTTTAAGGGCCTTCTGAAACTCACCCCAGTAATAGAGGGTGTCTTTGATCCCGGAGTCCACAAAGAAATGAAGCATCTTTAATTCGACCCTTTTATTGTCCCTGATGTGTTTTTTAAAGAAAGCAACGATTTCATCGGGAGGAATGCCCAGCCGGGAAGTATAATAGGCAGACTGAGCCTCTTCCTCAATGGCCATTCTTAATCCGATCTTGATGGGGGAATCAGTTTTATATTTAAGCAAGCGGTCCAGTTCCTGCGTGCTGTCAAGAATGACGACTGAATTCTGAAAACCAGCCTGCTGCAGTTGTATGATCCTTTTGAGATAATCGTCTGTCTTATATCCGTTGTGAACGATCAGACGGTCCTTATCCAGTTTTTTCTTTTCATGAAAATTCAGTATCAGATCAATATCAAAAGCTGAGGAAGTCTCAATATCGACCTTGTGTTTGAGAGCTTCGTTGATCACATGGTAAAAATGGTTGCATTTTGTGCAATAGCAAAAATGATAACTGCCCCTGTAGTCGTTGTTTTTGATGGCCCGGTTGAACAGATTCCGGGCTTTCTTAATCTGGTCCCCGATTTTTGGTAAATAGATAAACCGGAAAGGCGTACCATGCTTCTCGATCAGGTGCTTCAGGGAGACTCCGTGGAAGGTCAGCGAACCGTCTCTCAGGTCAAAGCCTTCCTGGGGGAAATAGTAGGTTTGCTCTATCAGGTCGAAGTAGGTATTTTTCATCCGATTATAAATTAGTGCCCCGAAATTAAAATATTTATTAATTCGGTGTTGGTGTTTTTGTGATTTTCTTAACAAATTAAGGCAAAACCATTTAGCAATCAGAAGGTTGTGCCAGCTATCACCTTCAGATGGGATGCCGGACCTGTAAACTGGCATCTGCATACGGTGGTGAGGGCCCCCAATGGCAATGGTTACGGGAAGGAGTTGCTCAAATTCCAAATTATTTCCTTATGTTTCGATTCCGAAACCGCCATCTGATCTATGAACCAACATAACCATGCCAGGCGTGAAAAGAAACCGGGACGGGAAGTCCTGTTCAGGCTCATTTCTGTCAGTCTGCCCTTGCTTTTTCTGCTGCTTCTGGAAGGTGTATTAAGGCTGGTTTCCTACGGAGATAACCTGGGCCTGTTTATTCAGAATCCGGTGGAAGGGTACGAAGCCTACATGATCGTAAACCCGGTTGTAGGGAAAAAGTACTTTCATAAACTGGAACATACAGCTCCGCCCAATGATATTTTCCTGAAGAAAAAGCCCGAAGGGACCTTCAGGGTATTCGTGATGGGCAGCTCCACCGTGGTAGGGTTTCCCCATGAAAGCAACCTGATGTTTTCCCGGATTTTGCACAAGAGACTTGAAGATGCGTTTCCCGGGAGAGATATCGAAGTGGTCAACACGGCCATTACTGCCATCAACAGCTATACCCTCCTGGATTTTGCGGGTCAGATCGTCAAATATGAACCCGATGCCATACTGGTATATGCCGGCCACAACGAATTCTATGGCGCCTTCGGGGCGGGTTCCAACGAAAGCATGAGCAAGAGCCGGTGGCTGACCAGGCTCAACCTGGCCTTGATGGATTTCAGATTCTTCCAGCTGGTCAGGAATACTGCCGATAAAATAGGAGCCGGCAAATCGGAACCGGTACACGGAACCCTGATGAAACGCATAGTGGCCAGTCAGGATATTCCCTATGAGAGTGAAACCTACCGGCTGGCCATGACCCGGTACGCGCAGAACATGGGTGATCTGCTGGCCATATTCAGTGACAGGGAGATCCCTGTTTTCATCAGTGAAGTCGTGAGCAATGTGAAGGATATCAAGCCATTAAGTGCTCTTTCCGCAGGGAAGGAAGACGAAGCATGGAAAACATATGTGCAGGCTGCCGCTGCCTGTAAAAAGGGTGAGTATGATTATGCCCGGGACTTCTTTTATAAGGCCAAGGACCTGGACGGAGTCCGGTTCAGGGCCAGTGAGGAGGTGAATGAGATCATCCGGAAGCTTGCCGGGGAATACAGCATATACCTCGTGCCCATGCTGGATCAGTTTCAGGCCGCTTCGCCCCACGGTCTGATCGGGAACAACCTGATGACAGAGCATGTGCATCCGAATATTGCAGGGGCGTTTTTAATGGCCGATGCATTTTACAGGGCGGTTGCAGCATCAGGCATCCTGGGAGAGGAAGATCAGCATTCATACCATCCATCTGCATACTACAAGGCCAACTGGGGCTACACCGAACTGGACAGTTTGCTGGCCCATCACCGGATTGCCAACCTGAAAACACACTGGCCCTTTGTTCCCGTAGAGACAGGCGAAAAGGATTACCGGCTGACTTACAGTCCTGTCTCCATGCTGGATTCAATCGCATTTTCCGCCATGAAAGATCCGGGAAAATCACTGTTTGAAAGGAGACTCTCCCTGGCACGGGAATATGAATCCAAAGGAAACCTGGCAGCTGCCTATGGCGAGTATGAGGCCATGTTGCGGACCAATCCATACCGGGCAGTGAACTACCGCGATGCAGCCTCGGTGCTCATTAAGCTGGGCGACCTGCCCCTTGCATTGGCCTATTTCAAAAAATCGCTGGTATATGAGCCCTCGTTTTATGCCATTTACAGGATGGGGGAAATCTGCTTGATCAAGGGGGATGATGCCAGTGCAAAAAAATACTTCCGGGAGGGATTTTCCCTGGCCAAAGACAACGGGGACAAGCTGAAGTCACTGGGCAAACTTTATCAGTCGTGCGTTTATGACAATCAGCCGGCTGAGGCAAAAGCCATTGCGGGGCAGCTGCAGAAATATGGCGCCACCCAATATCTAAGGATCCCTCCCAAAAGTTATACCTATACCCGGTACATTCCATTTCAAACCAGAAATCAGGTTTTGGATGCAGAACAGATGATGTCAGAGGGCCGGTTTGCTGAAGCCGTTGAGATCCTGGAAGCCTCACTGAAACGATATGACTCCCATATGGCCCGCCGGTATCTGGGCGAATGCTATCTTCAGACGGGGGATACCCTCAGTGCCCGTAGTCAGCTTGAAAGGGTGAAGGAGGAGTTTGCCTTTGATCCTGATTTTAAGCTAATTCAATGAGCTCAATAAAACTTTTTTAAATGGATGGTGTTTTATAGATCAGACGCAATACAAATATTCAGAACCATGAATTTACACAGGACCATACTCACAGTTTTTCTTTCGGTTTTTTTCTTGGCCATTCAAGCCCAGAATCAGAGCACAACCATCAAAATTACCGATATAAACGGAGTTACCACAGTGGTGAAAAATGCCACCTCTTCTTCTTCCACCTCGTGCAATTCACCCGATTTCCCTGCCCTCAAAGGCGGATCCCGAAGGGATATCAACTTTAATGAACTGAAGTTTATCACTGTTGTTCATGACCGTATCGCGGGTGAAAATGACATCTATATTGGTGTGGAACTGGAGTACAGGAACGGAAGTACCGAACCGGTTGAGATGATCAGGAACATCCGTTTCTCGGGCAAATCCGATGCAGGCGATTTCAGCATTGCGGTGAAGGAGATCAGCCTTGTGGAGGTTCTGCATTAGGTTACCAGCAGGTTACATCCCCGGACATCGGAGTGGTCGAACCGGCCCAGCACCTCAAAGGAGCCGTCCTTAAAACATTTCCCCAGGTCGCCCGTGGCAATGAAGGAACAGCTGTACAGGTTGGCCAGGTCAATGACATTCAGGCCGCCGGTCTGCCCCTCTTCAACCGGTGAGAGCGGATCGTTGGGATCCCTGGCCAAAACATGCATCCAGGGGGGGCAATAAAAGATCCCGTTCCCGGAGGAGTAGGCCTGGGACAACAGCTCGGTCATCCCGTACTCGGAATGAATGGAAGCAACACGGAATACGCCAGTGAGCACCTCATGCAATTCACTTCTTACCATCTCTGCTCTTCTCCCCTTCATCCCGCCGGTTTCCATCACACTGGTGTTTTTCCAGAGTTCAAGCGGATGTTGTTCGGCCAGGTCAAGCAGGGCGAAACTTACTCCAAGAAGCAGGGTTGGATGGCCATCCTTGTTTCGTTTTTGCAGGATGGATGCCAGCGCCTCCAGATTGTCCAGCCAGAACCCGCTGTCCGGGTGCTTCGACCACCGGATCAGCCGGTCCATCATGTAAACCAGGGAGCTGGCTGTGCGCTCCAGGTATGAGGGCAGCAGGGCCAGGATGCAGAGATCTTCCGGTGAACCATAAAAAGCATTAAAACTCCGAAGGAAGCTCTCCCGGTAAAGGGAGGCCCTGGCCACATGGTGCCTGGCCGGATTGTCCAGGGTGGTGCCGCTGCTCTCAAAGACCACCTCGGCTTCCATGCCTTCACAAATGACTTTGTGCGATTTGAAAAATTCCACAGGCAAAAACGGGATATCCTCCATCTCCTTTACACCTGCCGGATCCACCCCCAGGGCCCCCAGGTACTCCCGGTACACCGGTACCGATTCAGCCTGGAATTGAAAAACCTCCAGGGCAGCCGCCCTGAAGGTTCTATCATCCTGTATCTTAAACATCCGTTCTGTAAAAGCCTGATCCATTTCTTCCTTCTTTCCTTTTCCCACCAAGGCACAGGCATCATAAATGTGCTCTGGCATGCTTGCGAAACAACCTGGCATTTTTTTGCTTTGCAAAATAAGCACGTTGTGAGAAATGCATGCCAGAGATATTTTAGAGTCTTACCCCCTGATGGCCTTGATACCCGGCAGTTCCTTGCCTTCGATGTACTCCAGCATGGCCCCGCCGCCTGTGGATACGTAGCTCACCTTGTCAGCCAGCCCGAATTTGTTCACCGCAGCCACAGAGTCGCCTCCGCCCACCAGGCTGAAAGCTCCCGCTGCAGTCGCATCAGCGATGGCCTGGGCAATGCTCACAGTCCCCTTCTGGAAGTTGGGCATTTCAAATACACCCATGGGTCCGTTCCAGAGAATGGTTTTGGAGTTCCTGATCACCTCAGAGAGTGTTTCCACCGATTTGGCTCCGATGTCCAGACCCATGTAGCCCGCTTTGCCCTTGTCAATACCGGCAAGTTCGGTTGAAGCATCGTTGTCAAACTTATCGGCCAGTACCTGGTCCACAGGAAGGATCAGGTTCACACCTTTGGCTTTCGCCTTTTTCACCAGCCCGGTGGCCACATCCAGCTTGTCATTTTCACAGAGTGAGTTCCCGATCTCGCCTCCCCGTGCCTTGATAAAGGTATAGGTCATCCCGCCGCCAATGATCAGGTTGTCCACCACATCCAGCAGGTTTTCGATCACCTGGATCTTGTCAGAAACCTTGGCCCCGCCCATGATGGCTGTCATGGGTTTCTCGGAGTTGTGAAGCACCTTGTCCATGGCTTCGATCTCCCTGTTGATCAGGAATCCGAACATTTTGGAATCCGCATCGAAAAAGTCTGCAATCACCGCCGTGGAGCCATGGGCACGGTGGGCGGTTCCGAAAGCATCGTTCACATAGACATCAGCATAAGTGGATAACTTTTCCGCAAATACCCTCGTGGCCGCCCGCTCTTCATCGGTCTTGATCTTGTCCTCGGCAGAATGGAAACGGAGATTTTCCAATAAAAGCACCTGTCCGGGCTGAAGGGCGGCAGACTTTTCCACAGCCTCTTTCCCCATGCAGTCATTTGCAAACTGAATCTCCATACCAAGGTGATCAGAAAGGTTTGGAATCACATGCCTGAGGGAGAATTTCTCTTCGGGACCGCCTTTTGGACGTCCAAGGTGAGACATAAGGATGGCGGAACCACCGTCGGCGAGCACCTTTTTAATGGTGAGAAGCGCACCACGGATCCGGGTATCGTCGCTTACCTCATACTGGGCGTTCAGGGGTACATTGAAGTCGACCCTGATGATGGCTTTTTTACCCGCAAAGTTATAATTATCAATAAGTTGCATATCAGATAAATTTAAATTAATGATTACAAAACGGATTAGGAATTCCAAAGGTAAAAAAGAAAATCTACATTTACAGTGCCAAAAGGATATGTTGTTCAGGGAGATCATCGGACAGAGGGAGATCAAGCGCAGACTTCTGAATATGGTGGATGAAGACCGCACCCCCCATGCACTGATGCTATTTGGTCCCCAGGGTACGGGAAAACTGAGTCTTGCAGTGGCTATGGCGCAGTACCTGGCCTGCCTCGATCGCCGGCCCGGCGATGCCTGCGGGGTATGTCCGTCGTGTATCAAGTTCAGTAAACTGATCCACCCCGACCTGCACTTCGTGGTGCCGGTGACCACAACCCAGAAGGTGGCGTCCAAACCAACCACCGACTCCTTCCTGGAGTCCTGGAGAGAGGCTTTCCTGGACAATCCCCACCTTTCTGAAAACCAGTGGTACGAGGCCATCGGGGCAGAGAACAAACAGGGGATCATCAATGTGGCAGAGAGCCAGGCAGTCATGGTCAAGCTGGGATTCAAACCCTATGAGTCGGATTACCGGATGATGATCATCTGGCTTCCTGAAAAGATGAACCAGGCTGCCGCAAACAAACTGCTTAAACTAATCGAGGAGCCCCCGGATAAAACATTGATCATCATGGTGGCAGACCATACCGACAGGATTCTTCCCACCATTCTGAGCCGGACACAACTGTTGCATGTACCGCCCCTGGCCCCGGGTGAGGTCAGGGAGGGGCTGCTGAAGGAACCGGGTTGTGATCCGCAATTCATTGAGGATGCGGTACGCAGGGCCAATGGCAATTATAACCTGGCCCTGACAACCCTGCGGAGTGATGAACAGGAACGGCTGTATTATGATTTGTTTACAGGGCTCATGCGGCTTGCTTACGCAAGGAAGATTCTTGAGATCAACGTTTGGGTGGATGAAGTTTCGGTGATGGGCCGCGAGCGCCAGAAACAACTGCTGGATTACTCCCTGAGGATTCTGCGCGAAAATTTCATGCTTCACATGAAGCAGGACGATCTGAACTTCATGTCGGCGAAGGAGGCGGAATTTTCTGAAAAGTTCAGTCCCTTCATCCACGAAGGGAATATTCATGGGCTGGTCGAGCAGTTCACGCTTGCTGGAAACCACATCGAAGCCAACGGTTATCCAAAAATTGTATTGATGGACCTCTCCATCAGGGTGATCCGCTTGTTGCTGCAGAAGGCTCCGCAGGAAGGTTAGCCAGGTTTTGTTTTCGAATTCCGATTCCCTATTTTTGCATGATGGAAAACCTGAAGGCAAGAGGTTGCTGCACCGAGAAACAGCTGGAGATATCCGGTGACAATGCCGAGCGCATTGATTCCTATTTCAGTACATGTTCAAAGCTGGATTCTTATAACTGGCTTAGAGAGGTTTCGGACATGGATATTCCCGAAGTAGTGGAGATCCGGTTTAAAAACACCCGGAAGGGATTCTACCGAAATGTGAATGACCTTCGCCTGAAACGTGGAGATATTGTGGCAGTGGAGGCCTCGCCGGGCCATGATATTGGTATCGTCAACCTGGCAGGAGAGATCGTAAATAAACAACAGGAAAAAACCAAATACAACCCGGCCGAAGAGCTGAAGAAAGTCTACCGGAAAGCCAAGGAAGCAGACATTGACAAATGGAGGGAATCCATCGCAAAAGAAAAGGAAACCATGCTTCGAAGCCGTCAGCTTGCCTCTGACCTGGGACTGAACATGAAGATCGGAGATGTGGAATTCCAGGGTGACAATACCAAGGCAGTTTTTTACTATATTGCTGATGAACGGGTGGATTTCCGGCAGCTGATCAAGGTGCTGGCCGAATCGTTCAGGGTCCGCATTGAGATGCGGCAGATTGGAGCAAGGCAGGAAGCCGGGAAGATCGGGGGAATTGGTACATGCGGCAGGGAGTTGTGTTGTTCCACCTTTATCACCAATTTTGTTTCCGTAAGTACTTACGCGGCACGGATCCAGGAGGTGGCACTGAATCCCCAGAAACTTGCAGGACAATGCGGAAAGCTGAAGTGCTGCCTGAACTATGAGATGGCGGGGTATGAGGATGCCAGGAAAAAGTTTCCAAAAGTAAGCACACCTTTGAAAACCACAACCGGGGAAGCCCATCTTCTGAAAACTGATGTGTACAGGGGGATCATGTGGTATGCCTATGGCGGAGGCGGATCCCAGGCCCTGCTGCCCGTTTCAGTGGAAAGGGTGGCGGAGATAATCGAAATGAACAGGAGTGGAAAATTTCCAGATGAAATCATCGAATCAGGTACGCTGAAGCAGGCTCCCAAACTGGACTATACCAGCGGGGTTGGAGAGGAGAGCCTTACCCGGTTTGAAACCAATCGTCCCAAAAGGAAGAAAGACGCAACCCGCCACGCAATCCACAGTCTAAATCATGATACGCTCCAGGTTTCTGCTTCTCATCTTTCTCATCCTCCCGGTTTCATCATGCGACCCCCTGATGGTGTATGATGAATATATGAACACCAAAGACGGGCAGTGGAAGTGGACTGATGTGGGTGTTTTCCAGGTGGAGATGACCGATACAATATCCCTTTACAACATATTCCTGCAGGTACGGCATACGGTTGACTATCCCATGAGCAATCTCTATATGTTTGTTTTGCTGAAAAGCCCCTCAGGGCAATTTGTCAGGGATACGGTCAACATGAACCTTGCTGCCCCCGACGGAAAATGGACCGGGAATGGTACAGGCCGGTTCCGTGAGCTAAGGCTGCTCTACAGACAGCAGATCCGTTTCAGCGAACAGGGTATTTATACCATCTCACTTGAGCAGGCCATGCGAAAATCCGAGCTTCCGGTAACCAATGTAGGGGTTCGCATCGAACGGATAAAGCTTTAAGTATTTTGGGAAAGAACAAGCTGAAAAGATTCAGGGAACTGGAGACTCTCAGCCGGATATTTCAGCCGGCGTTTGAAGAGGTCTATCAAAAGGATTATCATCTGAAGGGCAGGTGGGGGCAGGAAGTTTTTAAAAATGACAATCCCCTGATCCTTGAACTGGGGTGCGGAAAAGGGGAGTATACTGTTGGACTGGCCATTATGAACCCGGACAAGAATTACATGGGACTGGATATCAAGGGTGCACGGATCTGGAGGGGAGTACGCGAGACCAATGACGGAGGATTGAAGAATGTGGCTTTCCTCCGCACACGTATCGATGTCATTAACTCCTTCTTTACCCCTGGTGAAGTGGATGAGATATGGATAACTTTCCCCGATCCCCAGGAAAAGAGACGCCGCCAAAAAAAGCGCCTCACAGGAGCCCTCTTCCTGAACCGGTACAGGGAAATAATGAAGGATGGAGGAATCATTCACCTGAAAACCGATAACCGCGGACTCTACACCTATAACCTGGAACTGGCCCGGTATAACGGGCTGGCAATAGACAGGTATACGGACGACCTTTACCTTACGGACTGGGATGATGAAACGGTGTCGATCCAGACTTTTTACGAGACCCGGTTCAGGGAGGAGGGGGCCAGGATCCATTTTATCCGGTTCAGGCTACCCGTTAACAGGGAGATCAAGGAATTACCCCATGACACCGAATAATGGTTTTTTCACCAGGGTTTATCAGGTGGTCAGGCTTATCCCACCGGGAAGGGTCACCTCTTACGGAGCCATAGCCCGATACCTCGGCGCTCCGGGTGCAGCCAGGATGGTTGGATGGGCCATGAACCAGTGTCACACCCATCCCGAATATGTGCCTGCCCACCGTGTGGTCAACCGGGTGGGACTTCTCACCGGGAAGCATCATTTCCATGGGCGGAATCTGATGCAGGAACTGCTGGAAAACGAAGGCGCTGTCATTGATCAGAACCGCATTGTCAATTTCAAAGATCTTTTCTGGGATCCCCTTGGGGAATTGGGGCTATAGTAACTTAATCTAAATAAAAAAAAGGCTATCTTTGGGCCTCAAACAGTGGGTAAATCATGGAAATTCAGAAGGAGAAAATCTTAGAAGTTTTAAATGGTATCATACACCCGGAATCCAGGGAGAGCATTGTTTCCATGGGCATGGTCAGCGAAGTTGTATACAGGGAAGGAGATCTTTGGATCGCGTTGCAGTTCAGCAGGGCAAACGATCCCTTCATCCAGTCCATTAAGAAGGCATGCATGAGGAGCGTGAACAATGCATTTGGTGAGGAAACCTTAAAGAAAGGTCACATCCAGGTGATGGTTCCTGAGCCTCCTCCGCCTCGCCAGGTGCTTCCTGGGGTAAAAAACATCGTGGCAGTGGCATCAGGGAAAGGAGGCGTGGGAAAATCAACCGTGGCTGCCAACCTGGCGGTGGCGCTGGCCATGACCGGTTCCAGGGTGGGACTGATCGATGCCGATGTGTATGGCCCCTCCATACCCAAAATGTTCAATGAGGAAGAAAAGAAGCCTGCAGCAAGGACAGAAGAAGGGACAGAGTGGATCATTCCCATTGAGAAGTACGGAGTTAAACTGCTTTCGGTCGGATTTTTCGTCCGGCCTGAAGATGCAGTGATCTGGCGCGGGCCCATGGCCACAAGTGCATTGAAACAGCTTATATCACAGGGGGACTGGGGTGAGCTGGATTACCTGCTCATCGACCTGCCTCCGGGTACGGGCGATGTGCACCTGACCATGGTCCAGGAAGTGCCAGTTACAGGAGTGGTCATCGTGAGCACACCGCAGGATGTGGCCCTGGCCGATGTGGTGAAGGGGATCAACATGTTTGCGGGTGACAAGATCAACGTGCCGGTACTGGGCATCATCGAGAACATGTCTTGGTTTACTCCGGATGAGCTGCCCGATAACAGGTATTACATCTTCGGGAAGGAGGGTTGCAGGAAGCTGTCTGAAAAAACCGGAATCCCCCTGCTGGGAGAAATCCCCATTGTACAGGGAATCAGGGAATCCGGAGATACGGGAGAACCGGTGGCTCTGTTCCCAGATAAGCCTTCCGGGAAAGCCTTCCACGTCCTGGCTGAAGCAGTCCGGAAGGCTGTTGACATAAGGAATTCCGAACTTCAGCCCACCCGGAAGGTAGAGATTACAACCAAATAATTGAACAGTTTAAGCAAATCATATGGAAGCGATTAGAGAACGCGTTGAGAAGGCACTGGTGAAGATCAGGCCCTATCTGGTGGCCGATGGAGGAGATATTAGTGTGGTGGAAATTACGGAAGATATGGTGGTCAGGGTAGAGATGAAAGGGGCGTGCCATGGCTGTCCTTACAGCATGCAGACCCTCAAGGCAGGGGTAGAAATGGCTATTCGGAACGAAGTTCCCGAAATTAAAGAGGTGGTGGATATTAACAATATTTAATTGCAAAAGCAGTTAGTTATTTGTAAGCCTCCGCAGGAGCTTCACCCAATCATTGTTTCCTTTTTGAAGAGATTCACAAATAACCGGACCGTCAATCCACACAGGATCATCCTGGTGTATGGTATTGGAATATTTTTTCTTTCCGGGGCGATCTCCTGCAGTGTGGAAAAAAACACCTCCATAAGCAGGAATTACCACAATCTTACTTCACATTACAACGTCTATTTCAACGGTCTGGAGAGCTACAAAAAGGGGATTGAAAAAGCCGGAACCTCCATAAAGTTAGATTATACCAACATTCTGCCCATATTTCTTTACGAACAGGAAGAGGTACACTCGGCTGTGAATGCCGATATGAAAAGAGCCATCGACAAAGCCACCAAGGTGATTACCTACCACTCCATCAAGGCCAAGCCTGAGGTGAAGGAGGGTGACCAGTCTGACAAAGACCAGGCATTTTATGAGCGGAACGAATACAACAAATGGGTGGATGACTCTTATATGCTCATGGGACAGTCATATATGTACCAGGGAGAGTACTTCCTGGCCATCGAAACTTTCAAGCATGTGCTGGTCACCTTCCCTGTGGATGATATCCGCTTCCTGGCTATGATTTGGCTGGCCAGGGCCCACATCATGATCGATGAGATGCGGGAAGCGGAAAGGATACTCATCTCCCTGTCTGATCAGCATGGGCTTCCGGAGGAATACCTGGGCGACTATCTGACCACACAAACACAGTTCAGGCTGAAAAAAAAATCCTATGCAGAGGCTGCCGGGTACCTCGAAAATGCGCTGAATCAGAAAGGGCTGAAAAAAGAACAGAAGATCAGGTTTACCTTCATCCTTGCACAGTTGTATGAGGAAGCCGGAGAAAATAGCCTGGCGCTGGAGAAATACAAGCGGGTGAACAGGTTTAATCCTCCCTATGAGATGGCTTTCAATGCCAGGGTGAGCATGGCAGAAGTTTTTGAGACAGGCAGTGCCAGTAGTGAGGATCTGAAAAAACTGCTGAATAAAATGCTTCGGGACAGCAAAAACAAGGAATACAAGGACCAGATCTATTTTGCCCTGGGGAACATTGCATTTGAAGAGGGTGACAGGGAAGGCGCCATAACCTGCTACCAGCTTTCGGTGGCCTCAAGCATTCAGAACCAGTACCAGAAAGGTTTCTCGTCGGTAACCCTTGCGAAGATCTACTACGATGAGCCCGATTACATCCTCTCGGCTGCCTATTACGATTCGGCCGTCTCGTTCCTGAACAAGGATTACCCGGGGTACAGCGGACTGGTCACCCTTTCAGCCAGCCTGAGCCGTCTGGTCTACAACGTCAATATTTTTGAGCTGGAGGACAGCGTCCAGATGCTTGCCGCCCTGCCTGAAGCAGAAAGGCTCTCCATCATTGACGGGATTATCGAACAGGTTCGCCAGGCCGAGGAAGAAGCCCGTCAGGCCGAGCAGCAGGCCATGCAGGACATGGCATTTAACCAGTCCATGATGTTTAACAACAACCAGCCGGGAGGTCAGTCCGGCCAGCAGGGAGGAACGTGGTACTTTTACAACCTGAATGCAAAAAGCTTCGGTCAGCCCGAATTCAGAATGAAGTGGGGAACACGGCGGCTGGAGGACAACTGGCGCCGGAAGAACAAGCAGTCCCTCTCATCCTTGATGCCGGGGCAAGGAACCAGTGGCGACAGTATAAACGGAGGAGGGGGGGCAACAACTATTTTTGACAACAAGTCGAGGGAATACTACCTGGCCACCATTCCACTCAACGATTCGGCCATGGAGCAGTCCAACATCAGGCTCGAGGAGGCACTCTACAACATGGGAGTGATCTACAAGGAGAACCTCCTGGATTATGACGAGGCCATCCTGGCCTTTGATCAGGAGCTGAACAGGTTTCCCTACCCTGCGGGAAGATACAACGACCGGGTCATGTACTACCTCTACGAGCTGTACAATTCCACCCAAAAAACTGACCGGGCAGACTTTTACAAAGGCCAGCTGGTGGCCCTGTATCCCGAATCCCACTATACCAAGCTGCTGCACAATCCCAATTATATTGACGAACTGGAAGCGGAAGCGATGCGGGTCACCCGCATGTATGAAGGGATATTCGAAAAGTACAAGTCCGGGGATTACTCCGGAGTGATTGCTGGTGCCGGCAATGCCATTGCTGAAAACCCGGACGATCCGCTGGTTCCCAAGTTCAAGTACATCAAAGCGCTGTCCGTAGGGGCGCTTGAAGGGAAGGAAGAAATGAAGGTGGAATTTGATTCGCTCATTGCCCAGCATCCGGGGACCGGGGAGAGCCTGCAGGCGCAGGAGATCATCGATTACATGTTTGTGGCATTCCCCGTGATCAGGGAGGCTGAAGAAGCCAGGGTGGCTGAGGAGATCTATACAAGCTACGATCCCGGCCAGGAGCACTACTTCCTTCTGGCACTCCAACAGAATGAAAATGTGAACCAGGTCAGTTTCGACCTGCTGAATTTCAACCTGGATCATTTCAATGAATACGACCTGTCCATTGAAAAGCTCCAGCTTAAAGACGGGTACCAGATGTTGGTTGTCAGGACCTTTTTGAACAAGGAGGGGGCCACACGGTACCTGGAGGCGGTCAGCAAGAACAAATCCCAGATCCTGGCGGGTATCTCCGAAGACCATTACAGGATGATGGTGATCTCACTGGATAACTTCGCCACCCTCACCCGGCATAAGGTTGGCAATGCTTACTACCTCTTTTATCTGAATCATTATTTAAACCAGGTACAATGACCAGGCAGATCCACATTTTATGGACAGACGATGAGATTGACCTTCTGAAGCCCTATATCCTTTTCCTGGAGGAGAAGAATTACCGGGTTTCGACGGCAGCCAACGGGACCGATGCCATCAGCCTGGTGGAGACCAGTGATTTCGACCTGATCTTCCTGGATGAGAACATGCCCGGAATCTCAGGTCTTGAAACCCTGGAACAGATCAAGAACATCAAACCCTCCATCCCGGTGGTGATGATCACCAAGAATGAGGAGGAGGATATCATGGATGAAGCATTGGGAGGCAAGATCGCGGATTACCTCATCAAACCGGTCAATCCCAAGCAGATTTTACTGACCATCAAGAAGAACATTGATTCCAAGCGGCTGGTTACCGAGAAAACCACATCAGGCTACCAGGCACAGTTCAGCCAGATCGGGATGAAAATCAACATGGCCAGGAGTTTCCGGGACTGGGTGGAGATATATACCCGTCTGGTCTTTTGGGAAATGGAGCTGGGATCCACCAACAAGGGTGGGATGGATGAGGTTTTACGCATGCAGAAAACCGAAGCCAACAACGGATTTTCCAGGTTCATCCGTTCCAATTATGCCGGTTGGTTTTCGGGTACATCTGAGGATGTCCCCCTGCTTTCACACCAGCTTTTCAGGAACAAGGTATTTCCCCTCCTGGAGCAGGGGAAGGTGGTGGTTGTACTTATAGATAACCTCCGCTTCGACCAGTGGAAGATTATTGAGCAGGAGATTGTGTCGTTCTTCCGGACCGAAGAGGAGCATATCTTTTCAAGTATTCTGCCCACAGCAACGCAATATGCACGGA
This sequence comes from Bacteroidota bacterium, assembly GCA_043797815.1. Taxonomy (GTDB): domain Bacteria; phylum Bacteroidota; class Bacteroidia; order Bacteroidales. The sequence continues at coordinate 251,289 of JAZDPG010000063.1, forward strand.
ATGCCATGTTTTCCGGAATGATGCCTGCCGAGATCCAGGAGAAACACCCCGGGCTCTGGGTGGATGAAGAGAAAGAGGATGGGAAAAATGCCCATGAGGAGGAACTTTGCAGGATCCAGATGAAACGGTTGGGACTGGACTACTCGTTCAATTACGAGAAAGTCACCAATCAGAGGGTTGGAAAGAAGATCCTTGAAAAATACAATGACCTGCTCAATTTCGACCTGAATATCCTGGTCTACAACTTTGTGGATATGCTATCACACGCGCGGACCGAAATGGAGATGATCAGGGAGCTGGCATTTGATGAGGCGTCATACAGGTCCCTGATGCACAGTTGGTTTCAGCACTCTTACCTCTACGATTTGCTGAAGCAGCTGGCACAGCATGACCTGAAACTGGTGGTCACCACCGACCATGGGGCGGTCAGGGTGACCAACCCGGTGAAGGTGATCGGGGACAGGAAAACATCTGTCAACCTCCGGTACAAGCAAGGGAAAAGCCTGAATTACAATCCCAGGGAGGTTTTTGAAATCACCCGGCCCGGCGACATCCTGCTTCCCAAATCCAACATGACTTCCAGTTATATTTTTGCCATGAACAACGATTTCATGGTTTACCCCAACAATTACAACCATTTTGTGAACCACTTCAGGAACACATTTCAGCACGGGGGCATCTCCATGGAGGAGATGCTGATCCCTCTATCCATCCTTTCACCTGTCAGGTAATGCATCACCTGATCCCCATATCATCACTGAAGAATCTTCCGGCTGCAGCCAAATCCTTCCTGGATGCCACCGGGGAGACAAAGGTGCTTGCGTTTTCGGGCGATATGGGCGCAGGGAAGACCACCTTTATTCAGTCCCTGTGCCTGGCCCTGGGTGTCTCCGTTGAGGTGAACAGCCCCACCTTTTCACTTGTGAATGAGTATTTTACGGACCAGGGTGAATCCATCTTCCATTTCGACCTGTACCGGATTGAAGATCCGGCTGAATTGTTTGACATGGGGTATGAGGAGTATTTTTATTCGGGAAGCCGCTGCTTTATCGAATGGCCCGAAAAGGCAGGTCACCTGATTCCGGAAACTGCACTTACAGTCCGCATCAGCGTTTTGGATGACCAATCCCGCCAGATTGAATTTGAACTTCCGGATTAACGACCCGGGTATAAATTGTTCAGAACCAATGCCGTGATAAAATATCTTGACAAAACTCCCTAATTGTCTTAATTTAGGGTCCCTTAAATGCTGAATTCATGGAAAAATCCGGACCCCCATCATTTAATTTGCGCAAAGAGGGATTGATGCCCCAGGAAGAGACCCTTGAGGTAGGGAATAAACAGAAGCAACTGAAGATCGGGATCCCCTCAGAGGATCATACCGTGGAGAGCCGGGTACCGATTACCCCGGAAGCAGTGGAGATCCTCACCGGGCATGGCCACGAAGTGATCCTGGAGAAAGGAGCAGGCAATGCAGCCAATTACCCCGACACCGATTATTCCGAGAAAGGCGGGATGATCGCTGAAAACCGGCAGGATGTATTCGGTGAAAGTGACATCCTTCTGAAAATCAGTCCGCCGACCCATGAAGAGATCAGCTGGATGAAGGAGCGGCAGACCCTTCTTTCCTCTTTCCAGGTGGCCACCCACCAGGATGAGAAATATGTCCGGATGCTCATGCAGAAACGGGCGACAGCCATTGCATTTGAACGCATCCAGGATGAACACAAATGCTACCCGGCCGTCCGGAGCATGAGCGCCATTGCCGGGACAACCAGCATGCTGATCGCTGCGGAGTACCTGAGCAATGTGCGGGGGGGCAAAGGAGTGATGCTGGGCGGCATTACAGGAATTACACCCACCGAAGTGGTGATCCTCGGTGCAGGCACAGCAGCGGAATACGCAGTCAGGGCTGCCATGGGACTGGGATCGGAAGTCAAGGTTTTTGACCACTCCATCCACCGGCTACGCAGGTTGCAGGACGCAGTGGGACACATGATCCCCACTTCCATATTTCATCCCAAGGTGATTTTAAAAGCACTCCGGTCGGCTGATGTGCTGATCGGCGCCATCCGGAGGGACGAGACCTACAAAGGTTATTTTATCACCGAGGAAATGGTGATGGAGATGAAGAAAGGTTCGGTGATCATAGATGTGAGCATCGACAGGGGCGGATGCATAGAAACCTCGGAACTGCGGACCCAGGTTGATCCTGTTTTTGTAAAGCATGGCGTTATTCATTACTGTGTTCCCAACATCCCCTCGCGGGTGGCCCGGACAGCCTCCATTGCCATATCCAATGTGTTTGCACCACTGATCATTGGCATGGGGGAACAGAGTGGAGAAGGAAGGCACCTGAAAGAAAATGTGGGCTTGCGCCATGGCGTTTATATCTACAATGGCATACTGACCAGCGAAATCCTGGGGCGGAACCTGGGCATCCCCTCCAAGGATATTGATTTATTGATGGCGGTAATCTAGTGCTCAGTGCTCAGTGCTCAGTACTCAGTACTCAGTGCTCAGTGCTCAGTGCTCAGTGCTCAGTGCTCAGTGCTCAGTGCTCAGTACTCAGTACTTAGTGCGAGGGAAAAGGAAAAAGTGAAAAGGAGAAAGGAGAAAGTGAAAAGATGTGGCTTGATACTGGTTACAGGGATCATGTTGGTGATGCTGGCGGGATGTGACAGCAACAAGGGGCCCGACTATAGCGGGGAAATCCAGTTGAGTTCCCAGTTGTTCGGTACGGAGAATTACTATTTGCTTGGATATTCATTTGAGGATAGCGAATATTATAAGTTTCCATTGGACGGGGAGCATGTTCCGGAGATTATCAATGAAGGATACCTGGTGATGGAGGGGCCCAAACAGGTCTCCCTTCCCGGTTTCAATGCTCCCGGACAAGGCTCCGGTTTTGCACTGGTGCGGGAGTTCGCAGCGGGGGAGGAAGCCCGCTCGTTTTTTAATGCCTATGCAGAGGTGGAAGGAGAATTGAAGTTCACACAGGTGAGCGATACTGTAAAACTTCACCAGGTCTGGGTGCAGCGGACAGCCGGAGGCAATTATGTGAAGATGGTCATTACGGTCATCCGGCAGTTTGAGGTTGAATCGGGCAGGCCTTACAACGAAGTCAACCTGGAATACGGTTATGCTCCCAACGGGTCCAAAGTCTTTCAGGTGTTACCCGATTGACCGCTTTTTTCTATATTAGGACATGAATTTCGCGCTTCTTGGTTTCATTTTGTACCTGGCAGTGATCCTCGTGGTGGGATTTATCACCTACAGCAGCAACAAATCACACAAAGACTTTTTTATAGCTGACAGGAGACTGCGTCCCTGGGTCATTGCATTTTCTGAAAGGGCATCGGGGGAGAGCGCCTGGTTGCTGCTTGGCCTGCCCGGGGCGGCCTATGCTGCCGGATTGATGGAATTCTGGTCGGCCCTGGGATGTGTGACGGGAATCATATTCTACTGGTTTTTTATAGCCAGGGCTCTGCGGGAGGAGACTGAGAAACTGGGAGCCATTACCCTGCCCACCTTTCTGGCTGCAGGATATCAGAAGGGGCAGTCCCTGATCAGGGTGCTGGCCACCTTCATTATCATCTTTTTCTTTATTTTTTATCTCTCCGCCCAGTTTAACGGTGCCGGTAAAATTCTGAATGTGACCTTTGGGATAGACCAGCGCATAGGGATGATCATCGGTGCTGCGGTGATCATTTTCTATACCATGATGGGCGGTTTTTTCGCGGTGGCGTGGACCGATGTGGTTCAGGGAATCATCATGATCGGCACCCTGGTGGTGCTGCCCCTGGTAGGACTTGTGGAACTCAGGGAGATCAGTGAAGGGACAAAACCGCTTGCGGAGATGAATGCAGCCGGTGGATACCCGCTCCTGTCATTTACAGGCGGTAAAACAGGGTGGGCAGCGGCGGCTGTGATTATCAGCGGCATGAGCTGGGCCCTGGGATACATGGGTCAGCCCCACCTGCTCACCCGTTTCATGGCCATAGACAAAGCTGAGAACATCAGGATCTCCCGCCGGATTGCCATCGCCTGGGTGATCCCTGCCTTTACCGGAGCAGTGGTCATTGGGCTTGTGGGCGCAGGGCTTTACGGTCAGGGTGTTTTTGATGATATTGAGAAAGTAATGCCCCACCTGGCCAATGACCTGCTTCCCGCATGGCTGGCAGGGGTTTTTGTCAGCGGGGCCATTGCAGCCATGATGTCCACGGCCGACAGCCAGCTGCTGGTGATCAGTTCATCCATTATAGAGGATCTTTTTCACCAGACCCTGGGCAGGGAGGTGGGGGATGCATTGCTTTTGAAAGGCAGCCGCATGATCACCATCATCGTGGGAATTACCGCCTTTGTGATCGCCCTTACTTCCGATAAACTGATCTTTTCCATGGTTTCCTATGCATGGGCCGGACTGGGTTCTTCTTTCGGCCCCCTGATCCTGCTGATGCTTACCTGGAAAAAAGTGACGCGGCAGGGTGTGATCGCGGGACTGGTCACCGGATTTGTTTCCACAGTGGTCTGGTCGGAGATTACCCTGCTCGACCAGGTGATCAGTGTGAGGTTCACCTCCTGGGTGCTGGCACTTGCAGCAGTGTGGATTACCAGCGTTATCACCTTCCAAAAACCGGCAGACTGATCCTGGAATGAGACTCATCTATAACATAGGGATCAGGTTATACCAGCTGGTGGCGATCATCATCTCTCCCTGGAACCCCAAGGCGAAGAAATGGGTGAAGGGAAGAAATGGCTGGTACAAGAAGCTTCAGAATGCATTTGAGCCGGGTGACCGGGTGGTTTGGTTCCATTGTGCCTCGCTGGGTGAGTTTGAGCAGGGACGGCCGGTGATAGAAGCCATGAAGGAACGCTGCCCGGAATATAAAATTTTGCTTTCCTTTTTCTCCCCCTCAGGCTACGAAAAACGTAAAGACTATGAGGAAGCGGACCATGTGATGTACCTGCCCCTGGATACTGCAAGGAATGCAAAACGGCTGGTGACTTCCGTTTCCCCGGAGATGGTATTGTTTGTCAAGTATGAATTCTGGTTCCATTTCCTCTCCAGGATAAAAAAAGAGGGGATACCGGTCTACCTGATATCTGGAATTTTTCGTCCCGGCCAGATCTTTTTTAAGTGGTACGGCCGGTGGTACAGGCGCTTCCTTGATGCTTTTACACATATTTTTGTGCAACAGGAAGCTTCCCGCAGATTGCTGGAAGAAAGCGGATTTGACAGGGTTTCGGTGAGTGGCGATACCCGTTTCGACCGGGTGAAACAATTGGTGCAATCGGAATACAGTAATCCGGCACTTGAGGCCTTCACTTCGGAAGCCCAGGTGCTTGTGGCAGGAAGTACCTGGGAGCCCGACGAACAGATCCTGGAGGAGGCATACAAAGAGCTTCCTTCAAGTCTGCTTTGGATCATAGCTCCTCATGAGTTGTCCAACAGCCATCTTGAGAAACTGCAAAAACGTTTTCCGGAAAGCGTGTTATTCACGGAGACAGGTAAAAAAATCCCACCGGATACCCGGGTGGTGATTGTGAATACCATTGGCCACCTTTCCCACCTCTACCGCTATGGCACCCTGGCCTACATCGGTGGCGGATTTGGCAAAGGAATCCACAACATCCTGGAGGCTGCCACCTATGGCCTGCCTGTCTTTTTCGGCCCCAATTACAGAAAATTTTCAGAAGCAATTGAGCTTTCCGAACGTGGTGCAGCCTTTCCTGTTTCCGGGACCAGGGAATTGTTATCCACCATTCATCAACAACTGGGAAATTCACAGCTGTTGAAAACCACCTCCGGTATTGCTTCTAACTATGTAATACAAAGGGTTGGAGCAACATCCCGAATTCTTGAAAAGCTGTGCAAAAAATAAGGATTCAAAATGTCAAAGAACAGATTTCTGAGCCGGGATTTCTTTCTACTTTTGGTCATATGACGCCCTGTTGCTGCAATCTAAACCATTTCTTTAGAATTTATTAACATGAACTGAACTGTGCGGGTATATATTCGCACCCAAGATTACTCTTAAATAAAAACAAAAGTCTATGAAAAACATGCAAAAGTTATTACTTACATTTTTTGTTTTTTGCCTTATAACAATTCCTGCTTATTCGCAAATTACCACTTCAGGTATGAATGGTACAGTTGTAACGGAATCTGGCGAAAAACTTCCCGGGGCTACGGTAGTAGCTGTTCATGAACCTTCCGGAACACAATACGGGACTGTTACCAATTCCGAAGGCCGTTTCAACTTGCAAGGTATGCGGCCCGGTGGGCCATATGCTGTGAAGGTATCATTTGTGGGCTATTCAACCGCTTCTTATACCGATATTACCTTGTTTTTAGGTGAATCATTTAATTTAGGTGCACAAATTAAGGAAAGTACTGTTGAAGTTGCTGAAGTTACGATTGTAGGTTCCAAACCTTCGAAATTCAGCACCACCAAGACCGGGGCAACAACCAATATTTCGAACGAACAGTTGAATTCCATGCCTTCTATCAACAGGAGTATTGCCGACATTGCCCGGATTTCACCCTATGCAAATGGCATGAGCTTCTCAGGCGGAGATGGCCGTTCTACCAACTTCACGGTGGACGGAGCCAATTTTAACAACAACTTTGGTTTGAGTTCCAGCCTGCCGGGCGGTGGAAACCCTATTTCCTTAGATGCTATTGAAGAAATACAGGTGGTAATTGCACCATTCGATGTTCGCCAGACCAATTTTATTGGAGGAGGTATCAATGCAATCACAAAATCAGGGACCAATACCTTCAAGGGTTCGGCCTACACCTATCTTACAAACCAGAATATGCGGGGCAATAAGATCGGAGATGTTGATTTCGGAGACCGCGATAAAGAATCACGGCAAACCTACGGTGTTACGCTGGGCGGTCCTATCATTAAGAACAAATTGTTCTTTTTCGTGAACGGAGAATATGAATTGAAGCCGGGACAGGTCGTAACCTGGAGGCCATCGACAGACGGGGTTGCCAATACCGACCGTATGCTATCGCGCACCAGCACTTCGGATATGCAACTGGTTAAACAACATTTAATCAATAATTATGGTTATGATCCGGGCTCTTACAGTGATTACCCCGCCAATGAAAGCAACAGGAAACTTCTGGCCCGTATCGACTGGAATATCAATGATGCCAACAAATTGAGTGTCCGGTACAATTATACCAAGAACCAGGGATGGAATCCCACAAACGGCAATTCAACCGATGCGGGTTTCCGTAACAGGTCAATGGATCGGATCTCTCAGTACTCCATGGCTTTCTCTAATTCCATTTATTCAATGGATAACATTGTTAATTCGGTTTCCGTGGATTTAAACAGCCGGATTTCGGATAAGGTTTCAAATCAGTTCCTGACCACCTATTCAAAAATTAATGATGTCCGTGGATCCACTTCTGACAAGTTCCCGTTTATTGACATCATGTATGGAGTGAATACGGATGGAAGTCAGATACTTGAACCGTATATATCTGCAGGTTATGAATTGTTCACATGGAACAACGGTGTAAATAACAATATTTTCAATATCATAGACAACATCACCTACTCCTTAAGCAATCATAAAATTACAGCCGGGTTAAGTTTTGAACATCAAATGGCAAACAACTCCTACATGCGTAACGGTACGGGATATTATCGTTATGCCAGTCTTGACGATTTCTTAAACCAGGCTGCACCAAGAGATTTTGCATTGACCTATGGGTACGACGGAGAACTGAATCCGGCTGCGGAAGTTGCCTTTAATCAGTTTGGCATCTATGCTCAGGATGAATGGAACGTTAGTTCTGATTTCAAATTAACGTTTGGCATACGTGCCGATTATTTAAAATATGTAGATAACGTTATCAGAAACAACGCCATTTATGAACTGGATTTCGGTGGCAGGAAAATTGATACCGGCGAATGGCCGACGGCTAATGTTCAGTTTTCGCCAAGAGTCGGGTTCACATGGGATGTAATGGGTGATCAGACCTTGAAACTTCGGGGAGGTACAGGTATTTTTGCAGGAAGGCTGCCGCTGGTCTTCTTCACCAATATGCCAACCAATTCAGGAATGGTACAGGGCAGTTATGCCGCTGTTACCAGGTATGATGCCGATGGTAATGTAACAAGCGAAGATCCTGTTTTGGCATCTTTGGCCGGACCAATGATTACCGATGTGGATGAAATGATCAGTACACTGGGCCTGCCCAATACAATTTCTCCCGAAGACGGCTTATTGCCACGCGATATTAATGGCATTGACCCCGATTTTAAAATGCCTCAGGTGTGGAAAACTTCCCTGGCTGCAGATTATGATCTTCCGGTTTCATTTCCGATGACAGTTACACTGGAAGGAATTTACACGAATAATATGCATGGCGTCATGCTGCAAAACTACAACCTGGAACAACCCGATAATACCTGGCAGCGTTTCAGCGGAGATGATGACAGATATATGTATCCCGTTGCAGCCGACATTACCTATACGTCGAGAAATGCATACATACTGGCCAATACCAGCGAAGGATGGGGAGCCATTGGAAATATCACCATTACCGCAGAACCTGTTAAAAACCTGAATGTAATGGCGGCTTATATCCTCACCGAATCCAAAGAGGTTTCGGGTATGCCCGGCAGCAACGCAGCTTCTGCGTACAGCGGCCTTATTCAGGTGGATGGCCCGCACCTGCCCTGGGTTCAGCGTTCGCAATATGTTGTTCCAAACAAAGCCATTGCTTCTGTTTCTTACACGATACCCTATGCCAAGGATCATATGTCAACATCAGTAAATTTGTTCTATTCCGGATATTCTGCCGGCGGATATAGCTTTACCTATGCAAATGACATGAATGGCGATGGTTATGCAGCAGATCTGATCTACATACCGAATGCCAAGGGCGACCTGCAGTTTGTAAGTGCTGCTGATGAAAACGCATTCTTTGCATTTATGGAACAAGACAGTTATCTGAGCAAGCATCAGGGTGGATATGCCGAAGCAAATGCTGCAAGAGCTCCCTGGGTGCATAGCTTTGATTTACGTGTGGCACAGAATTTCAGCATCAATACAGGTAGCACCAAGCATACTTTGCAATTAACCGTTGACTTTTTGAACTTCGGTAATTTGCTCAACAGCAAATGGGGTGTTAGCAAGATTATGTACAACGGCGGACAGATTCTGACCTATGAAGGCGTGGATGCTGGCAATGTTCCCAGCTTTTCAATGGCTACAGATGCCGATGGCAATTACCTGACAGAATCATATTTTACTAATTATGATTACTCTCAATGCTGGTATCTGCAGATCGGAGCACGTTACTTCTTCTAAAAACAGAATCCATTTCATTTGAAAAAAGGGTTGCCGCTTGCCGGCGCCCTTTTTTTTTGGCGTTTTTTTTTGGACCAATTTACCGTAAAAGTCCGAAGGCCCGGGAACATTGGCCTTCAGCGATTGCCTCCAGGTACCACTATTGTCCAACACTCATAAAATCAGGCATATAACAATCCAAAATATCCTTTGGAAGCATGATTTATCTCATGTGTCTGCCATTCATTGAGTTAGCTTCAGGGTTGATTTCTTGTTAATAAAATGGAATGAATTTCACCCCTCCTGCTATTGATTTCTTCTTATTTTCATTTCCCGGAATCTGTATCAAGAAGGACCCCTTTTTCATCACTTTTTAGGAAGAGCCATTCGAGTTTTGCTATGTGGAAATGGGGATGATTGGCCCTGGTCGGAAGGGCTTTTATTTTAAAAGGCAGACTGCCAGGATGTTACAAGCTTGTTAATATCCGTTCATAACTACGATTGAAACAGGACCGTCCAATGACTATTTTGGTGTTACTTTTGGCACCCCGCGAAACCACTTGAATAAAAAAGAGAAGAATGGCAGACAAGGCAGTACCGCAAAAGAACCTGACGTTTGAGGCAAAAGAGTCTGTAATTGCAGGAAGCAAAGCCGGGGAAAAACAGAAGCCCGAACAGACATATGGTTTCGATGAAGCCTTTAGAGCCTCCAGGGATTACTTCAAAGGAGATGAACTGGCCGCAAGGGTGTGGGTGAACAAATATGCACTGAAAGATTCAGCCGGCAGGATTTACGAACGTACCCCGGACGACATGCACCGCCGACTGGCTTCGGAGATCAGCCGCATCGAAAAAAGATATCCCCATCCCATCTCTTTTGACGTTCTTTTTGGTTTGATGCAGGGGTTTAAATACATCGTGCCCCAGGGATCACCCATGACGGGTATTGGAAACAACTTCCAGATCGCCAGCCTCTCCAATTGTTTTGTGATCGGCCATGAAGGCCGCGCAGACTCCTATGGCGGGATCATGAAGATCGACCAGGAACAGGTACAGCTCATGAAACGCCGGGGGGGAGTGGGACATGACCTGTCGCACATCAGGCCCTCCGGAAGCCCTGTGTTGAACAGCGCGCTTACATCCACGGGAGTGGTTCCCTTCATGGAACGCTATTCCAATTCGACCAGGGAGGTGGCCCAGGACGGGCGAAGGGGTGCGCTGATGCTCAGTATCGAGGTGAAACATCCCGATGCGGAACATTTCATTGATGCCAAGCTGGTGTCGGGAAAAGTAACCGGGGCCAATGTATCCGTAAAGATCAATGATGAGTTCATGAAGGCTGTGGTGGAAGGAAAAACCTATACCCAGCAATATCCCATCAATTCTGATACACCCACCCATACCAAAGAGATCGATGCCCGCGATTTGTGGCAAAAAATTGTACACAATGCCTGGAAATCGGCAGAACCGGGAATCCTCTTCTGGGATACGGTGATCCGCGAATCGGTGGCAGACAGTTATGCCAGCGACGGATTCAGAACAGTTTCCACCAATCCGTGCGGTGAAATTCCGCTCTGCCCCTACGACAGCTGCCGCCTTCTGGCCGTGAACCTTTACAGCTATGTGGAAGAACCATTCACTGCCCATGCAAAGTTTAACTGGGAAAAGTTCAGGAAACATGTGGGGATGGCCCAGCGAATCATGGATGATATTATCGACCTGGAGCTGGAGAAAGTGGATGCAATCCTTGAGAAAATATACTCCGATCCCGAAGATGAAGAGATCAAGCAGGTAGAGATCAATCTTTGGAGAAACATCAAGCGCAAAGCCCTGGAAGGCAGGAGAACCGGTGTGGGAATCACGGCAGAAGGTGATATGCTGGCCGGGTTGGGACTTCGTTATGGCAGCGAAGATGCTGTCGATTTTTCAGTGGAGGTCCACAAGACACTTGCCCTGGAGGCTTACCGCTCTTCGGTGAATCTGGCCAAAGAACGCGGTCCTTTCGAGGTATTCGATTTTAACAAGGAAAAGGACAATCCTTTCATCAACAGGATTGGGAAAGAGGACCCCGGACTCATTGAGGCCATGAAAACATACGGCCGGAGGAACATCTCCCTCCTGACCATTGCACCCACAGGAACCACCAGCCTGATGACACAGACCACTTCGGGAATCGAACCGGTTTTCCTTCCGGTTTACAAGCGGCGCAGAAAAGTGAATCCAAATGACAAAGATTCCAACATTACCTTTGTGGATGAGGTAGGGGACAGCTGGGAGGAGTACAATGTATTCCATCACAACTTTCTTACCTGGTTGGAGGTGAACGGACTGAAGACGGATGAGGTGGCGAACCTGAGCGACCAGGATGTGGAGGAGCTGGTAAAGCGTTCCCCCTATTACAAGGCCACTTCCAATGATGTGGACTGGATGCAGAAGGTTAAGATGCAGGGTGCCATTCAGAAGTGGGTGGATCACTCCATCAGCGTTACCATCAACCTGCCTTCGGATGCCAAGGAGGAGCTTGTGGGCGATCTTTACATTCATGCCTGGAAAAACGGATGCAAGGGGGTGACTGTTTACCGGGACGGCTCCCGTTCGGGTGTGCTGCTGGCTGCTGATAAGAAGGGTACAGAGGAGACACAGTTTCCCATCAAGCGGCCCAGGGAGCTTGATGCGGAGATCCTCAGGTTCAAAAACAATGACGAAGACTGGATCGCATTTATCGGTCTGCTGGATGGAAAACCTTATGAGATCTTCACAGGCCGCAAGGAGGAAGACACCTTCCCCATTCCTTCCAAGGTAAAAAAAGGCAAGATCCTGAAAAACCGGAACGAGGACGGCACCAAGCGTTACGATTTTCAGTATGTGGACAAATACGGGTACAAGGTAACCATGGGAGGCTTGTCCCACCAGTTCAACAGTGAGTTCTGGAATTACGCCAAACTGATCTCCGGGGTACTCAGGCACGGAATGCCCGTGATGGATGCCATCAACCTGATCAGCTCCCTGAGGCTGGATAACGAGTCCATCAATACCTGGAGCGCCGGTGTGGTTCGCTCTCTGAAAAAATACATTCCCAACGGCACCAAGGCCAAATCGGGACTTAAATGCGAAGAGTGCAGTTCAGATAATCTTATTTATCAGGAGGGCTGCCTGATCTGTACCAATTGCGGCAGCTCCAAGTGCGGATAAACCGTGAAGTCTGCTTGTTAAAAAGGCTGCCCCTTCCGAGGCAGCCCCATTTGCATTGATCAGGAAGTAAAAAAAAGAGGTGTTTATGCTTTCTCTTCCGGTGCGTTCTTCTGAATCAGGAAGGCAATGGCAAGCCCGGCTCCGCCAAAAAAGAGGGCACATGCTGTATAAGTAGACTCTTCCGGCATCGAGCTATAGGTTTCCAGGATGCTTCCAATGAAAACGCCCAGTCCCACACCAACCAGCAGGAGGGCCCATTTGAGGATCCCGTAAATGCTCCATTTCCTTTGTACCAGAAAATCCTTTGCGTTCACGCCTTTTTCAATCATTGCCATCCGCTCCTTGTTCCTTGCAGAGACAACTACATAGACAATTCCGAAAATAGCGCCAAAAACCACGAGGGGTATTAAAATGTCTTGAGCCATGTCAGTAAAATTAAGTTTAACAATGTTTGTTGACTCTTTGACGCAGGCGATTCAATTCATGTTACACATCCGTCGCAAACTTTTTCGTATAATTGCAGGGAGGTGTAACGTTTTTTCATAACCCGCGTCTTATACATTGCATGGACGTTCAAGGTGAAAAATACCATATCGGCAGGGTAAAAGCCGGGGACAGGGAAGCATTTTCCTGGGTGGTGGATCAGTACAAGGATATGGTCTATACCGTATGCCTGAGGATGCTGACAGATGAAGAGGATGCAGGGGATGCGGCCCAGGAGGTGTTTGTGAAGGCATACAGGTCCATGGGGAACTTCCAGGAAAGGTCAAAATTCTCCACTTGGATCTACCGGATTGCCTACAACCATTGCATCAGTGAGATCCGGAAAAAGGTAAAGGTCATTGACCTGGTGGATGAGCTGCCCGACACCGAAGAAAGCCCGGGGGAGATGAGCGGCCTGGAGATCCTGGGCAGGGAGGAGAGGACCCGGTACCTGCAGATGGCTGTGGAGGCCCTGCCAGAAACCGACGCAGTGGTGGTAACGCTCTTTTATTATGACGAGCTGTCGCTGGAAGAAATTGCCGAAGTAACCGGGCTGACCAGCAGCAACATCCGAATCAAACTTCACCGCTCAAGAAAAAAAATGTACCAGGTGCTGAGCGGACTGTTAAAATCAGAACTTAATTCAATTGCATAACATGAAACGGGATCCGCAAATATCAAAGCTAATCAGGGAAAACGGTGTTGTGCCGGCCCCTGAGGGATTCACAAGCAGGGTGATGGATCTTTTGGCTGCAGAGCCTGAAAGAAAAGTTTACAAACCTTTGATCGGCAGGGGGGGCAGGATCATGATCATACTCATTGTGATTGCCATCGTTGTGCTGTCCATGGTCTATTCCGAGCCCGGGGGCCGCTACGTGGAGTCATTGGGGATTTCGGGCCTGGACTGGCACATCCCCCAATTCAACTGGAACTTCAGCTTTCTGTCCGAAATCAGGATTTCTACGGGAGTGCTTGCAGCCATTGTGGCTATTTTCATTCTGGTATTGTCCGATGCGGGGATCAGCAGGCGGAAATTTATTCTTTAGGGTTTCCCTCAGATCACCCCCAGCTCTTTCCCGATCTTTTTAAATCCTCTGATGGCCTTATCCAGGTGGTCCCTGCTGTGGGCGGCTGACAGCTGTACCCTGATCCGTGCCTGGTCCCTGGGAACCACAGGGAAATAGAATCCGATCACATAGATACCTTCCTTCAGCAGCCTGGAGGCGAACTCCTGTGAGAGTTTGGCATCATAAAGCATCACCGCACAGATGGCCGATTGGGTGGGCTTGATGTCGAACCCGGCGGCGGTCATGTGTTCCATGAAGTAGGCGGTATTGTCATGCAGCTTCTCCTGCAGTTCGGAGGTTTCATCCATCATGTCGAACATGCGGATCCCCGCTCCCACCACCGCAGGGGGAAGCGAATTGGAGAAGAGATAGGGCCTTGAGCGCTGGCGAAGCATCTCGATGATCTCTTTTTTACCGGTGGTAAAACCGCCAATGGCCCCTCCAAAAGCTTTCCCGAGGGTACCCGTAATGATGTCCACCTTTCCCCTGATCCGGAACAGTTCCGTCACTCCGCGTCCGGTGTCACCCACCACACCGGCCGAGTGGCACTCGTCCACCATGACCAGGGCATTATATTTCTCAGCCAGCGCACAGATCCGATCCACAGGGGCTACGTTCCCGTCCATGGAAAAAACCCCGTCGGTGACGATAAGCCTGAAACGCTGGTCCTGTGCTGCAATGAGCTGCCGTTCCAGGTCCTGCATGTCGGCGTTCTGGTAACGGTAACGCTGGGCTTTGCAAAGCCTAACCCCGTCGATGATGGAGGCATGATTCAGCGAATCGGAGATGATGGCATCTTCGTCGCCCAGCAGGGGCTCAAATACCCCGCCGTTGGCATCAAAACAGGCGGCATAAAGGATGGTATCTTCGGTACCGAAAAACGCGGCAATCTTTTGTTCAAGAACCTTGTGAATATCCTGCGTACCGCAGATGAAGCGTACCGAGGACATACCGAATCCGTGTGTATCCAGTGCATCCTTGGCTGCCTGGACCAGGCCGGGATGATCGGACAGTCCCAGGTAGTTGTTGGCACAGAAGTTCAGGACTTTCTCTCCGCTTGCCAGAGAGATTTCGGCGGATTGGGAGGAGGAAATGATCCGTTCCCTTTTGAACAACCCGGCTTCTGAGATGGCGTTCAGTTCCTGTTTCAGATGCGTTTGGAATTTTCCGTACATGGTTATTTTTTTAACTTGTTTTTCACTTCTTTCAACATGATTCCGGTCATTTTCTCCAGGTCGTAGGATTGCTTAAACCCCCAGTCCACCCGGGCGATGGTATCATCTACGCTTTGGGGCCATGTATCGGCAATGGCCTGCCTGAAATCAGGTTTGTAACGGATGGAGAAAGACGGGATATGCTTCCGGATCTCCTGGTACATCCGGGCAGGGGTGAGGCTCATGCCCCCAAGATTGTAACTGCTGTGAATGGTCAGTCTGGAGCGTTCTGTCTCCATCAGCCTGATGGTGGCCTCTATGGCATCGGGCATAAACAACATGGGCAGGGCGGTTCCTTCACTCAGGAAACACTCATACTGTCCGTTGCGCACAGCCTCATAGAAGATCTCCACGGCGTAGTCTGTTGTCCCGCCCCCGGCCTCTGTCTTGTATGAGATCAGCCCGGGATAACGCAGGCTTCTCACATCCACCCCGAATTTGTTAAAATAGTAGTCGCACCAGCGCTCACCGGCCAGCTTGCTGATCCCGTAAACGGTCACAGGCTCCATGACCGTCAGCTGCGGGGTGCTGATCTGCGGGGTGGTGGGGCCAAACACGGCGATGGAACTGGGCCAGAATACCTTTTTGACTTCCTCCACCATTTTGGCCACTTCAAGGATGTTCATCAGGCTGTCCATGTTGATGTTCCAGGCCTGGGTGGGCAGCTTTTCCGCATTGCCGGAGAGCACCGCGGCCAGGTGATAGATCTGGTTGATCTTGTGACGGATAATGAAGTGGATCAGCTGTTTGTCATCCATCACATCCAGAACCTGGAAAGGGCCTCCCTCCACGATGTCTCTGGGGGCCAGCTTGATATCCGTGGCAAACACATGCTCGTTGCCATAGATTTTTCGGAGCTCCACCACCAGTTCAGATCCGATCTGACCGGCGGCACCTATCACCAGAATATTGTCCATTCACGCAGTTGATTTGGTTGTCTGCGAAATTAGGAGTTTCCGGGTCCCAAAAAAATGATAAACAACATAAGGGGATCAGAAGCCGGAGGTTTTGTCCACTTGCATTTTCTGTCTGAGCGGGGGGGAAGCGAAGCGGCGGAGAAGTACCTGGTAAATATTGATGGCAGGGAGCAGGAGCCCCATGAGGTAGATGAAATCCTCCAGGGGGATGGCCCAGATCCTGATTCCCAGGTTTTCGGCATTGTTGTACCACACCACCGGAAGGGAGGTGAGGATCCCGTTGACAATGATAAAGGGTACCAGCGAGAGCAGGTAGGCCAGCAGGAATCCGGAGAACCAGGTATTGTAGGTTCTCTGCACCAGCTGGAGCACCAGCATCAGGGAAGTGAAGGAGAGGGCAGCCAGGGTGTAAATTTTCCCGGTGACAAATGGGATCATGCCCAGAAAAAGCACCAGCAGCGCCACGATGACGATCCTGGACATCACCGGGTGATGGAACTGCTTAACAAAGTATCTCAACACCTCGAAGAGAAAGATACAGGCATAGGGGACAACCAGGAAAAAAAGCCACTCCTCCAGGGGCAGTCCGCCCAGGTAAACATCCCTTGTGTAGTTGTGGTTGAATCCCCAGATCCCTGTCCGGGTGAACCAGATGTCCCAAACCACATACACGGTCCCGATGGCCAGGATGCCGGGAAAAATGAAGCGTAATTTCCGGTGCATGTAAATGCGCTTCTCAAAACTCTGGGCCAGCGGGTAAAGCATGGAAATTCCCAGGATGGCCATGTATGTCCAGGAGGCCCTTTCCATCATGCCAGCCTGAGTTGGAAACGGATCCAGAGGGACGCCAGGAGCAGAATTTTCCGGCTGTTGGGGATCCGGTAACGCTTGCAGAACAGGTTGGGGGCGCTGGTCCGCCTGATCTTCCTGAAAAGCTTCAGGTAGTAGGTATAGGAGACCAGAACACCCAGACGGGATGCCCTGTTCAGCTTCACAATTCCTTTGTATGCCTCTTCAAAATCAAATGCAATGTCCTTTTCAATTTCCTTTTTGGTGCTTTCATCCAGGGTATCCAGCTTGATCCCGGGAAAATAGAACCTGCCCCGCTCCGAATAGTCAGAGCGGATATCCCTGAGGAAATTGATTTTCTGGAAGGCCTCGCCCAGTTTCTTGGCAGGGTACATCAAAGATTCATAAGCCTGGTCATCATCCCTGTAAAACACCCGCAGGCACATGAGCCCCACCACCTCGGCCGATCCATATACATATTTCTTAAAACTCTCAGCCGTATGCTTCCTGTCGGTCAGGTCCATTTCCATGCTGTCCAGAAAAGCGTGGATCAGGTTGTGATCGATGTTGTACTGGTTGACCACCCACTGGAAACTGTGAAGGATGGGATTGGTGCTGATCTTCTGCGCGATGGCCTCGAAGGTTCTCACCCGGAAATCCCGGAGCATCTCTGCCTGGTTGTGGTCATGAAAGGTATCCACAATCTCATCGGCCACCCGGACAAATCCGTAAATGGCGTAGACCGGCAAGCGGAATTCACGTTGCAGGAGGCTTACCCCAAAGGAGAAAGAGGTGCTGTAGTGTCGGGTGGTGAGCCTGCTGATATTCAGCGAATTGATATCAAACTGATCCATGGTCTCCTGTAATTCGCCGGGTTACCAGCTTTGAACTGATCACGGTCATGGGAAGCCCGGTTCCGGGAATGGTCGATGCCCCCGTATAGTAGACGTTCCCATAGATCTCGTCCTTGTTTTTTGGCCTGAAATAACCGATCTGGTTCAGGTCATGGGCCAGTCCCAGTCCGCTTCCCTTGTAGAGATTGAAATGGTCCCTCCAGTCTGTGGGATCATAGATGGTCCGGCTTACCAGGTTCGCACGGATGTCGAATCCCGATCGCTCTGAAAGATCTGCTACGATGTCACCGGCCAGCTTCTCCCTGTCGCTCCAGTCAGGTTTGTACCGCAAATCGGGTACAGGGCACAGGATGAACAGGTTTTCATGCCCCTCGGGGGCCATCTCCGGGTTGAACCTGGAGTTTACATTCACATAGTAGTATGGCTTGTCCAGGGAGATGGAATTTTTAAAGATCTTCCCGGCATACTCCTCGAAATTGTCCCCCAGGAAATAGTTGTGGTGTTCCAGTCCCCCGATCTTCCCCTTCACACCCAGGTACATGGTAAAGGGTGCCAGGGTCCACTTCATTTTGTCCAGCTTCTCTTCGGTAAATTTTGGCCTGTGGAACACCTGGTACCTGAAACCGGCCGCATCGCTGTTGATCACAAACAGATCCGACTCCCATTTTTTCCCCTGCTTGTCAAGCAGGTACTCCAGCTGTCCGTTCTTCTCTCCATACCCGGTAATCTCGGTGTTGTAACGGATGGTGATCCCCCGCCTTTCCGTTTCGCCCAGGAGCCCCTCAACGATTTTGTACATGCCGCCTCTTACATTGTGATAGCCGTCGTGTACCAGTTCGGTGTAGGTAAGCAGGGTGTAAATGGCCGGTGTATCATAAGGCGTGGCCCCCAGGAAAAAGGCCACCAGCGAAAAGATCTGCTTTACCTCTTCGGAAGCAAAATGCCGCTCCAGTTCCTTCCATACAGACCGCACCAGTTTTGGGGTATGCCCCAGGGGAACGCGGGCCAGGGTGAACAGCCACTGGAGCATGTTGTTGTAATTTTTCTTGATCACCAGATCGTCGGTGTCGTGGAAAAACTTCCCGGCAGAGGCCAAAAGCTTCTCCATGTTCTTCTTGAAATCCGGCTCCACTTCGCTGAACTCCGATGCCAGCCTGTCCAGGTCGCGATAAATGGTATATTTTTTCCGGCTGTTGCGGAACTGAACCGAATAGAGGGGGTCCAGCTCCACAAACTCAAAGGGGGCTTTCATCTCCATGAAATTGAAGAATTCGTCGAATTCATAGCTCATGCTGAAAAACGAAGGCCCCACATCCCATGTAAATCCGTCTTTCTTCAACTGGTTGAGCCTTCCTCCCGCCTGGTGGTATTTCTCCACCATCTCCACAGAGTAGCCCAATTTCGAAAGTCTGAGTGCTGTGGTGAGGCCCGCGAGCCCGGTCCCCACTACCAGAACTTTTTTTTGCATCTTTTTATACGTAATTTAATCCCGGAACCTGGAAGCAGAAATTCACTTATTGGTATTTTGTTTATTAATCAAATTCAAACATTAAACAAATCAGGATCCATATTGTTTAAAACGCATGTGATCCATTATTAACCCGGGATTCAACAGGATGCAAAAATCGGCGATCATCGTAGGAGCGGGTATAGCCGGACTGGCCACCTCCATCAGGCTGGCCTCCAGGGGTTTTCATGTCACCGTGTTTGAACGGTCAGAAAAGCCAGGAGGCAAACTGAATTTCATTCGCTGGGAAGGGTTCCGCTGGGATACGGGCCCTTCGCTTTTTACCCTGCCCGACATGGTGGAGGAACTCTATGTTTTGGCCGGGGCCGAGATGAAAACCTCCATCCGCATGCAAAAACTGGATGTGATCACCCGGTATTTTTACGAAGATGGGAAAATGCTGAATGCCTGTGGGGATCCTGACCTTTTCGCCGGGGAGGTGGAAAGGGTGCTGGGGGAACCTGCTTCAAGGATTGCGGATCACCTGGAGAGAAGCCGTAAGATCTACAACCTGACCAGCGAGGTGTTTATCTTCAGAAGTTTTCTTCACATGGGGACCCTGGTGTCTCAGAAATTCCTCAACGCCCTCCTCCAGATATGGAAGCTGGATTCACTGAGCACCATGCATGATGTGAATGCCAGGCGGTTTGAGTCCAAACACCTCGTACAGCTGTTTGACAGGTACGCCACCTACAACGGATCGGATCCCTACAGGGCTCCCGGTACGCTGAACGTGATTTCCCACCTGGAGCATAACCTGGGTGCCTGGTTCCCGGAAAGAGGCATGTATTCCCTGGCGACCGGACTCAAAGAACTGGCCGATTCACTGGGTGTGGTATTTCACTTTAATGAGCCGGTTGAACAGGTGGTGCTGGATAAAAAGACGGTCCGCGGGGTGGTCACCGGGTCGGGAATCTACTCTTCGGATATCGTGGTCAGTGATATTGATGTTTTCTACCTCTACAGGGACCTGCTGGAGGGGGTACCTTTCCCCGTGAAGCAGTTCAGAAAAGAGCGGTCCACCTCGGCCCTCATCTTCTACTGGGCCATGGACCGGGAGTTTGCCCAGCTGGATCTCCACAACATTTTCTTCTCTGCCAACTACAGGGAGGAATTCCGGGTTCTGAGCCACAAGCAGGAAATTTATGACGATCCCACGGTTTACATTTTCGTAAGCTCCAAGGTAGTCACCGGCGATGCGCCACAGGGAAAGGAGAACTGGTTCGTCATGATCAATGTGCCGGAAAACCTGGGGCAGGACTGGGATGTCCTGGTGGAGAAAGCCCGCAGGAACATACTTAACAAGCTATACAGGATGCTTGGAACCAGGATCGAACCCCTGATCCTGAAAGAGTTTGTGGCCGATCCCCGTTCCATCGAAGCCAATACCTGGTCCCACCGGGGTTCACTTTACGGCAACAGTTCAAACAGCAGGGTGGCCGCATTCAGCAGGCATCCCAATTTCCTGAGGAAATACAGGGGGCTCTATTTTGCAGGAGGGAGTGTGCACCCGGGCGGGGGAATCCCCCTCTGCCTGGCTTCGGCCCGAATCGTTGATAAGCACATCAGATAGGAGGGTGCCATGACAGACAAGCTGCTTCAAAAACTTCAATCCATAAACCTGGTCCCCGTCCTGGCGTTTTACTTTGCCGCAGGAGCAGCCGGATTGATCATCCCGGCCTCACGGGAGTGGTTTATCAGGGCGGTTCCCTTTACCTTGCTGGTGAGTCTGGCCTTGCTGTTCCTTTATCATGGAAAAATATCATCCCGTACCTGCTTGGCCGGACTGCTGATTTTTGTCCTGGGTCTGCTCATCGAGATGACAGGTGTGGGCACCGGACTTATTTTCGGGAATTACCGGTACGGGGATACCCTTGGGCTGAAGGTCTTCCATACACCCCTGATGATCGGGGTGAACTGGCTCATACTGGTTTACTGCAGTGTGGTTGTTGCAGGCAGGTTTGTGGAGCCCCTCTATTTCAGGTCCATCGTGGCAGGTTCCATGATGGTTGCGTATGATTTTGCCCTCGAACCGGCAGCCATCCGCCTGGACATGTGGAGCTGGGCAGGGATCGCCGTGCCACTCCGGAATTATCTGGCCTGGTTTGTGATTGCTGCGCTTCTCAGCTATCTGGCAGCCTGGTTGCGCCTGCCCAATCCAAAGAACAAAATGGCCGGCCCCATCTATTTCATTCAGCTGATTTTCTTCATCGCACTGGATATATGGATATACGCTGAAAGGATATGGGGATCCTTATAGCCTTAACGATCATGGTTGTGTGGGGAGTCCACCTGGTCTTTTCCATCGCACTGGTGGAGGTCTCCTGGGCCAATCCTTGGATGTATCTTCATGTGCTGATCCAGGCCTATCTGTATACCGGACTTTTCATTACCGGCCATGATGCCATGCACCAGTCCGTTTCAAAAACCAGGCGGATCAACAACCTGCTGGGAACCCTGGCGGTATACCTTTTTGCAAGTCTTTCCTACCGCAGGCTGATCAAAAACCACTGGGATCACCACAGGTATCCCGGTACAGAAAAAGACCCTGATTTTTATACCCGGTCACAGAACTTTTTTGCCTGGTGGTTTATGTTCCTGGTGCGCTATGTGACCGTCTGGCAGTTTCTTTCCATGGCAGTCATCTTTAACATTCTGAAGCGCCTGGCAGACGTGCCGGGGCCCCCGCTGGTGGTATACTGGATCATCCCCGCCATCCTGGGTACCTTTCAGCTGTTCTATTTCGGCACCTTTGTTCCCCATCGCGAGCCTCATACGGAGGAAATGGGAAAACACAGGGCCAGAACCCTGGGCCGCAACCATCTGCTGGCCATGCTCACCTGCTATTTCTTCGGATACCACCGGGAACACCACGAGGCCCCGGGAATCCCCTGGTGGAAATTATACAAAACCAAAATTCCCCGGAAACCATTTTCTATATTTGTCAAAACGGATTGAAAGAATGAGTCAGAACATCAGGGTCAGATTTGCGCCCAGTCCCACCGGGCCCCTGCATATTGGCGGTTTGCGGACAGCACTTTTTAACTACCTGTTTGCCAGAAAAAACGGGGGGACATTTATCCTTCGCATTGAGGATACCGACCAGACCCGGTTTGTTCCGGGAGCCGAGGATTATATCATAGAGTCGCTGGAGTGGTGCGGTCTGATCCCGGACGAGGGTCCCCGCCAGGGTGGAGGTTTTGGCCCTTACCGCCAGTCCGAACGAAAAAGCCGTTACGGGAAGTATGCCCTGGACCTGGTAGAGAGCGGAAGTGCCTACTACGCATTTGATACGCCTGAAGAGCTTGACCGGCTTCGCAGCGACCATGAGTCAAAGGGAGAAACATTTGTTTACGATGCCAGGGTGAGGGATCGCCTGCGGAATTCACT
The DNA here is from genome assembly GCA_043797815.1 of Bacteroidota bacterium. GTDB lineage: Bacteria > Bacteroidota > Bacteroidia > Bacteroidales. The sequence continues at coordinate 274,023 of JAZDPG010000063.1, forward strand.
GGTCATGGAAAAGTCACATGTTGAGGAGCTGATCGGCAAGGGCAGCCCCTACGTGATCCGCTTCAGGTTCGAACCCGGAAGGGATATCCCCATGCACGATCTGGTGCGGGGTGAAATGCTTGTGAATTCTTCCACACTGGATGACAAGATCCTTTTCAAATCGGACGGCATGCCAACCTACCACCTGGCCAATGTGGTGGATGACAGCCTGATGGCCATCTCTCATGTGATCCGTGGTGAGGAATGGCTCCCGTCCCTGCCCCTTCATGTGTCCCTGTACAGGGCCTTTGGCTGGGAGCAACTAATGCCTTCCTTTGCCCACCTGCCACTTATCCTGAAACCCACGGGAAAAGGGAAACTGAGCAAGCGGGATGGTGAAAAAGGAGGATTCCCGGTTTTCCCGCTGGAGTGGAGAGACCCGGTTTCGGGAGAAATCTCCCCGGGCTACAGGGAAGAGGGCTATCTCCCGGAGGCGTGCATCAACATGCTGGCATTGCTGGGCTGGAATCCCGGAACCGAACAGGAGTTGTTTTCCATGAATGAGCTGATCCGGGAATTCCAGATCGAAAAGGTAGGACGGTCCGGATCCAGGTTCGATCCGGAAAAATCAAAGTGGTTCAACCACCAGTACATGCAGCTGATCCCCGATACGGACCTGCGAACGGCATTCAGGGAAATGTTGGCCAGGAAGGGTGTAAACTGTTCAGATACCCAGCTGGCCACACTGATACCCATCATCAAACCCAGGATCACATTTGTCGAAGAAGTGTGGGAAGAGGCGTGGTTCTTTTTCAGGGCACCTGATTCCTACGACCCGGCAGTGCTTAAAAAATGGTGGAAGCAGGATACCCCCGGAAAGATGAATCAACTGGCCGCGGCACTGGCGTCCTGTGAACCATTTACAGCGGAATCTGTTGAAATTGCAGTAAAGAGCCTGATCACTGAAAAGGAGTGGGGCATGGGGGCCATGATGAATGCCTGGCGGCTGATCATTGTGGGAGCTGCCAAAGGACCGGGCCTTTTTGAACTGGCAGAATTCCTGGGAAAGGAGGAGGTCATTGCCAGGATCCGCAGGGGAATCGATTCTATACAAATATAAATCCTGAACCAATGCAAAAGGAGAGCAAGCTTTACGTAAACATCCACGGGCACAGGCAGGCCAACAACATACAGGAGTGGGTGATGATGAACCTGATGGCCAGTGAGTATCCGCCCGATGATATTGAAAACGGATACTATTCGGTTGGTTTTCACCCCTACAACGTGGGGAAGGTGGATGAAGAGGAAACCCTGAAAAAGGTACGCCTGGCCACGGAAAACCCCAATGTGTTTGCACTGGGGGAAATCGGACTGGACAAATCCATTGAGGCTCCTTTGGATGTCCAGCTGCGTATTTTTGAACGGCAGATGGACATCGCCGAATTCGCCGATCTTCCCGTGATCCTGCATGTGGTCAGAGCTTTCAATGAGATACTTGGTTTCATGAAATCCCATCAGCCATCGGTCCCCATGATTATCCACGGCTACAACGGCAGCCGGAAGATGGCCGAAGATCTTATCAAAGCCGGATTTCTTATTTCTTTCGGTGAGGCCATTGCCGGAGAGCACTCCAGGATCGTGGAATCGTTGCTATCGGTACCTGTGGAAAAACTATTCCTGGAAACCGACGAAGGTATGCTTGATATCAGGGAGATTTATCATGCAGCGGCAGAAGTGAAAGGCGTGTCCCTGGATCACCTGCGGATCCAGATCGTTGAAAATGCGAAGACGCACCTGCCCAGGTTTGCAGCGCTTTTCTGATCCTACTGCTGAATGACACAAAGCGGACCACATCCAGGCTGGCAGGAGCGAACCATCCAACTTTTCGGATTGGAGCGGTATGCCAGGCTTGAAAAAGCCAATGTACTGGTGGCCGGTATGGGCGGAGTAGGTTCCATGGCTGCAGAGATGATTTGCAGGAGCGGGGTGGGAAAAATGACCATTGTGGACGCCGACACCATCCAGCCTGGCAACCTGAACAGGCAGATCCCTGCCACCCACAGCAGCCTGAACAGGGCAAAGGCTGTGGTGATGGGAGAACGCCTTCTGGACATCAACCCGGGACTTCAGCTTACCGTGCTCAATGAGTTTATCAAAGAGGGCCGGATACCGGAGCTCCTGGACAAACCCTTCGACTTTGTGGTGGATGCCATCGATACCCTCTCCCCCAAGATTCACCTCATCTACCATACCGTGAACAGGGGGATCAGACTGGCCAGTTCCATGGGTTCGGGCGGCAAGGCAGACCCCGCACAGATTCATGTAGCGGATTTTGGTGAGACCTATAACTGCCGGCTGGCTTACATCCTGCGCAAGAAGCTCAGAAAGATGGATGTGCATGGAGGGTTCAGGGTGGTTTTCTCCACCGAGCAGGTCCCCAAAGAGATGATCATCCCTGTGGAGGGGGAACGCAATAAAAAATCCACCGTGGGCACCACTTCTTTCATTCCTGCCATTTTCGGATGCACCCTGGCATCCATTGTGATCCGGGACCTTGCCGGAAATGGTTGATAAATTCCTTGATTTTTCAGGGATCGTGCAACCATTAGCCGTATTTTACCGTACAAAAATTGTTTTTCGAACACAAACCAAAACCGAATGATCATGAGAAAACTGATTATAATTGTTGCAGCAGCTTTTCTGCTTGTGCCCTTTGCTGATGCACAGATGTTCAACATCGGGCTCAAAGCGGGCCTCGGATTATCAAACCTGAAATTCGATGATCTGACCGGGATAGGAAGCGGAAGCGATGTGTACCAGCTGGCTACGGGAGACAGGGTAGCGGCCTACCATGTGGGACTTCAGACCCGGATCACCATCGCCACCTTCTTTGTGCAGCCCGAGTTGTATTTCAATGATGGAGGCGGGACCATTAACACGATCGCTGCAAACGGAGCCAGTGAGCTGTTGAATGTGGATTTGAAAACGGTTAACCTTCCCCTCATGCTGGGCGTGAAACTGGGACCGGCAAGGATCAATGTGGGCCCGGTTGGATCCTATGTACTGAAAGAGGAGTCCATCCCTCTTGAAATCGGCGGTGTCATTGAGGATTATACCCTGTTTACAAGCGGGATGAGCTGGGGATTCCAGGCCGGCGTGGGAGTGGATGTGTCCAAAATCTCCCTGGATGTGCGCTATGAGGGATCCCTGAGTGCGCTGGGTGACTCATTCACAGTGGGCGGTCAGACATTCAACCTGGATGCACGTCCCCGCCAGTGGGTCTTCTCCCTGGGGTTCTGGTTCAGGTAGTTGAACCACGAAAACATAACAAAACTAACATTATAAGCATCCCTTAGAATTGAATAGAAAAAGACTTTTGAGATAGGGAACTATTTGAAGATATCGGACTTGTATATCCCTTTGATGGTCCGTTTCCGGAGGATCAGAAAGAGGATGAAGTGGAGGACCAGAAAGCCGCTCCAGATCAGCAGGGTGATATGCACCATGCGGATTGATTCTTGCCTGGCACCCAATCCCAGCAGGAACCAGGCTTCGGATACACCCCCCCATACAAGAAAGGTGGTCAGGCTCCACCGGAGGCCGGCATCAAACAGGAAATTCTCCATGCCGTCCCTCCGCCCGGTCATCCAGGCAGTGGCGAAGATGGCGGCCCCGTAAAAAAATGCAAGTACCCAAACCCAGGTATATTTCTCAGCGTTTAGCAGGTCGCTCAATCCGAACCGGAAAAGCAGCGTATACACAAACAGCAGGCCGGCGAACAGCAGCAGGTTTTTTGATATGATTTTCATGGTATTTTGTTTTGCAGGTTAAATGATCCTTGTCAGGACAACAACAAAGCTTTCAGCGGTTCTTCAAAGAAGAGAAGGATGTTTCTTTCCACGAAAGAATTCAGGAGCGCCTCTCCCAGCGGGGTCAGCTGGTAGTATTTCCTGTCCGGTCCCTTGTACCCTTTTCCCGTACTGAAATCGACCATTTTCAGGTGATAGAACTTGCGCAGGGTCCGGTAGAGGCTTTGTTCCTCCGCCCTGATGGTCCCCTTTGAAAAACGGTCGATGGATTCCTGAAGCCCGGTCACATACTTGGGACCCTCTTTCAGCGAGAGAAAGATCCAGAGGGTCAGCTGGCCTTTTTTATAGGTCTCCTCCCACGCTGCCAGCAGCTCTTCCTTCAATTGTTCATTCTCTTTCATAATATACAATTAGTATTAAACAAGATGAATAATACAAATGTAATACTATTATATTGAGAATGTCAGGTATTTCGGGATTTTTTTTAGTGGCCGGTTTGCAGCTGCCGTCGTTCACGGAGCATTTTGAACCGTTTAAAACCCAGGCCATAGAGGTGATCCAGGTCAAAGTCGACCATCCCCTTCAATTTACGCGGATGCAGTCTGTTGGAACACCAGTCGGAAGTAATACCCAGCTGAAGCATAAAGGTCAGGTATCTCCGGAGGGGTTGATAGGCGGCCAGTTTCTTGTTGGTTTCCGAGATCTTCCAGTAGCAGATCCTGTCGGGGCAGGTCAGTGCGCAGCCTGCATTCCCGAACAGGGTGATACGCTCTTTTTGAGCGATGGAAGCAAGGAAACCGGTTTTTTGGTTCAGGTTCATGGGCAGGATTACCGTATCGTACAGATCCAGGGCCCTGTCGATCTTTTCATGGGTATCGGTCTCTTTGAGAATGCTGGCTTCGATCTGGTAACCCGGAAAGTCCCGCCTGATCCACCGGGCCAGCTTGTCATCGGTACAGATGACAGAGTTCCCTTTTCGCTCATATTTTTCAAAAAAGGGGATGTGCTGCCTGTATTCCTCCCCGGATACCAGGTGATTGGTACAGGGGATGCGGACCCCGATACTGTTTTCATACATCCAGGCCGTATCAGCTTCGGACAGCTGCCTGGCCAGAAAGGGTCTTCCGCTGTAGAGGGTTGATGGTTCAAGGAATCCGAACACACTGTCCACCTGCCTTAAAGGGATGGTGGAGAAATGGGTTTCCAGGAATTCCCCGATGGGCAGATGCTCTTTTTTTCCCCGGGCAGATATGGTAAATGTGATTTCCCTGTTGATCATGCACAGCCGGTTTACAGGATCCAGTGCTTGTCATGGGTGGTATAATCCAGGACCCTGACCCCCAGTTCCCGTCCCAGTTTGAGCGCTTCCTCCTTCATTTTTTCAAGGGATCCGCGGCAAACGGTAATAAACCGCATGTCGCCCTCCACCACCAGGTTGACCTTGAAGACTTTGGCCGCTTTCCCTGCCTCGGGCAAAATCATGGGATTGAACTGGTTTCGCTCGCTCGAAAGGTTGATCCGCACCAGGGTCACATAGCTGGGTTTGGGAAGCTTCTCCCACCGGCCGATGCGGAATTTTACAAAACGGTCGTACCTGATGAAGCGCTGTCTGACCCCGTCAATGCGGATCCCTGTGTAGGACCAGGTAAGCAGCGCCCCCAGGGCCAGGGAGATGATGGCGCCAATGTATTCATTGTAAGCCAGGAAAGCGATGACCATGATTCCGAGCAGAAGGGTGATGATCCTGAAATTGTATCGCTCGTAGGTATACATGTCTTGTCCGGTGTATGCCAAACAAGTTAAGAAACTTTGGCTTATCTTTAAAATGAGACATTCCTCACCGATGGGTAGAAAGCTGATCCGGATCCTTGAGTTTGTAATCCTCTTTTTCGGGATCCCCTTGCTCATATACCTGGACAAGGGCTTCATCCATCCCAGCATGATCATCCTGCCGGTACTGGCATTTATTTTCATTGTGCTGCGGCGCACCACCGATTTCCAGTGGAAGGAGCTGACGCGGTGGGGTATCTCACGCCGCACCATGGTAAAAAACGGGATCATCGCACTCATCACGCTTTTGCTGATGCTGGGCTATGTCCTCATTTTTGAAAGGGAACATCTCTTCGACCTGCCCCGGGCCCATCCATGGATCTACCTGGCCATGTGTCTTTTTTACCCGGTCTTCTCAGCCTACGGACAGGAGGTGATCTACCGCACCTTTCTATTCAGGCGCTACGGGAAGCTGTTCGGATCCGGCTGGCCCACCATCCTGGCATCGGGGATCACCTTCTCATTTTTGCACATTGTATACTATGATCCGGTCTCCATCATTCTTACCTTTACAGGCGGCATCTATTTTGCACAGGTGTACAGGCAAACCCGCAGTGTGCTTTTTACAGCCGCGCTGCACGGGGTCATGGGGATTATTTTGTTCGGGGTGGGACTGGGAAGGTACTTCTGGCTGGACATGCCGGTGTAGTTGCCAGCAAATGCTGGCAGAAAGGGGTTCGCAAAGCGAACGTTATTGGGATAGTAGCTTGCTTCGCAAGCGATGGTTAGGAAAAAGGTAAAACATAAAGGGAATAAAGATGAGGAAAATATTTACAGTGTTTGTATGCTTGCTGGCCGTTGGAGCCTTGGCCGGCGAGCCGGTGGAACTGATCACCTATAACATCAGGCTGAATATCCCGGTGGACGGGGAACATGCCTGGCCCCACCGGAAAGCCGGTGTGATCAGTCTGCTCCGCTTTCACCGGGCCGATATTTTCTGCGTTCAGGAAGCACTGCCGGACCAGGTGGATGACCTGGCGGCAGCATTCCCCGTTTTTTCCTTTGAAGGGATTGGACGGGATGACGGGAAGCGGGCGGGGGAGTTCTCGGCCGTATTTTACAATCACCTGCGGTTCAAAAAACTGGACGGGGGGACTTTCTGGCTCTCCGAAACACCCGGGGAGCCCAGCTATGGATGGGATGCGGCCTACAGGAGGGTCTGCTCCTGGGTAAAACTGGAGGAGCTTTCGGGAGGAAGGATCCTGCATGTGTTCAACACCCATTTTGATAACGAGGGCGTGGAAGCCCGGAAAAATTCCGCATCGCTGATCCTGCAAAAAATAGGGGAGATCACAGGCGGGGAAGGGGCGGTGGTGCTCTGCGGCGATTTCAACCTTCCCCCCGAATCGGAGCCCATCGGGCTGATCCGGGAAATTCTTCATGATGCCTTTGAGGTCAGCCGGCTGCCGCCCCATGGTTCGGTGGCCACTTTCCATGGATTCACCTATGATGATCCGCCCAAACTCCGGATCGATTATGTGTTTGTTTCGGACGGGGTAAGGGTTCAGCGCTACGGGGCGCTCACCGATTCCCGCGACCGCGCCTTCTTTTCCGACCACCTGCCGGTGCTGGTCACCCTCGAATTTTAATACAGCCAGCGGTTCCGTTCGTCAAGCGATTCATTCCCCCGGTGGAATAAGGTAAACCCGGGAGGGGACTTCCCGTACATGCTTAAGGTTTCACACCTGTAAGATGACCCTAAAGAAGTATACAATGAATCCAGTCCGCGTTCTCATTCCGTTTTTTATCCTTCTCCTTCTCTGCTCATGCGAAACTTTCCAGGAAGAGGAGGCCATCGTATGTCTTCCGCAGAATATGTCTGCCACGATTGTACAGGGCTCCAATACCACCAAGATCATTGCCGATTATTATTACCTGCCCGGGACCGGTCAGCTGGACCACATTACCTGGAGCAACCACCAGACCCATTCCTTTGAATACAATGAGGCAGCGGAGCTGGTGGTGGTGCGCCAGATGAAGGTGAAGGAGAAGGTGCAGGATGAGATGTGGTTTGAATACGACGGCGCCCTGGTCTCCAAAGTGATCCTGGTGAAAAAGAATTTGGATTATACCTACCTGGAACCCGTCGACTCGGCCTATACGGGACACATTGACCTGGAATATGAGGGCAGCCTGATTGTCCGCGAGCTCCGTTACGGGATGGCTGTTGAAGGAGGCAGTGAGAGGATGATCTCATCAACGGAATACGGGTATGACGACCTGGGGAACATCCTGAGCAGCACCATCTCCTATGAAGAGGACGGGAAAACCGAGACCGTGCAGATGACCTACGATTCGGGCAACCATCCTTTCTCAGGGCTCCGGACCTATTTTAGCGGGGAATCCTTTGTGAACAACCAGCTGACCAAATCCTCCGGGTTTGGCAATACGGAATATCAGTACGACATCCGCTACAATGCCCGGGAATATCCGGAAACCATTTACGAAAAGCTGGGAAGCACCCATACACGCATTATCAAATATACCTACCTGTACCAGTAGAAGACACAGGTTTTCTTACTCACGGGCTGTATACAGCTTCATACATTCGGGACAGATGCAGTCTGTATAGAGCCCTAAAATCTCCAGCATCTGCACCTTGTGGATCTGCACCTTTTCGCACCAGCAGTCCCTGTCCCCCTCGCACCTGAATTTGGCCCCGCACCTCGGGCATATCTTTTCACGCATGGCTACGGCTCATGGTTACACCAACAGAGCGGATGGAGCCGCCCATGGGAGGGTGCATCTTACGGACCCGTACCGTGGCCTTTTCGATCCCCTCCATCTCGGCAAACAGTGCATCGAGGATCCGCTTGCCAATATTTTCCAGAAGGTTTGACTTTTTCCGCCGCATCTCATTTTTGATGAGCTGGTAGGCTTTCTGGTAGTTCACGGCGTCCTCCAGCCGGTCGGACTCAGCCGGTGCCGCCATGTTGGTTTCCAGCTCCAGGTCCACCAGGAACCTGTTGCCCACGATCTGTTCTTCCTGGTAGTGGCCGTGGAATGCGTAGAATTCCATCTCTTCGATAATGATTTTGCCCATATGCGGATGCCCCGGATGAATGTGTATTTGCCTTTACAAATTTACTAATTTTGTGACGCCTTTTAAAACATGACAATGACCGAGAAAAACCAAGTGTCCAGCGAAAAGAAAAGCCTCAATTTTATCGAGGCCATCGTGGAAGAAGACCTGCGTACCGGAAGGGACCAGGGAAGGATCCATACACGCTTCCCGCCCGAGCCCAACGGTTACCTGCACATAGGGCACGGGAAGGCCATTTGCATGGACTTCGGGATTGCTGAAAAATACGGCGGGAAGTGCAACCTCCGCTTCGACGATACCAATCCCACCAAAGAGGATGTGGAGTATGTGGACTCCATCAAGGAGGACATCCGCTGGCTGGGATTTGACTGGGAAGACAGGGAGTATTATGCATCCGACTATTTTGGAAGGCTCTTTGAATTTGCCAGGGCGCTGATCCGCAAAGGGCTGGCCTATGTGGATGACCAGTCCTCGGAGGAGATCGCCAGTCAGAAAGGAAGCCCCACCGTACCGGGAACCCCCAGTCCGTTCAGAAACCGCCCGGTGGAAGAGAACCTGGACCTGTTTGAGCGCATGAATGCCGGGGAGTTCCCCGAGGGGTCCCGGGTGCTCAGGGCCAGGATCGATATGGCCTCCCCCAACATGCACATGCGCGACCCGGTGATCTACCGGATCATCTTTCACCCGCACCACCGCACCGGCGACACCTGGAAGGTCTATCCCATGTATGATTTCGCCCACGGGCAGTGCGACTATTTCGAAGGGGTTACCCATTCGCTCTGCACCCTGGAGTTCGAGGTACACCGACCGTTGTATGACTGGCTTGTGGAACACCTCAGGGAGAACGATTACAGGCCCCGGCAAACCGAATTCAACCGGCTGAACCTGACCTATACCGTACTCAGCAAACGGGTATTGCTCAACCTGGTCAAAGAGGGGCATGTGAAGGGCTGGGATGATCCGCGGATGCCCACCCTGAGCGGGATGCGAAGAAGGGGTTACACCCCCGAATCGATCCGGAACTTCAATGACAGCATCGGCTATACCAAGGTGATGGCCCAGAACGATGTGGGACTGCTGGAATTTGCCGTCAGGGAAGACCTGAACAAAAAGGCCCCCAGGGTAATGGCGGTTCTGAATCCCCTGAAGGTGATTATCACCAACTACCCGAAAGACCTGTGCGAGGAGATGGAGACCATCAACAACCCGGAGGATCCGTCCATGGGCAGCCGCACCATTCCGTTCTCCAGGGAGATCTATATTGAGCGGGAGGACTTCATGGAAGACCCCCCCAGGAAATTCTTCCGCCTGGGCCCGGGACGCGAGGTGAGGCTCAAGTCGGCCTACATCATCCAGTGCCAGGGTGTCAGGAAGAATGAGAAGGGGGAGATCATGGAGATTCATTGCATCTATGACGAAGCCTCCCGCAGCGGCGGGCCGGAGGCGGACCGGAAGGTGAAGGGAACCCTCCACTGGGTATCGGCCCGGCATGCGGTGGAGGCCGAGGTAAGGTTGTACGACCGGCTTTTCACCGACCCCGACCCCGCGGGCCACAAAGACAAATCCCCGGTGGATTTCCTGAATCCGGACTCCCTGAAGGTGATCACTGCTTACGTGGAGCCCTCCTTAAAGAAAGCCAAACCTTTGGAACAGTTCCAGTTCCAGCGGCTGGGCTATTTCAATGTGGATCCCGACTCAAGTCCCGGAAAGCTGGTATTCAACCGCACGGTGACCCTGAGGGACAACTGGGAGAATAAGGGATAGCAGAAATCGACTCCTACCCCTTGTGATTGTAGAGGTGAACGTCCTGCTGGGGGAAGGGGATGGAGATCCCGGCTGCGTCGAAATTCTTCTTGACGCCTTCGGTGATATCGAAAAACAGGCCCCAGTAATCTTCCGACTTCACCCAGGTCCTCAGCTTCAGGTTCACGGAGCTGTCGCCCAGCGCCTCCACCATCACCTCGGGAGGATTCTCCTCTTTCAGTACCCGCCCGTCTTTTTGCGCCATCTCCAGAAGGATTTTCTTGGCCTTATCAATGTCGTCGGAGTAACTGATCCCGAAAGAGAAATCGATCCGGCGCGTAGGCATGGCCGAGAAATTGGTGATCGAGCCGGTGGCCAGGGGAGAATTGGGGATAATTACCTTCCGGTTGTCGGGAGTTGTCAGAATGGTGGTAAAGATCTGGATCTCCATCACGGTTCCCATAAAGCCCTGTGCTTCGATGAAATGGCCCACCTCGTAGGGCTTGAACAGCAGGATCATCACGCCCCCGGCGAAGTTCTGGAGGGTGCCCTGCAGGGCCAGGCCGACGGCCAGACCGGCAGCACCGAGCACGGCTATAAAGGAGGTCATCTGGATCCCCACCATGCCCATGACACTGATCACCAGCATCACCTTCAGCAGGATGTTGGTCATCGACCTCAGGAACGGGATCAGTGATGCATTTACATTTGATTTTTTCATGAGGCGTACCATGGCCCTGGTGATCCACCTGATCACGATCAGACCAACGATCAGGACCACCAGCGCAAGGACGAATTTCATGCCATAGCGGATAAACAGGGCATACATTCTTTCGAGAATTTCCTGGAATTTTTCCATTGTGCAGATGTTTTAATGTTATTTCTATGGGGTTATACCCGAAAAGTACAAAAAAAAAGAGAGGGCGCCTCAAACAAGCATCCCTTAGAAAGAAGAAGAAGGTAAGCCTTTCGGGACACCCTGTTCCTCATGGGGATATCCAGGAGGAAGCAGATGCCATCAAGACCTGTGACGCAGCCTCAAGATTGACCAAATCGCCAACGATTTGTTAATAATTGACGTATAGCCTAATTTTATAACAAAACACATCCTACCCTGAATGCATTGATAAGGAATGTAAAGACAAGAAGCGACTACGGCGTCTAAATATCATTCTTATGAACACAAGTACAGAAAAACTATACTATATTTACAAATACTTCAAGTAATATCAGCTTTATTTATGCCTAATATTTCCGTAAAAAGCGTCATATCCCGCGAGATGGTCGGTAAATACGAACGTAACGAAGCCGTCCCTTCGATCAAAGCAGCAAAGAAAATTGCAGATACCTTCGGCGTTTCTCTGGATTATCTGGTGGGAGAAGGCATTAATGCCCATTTTGATAAAAAAACAGTGCAGAGGATACAAGATCTGGAACTGCTCGAAGAAGACAAAAAGAAGACCCTCTTTGATTTGATGGATACATATATCCGGGATGCCAAAACAAGACAGGCGTATTCGGCCTGACAACCCATGCAGAAATTAAAGTTTACAAATTATTTTCTGCATACCAGGCAACGGCCCGACAGAGAGAATATTAAAATGGAGTGGATTGAACAGGTGTACCGGTTCCCCGAACATCAGGTAATTCAGTCCGACGGAAGAAAAAGATTGTGGGGATATATTAAAGAAGTCGATAAGTATTTACGCGTCGTGGTACTGGAAGACCATCAAACGATACACAACGCTTTCTTTGACAGGGATTACAAAAAAGACTGATATGAAGATTACTTACTTCAAAGATACCGATACGCTACTGGTTAATTTCAACGACAATGAGATTGCCCTTACCCAAGATCTGAACGAAAACGTTCTGGTGGAGATGGACAAAAACGGTGTCATGGTCTCAATGACCATTGAACATGCACAACATCAGACAGAGATTCAAAGCTTCTCTTTCAATCAGGTAGATAAAGCGGTATAAAAAAGCCCCAGAGGATTCCGAGACTTTTCGCTATGGGTATGTTATTGTCCAGTCCAGCCTGTCAAGGTCATCTAAACTAAGATCATACCTTTTTAATATTAGGTGTTGAGAAATCACTGTATCCCAAGGTGTTGACTCTAATGTCTGTGTGTCAAACACATAAACCATAAATGTGTCAGAAGCAATTAGATCTTTGTATATTATCTCAATACAATCCCTACCACCCAAAACATTATTATTAGTCTCGTGGGGCTGAACTTTCGTGAAATTCGGATTTAATATAGGATTTGGTTGGATCGTGAAGCTTAAAGTATCTGGGTACTCTGTAGAAGATGTCACATACAACGATGTTTCTGTTTGATTGAGGAATGTAATTGTTTTATGGCAATCATCTTCTTCATTACCACACGACTGACTAATCGCCAAGAAGGCTGCAAGAACATATAATAATCTCATTTTATCACTTTTTGTTAGTACTGATGGTTTTGTATGATAGCATCCAAAATCCCAGACAACAGAATATTTGGACCGAGTAAATAATCATACCAGCTTAATCTAAGTCGTCCAACATCTAGTACAGCTTGATTTGCAGGATCATTGAATCCTAATCGTCTATTATAACCTGTTATAGGATTACCATACCCGCTTGAAAAATCCCAGCCAGAATAACCAGGAATGTACTTATTGAAGTAAGAAAATGCTCTAATATTAGCATCTTGCTCTGTTGGATGTAGACTATGAGCAGTCCCCTCTTTGCTTGTCGCACTCGGGATGCCATATTTTGATAAGTAGAATAAGCCAGAGGTCTGACTTTGAAGATAATGACCAAATTCATGTTGGAACAGACTATTATTAGGATCAGCGATCAATCCATCAGATCCAATAATATAACTACCAAGTGTTATCCCAAAATAATCATTAGTGTATGATTCAATAGCTGTGGCTCCACCGTAATATGAGACGCTTTTTATACCTCCTAAGAAGCCGTGTATTTGCGAACTAGAGTACCCTAAGCTCGTTTGTGGGTTTTGCCAAGTAAACCTTGAAACAACTTGTATGAACTGGCTGAAATCCCCTCCGAGATTCTCGTCTACTTGAAATAAACCTTTAGAAATATTCCAGGAATCATTCATCCGTTTGGATGCTTCGTCAAATCCACCTTGAAGTCCATTTCTATTGGATAATCCAGTAACAAAACCAAATGTTCCAGCGATTGAAGCATCTGCAATATTTGTTGCAACAATGGTTTCTACTGTTCCAGGAGGAATAATCCCCAGTCCCATGGCAGCCAATGCCCAGTGCCACCATTTTTCACCTGTGGGATCGGTATAGATGAGTGGGTTATTGAGGGCATAAGTGTACCAGTAAAGCCCCTCTGAGGTCGTACATGCGCAATATAGAACCCCGTTTTCTTCGTATACATGCAAGTATACAGGCTCCTCTATCTTTTCTTCAAAGACAGGTTCCTGCATTACAAAATAATCGTATTGCTGCGGTTCAGAAGAGGAGTACTGGGATTCGCTGAACATCAGCTTAAAGTTAAATTTTTTCTTTTCAGTTGAGTGATTTTCAGTTGAAAAGAAAATAACAGGAGTGAGCTTGTCCCCCGCAGTTTCTGGCACATTCCACACCCTTCACCGGTAGTTGAACATCTGTGCCTTGGAACATAACCAGCCTTAACAATGGATTAGGCACCTGTTCAAGCCGTGGGAGGGCAAGTGTCAAGGTTCCCCGCCAGGGGACCCTTCAGGGCTTGACCTTGACTGTGGGAGGAGCTGGCTTATCTTGCCGGATCCGGTTTTAAGGCGTTTCTGAGATTGGTGGTTGCAGTTTTTATACAGGATACATCGTAGGTTTCTAGCGCACTGGCTTCACTGGCTATTTAGCATAATAGCCTTATAGGGCACGGGCTGGGGGTTAGCAGTGTTTTCTTTGGATCTTAGGCCATTGTGTTTCTTGTAGAAGCGGGTAGATTGATACGTGGCCCTATAAGAAGCTGTTATGTCAACATAGCTTGGGGGCGCCTTTGCCGGCAGGAAGGCTTGCAGCTCTTTGTAAAGTATTTGGTTCCGGCGTTAGCCTGTGTGGCTTTACAATGTGCTGCAACCAGGGCAGGCGAGGCAAAGCGCCAGAAGGGCGGGGTGCGGAACAAAATAAAAGACCGGGCGAGCCTTAAGCGAAGTGAGAGGCGGGGATTTTGTTTTGTGGGGAAGGATCTCCTAGTAGGGCAACTTTCCTGGATCCTGCCGGTTGTCCCAGAATACAATCAATTGAAGTTCCTTTTTTCTCGGCCTTACCCGGTAGTACAGTGTATTCTGCTTGGTGACTAAACCCTTTCTGATGTTCTTCTTTTTCCTGGATTCCTCGAACATCTCAGGGTTTTGCTTGATCTGTTCCAGCAGATGATCAACCTCGCTTATGAAGTTTTGGATTTCTTTTTCTGTCCAGACTTTTTCCAGGTGTTCAAGGACCTTAAAATATGTACGTCTGGCTGTGGGTGTCCAGAGGATCTCCATTAGTCCAGCTTGTATTTTGCCCGGACCTTTTCCATCACTTCCTCATGGGGTATCAGCTCGCCACGATCCGCCTCGGCAAGACCTTCTTCGATAGCTGTCCTTTCAGCGTCACTGATCTCATCCCACCAGTCGGCTCCTTTCTCTTTTTTAAATACCGCCTCTACCTTCGCCAGTACGGAAGGTTTTTCGGTATTCAGGATCATTTGGACCAGCTCCAGTTTTTTTGCCTGTAGATTCATGATTGCTTTCATTAGTTATACAAATTTAACGATTAATCTCCATTTATGGTTTTCTATCCAGGTGTCGCATTTTGCGATACCATGTCTATACCAGTAAAGCAAAATCACCACCAATACTTCAAAGTACCCCAATTGTATCCCTTTCAAAGAACGCAACACAATGTATTGACTCTTATACTTTATGGATAGGTTATAGTCCAATCCATTCGCTCAAGATCATCATAGCTTAGGTCATAACGTTTGAGAACCTTATAACCATTTCTTACTTCTTCCCAAGAATACTTATTCAATGTATCCGTAATGAAGACAAAAACAGAAATTGTATCCTTGGGAAGCATTGAATAAACATCTTCCCATTTATTTCCGCTGCCCGCAATATGGGTTGATTTTGGTAAAACATCGTATATGACATACTCATCTGTTTGAGGTAAAGTAGTATCTGGATACTCTGTACCCTTTTCACCCCCTAAAGCAAGATACCAGCTTGTCGAAAAGGTAGTATTGTTTTCTAAATATAAAGGATAGTCCTTTTCTAAACAACAATCGCACAGAAAGACTATAACTGGAAATAAGAAGAAAATAAGCAATTTAAACATATATCGTTTCATGTTAGATGGATTAACGGGTAGTAGGATATCTTTTAAATTTTGTCCAGTCTATGCCATAATACTCTTCAAAATAATCAGCCGCATTCCGATTCGCATTTAGTTCATACCACTTTAGTATATGGGAAGTTATGTAATAGGGCTCTCCAGCTACAGGTCCTGAATTACTGGCACTTATCAGGCTGGGTAACCCTATAAAAATAAATATGACATACCAAAAGACCGGCTATCAAATGTATGTCCATATTCATGCATATAGAGAGGATCAGAGATCACATGATTCTCAAATTCTCCTTCAATCTCATCGTCCGTATTGATATTAATGTAATTCCCAATTGATATCCCATTTCGTCCAGACTGATTTTCTCTTGTAGAGAAGGTTGCTCCCCCGAAATAATCAACCCGGTCGACATGGCCAAACATGTTTCTAGCATGAGTATAGGTTCGCCCTAATTCAGTTTGAAGATGTTCCCAGGTAAATCGTGAAAACAGTTGCCACGCTTGTTCTCCATCACTTCTGTTAGGATCTGTTTGAAAAAGTCCTAAATCAATATCCATGGCTTGTTGAAACTTGCTATTTGCCTCGTAATAGTTATCGTTGAAAAGAACATTAAAATATTGAACTGTATAGCCCAAAGGAACGACTAAAGATTTAATACCTTGTGCAATGCCTGTTGCTGTAGCATGATAGGTTAGTAGATCAACTGTCAATTGAGTGGCAGTAATTGCAGCAGTAGACGAGATTAAACCACCGGTAAGAATATCTCCTATTAACCAGTGCCACCATGCTTCGCCATAGGGATCAACGTAGATGAGTGGGTTATTGAGGCAATAGGTATACCTGTTGAAATTATTGGGATATCCCGTAAGTTGAACATATGGATCTGGACTCAAGAATCTACCAAGGACAGGATCATATATCCGTCCATTCATGTTGATCAGGTTGAAGTCAGTCAGATGCTCATGCCCGGTATACCCTCTTCCGGCAAATAGACTCCCTGTGAAAGGCTGATCCCAGTTGTCAGGATCTCGAGGAATACCCCAGGCATTGAAGCTGTAATTTTCAACTGAATTTGTGGAGGCGTTTACAATAGTTATCAAAGAACCCAGGTGATCGGAGAACACATGATACATTGAATCGCTTGCAGATCCATCTTTCACAAAGATAGCCGTTAGACCATTTCCCCCACTTATATAATGATACTTTTTCAACCCTGTTGAAGTAGAGTCCTCTTCATAATCCCCGTTAAACCATTTAACCTGTTCCATGGATCCATCTCTTGATTGAACGGTTTTTATTCTCTGATTTCCTAAACCGTATGTAAAATCAATACATAGGGGGATGCCACCAGATAATGTATCTGAGATTGATGACACCTTGTTATAACAGGAAAACAAGCTGAAAACAGAAGAGGGTCACCCTTTTGGGAAACCCTCTTTTACTATCGTTAAAAAACGCAGGAATCCTTTATTCCCTGATGAATTTCGAACTTACCGTTTTTCCGGCGCTCTCAACGGTTATGAAATAGAGCCCGGGCTCCAGGTCAGCAAGATCGATGTGCTCCAGGGAAGATTGCTGAAAGGTGAGCGATTTGACCGTTTGTCCAAGTACATTGGAGATCAGGGCACCCTCCATATCCGGATAGCGGATGGTCATCCGTTCTGCTGCCGGGTTCGGATAGATGCTGATGCCTGCCAGTCGCTGGTCCTCCACCGAAACGGGGAATGCAAAATGAATGTTGTCGATCAGGCAGGTTGAACCCGTTTCACGGGTATCCGGGAAATCGGGAAAAATTACCAGCCTTGGATAGGTATAGCCCATGGCAGCGCTCAGGTCGAAGGTAAGCAACTCCCACTCGTCGATCAGGGTATTGGGTATCTTCAGTTCGGTGTTGGGTCCGTCCCCGGCCTCCAGTTTCATGGCACAGTTGGAGATCACGTCCTTGAGGACCATCATCTCCAGCATGTACCGGTCGGCGGAAATCGAGATTTCGCCGTATGCTTCGGCCCAGGCTCCGACCCAGGGATCGGCCGTCTCGAGCACGTTGAGTTGCAGGCAGGTCTCAGAAGGGTTGATCCCGTCAATTACCGGGTTTTCAACCAGGAACATGTTCTCCGGTGCATCACCCGAATTGGCAAACTGGTGCCAGGCGGTATCCGCCTCCGGCGATTCAAAACCCTCCGGCAGTGTGAGTGTTTGGGCATTCGCCCCGAGGGCGAAGACCGCTAAGAGCAATAGTGTAAAAGTTGTTTTCATCATTTTGAAATTTTTGGTTAATAAATAATCAATTTGGTATATCCGGCTTCTTTATTATGGTTGAGAAGCCTGATGAAGTAGAGACCGGGGCTCAGAGTTTCCCCGTTCAGGGAGAGATGGTGCTCCCCGGGAGGCAACGCCTCGTCGCTGAGAAGGGTCCGGATTTTTTCCCCGGTAGAAGAATAGAGCTCCACCAGCACATCCGCCCTGTTGCTGGTAGAAAAGGATAAGAGAAAGGCACCCGGGGCCGGATTGGGAAAGACACTGATGGCCTGGTTTTCCCCGGCCTTTGCCACGGAGTTGGGTGCGGTATAAAACCCGATGGCATCCATCATGGGCTGAATCTCGGGATTGGCCATGAACAGGTCCCACAACAGGGCCGTCCGGTGGTTTTCGATCATCAGGATGACGGGTCCCTGGTCGATGGCCAGGTAAGAGCGCGCCCACCAGTCGCGTTTCTGGTTGAAGGCATCGTAAAAGCCCATCCATCCCCAGGTCTCCTCACCCAGCTCGCGGTAGAAGTGTTTCAGGGCAAGCATGGATTCATCGGGGGTATAGGGGAAGGAAGAGAGTGCCGCGGTGGGGGTGATGGTCCCGTTATCCCGGTCGGTATTGGGCTCGTGCGCCAGGTAGCCGTCGGGGTCGTCACTGGCGGTGATCCCCCAGCAAAACTCGCTGTAGCCGTCATGGTTTTTGGGATTGCTTTTGCAATAGGCCTGCTGGATCAGCGAGTGGTTGCGGTTCTGGTCAAAGTAGTTGGTATACTGATCGGCCTTGTCCCTCGGATCGAAGCCCACAAAAGAGTAATGAGCGAAGAAAAGGGGTCCGCCATAGCTTGATCCGTTGCCCAGGTAGAGGGTGTGCCCATAATAATTATACCCGTTGGTGTAGTTGGGGCTTTGCGCCCAACCCGTGTTCCACAGGCTGGCCGGAACCCCGTGGGTGGGTGAAGCGATGGCACAGAGGTAGACAATGGCGGCCTCGTTCCAGCCCGAAACGGTCATGTTCATGTCCCAGTTGTACTCGGGCGACCAGTGCCAGTAGATCGACGGAGAGTCATTCTTCCGGTACCAGTCCCATTCGATCCCCTCCCACAGTGTTGTGGCCTTCTGAACGATCATTTGTTCATCAGGCGTGGCCAGGGTGAAATACTGCCGTATGGTGAGCAGTCCCGCCGCCACATAGGAGGTCTCCACGATATCACCCCCGTTGTCCCTGGTGCTGAAAGGAATTCTTTCGCCGGTGTTCCCGTTGATCCAGTGCGACCAGGCACCGTGGAAGCGGTCGGCCGATTCCAGGAAAGCCAGGACCTTCAGCATCCTTTCAACCCCCTCGGCGCGGGTGATGTATCCCCGCTCGATTCCCACCACAATGGCCATGAGCCCGAAGCCGCTTCCTCCCGAGGTGACGATGTTCCCTGAGCCGGCGCGTTCCCGGGTGGCGCCCGATGCTTCATGGGCATGGTCCCAGAAGTAGCGGAAAGTATATTTCTCCACCATATCCAGCAACTCCTCATCGCTCATGGTCCGGGTGGAGGCACTGACAGTATCCGAGGGACCGGAAGGATCACCGGCTCCGTTCAGCGCCCTGATCCTGTAGGAAATATCCGTGGAAGTTCCAAGCGATTTCACCCAGTCCACATAAAAGGACCGGTCCGCATCCACCAGGGCCACGGTGGTATAGCCCGACCCGCCATCGGTGGAACGTTCCACCTGGTAAGCACTGACATCCGGTTCGGGACTGGCATCCCAGCCCAGTTCCACATGATATTCATAGCCCTCTGCGGTTGGATTGGCAGGGGGAGAAACCGGTGTGGCGATCCCGTCACCCTTGTTTACCCGCATGTTATCAACCAGCAGGGTGTGCGCTGCCCCGTCGCTTAGGCCCTGTCCAAAACCGATGGTCTTGATCTGGCTGTAATCCACCCCGTCGCCCGAGTCCAGGAAATCCGACATGGGGATCGTTACCCGTGTCCATACCCCTGCAGCCAGGTCTGCCTGGTAGCCGGACAGGGAAAGGAAGATGCTTTTGGTATTGCTTACATCCTCCATAAACACCCGGGGCAGGTTGGCCGAAGCGATGCCTCCGGTGCTCTGCAGCCAGAATACCAGGGTATCCGTATCGCTGATATCATGGGCTGTCCAGGAAGTACCCGCGGCAATGGCAAGCCAGCTGCCTCCTGCCATGGAGCGCCAGTTCAGCCGGAGCGAGTTGACACCCTGCTGCGGGGCGATGACCGATTCCACCGGGAACCTCCGGAGTTCATTCCCCGTCCGCTCCAGCTCGCTGGGGGCGGTCAGCTCCATCCAGCTGAAGTCGTAAAATTCATT
Organism: Bacteroidota bacterium; assembly: GCA_043797815.1. Lineage (GTDB taxonomy): Bacteria > Bacteroidota > Bacteroidia > Bacteroidales. Next base: position 294,357 of record JAZDPG010000063.1, read on the forward strand.
GTCGGGACTGTCCTGGAAATAGAGGGTTGACTGGCCGTTCAGGCTCAGGGCCGCAGCAGCCAGGATCAGGATCAGGGTATATCTCATGTGTCTCATTCGTTCAGTGTAAATGTCATTTCCATCAGCTGTTCTGAGTCGGGACCCACCATTACCCGGAACTCGCCCGCTTCGGCCATCCGTTCCAGCTTCCCGTTTACAAAGGCCAGGTCGCCCGCCGCAAGCCTGAACTGCAGGACTTTCGATGCGCCGGGTTCCAGGTATATTTTTTGAAAGCCCTTCAGCTCTTTCAGGGGGCGGGTCAGGCTGCCCACCACATCACGCGTGTAGAGCTGAACCACCTCTTCGCCTGCCCTTGTACCTGTATTGCGCACGGTTACCCTCACCACCAGGGTGTCGTTCCACCCCATGCTTTGGCTGCTCAGCTCCATGGGGCCATAGTCGAATGTGGTGTAGGAGCGCCCGTATCCAAAGGGATAGAGAGGCGAGTTGGGTACATCCAGGTACTTGCTGGTGAACTTGTTGCCGGGGTCCATGGGCCGGCCGGTCGGTTTGGCGTTGTAATACACGGGGATCTGGCCCACGCTGCGGGGGATCGACATCACCAGCTTCCCGGAAGGATTATAATTGCCCGACAGGATCTCGGCCAAGGCATCCCCGCCCCGGGTACCCGGGTGCCATGCATAGAGAATGGCCGGGGCTTTTTCATTCAGAAGGGGAAATACCAGGGGACGTTCGGCCATGATCAGGACCACCACCGGGGTTCCCGTTTTGACCAGCTCCAGGGCCAGTTCCTCCTGGACCCCGGGGAGTCCCGGCTCCGAGCGGCTGGCAGCCTCCCCGCTGCGGTCCTGGCTCTCGCCGATGGCCAGCACCACCATATCGGAGCTGCGGGCCAGGCGCAAAGCCTCGCCGAAGCCCGAAGTGTCGTCCCCCTCAAATCCACATCCGTGCGCATAGCTGATCGTGGCACCGGGGAATTTCTTCTCAAGTCCGGTCCGAAGCGTGACCACCCGGCCGATGTCGCCCGCACCATGCCAGCTCCCCAGCAGGTCGACCTGGTTATCGGCCAGCGGGCCTATAAGCGCAATGCGCCGGGGCGATGCCAGGGGCAGAATGGGCGATCCTTTGAAGGCCTCGTTTTTGAGCAGGACCACCGATTCGCGGGCCGATTGCAGGGCATGCTCCATGATTTCCTTCGAATGCACCTCGCTGCTTTCCCGCTGGTCATCCAGATAGCGGTAGGGATCGTCGAAGAGCCCCAGCTGAAACTTGACGCGCAACACCCTTTTTACCGCCCGGTCGGTCTCCTCCGGGGTGATGCCGCCATCTTCCAGTGCCCCCTGCAGGTTTTCCATGTAAATGGCAGATTGCATGTCCATGTCCACCCCCGCACGCAGGGCCAGAATTCCCGCCTGCCGGCGGCCGGCTGCCACACCGTGCAGGCGCAGTTCATCGATGCCCGTGTAATCGGTCACCACAAAGCCTTTGAAGCCCCATTCCTCCCGGAGAATCCGGGTCATCAGGTAAGGGCTGGCGGAGGCGGGAACACCGAAAAGTTCGTTGAAGGAGGCCATGACCGTTACTGCCCCGGCCGCTACCCCGGCCTGGTAAGGGGGGAGGTAATCCTGCCGGAAGGCAATTTCCGACATATCCACCGTATTGTAGTCACGGCCCGCCACCGGAGCCCCGTAGGCGGCAAAGTGTTTGATGCATGCAGCCAGGGTATAGGGGTCCGACAGGTCCTCTCCCTGGAAACCCCGTACCCGTGCCGCGGCGATAAGCGATCCCAGGTAGCTGTCTTCGCCGTTTCCTTCGCTCACCCTGCCCCAGCGCGGGTCCCTCGAGATATCCACCACGGGGGCAAAGGTCCACGTCAGTCCCGATGCGGCAGCCTCCCTGGCAGCCAGCCGGGCCGATTTTTCCATGAGCTCCAGGTTCCACGAGCAGGCTTCTCCCAGGGGAATGGGGAAGATGGTGCGGTGACCGTGCACCACGTCATAGCCGAAAAGCAGCGGGATCCCCAGCCGGGTCTCCTCCACGGCGATTCTCTGGAGCTTACGGTTGTAGGCCACGGTATGTGCATTGAAGATATTCCCGCATCTCCCCGACCGGATCTCCTCCAGGTAGTCCTCCCGCATGGTGGGCCCCGTTACATCCCAGTCGCTTGTATACAGCGTCAGCTGTCCCAGCTTCTCCTCCAGGGTCATCAGCGACAGCACCGAATCCACTTTCCGGTCCAGTGCAGCATCGCCGCTGTCACCTGTACCCGGGGGAACACAGCCCCCGGCCAGGATGGCGCCGGTGATAACCACCGCCGTTATGGAAAACTTCACACGCTCTCTATGTAGTCTGTACCTTTTCAAAATTCAAATCCCAATATTTTTAATCCCTTCTGCACCTCTTCATTCCGCATAAACAGGTCCCAGGGCAGCCCGCTGCGGTAGTTCTCGATCATCACCACAACGGGCCCCTGGTCAATGGCCAGGTAGCGTTGCGGGAACCAGTCGTATTCAAGGCTGAATGCATCGTAGAAGCCATAGGGACCCATCAGCTTTGCGCCCAGGGAATCATAGAAAAACCGGGCTGCCCGCATGGCCTCTTCCGGGGCATAGGGGAAGGAGGAGAGCGCGGCGGAAGGCGAAATAACCCCGATGTCCCTGGCGGGGCTGTGTGCCCGGTAGGAAGCCGGCTCACTGTTTGCCACAGCAGCCTTGTGGCCGTCTGCAGCCTCCAGCGCCAGGTCATTGACCGAGTACCCGGCCGAGAGCCCCCAGCAGTCTTTTCCATATCCCTTGTACCCGTGCGGATTTTCCACGCAGTAATTGTAATCAATCAGCACATGGTTTTTGTTGTGCCGCCAGTAATCGGAATACCCGTCCTTCAGCTCCCGGGGATCGAGCCCCAGGTACGAATAGTGCGACCAGAACAGGGGTCCGCCGTATGCGGTATCGCCATGATGATTCATATCCAGGAGCAGTCCGTAAGCGCTGTTCTCACCCCTGATGCCTCCCCCGTGGGCCCACCCCAGGTGGTATGCGTCGGGATGGATGGGGTGCGTGGGGGAGGAGGCACCCAGCACGTAGGTGATCAGGCACTCGTTGTACCCCCTTACCGGGTGGTTCATCTTCCATCCGTTCACAGGCGACCAGTGCCAGTAGAGCACGGGTTCGCCCCCCCGCTGGTACCAGTCCCACTCCACCCCGTTGCAGAGGCTGGTGATGCGCTCCAGCAAAGCGGCTTCCCTCTCAACCCCGCCGTCCAGGTAGGACCTGACAGTAAGAAGGCCCTGTACCAGGTAGGCCGTTTCCACCAGGTCGCCTCCATCGTCGAACTGACTGAAAGGTTTTACCTTCCCGGTCTCCCCGTTGAGCCAGTGTGGCCATGCACCATGGAAGCGGTCGCAACGCTCCAGGAAGCCGATGTTCCTTTCCAGCCGCGAGATTCCCTCCCCGCGGGTGATGAACCGCCGCTCCATACCCGTCACCAGGGCCATCAGTCCGAAACCGGACCCGCCGGAGGTAATGATATGCGCATCCTTCTCGGGGTAGATCCCGTCTGCATGAAAGCGCTCGCGGGCCAACCCGGAGACCGGCTCGGCGCCGTCCCAGAAATACCGGAACGTCTTCAGCTGGATGGTGTCCAGGAGCTGTTCATCGCTCAGGGATGCTACTTCCCGGCTCTTATCCTTTAATCCTTTGCGTTCCGCAGAATGGCACGACACGCCCGCCAGGGTCAGCATCAGGATCCAATATTTCAGTTGTCTTAACATGCTCATTTATATACCTGCACTGTTCCGGATCATTTCTGAACCATCAGGCTACCATCCCGGGTTCTGTTCCAGCTGCTCTCCGCTCCGGTCCACTTCGGATTGGGGAATGGGGTATAATTCGTGTTTCCCCGTTTTGAAACCGTATTTGGCCAGGACCGTTGCGGCACGGCCTGTCCGGAGCAGATCCCAGTAGCGGTCCTGTTCGCCGGCCAGTTCGAGGCGTCTTTCTTCCCAGACATCCTCCAGGGTTGGATTACTGACGGGATCCAGTCCCGCACGGGCCCTCACCCTGTTCAGGGGGGTGGCAACATTGCCGCCCGTATGACAGGCTGCTTCTGCATTGATCAGGAGAATATCGGCAAACCTGAGGATGCGCACGTTCTGGTCGCTTCCATAGGCGCCGCTCACCCATCCGAACCGGGAAGGAACATAGGCTTTCCCGTTGTAACGGGGGATATCCACCCCTTCCATCACCTCAATTCCGGCAATGGTATCTCCGTCTTCGGTTACGTCACCCCGGTAATGAATGGTCACCTTTTTCCGGACCTGGTCGCCTGCTGCATCGAAAGCATCGGCCAGTTCATCCGTTGGAGCAAACCAGCCCCAGCCAAACTGGCCCCTTACGGCCTGGGTTTCAGAAAACTGGCTGTTGGAGAGAAGGTTTTCGCCCGGGTACTGGGAAGATGAAATTTCGAACAGCGATTCCACACAATGCTCCTGTTCGGGCCTGAAGAGCTGGTAAAAATCGGGATAGAGGTCAAACGGTCCCTGGTTGATGATCTCATCGGAGACTTTCTTGCACCCGTCCCAATCCTCGCGGTACATCAGCACCTTGGCCAGCAGGCCCTTGGCGGCCCACCGGGTGGCCCGCCCGAATTCGGAGGCGGGAATGGTTTCAGGGAGACCGGGAATGGCTGCCCGCAGGTCGCTCTCAATGAACGCCCAGGTCTCTTCCGCTGTGGTCCGCACCAGCCCTTCCGGTCCGGCCGGCACCTCTTTGATCAGCGGCACACCGCCGTAGGCGCGCACCAGGTAGTAGTAGTGCAAAGCCCTGAGAAACTTTGCCTCGGCAAGCATCCGGTCTTTCTGTGCCCCCGGCATTTCGATGTCCGGAACGTTGGTGATCACCTGGTTTGACAGGTTAATGGCCTGGTAGCGTCCCGTCCAGAATTCCAGGATCTGCAGCTGGGTTTTGGTGTGCAGGAAATTGTCATAGTCATTGGCCCAGCTTCCGTCGCCCGCACTGCTCCCCTTGATGATCTCATCGGAGGGAATGGAGCCCAGGATCAGGTAGTTGAAAGCAGAATAATTCCAGGTCCGCATAAATCCGTACATGGCATTGACAGCCTGCTGGGCATCCTCGGCACTCTGGAAGAACTCCTCGGTGGGAATGTCCCCTTCGGGGGGGAATTCAAGGTATTTCTCGCACGACCCGAACAATCCCATGGCAACGATTACAGGTATGATATATTTTTTCATGGCGTTGTGTTTTTTTGAAGGGTTCATCGGTTAAAAATTGAGGCTGATTCCGAAAGAGGTGATCCTGGACAGCGGGTAAACACTGTAATCCATCCCCGCGGTGGAGGGAGAACCCCCGGGTATCTCCGGTGTGAAGCCGTTGTAGGAAAAGGTGGTGAAAGGATTCTGCGCGCTCAGGTATATCCGGAGTGATTCCACGGAGATGCGGCTGGTCAGCTTCGCGGGTATGGTATACCCCAGCTGAAGGTTCCGGACGCGGAAATAGGCCCCCGATTCAACCAGGAATGTATTGGGCCTCGCGTTCATGCCCCCTGCCACATCGGCTGACGGGTAGGTGTTGCTGGTCCCCTCCCCGTGCCAACGGTTCCCGGCAAAATCGGCATCGTAATTTTCGTTTCCAAACCTGTTGATCCTTTTGGTGTTGTACACCTTGTTGCCGCTAATTCCCTGGAGCTCAACCGAAAAATCGAAACGTGAGTAATTGATCCCCATGTTGAAGGCATACATTACTTTGGGCGTGTAGCTGCCGTAGGAGATCCTGTCCAGGTTATCGATCACCCCGTCTCCGTTGTGGTCTATGTACCGGAAATCGCCGGGCACGGCATCGGGCATGATCACGTTGCCTTCGGCATCGGTGTAGTTGTTTACCTCGTCGAAATTCTGGAACACCCCGTCCACCTCCAGCACATAAAACTCACCCACCGGGTGTCCTTCCTGGGTATAGGTGGCCAGTTCGCCGTTGAAAGCGCCTGCGTCGTAAAAGGGCAGGGTACCGGGCTCCAGGCGGTATACCTCATTGTGGTTGTATGAGAAGTTACCGCCCACGTGGTAGGAGAGCCTGTCGCTTACCCTGTTGCTCCAGTTCAGGGTGAGCTCAACACCCATGTTGAGGATGTCGGCATTGTTATCCAGGTAACTGGTCCCCGAGGTTCCCGCGGTCCCGATCAGCGGAACAGGAAATATGGCAGCCTTGGTCATCCGCCGGTAAAACCCGAAATCCATGCTCAGGTGATCATGAAAGGCAAGCGCTTCGATGCCTGCATCGAACTCTTCCACCACCTCCCACCGCAGCTTGGGCTCGACCAGTGAAGTGATGGATGCTCCCTGGGAAATGGTTGTGCTTCCGTAGGGCCCATAGACAACGGAGTATTCACCCCTGTTGTCCACAACCACCCGGAAGGCATTCTGAGGCACGTTGTTGTTGCCCAGCATTCCCCAGCTGGCCTTTACCTTCAGAAAACTGATGAAATCAACACTCCCGAAGAAGTCTTCCCCGGAAACCACCCATCCGATCCCCACCGACGGGAAATTTCCCCACCGTTCATCCGACGGGAAAGTGGAAGAGCCGTCACGCCTGAAAGTGGCGGTCAGCAGGTATCGGTCCCTGAACGAGTAAAACAACCTCCCGAAATAGGAGTTGCTTCTTTTCAGGCTGGGCCATTCAAGGTCATCCTCGAGGATGTCTCCCGCCGAAATCTCATCCCTCGAACCATTGCTCAGGTACAGGGTGGAACCGGTGAAATAGGGAACTCCCTTGGTGGATGCAAAAAGGACCTGGTTTTTAAACTGCACAAAGGAGAGGCCGCCCATCAGGGTAAACCGGTGATCACCAACAGTTTTTGAATAGGTAACTGTATTATCGAATGTGTAATTCAGCTGGGTTTTATACTCTTTTGAGAGCGAGGTGATGGTGTCGTTCTGGTTGACCGATACCCAGTGGTAGGGTGTATAGCCGCGAATCTGGGCGTAGTCGGCATCCAGTGTGAATGAGCTCCTGATACGGAGGTCTTCGACGGGTGTGATCTCGGTATACACATTGGCCAGGGTATTCACCTTCTGGTTGATGTTGTCGTAGAAGGCGATGGTGGCGGCCGGATTGGCGAAGTTGCCGAAGCCCAGCAGGACGGGATCGGTGTAAGTATCCTCGTCCACCATGGGCCTGAAAGCCGGGGGTGCAATGTAGGATTGTCCCAGGACATCGGCCGGATTGTTCGCTTTGGACCCGCTGATGGTAATTCCGTAGCCGGCCTTCAGCCACCGTTTGACACTGATATCGGAGGTACCCCTCAGGTTCACCCTGGTAAAATCGTTCCCTTTCACCAGCCCTTCCTGGCTTGTGATCCCAAGTCCGAAGTAGTAGTTGGAGGTTTCGGTTCCGCCGGTAATCCCGAGGTTGTGGTTCTGGATCATGGCAGGCTGCAATACTTCATCGAACCAGTTGGTATCGTCCGTATACGCTGCCGGGTCAAAAGGCGTGGAGGAGGTTCCGCGGTCCTCGCCAACGGCGATCTTCTCGTTCACCAGTGAAATATACTGGTCCTTGTTGGCCAGTTCCAGGAGGTTGGAGACCTGTTGTACCCCCACATACCCGTTGTATATGAATTTGGGGCTCTGGTATTTCCCGCTTTTTGTAGTGACGATGATCACCCCGTTGGCGGCCCGTACACCGTAAATGGCTGCCGACGAGGCGTCTTTGAGGACCGTGATGGACTCGATCTGGTTGGGAGAGAGGAAGCTGATGTCATCCACGAACACATCGTCGACCACGTAGAGGGGGCTCGCGTCCGAACGGACGGTTCCGACACCCCTGATCCGGATGGTGGGTTGTTTTCCCGGTTCTCCGCTGTTGGAGACCATCACCCCGGCCACTTTTCCCTGCAGCGCTTCAGCCACGTTGGGGACCGGCTGGCTGGTGATTTCGTCCGCCTTGATCACGGCGATGGTACCGGTCACATCCCTGACGGCCGCGGTACCATATCCGATGACCACCACTTCTTCCATGTCGAAGGCCTCCCCGGCCATCTGAACATCGATGACGGACTGGCCTCCCACCTCGATCTCCCGGGTGGTGTAGCCGATAAAGCTGAACACGAGAACCCCGTTGGAAGGAACCTGGATCCGGAAGGACCCCTCCAGGTTGGTGATGGCTCCCTGCCGGGTCCCCTTGACCAGGATGGTTACCCCGGGAATGGGTGCCCCTTCCGTGTCGGTAACGGTTCCGGTCACCTCAACGGGTTGCTGTGCAGCCGCTGTCAGGACCAGAAGGGTGAACAGAACAAATAGGGATAATTGTTTCATGGCAGTTGCAGATTAGTTTGGGTTAACAGCTCAGAAGACAATTTCAGGAAAAGAGGCATGCGGGACCAAACGAAAAGCTACACCATGAACGCTTCCGGGTAAAAGTAGTGTTATGAACAACTCATAAATAACGCATCACATAGATTGTAAGAATCATCAAAGAATTGTTAAACAAATGATTAAAAGTTGTAAATTTCAAACAAATTGAAAATATGGAGGATAGGAAGAGGTCAAAAAAACTTATTTGTAGTAGTGTTTTATGGGTTTTTTTCATGCTTCCGGCCTTGTTGTATGTTCAGGGGCAGGTTCATAAACCCTGTATTGTCAGGAATTTCGAGAAGCAGAGCTATGGTGGTGAATCCCAGAACTGGTCCGTTACCAAGGACAGTGCCGGCTATATTTTTGCGGCCAACAACACGGGATTGCTCGAATTTGACGGGGTGGAGTGGCGTTTTTACCCTTCCCCGGGCGGAACCATTATCCGTTCGGTTGCCATAGGCGGGCGGGGAAGGATTTATACCAGCGGTTACAGGGAGCTTGGATTCTGGGAAAGGAACCATACGGGCGACCTTGTCTATACATCGCTGAATCCGAAAGCCGAAAAGCTTTTCAGCAAGAACGAGGAGTTCTGGAACACGGTGATCATCGGGGACCGGGTTTATTTTCACTCTTTTTCATCCGTATTTGTTTACCACGAGGGTGAATTCAGCGTGTTCCGGCCGGATGCGCTCATTCAATCCGTCAGCCGGATCGGCGATTCGTTGTGCATGCACCTGTCGGGCCGGGGATTGTATATGCTGCATGATACGGTTCCCCGCGCTTTTCTGACAGACCCGGTCGTGCAGAAAAACATTGTCCAGTTTTGTGCCGCCATGCCGGGGGACGGGATGCTCATCGGAACCGTTTCGGACGGGCTCTACATGTACCGGGATAACAGGCTGGAGCCTTACCTTCCGGAATGGCGGGACTATTTTTCAAAAAACAAGCTGAACCGGGGAGCCGTTTCGGGCAATGGCAATATCGTAACCGGAAGTCTGATGGACGGCGTGGTGGTATTTGACAGCGTGGGAACGTTGCTGGTCAGGATCAATAAATCAGCAGGATTGCAGAACAACACGGTGCTGGGCATTCATTGTGACCAGGACAATGATATCTGGGTATCGCTGGACCAGGGTATTGATTATATCTCATTCGGAGTGGATCCCTCCTACGACCGGTATGAGGTACCCGAGGCCGGAGCCATCTATGCTGCAGCCATCTTCCGGGATGAGATCTATCTTTCCACCAACCAGGGAGTATTTTACAGGGGATTGGAAAAGGAAGATGACCCATTCAGGATCGTCCCGGGAACCCAGGGGCAGGCGTGGAGTTGTGACGTGATCGAAGGACAATTGCTGGTGAGTCACAACGAGGGGACCTTCCGGATCGAGAATCACAGGGCCGAAAGGTTATCGCAGGTTGCCGGGGGATTAAGTATCACCCGGAACCCGCTGAGAAGGGATATGGTCATCCAATCCACCTATTCGAACATCGTCATGTACGGGAACAGTACGGGAAGGTGGCGCTATGCACACCAGCTGGAAGGATTCAACGACCTGATCAGGTACGTGGAGATGGACCACCTCAACAACCTCTGGGCAAGTCACATGCACCGGGGGATCTACCGGTTGAAACTGGACAGCCGGCAGGATACCATCCTGGAATGGCAATACCTGGGCGATTCGGTGTTCGGCCAGGACTTTGACATTCAGGTCTTCAAGATCGAGAACAGGATTGTATTTACCACCGGCCGGATGTTTTATACCTACAATGACCTGGAGGACCGGATCATTCCCTACGGGGCGCTCAACCGGGGACTGGCTGATTTTGCCTCCGCCCACCGGGTGGTTCCCGGGTTGGACCATCATTACTGGATGATCAGTAAATCGGGGATCGGGCTCTTCAGGATCGACGGACAGGAGATCACGCGGGTCAGGGTCTACCCCATCGGCCTGTTCAACCAGCGCCTCATCGACGGGTACGAGAACATCCTGCCACTGAGCGCCACCGGGGGCTTGCTCTGCCTGAACAACGGGTATGTCATCCTGCATGCGGACAGACCCGATCTTTCCGGTGCCTTCGCCCGGATGCAGGTCTCCCTCAAGGGCATCGAAGCCAGGGGGCGTTCGGGTCAGTCCGAAAAACTGTCCCTGGAGGGAAAGTCCGTCCGGGTCCCGTTCAACCGGAACAGCCTTACCGTGCGGCTGGCATTTCCCTTTTACAACAGCCGGACTGTGGGTTTTGAATCGTTTATCGGGGGACTGGACCAGGAGTGGAGCAGGCCCATGGAGATTCCTGAATTCAACTTCACCCGTGTTCCGTACGGAACCTACACCATTCGGTTCAGGGCCGTGAATGAATGGAACCTGAGAAGCCGGGAAGAGCAGCTCACCCTTGTGGTAGATCCTCCCTGGTACCTGAGCAGGGCGAGCTTCATCCTTTACGGCCTGTTGCTGCTCACCATGCTTCTGACAGGGAGGTACCTGCTGTTCCGCCGGATCAGGGTCCGGGAACAGAAAATCAAGGATTCCCAGGAGAAAGAGCTGGTGAGGCTGAGGAACGAAAAACTCAATGCGGAACTCTCCTTCAAGAGCCAGGAACTGGCCAATTCGACCATGGCGATTATCAAGAAAAATGAGTTCCTGATGTCGCTGAAGGAGACCCTGAAGGCACAGAAAGAGGAGCTGGGTACCCGGTTCCCGGAGAAGTACCATACGCGTCTCGTACGGAAAATAGACAACAACATCGCCAGCATGGACGACTGGAATGTGTTTGAGATCCATTTTGAAAAGGCCCATGAGAAGTTCCTCCAGAAACTGATCGCCAAATACCCGCACCTTTCCCACAGCGACCTGAGGCTCTGCGCCTACCTGAGGATGAACCTGAGCTCCAAGGAGATCGCGCCGTTGCTGCGCATCTCCTATCGCGGGGTGGAGAACCACCGCTACCGCCTGCGCAAGAAGCTTCTGTTAAAGAAGGAGGTGAACCTGACCGAATTCATTCTGTCCCTATGACCGGGGAGGCCGGTGAGACACCATGCTCACTGAAGGCCTCCACCGCGAAGTAATAGGACTGACCGGAGGAGAGGCTTCTCAGCTCCAGGAAATTGTTGTCATACACCATCCAGGAACTGTAGAGCTTGTCCGGTGCGATCCCCCATCTCACAAGATACCCCTGGCACCCGGGAAGCGCATCCCAGCGGATGGTGGCATCCCGCCGGTCGGCGTGCCGCTTCACCTCCAGGTTCCCGGCTGTTCCAGGTCGATCCGGATCCACTGCCGGTCGTCGTTGGATTCCGACAGCCAGAACGTTTTGATATTCTCATCGGTGACATGTTGCGGCAGGCAGGGATCCACAAAACCGGAGGAAGTAACAGGTTTGCCATAGGAGAGAAGCATCCACCCGGTAAAGGTCCCCGGACCGTGCTGCCGTGCCCGGCCCCGTATGCAAATCCCCTCGGTTTGTAACACCACGGATTGTTGGCTGCGTAACTGTAGGGCCCCAGCGGGTGATCCGCCACATAGGTTCCTTCGCCGTACACGTTAAATTCCGTTCCCGGAGCTCCATACTGGAGGTAGTATTTTCCCTGGTGTTTTGTCATCCAGCACCCTTCGATATACCCCTCCATCAGCGTATCGAGGTGATTCTCACCGAAACGCTCCCATCCGTGCCTGGTTTCATCCAGGTTGAACAGTTCATGGATCTCTTCATCCGGCCTGAACCGCCTGTTCATGTCCAGCTTTCTCCCCCTGATGGGGTAGAGGTTGGAAGAACCCCAGAACATATAGGCCTGGCCGGGTCACCGGTATAGATGATGCTCATGGTGCCTGAAGGGTCGCCGCAGACAAACAGCACAGAGTCTTTGTAGTTGAAGGCCGCCGGTGCGTTGGACCCCCCGAAGTACCAGTTCACCGGGTCCACAAACTTCCAGCAGGTAAGATTGAATCATGCACAGGCTGAGAACAAACAGCTTCCGGCCATGCTTTCCCCGGGATGGATTCGGATTCATGAAATAAAAATAGAAAATAGAATTGATTTACCACCTGGAACCTGTCTGCCCCAAACGGTTGCTGAAGCAGAAGTAATTTTTTTTGCTAATTTTGTGGGCGCAAAGAAAAAGATCCGGTCGGTTTGCCGAGTGGCTAGGCGCTGGTCTGCAAAACCAGTTACAGCGGTTCGAATCCGCTACCGACCTCATAAAATGACATAAACTCGCTGAATATCAGCGAGTTTTGTTTTTAGGGGTGGCTTATTGGGTGACTAATCACGTGAATAAATATATTGAAGAAACCAGTTTACTTCATTATATTTATTTCATGGATTTCGGCACGCTTCTAAAGGAGGAAGATCTATTAGGTAGAAGTATTCTTATTTCTATTAAGCCAAAATTCGCAAATCACATATTCGATGGGACAAAAAAATACGAATATCGAAAGATTGCGTTTTCAAAGGATCCAGAATTTTGTATTGTTTACGCCAGTTATCCAATTAAGAAGATTATTGGTTTTTTTAAGGTGGGTAATATACTTAAAGGAAGTTCAACTGATATTTGGGAAAGGACTAATCAATATGGAGGTATTGATCTTTCGGCATACTTAGAGTATAGCAAAGAATCTGCAATTATTATTGCGATACAAATATTAAATCCAACTCTTCTAATCAAACCAATTGATCCATTTCTAGTAAATCCTAATTTCAAACCACCTCAATCATTTATATACATTTAGTATGCAAAGCATTGTAATCTGGTATGAACCTCGAAATACCACTTTAAAATCGGAAATTGAAGTACACTTAAATTACTGGAAGATACCCACTAAAACAAAAAATAGTTTTAGTCGATTTTTAGATATAGGTCTTAGACTTTTTGCTGCAAAGGAAGTAGGGAAAGTATTCGTGTATTTCCCAGGCGTAGTAAATAAGAGTGATTTTGAATTGTTATATGATAAAATAAGCGATAAAGATTTCAAATTACTTGATACAATATTTAATAGGAATCTAGAAGTCTTGACAAGTGTCGCAAGCAAATTCAAGAAAGCTGTTGACACAAGTTCAAAATACTCGTTTCATTATTTCAAGCAAGATGAAACTGATTATAATCTTTCTAGCAATTACAAAGGAACAGTAATTGAATTTTCAATTCCAGATAATACAGAAGATAACATATATTTTCGTTTCAGGATCAAAGGCCCATCTGTTGATAATTTTAGCCTTCGAGAGAAGCCAACGAATTCCTACTTTGAAAGTGCATTTACTGGAATTGAAGTAATTGATGTCAGGTTGAATGAAGTACGATATCAAAACGAACAGTTATTAACAGCACAAGTTGGTAAGGGAATATTTATTTTCAAGAAAATACACCTCTTTCTAATGTGCTGTTCTAGAGAAGAGATATTCTTCTCTCATTCACCATTCATGGGTTGTAGGCAACTTGAAGATGAAGTCTGGAACAGTTATATTGATATTACCTCTATGAAACCTAAAGAGGTTCTTTTAGCATATCATTGGAAGAAGGTTCCTGATCTTAATAAAAATAAGGAAGTTCATGATTATAATGTTCTAATAAAAACTAAGTTTGAATATAATAATAAACTAACCGTGCTAAAATACCTGACTTATATCTTTCTTATTGGAATAGGAATAAATATTGCAAGTAATTATATTATTAAAGTTTTAAATAGTAATAGGAGTGAACCAAAGGATAATACTGAGATTGTAGAAGGTAAGGGCATAATCAATGATGAACCACTAGACAGTTTGCCAAATTTGGTCAAACCATTACCAGTAGAATAGAGTACAACTGATGCAAACATTTATAATCGACAAGGATTTTAACTATAGCTCAGGCTTGTTTGATAGAAACATTATAGAGGTTTACTCACATCTTAGTGTTCTTGAATTAGAATATTCAAGATTTAGAAACTGGTTCACAAATAAAGTACTAATTGGAATTGCATCTGGTCAACGCATCATAATTGTAAAGAA
>JAZDPG010000069.1:0-51272 GCA_043797815.1 Bacteroidota bacterium
GAAGTAGGCTTCTGAACAACCGAATTCGGAATAATCAGCCTGAATATCATGGGTGTAGAAGATGAGCCAGCCACCCTGCTGGTCAAAATCTTCTATCATCCTGTGAATGTTGCCGATTGGATGATGGCCCTCATATAGTTTGATGGCTTTCAGATTATTGAGGTCGGTTTTTCCTGCATTAATACCCGGCTTTATCCCACGGGAACTGAGAAAACGCCTGGTAAGGATTTTCCTGGACTTCACGGTTTGCTCACCAAAAGGATATGAAAAATTCCGGAGGTCCTGCGCTATTCCATTTTCATTCAGCACAGATTGATTTCTGATCAGGTCTTTTTCAATAAAGTCCACATCACCGGCTTGGTGAAACCGGATATGACCGAAAGTATGGCAACCCAATTCATTGCCCGCTGACAGAGCCTTTTTCAGGTCCTCTGCGCCGTATATGGCTTTTTCACCGGACACTCCTTCCATCATGGAGAGGACCACATAGAACGTACCTCTCACATTGTACTTTTTCATAGCCGGAACGGCATAATCAAATGCACTCCGGGGGACATCGTCAAAGGTAAAACTAACGAACTTCCGTTCCGGAGAAATAAAAATTTCCTTTTTATGGAAATGAGGGGCCAGCCTCTGCCTGAACCTGGTGATCCATTTGTTCATTTTCTGTTTACATATTAATTTGCCTTCACCATTCATCCTTGAAATGAATTGAAATCCAAGTTTACATTTTTTTAAGATGATTTTTACTACGCTTTCGAACCAATAAGCACCACTTAGAACAGTTTTAAATTATTCCTGTCAGATACATCACCGCTCATTTCCTTTGTGAATGGAATTTGTATCTCATATCTTTAATATCCCTCAACGACAACCTTGAAATGATCAACTACGAAGCGCTGTTTAAGATTTCATACGGACTCTACATCGTGAGTTCCGGATCCAGAACCTATGGCAACGGATTCATTTCCAACACCGTATTCCAGGTCACATCCCAACCGCCCCGTTTTGCAGCTTGCTGCAGCAAGGAGAACCACACAGCAGAAGTTATTTCATCCTCGGGATATTTTTCCGTCTCCGTACTTCATTCGGAAGCAGAAGCGGGCACCATTGGCCGCTTTGGATACAAAAGCGGAAAGGACCTGAACAAAATGGAGGGAATGGATCTGAAATTCGGGGAGAGCGGTGTACCCATTGTCCTGAATGATGCCATGGCATTCATGGAATGCAAGGTGGTGGAGACCTGTGATGTGGGCACACACCTGATGTTTATCGGTGAGCTGGTACAGGCTGATGTACTGGATGACCGCAAGGAGGCACTGACTTACCTCCATTACCGTACGGTGAAGAAGGGAGTGGCTCCGAAAAACGCTCCCACCTACGTGGATAAATCCAAACTGAAGAAGCTTACTGACGATCAGGCATTTGCCAGGTATGAGTGTGCTGCCTGCGGTTATATTTACGACGAAAAAAAGGAAGGTAAAAAATTCGATGAACTGCCCGGTGACTGGGTTTGTCCGGTTTGCGGCTCAGAGAAAGATGACTTTTATAAACTCTAAATCACAGACAATGGAAGACTCACTGAAAGGAAGCAGAACCGAACAGAATTTATTAAAGGCTTTTGCCGGTGAATCACAGGCCAGGAACAGGTACGAATTTTTTGCCAGGCAGGCCAAAAAGGAGGGCTTCGAACAGATCTCAGCCATCTTCATGGAAACTGCAAGGGAAGAGCAGGCACACGCCAACCGGTTCTTTAATTTCCTGGAGGGGGGGAATGGTGGAGATCACAGCCACCTATCCTGCCGGAATCACCGGAACCACTGCCGAAAATCTGAAAGCTGCCGCCGAAGGTGAAAACGAGGAGTGGACAGTCCTCTATCCTGCATTTGCGGAGATCGCCAAAGAAGAAGGGTTTCCCAAAGTGGCATCGGCCTTTAAAATGATCGCCAAGGTGGAGGCAGAACACGAAAAACGTTATCTGAAGCTTCTGCAGAATGTTTCAGAGGACAGGGTATTCATGAAAGACGGCAAGGTACGGTGGCAATGCATGGTATGCGGTTATGTCTATGAATCGGAGAAGGCTCTTGAGAACTGCCCTGTCTGCCTTCACCCCCGGTCTTACATGAAGATGCGGGAAGAAAACTATTAAACAAGCATATGATCAATGTAAAAGAGGCTGCCGCAAAGGCCAAAGAGCACCTGGGAGTTTTCTTCCCGGATGCTGAAAAGGTGCAACTGGAGGAGGTTGAACTGACCGATGATAAGGCCTACTGGTATATTACACTGGGCTACGAAGGGGTCTCTCACTCTGTGGCCAGTTCCCTCCTGGTAGGCAAGTCGGTCCGTTACAAGCTCTTCAAAATCGATGCCGAAACGGGTGAGGTGATCTCCATGAAGATCAGGGATATCAAGTAATCCTGGTGAGGCCTTGAAATATGAATAATCCGCTTTGAAGTCTCGTTTGGTTCTCATACATTTATCCCTGTATGCACCAATATGCTAAGTTATGTTCAAAAGTCTCGTTAAATCTGCATTCAGAAACATTACCCACAAATTCGGCTACAGTTTCCTGAACATTCTGGGGATGACCCTTGGGATAAGCAGTGCACTTTTCCTGGTGCTGTATGTGACAGATGAACTGAGCTTTGACCGTTACCACGAACATGCAGACAGGATCTACAGGGTTCAGTCCCACATCTCAGAAACAGATGATGAGTTTACCTGGATCGTGGCCCAGATCCCCTTTGCTCCCCAGGTAAAGGCGGACTATGCCGAAGTGGAGAATGTCACCAGGCTTTTTAATTTCCAGAGAGCCCTGTTCATCAACGGAGATGTGGAGTTCACCGAAGAGGATGTGTACTATGCCGATTCCACTTTTTTTGATGTCTTTTCATACAAAACCATTGAAGGCAACACCGGCGAAGCACTGGATAAACCCAATTCCATCGTGTTGACCGAAACCATGGCAGACCGTTATTTCAGCGGGGGTCCGGCCGTGGGGAACACCCTGAAGGTGGGCGAAGAGGTCTATACCATCACCGCTGTTATCGAAGATGTACCCAAAAATTCACATGTGATCTTCGACGGGCTTGTTTCAAGAAACAGCCTGCCGGCACAGATGGGTAGCTGGGGCAACTTCGATGTGTATACCTATTTGCTTCTTCGGGAAGGAGAGGACGCTGCTCAGTTCCAGGAGAAACTGAAGGAGATGTACGACAGGTATATGGCCACCATTTTCGAAAGCATCGGCATTACCGTCGTGTATGAACTGATGAAGGTGACCGATATTCATCTTCATTCGGAGGCCGCCGGGGAACCCCAGCCCACTGGAAGCATCCAGTATGTGATCATCTTCAGCATTGTGGCTTTCTTCCTGATCCTGATCGCCACACTGAATTACATCAACCTGGCCACCGCCAGGTCGGCCAAAAGAGCCCGTGAGATCAGCCTCCGAAAAGTGATCGGTTCAGGCAGGCGCCTGCTGGTCATTCAGTTTTTAACAGAATCTTCGCTTCTGACCCTCTTCTCGCTGGCCCTGAGCATCGGACTGATCATCATACTTTTGCCTCAGCTGAATATGTTGTCAGGAAAAAACTTCTCCCTGGATGTGCTCGGAAAGCCCGTCTCCGTTATCAGCCTCATCGGCATGATGATTCTCATCGGTATCATGGGTGGCACCTACCCTGCTCTCTACCTCTCCAGGTTCTCTCCCGTCCTTGTAATGAAGGGGATCAGCCAGTCGGGCAATTCCAGGGGTATTTTCCGTAAAGTTCTGACAGTGATACAATTTACCATTTCCGGTGTCATGATCGCCTGCACCCTGGTGGTGGTCAAGCAGCTTGACTACATGCAAAACAAGGACCAGGGCTGGGATATGGAGCGGGTGGTCACCTTTCAGCTGCCGGACAATGAGCCGGCTTCAAAGATGAAACTTCTGAAAGAACAAATCCTTGAGAACCCGGGAATCCGGAACGCCACCCTGACCAACAGCGGTATCGGGAATGGCTCTCCCAAGGTGATCTTCGATATGGAAACATCCAATGGTATGGAGCCCAGGGGAATCAATTTCGTAGTGGTGGACCACGATTTTGTGGAAACCATGGGGATTGAAATGGCTGAAGGAAGGGATTTCTCAAGAGATTTCATCGGCGATACCCTCTCGGGTGTGGTGGTCAATGAAACCCTGGCAGCAAGGCTCAACTGGGAGGAACCCATTGGCAAACGGGTTCAGCTGGGTGACGGAGGAAGAATCATGGCCCGGGTGATCGGCGTGATGAAGGACTACCATCAGACAGGCATGTACAATGAAGTGGAGTCGCTGATGCTTCTCTACAGGCTTGAGAATCCCATTTTGTATGCGAAACTGTCTGAAGAGGGGACAGAGGCATTGCTCCGGTTCATCTCTCAGAAATGGGAGGAGATCTTCCCCGGCAAACCATTCGGGTACACCTTCCTGGAGGATGATTTCAAGGAACAGTTCTCGGCTGACAGGAACCGCAGAACCGTTTTTGCGGGATTTACTTTGCTCACCATCATTATCGCCTGTCTGGGCTTATTCGGTCTGGCCTCCTACACCACTGAACGCCGGACCAGGGAGATAGGTGTCAGAAAGGTATTTGGTGCCAGCGTCCCCAGAATCCTGAAGATGATCTCCATGGAGTTCCTGGTCCTTGTAATCATCTCCTTTGCCCTCTCTGTCCCTGCTGTCTGGTTCCTCATGTCCGACTGGCTGCAAAACTATGTGTACAGGATTTATCTGGGTCCTGCGGTCTTCCTGTGGACCATCCTGCTCATCATCATCCCCACTGCCCTCACCGTAAGCTACCAGTCTTACAAGGCTGCCACGGCCAATCCGGCAGATTCGATCAGGGCGGAATAATATGCGGGGAACGGTTATACTAGTTTGGTTTTGCCTCGGATTGCCATTGTTTATCCATCAGTGTAGCAAAGGGTATCTGGAGGAGCTGGTGGAGTTTCCCAATACTGCTTTTCTGGAGGCACTGGTTGACCAGGGAGTAGACCAGAACGGAGATGGACGCATTAGTTTCGGTGAAGCCGAAGCATGTATTTCCATCCTGCTGGGGCCTTCCGGAATTACCGATTTGAGCGGCATTGAGGCTTTTACCAACCTGGAATGCCTGTGCATCACGCTGAATCCGCTTACATCCCTTGATGTATCAGAGATTCCCAGGTTGCATCATCTGCAGTGCGAAAGCTGTGAACTGTCCACCCTGGATATCTCGCGCAACAACAACCTTACCGAGCTGCATGTTGGCAGAAACAGACTCACCACGCTGGATCTGTCAAAAAACACCTCTTTGACCCGAATGTCATGCGACAACAACCTGCTATCCAGACTGGATCTCTCCAACAATCACGGTCTGGTATTTATGATCAGCTGCGGGAACCTGCTCACCGAACTGGATATTTCAAACAATACACAGCTGGTGAAAATCGGGTTTGACAACATGCCCATGCTGCACGAGGTCTGTGTCTGGACACTCCCCTTTCCTCCGCCGGGAGTTGAAGTCCTGATGGAGTACAGCCCCAACGTGCACTTTACAACGGACTGCAGTATTGAGAAAAAAGCTAAAGGTATTTCTGACAGGAACCGGCCAGGTCCCTGAAAGCAGATCTCATTCCTCCATAAATAACCTGAAACGGATAGAGGGTGGTAATGTTATTTCCCTCGACTGCCACAGGTCCGTCCGGGGTAATACCGATATCCCATCCGATCATGAAGAACTGCTGAAAAAGCTGATGCATTGATTTTGCCATCTCAACGGATTCGTTATAAAATGGAATGGTGAAATTTTCAAATATTTTATTGGTCTGCGGATGCCTGTCCATTGTATAGGTTGGAACATCCAGGCCACTTGAATAGGCTTTTTCCATCAGCCTTCCGCCTTCCCTGATACCGACCATGATGTTACCGCTCAATCCGTTATCTACATAACTGTCGTTGATACCGATCCTTAAATAGTCATGAAACAAGTGAATGGTCTGCCCCGTCCTGATTGTAAGCAACCTTATCGTATTCAAACATGAAGGATTCAGCGCATTCATTTCATCGTGTTGAATAATCCGCTCCTGTATCAGAAATTTCTTGTGG
The DNA here is from genome assembly GCA_043797815.1 of Bacteroidota bacterium. Lineage (GTDB taxonomy): Bacteria > Bacteroidota > Bacteroidia > Bacteroidales. The sequence continues at coordinate 6,113 of JAZDPG010000069.1, forward strand.
CCAATGAGTTTCAAAAATTCGGAAAAAGTTGTATTTTTTTTGTTTATCCGGAGATTCCCGTTTACTATATCGATCAGGTAAATCATCTTGCCACCGAAACCATTGATTAGTTTACAAAATCCATCCAGCTCATTTTGAAGAAACTCCTCTTCGCAGATATACCTGCCGATCTCCATTTGATAAATACCCGATGGATCGATTAAATAGAGGTTCCTCGGAGACCTGAAGTCTTTGCCTTCCAATATCTTGTAAAAGAAATACTTATCTTCAAGAATGGGGTAGTACTCCGGGGTATTTAATCTCTTTTCAATGCGCAGGAATTCAACAGGTGCAAGGTAATCTGCCAGCCTTCTTCCCTTGAGATATAATTTATAATCCATATAATAGCCGATCTGTCCCTTCAGAACAATAACCCAGTATAATCCTTCACACAGGACAAACAGGTAAGGCTTATGTGCTGTTTTTGATACCGTTTGAAAGTGCTTAACGCCTTTCTGAATTTTCCTGATCAACATCATGTCGGTTTTTATTCTCCCCAGGTAATTGAAGTTCTGATGACTCTGGCAGGGCTTCCTGCCAGAATAACATTGTTATCCGGAATACTGGAGTTTACCAGGGTGCTTGAAGATAATACCACCATATCTCCCAAAATGGTGCCTTTGTGAACCCTGCAATTGTTTCCGATCCAGCAGTGGTTACCGATCCTAATTTCCTTATCAGGATTAATGTGGTTCAAATGCCTGTCGAAAATTCTGTGAAAATCGGTATCTATTATTTGTGAATCCCATGAAATGCGGCAATCATTGCCAAACTCAATGGATTTATAGCAGATAATGCTGGTTCCTGAAGATATCCGGAAACCATTTCCCAATGTTAAGCTGGCATCCTTGCCCACAATGATCCTTGCACCATACTTAATCATTGCACTCCCATGAAAGGTCACAACTCCTGAATTTTCCCAGACCGTCCGGTTGTGTCTTTTGTCATAAAGCCCGATCTCACTGGTTCCCAACCGGATCAAACCCGGTTTTAACGGTCCGGACAGGATGACAGCCCCTCCCATACGCCTTAACTTGGTATTCCGGCTCAGAAAAAAAGGCAGATAAATGGCTTCTTTGAATGGCAGGTAGTGGAAATTGAAAAAGACTGTTTTACAATTCAGGTACTTAAACATGACAATTATGAATCTTCCGATCTTCATCACTGTATTTGGCTGCATTTTAGATCATTTATACTCCATTGGCGGGAGAAAGGTTCTATAAAAAAGTAACTCTGGCTCAAAACAGAAACGATCAACTGGCAAACATGTATAGACCTATTAAACATCAAAGGCAAAGAAAACACCGATAAACTTCTCTTTCCGGTTGTAAAATTCATTCACCAGGCTTCTTCCGTTGTAATATTGAAAACCCAGCCGCAACCGCAGTTTGTTACGCTCCTGGGGAAGGATATAACCGGCAGTGACATTGATGTTCTTTGCAAAGCCATTCTGCTGGTATGCGCTCATGTTGGCGGCTGCAAAAACACCCCCCAGCCATTTTGAAGTTCCGGAGAAGTAGTACTCCAGTTCCATGCCGCCCATGTAATTCATGTAAGCATAAGCGTTGGGCAGGGTTTTTCTTAATCCCAGGAAGTCACCTCCCGGATCAAAATAACCCGTTTCTGCATAGATCCTCAGGATATCAAGTTCAGGACGGCTCAGAAACCAGAGCGGTCGTACCGAAGCTGCAAACCTGAAATCATCCATCGTTGGACCCTGCTTGTACATGGGGTTTATATCGGTCACCGATGTGGTGATCCGCCTGGGGAATTCATCACCGATATGCGTACATATGTGGTGCTTTGAAAAACGAAGGTGCAGCCATTCCGTGGGATTCCCGGCTATGGCAAAATAGTACACCCCGTCCAGACCGATAAAATCGTTGCTTTCCTGCCGCATGTGGCAGGGGGTCATGATCCCCATTTCCCCTTCAATACCCAGTTTCGGGTTGCTTCTGGGCCGGAACTGCAAAAGGGAAATCCTGATGGCTGGATAGATGGTCAGATGTCCCCTGTACGCCCCACCCTGGTTTATTTCATCCGTATAATCATAATCGGCATACTGCATGAACCAGGCGGCTGCCTCGAACCTGTTGCCCAGGGGATCGGCCAGGTAGGTTGGATACATATGGTCCAGACCCACAATTTTCAGGTTCCACTTCTTCAGCGGGATCAGGAATGTGGAGTCCTGGGCGTCGATCTGCACAAGGCATGCCAGGCCAATTGTTATCATGAGGTATCTTTTCATCGCTTTGTTTTTTAAATCAGTTGCTGTGTTATTCACCGATGGTTCCGCACCAGACATCATTGTTGGGCCCGTTATCGGCGGTCTCACCGCCCAGCACCCAGATCCTCCCTTCGAATTCAACAGCGGCATAGGAGTGCCGGCCACTGAATGCAGAGCCCTGTGAATCAAGGGTCCACGCCTCCCCCCCTGCTTTTGAATAGGTGTAGTAGAGGTCCTCCTCTGAAATCCGGAGTTGTATGTTGTCACTGACCTTGCCCGGAAGAAGCCAGAGTGACCCATCAAACATCAGCAAAGCGTGGCCGGCCCTGACCAGTGAAAAGCTTTCATCCGCCTGCCAGGTAACTCCGTCATCCGAGTACCATACCTCATTGAAATGCGCACCGGGATCGTTAAAAAGTTCGTCGTTATCAAAAGTGACACTGTGCACGCCACCATGCATGTATATTCTTCCTGTGGCCGGATCCACGCAGGCAGCGTGCTCACTTCGTTGTCCGAAGTCATTGTTATCCATCTTGATCCAGTGAACTCCATCCTCAGAGCGCCATACATCATGCAGGTAGAGAAACGAATAGGTCCCATCATAATCTTCCAGCATGGTGGAACCTCCCATGAGGTACAGATAATTGGTACCGCCGTGGCTTGCAGCCACGCAGGTATGGTTAAACCTGGGCATGAAATCCGTATCCATATCCTCCACCGGGTAGGTCCGTTCCTTAATCTGGGTCCAATCCTTACCATCGGTCGATCTCCATACATCGTTGGTGTATTGCCGGTATCCTGTCTCCTCATCAACTTCAAAGCCACCCACCAGGTAGAGGGCTTCACCTGTACCGTTATCAAACACGGTGACCGAATGACCCCGCCTCCCCTTCCAGGGTGCCGATTCAGTGACCTTGTTCCATGTAACTCCATCGGTTGAATTCCAGACATCTTCCAGGTAGCTGTCACCTGAGGTCCGGCCGCTGTCATAACCCCCTATCACCCACAGTTTGCCATCGAAGGCTGCTGCTGCATGATCATACCGGTTGCTCCAGGCAGCTTTCCTGGTCACCTCTTTCCATGTAAAAGCACCCGTATAGGGTTCCATCCTGTAATCCTTGTAGGAGATGGGCTCACAGGAGCCCAACAGGATGGCCACGGGGAAGATCAGAATGAATCTGAACTTTTTCGTTTTCATTATTTCAGTTTTTAAATAATCCGGCTACATGTTCCAGCTCTTTCATGATCGGAATATGTTGGGGGCACTGTGCTTCGCAAAGGCCGCACTGCACACAGTTCGAGGCTCTTTCTGCCTCACCCAAAAACCTGTAATACCTCACTTTTGCACCCTTGTCCTGCAACATATGGTGTTCATTGCAGAGAGAGAAATTGCGGGGGATGTTCACACCGTTTTCAATGGCCCGGTGAATCATCTCCGTGGCGGTCTCCTCGTCAATCCGGGTATTGTCTTTGCCGATCACCGGAAGCCGCATACAACCAAATCCCAGGGCAGAAACCTGCAACCCGGTATTTCCAAAAGTCTTGGTTTTCATGCTTGCTATATTACAAAATATTGGCATAAGCAGGAAAGGGCACTGCACTCTTTGGAAAGAGAAAAAATAAGGGGCAAAGAAGAAAATTCCCTTGAATTATCATTTACTTTGGAAATGAGCACCTTCATCCAATAAACGTATCATGAAAAAGAACTTTCTCAAATCCACACCCATCTTCCTGGCCTTCCTGGTCATGGGATTCGGAGACGTTTCCGGTCCCCTTACAAGCCAACTGCAGAACGATTTCAGCCTCAATAATTTCGAGGCCGGACTGGTCACTTTTATGGCCTTCATCATGTTCGGCCTGCTGTCCATCCCCATGGGCCTTTACCAGGACCGGAAGGGCAGAAAGCATGTGCTTCTGCTGGGCCTTCTGGCAGCCCTCTTTGGAATGATCCTGCCCATGCTGGGTCATTATGAGTCCTTTCCCCTGATCCTGGGCGGACTGTTGTTCATGGGAACCGGAGCCACACTGCTGCAGGTGGCCGGGAATCCCATCATGAGGGATGTTTCCCCGGAAGGAAAGTACTCCCGGAATCTCTCCTTCGGCCAGTTTGTGAAAGCCATCGGATCCCTTTCCGGATCACTGATCCCCATCGTGGCAGCCAGGTACTGGGGACTGGACTGGAAATTGTTATTCCCCATCTACGGGGCCGTTATTCTGATTGTAGTGATCTACCTGTTTCTGACGAAAATCGACGAGCAAACCCTTGACAAAGAGAAACCGGCAACCATCAGATCTTGCTTCAGCCTGCTGGGTAATCCTTTCGTTCTGCTGATGGTTATCGGGATATTCCTTTATGTGGGTGCAGAGGTGAGCATGAGTGCCAAACTTCCCAACTTCCTGGCCGAAAAATTTGATTTTAATATCAAAGAAAAGGGATTGATCGGTACCCTTTTCTTCTTTATCTCACTGACCACAGGACGGTTCCTGGGGGGTGTAATCCTCAACTGGCTCCCACCCCGAAAATTCCTGATCATCACTGCCCTGGTCTCGCTGGCAGCGGTGGCAGGGCTGTTTATCGCTCCAAACCACATGACCGCTTTTGTGTTCATATTCATCACCGGCCTCGGATTTGCCAATATCTTCCCGCTGATCTTCTCCATCACGGTGGATACCATGCCTGACCGAAGCAATGAGATTTCCGGATTGATGGTGACTGCCATCCTGGGTGCAGCGCTGGTGCCGGTCCTTTTCGGCCTTGTGGCTGATCTGGCCGGCCTGATGGCAGGATTCCTTGTTCCGGCGCTTTGCATGCTCTATATCTTCCTGATTGCACTGAAACCGGCTAAAGCATAAACCATGGATTTGTATTCGGATGAAAGGGTTGTGCTTACCCTGGATGCAGGGGGCACCAACTTTGTATTTACGGCCATCCAGAAGGGCCATCCCATCACCGGTGAGGTGAGAAAAGATGCAAACGCCCATGACCTGGGCAAATGCATTGCAACCATCAAAGAGGGGTTTCGTGAAGTGATCCGGCAGATAAGCCCTGAACCGGTGGCCATCAGTTTCGCATTCCCGGGCCCGGCCGACTATCCCAACGGGATTATCGGCGATCTGAACAACCTGCCTGCATTCCGCGGAGGGGTTCCCCTGAAAGCCGTGCTGGAGGATGAGTTCCGGATTCCAGTATTCATCAACAATGATGGTGACCTGTATGCCTATGGCGAGGCACTGGGTGGAATTCTCCCTGAAATTAACACCAGGCTGGAAAAGGCAGGCAGCCCGAAAAGGTACCGCAACCTGACAGGTCTTACCCTGGGAACTGGCTTTGGAGGGGGCTTTGTGAGAAACGGACAGTTGCTGGCCGGTGACAACTCCATCGCCGCAGAAGTCTGGCTGTTCAGCAACCGCCATGCACCCGATGTGAATGCAGAGGATGTGGTCAGTACCCGGTCGGTCCAAAGGGTCTATGCAGAGGCAGCAGGGATTGAATATCCCAACGGCCTCATGCCCAAAGACATTCACGACATTGCCACAGGAGTCAGACCGGGGAACCGGGAGGCTGCACTGAAGGCCTACCGGGAAACGGGCCGTGCCCTGGGGGACACGGTTGCAAACCTCTTCACATTCACGGATGGCATTGTTGTCATCGGAGGCGGGATTACAGGTGCCCGCGATCTTTACATGCCCGCAGTCATGAAGGAGCTGGAATCACACTTTCATCCTTCAGATTCGGAAAAGCTTCACAGGCTGGTTCAGAAAATCTTCAACCTGGACAGTGATGAAGAAAGCAAAGCCTTCTATCAGGACTATTCAAAAGAGATCCCTGTACCCGGTACTGAAAGAAGTGTTTCGTACGATCCCCTGCCCAGGCTGGCCATTGCCACCAGCCGCATCGGCGCCAGCAAAGCCATTGCACTGGGGGCCTGTGCTTTTGCACTGGGCGAGATTAACTGACCGGCAGGGTGCATTACCAATAGTGGGTTTTACAAACAGCAGTAGAATTAAAATCATCAAAGATGAAAATACAGACCAGTCTCCAGCTCTTTGTCCCCCTGTTGCTTATCGTTGTCGTACCTGCACTGACACAGCCCAATGTATTGGTGATACTTGCCGACGACCAGGGCTGGGGTGATTTGAGCGTGCAGGGAAATACCAACCTCTCTACCCCCCATGTGGATCAGCTGGCAGCAGACGGGGCCAGGCTGGAACGCTTTTTTGTGGCACCTGTATGCTCACCCACCCGGGCCGAGTTTCTTACAGGCCGCTATTCACAGCGCACGGGCGTCACATACATTGACCACGGTCAGGAGCGAATGAACCTCGGTGAAGTGACCATCGCCAACCTTTTTAAAGATGCCGGCTATGCCACGGGCGTCTTCGGCAAATGGCACAACGGTGCCTCATACCCTTACCATCCCACCGGAAGAGGTTTCAACCAGTCTTACGGGATGATAGAAGGCTCTTGGGCCAATTACTTCAGTCCTTTGCTGGACAGCTGTGGAAAGGTGGTCAGGGGTGACGGCTATACTGCCGACGATTTCACCAACAAGGCCATGGCCTTTATTGAAAAGAACAAAAACAATCCCTTTTTCTGCTACATTCCTTATAACACGCCCCATACACCCCTCCAGGTTCCCGATGAGTACTGGAACAGGTTCAAGGACAGGGAGATTGTCATGCGCCATCACTACATCGAGGAAGAGGACGATTTTACCCGGGCAGTGCTGGCCATGTGCGAAAACATCGACTGGAATGTGGGACGCCTGATGAAGCACCTGGAAAACCTGGGTCTGACAGAAAATACCATTGTGGTTTATTTCAGCGATAACGGCCCCAACTTTTACAGGTGGATCGATGGATTGCGTGACCGGAAAGCCTCCACCAACGAAGGCGGGGTCAGGGTACCCATGTTCATGCGCTGGCCCGGCCACATCCCGGCAAGCAAAACCATCCCGCAGATATCATCGGTTATCGACCTCCTGCCCACACTGGCTGACCTGGCCGGTCTTTCTGCCAGTGTTCCCGATTCTGTGGATGGCATCAGTCTTGCTCCGCTGCTGTTGGGAAATCCGGTCAAGTGGGAGGAGCGGATCATCATCAATGCCTGGAATGACAGAGTGAGTGTACGCAACCAGAGGTTTCGCCTCGATTTTCAGGGAAACCTGTATGACTTGGAGAATGATCGCGGCCAGAATATCATCGTCAATGATGCCTTCCCGGTAGTTTTTTCCGAATTGACCAGTGCGGCACAGAGATTCCGGTCAGAAGTAATGTCCAAAGCGTTTCCGCCCCGCCCCCACACCATCGGCCATCCCGATTCGAAGTATAACAACCTGCCGGTGGGCCTTGCACAATTCGAGGGAGGCATTGAACGGTCCAACCGGTGGACCAATTGTTCTTTCCTGACGAATTGGAGTTCCACAAACGACCGCATTACCTATGATGTGGACGTACTGGGAGAGGGAACATTTGAGGCCGCCCTCTATTATACCTGCCCCCCTGCGGATGTAGGTTCCCTTATCAGGCTAAGTGTAAACGGAAACGCCGTAGAAGCCCGTGTGGTAAAGGGCCATGACCCGCCCCTGACCGGCATGGAAAATGACCGTGTCCCACGAACCGAATCCTATGAGAAGGACTGGGCTGTTCTGGAAATGGGTACCATTACCCTGGAGCCTGGAAAAGGCACCCTTGTATTGGAGGCCCTTGAGATCCCCGGAAAAACGGTCCTGGACCTGCATTGGATTACCCTCACCAGATCAAACACGAAATAAATTATCCACAGAAGAAACAACAATGACAAAGAAACATTCACTCCTTATTGGAATTACACTTCTGGTATTCGGTTTCACCACCGCACAAAGCACCAAAAGCCTTGTGTTGACCCGTCCGGCAGATGGTGCAACAAGCTCAGACAACGTGCCTGTGCTCACGTGGCAAGCCATGGAGGGCCATACATTTGATATATGGATCGACGGAATAAAAATGGGAGCGGGTGTTCCCGAGAACTGGTTTATTCCCTTCCCCCTGTCCTATGGAAAACACAATTGGAGGGTGGTTGCCTTCAGGGAGAATGCAGAGGTTTCAAGCCAAACCGGTGATTTTACAGTCCGGGGAGAACCCCTGTCCCCTGTTCCGGAGAATGCGGTGTTGCTTCGGGAGGACTGGAAGGTAATCTCATCCATCCTGGCAGGAAAAGACGGATCGTCTCTTTCGAAAAAGAAGGTGAATCTCCGTAACTGGAAGAATACCAGTGTTCCTGCCACGGTTTTGTCGGTGATGGTGCGCAATGGGCTCTATCCCAACCCTTACCTGGGTACCAACAACATGAAGATACCGGATCTGAGCGATGCATTCAACGAAAAATACGGCCTTATCCAATACAGCCATATCGAAGGCAGGAATCCCTGGCAGGCTCCTTACTGGTACCGCAGGACTTTTGAAATACCGGCCGGCTATGCCGGGAAGAAGATCTGGCTGACCCTGGGAGAAATCAACTACCGGGCAGAGGTCTGGCTGAACGGCAAACAGCTGGCAGATACCTCACAGGTTGTCGGTATGGAGCGCTTTTTCAGATTTGACATTTCCTCCGTGGCCAGCATGACTGGAGAAAATATCCTGGCCCTTGCCATCTATCCTCCCGACCACCCCGGCATACCCGCTGACGCGCCCATCACGCCCCTGGCACCTCCGGGCCTGAACATGGCCAATGGCATGATCAGCAAGGACTACACCCGGTGGGATGTGATTGGCTGGGACTGGATCCCTGCCATCCGGGACCGTGATATGGGAATCACAGAGGATGTATATATTTATGCCACAGATGATATTGAACTGGACAATCTGTATGTGACCTCCGACCTTCCCCTTCCAAGCACAGCCTATGCAGATGTGACCCTGTCCGCCGATCTGGTCAACCACTCCTCTCACACCATGGAGGGGACCATCACAGCAACCATCTCAAGGGAAAATGAAGCAATCGTTGTGGAACAAGAATTTAAGGTGGAAGCCAAGGATACCCTGGAGCTCTTATGGGATAAGAAAAACATGCCGCAGTTGCAAATTAAAAATCCATCACTCTGGTGGCCCCTGGGATATGGAGACCCGGCACTATATACCCTATCCATCGAGGCTGTCAGCGGAAACCAGAAGTCAACCCGGGAGATCCGGTTTGGTATACGCGAGGTGGAGACCTATATGGGAGCCAATGAACGGGTCTACAAGATCAACGGGAAAGAGATCTATATCAAAGGGGGAAACTGGGTTTTGGACATGATGCTCAACTGGACCAGGAGCCGTTACGAACAAGAGATCCTGCTGACCAAACATGCCAACCTGAACATGCTCAGGGTCTGGGGTCCCACCGGTGCTCCACCCGAATCTTTCTATGATTTTGCGGACAGGCACGGGATCCTGCTTTGGCAGGATTTTCTCAATGATTTCTGGGGAACATTCAGAAATACCCCGGGTATGTGCCCGGAAATGTCGCTGTTTGAAAAAGCCACTGTGGAGATTGTAAAACGATACCGGAACCATCCTTCGCTGGTGATCTGGTGTGGCGGCAATGAAGGGCCCAATCCCCGGGAAGAACTGATCACAAGCAAGATCCTTCCCGAAAATGACGGGAGAGATTCCAAACATTATCTGAAAATTTCAAACGGGGACGGGCTGCACGGTGGCGGGCCCTACCATACCATCCTTCCGGAAGCCTACTTCAGCGATCCTAAACTGTCTGGTTTCAGCAGCGAGGTCGGTCCCAGCGGTGTACCGGAGTATGAATCGGTCAAAAAATTCATGCCCGACCGGGGAGAAACCTGGAAACCGGGACGCTTTCCCCTGGATGGAGTCTGGGCCTATCACGATGCCATCAATTTCGAAGGCAGTGACATGCGCAAGTTCACACATTATGACGATATCGTACGGAATCTTTACGGTGCTCCCGATTCCACCTATGCCGGGATTGAAGACTATCTGGATAAATGCCAGTTCGTGAATCACGATGTCTACAGGGCCTGCATGGAAAAGATCAATTCCCAGCTTTGGTCCAATTCCAGCGGGATCCTGTTGTGGAAATCAAATTCCGCCTGGCCCAGCGTGGTCTGGCAGGTATACGACTGGTACCTTCAGTCCCATGCAGGATTCTATGGAATAAGAAAATCCGCCGCCCCCCAAACCATCCAGTTCAACAGGGGAAGCAAAAAGATTGAAGTCATCAACGCCTCTCCGGATGCATTCCGTGAGAGCCGCGTAACAGCCGTTTTGTATGATGAAACCCTCACGAAAATATGGGAAGAATCGGAAAACCTGGATATGGATCAAAACTCTGTATATGAGTTGGATGGAACTGTTCCTGTCACAGAAAAGGTCTGCTTCCTGAAGCTTGAGCTGCAGAACCGGTCGGGAGAGGTGATCATGGATAATTTCTACTGGCTGAGCACTGTAAATAACTTCAAATCTTTCAACACATTGCCGGAGCCCGGTTTAAAAGTTGTTGCGCGAAAGGCCACATCTGACAAGGATCATGCAAGCTATAAAGTTACCCTTTCCAATACGGGTGACAACCTGGCCCTGATGACCCGGCTGAAACTGGTTGATCCGGTATCGGGCCTGGAGATCCTTCCCTCCTACTGGTCAGATAATTACATTTCCATGCTGCCCGGGGAGAAAAAATCCATCCAGGTGGAAATAGCTTCAGACAACCTGCCCGGGCTGATGCTTGAATACAAAGCATTCAATATGAAAGAACCGAAACAAATCACCCTGCCCCTAAGTCCTACCATCGACCGGCAGGCTACCAAAGAGACCATCAAGCTGTACAACAACCTGATGGAGCTTTCCAGACAGTACACCCTGTTCGGACACCAGGATGATCCGGCCTATGGCATTGGCTGGGCTTACGAGCCTGGGAAATCGGACTGCAAAATAACTGCCGGTTCCTATCCTGCCGTTTATGGCTGGGAACTGGGTGGACTGGAACTTGGAAACAAGATGAACCTGGACGATGTTCCTTTTGACACCATGCGCGACCTGATCATCGAAGGCTACCTGCGGGGAGGCGTAACCACCATCAGCTGGCACGAATACAGTCCCCTCTCAGGAAAAGACGCATGGGCAGATACCGGGGACACGGTGAACCAGACGGTTCCGTCCATTCTGCCCGGCGGATCACATCACGGGGTTTTTGTGGACCACCTGGATAAGGTAGCTGACTTTCTAAATACGCTCAAAACCCCTGAAGGAGTGATGGTCCCGGTGATCTTCAGGCCATTTCACGAAAATACGGGGAGCTGGTTCTGGTGGGGAGAAAAGCATTGCACTCCCGAACAGTACCAGGCACTGTTTCAGTTCACTGTTCACTACCTGAAGGAGGAACGGCAGTTGCATCACCTGCTCTACTGCTACTCCCCTGCCTCAAGCAATTTCAACTCCGCAGAGGACTTCCTGCTCAGGTATCCGGGAGATGACTATGTGGATATTCTTGGATTCGATCAGTATAGGATCAAATCGGGTGAGGAGAGCGGTGCATCGGCCATCCGGCGCATGGAGATCCTGGCCGGGCTGGCGGCAGAAAGAGATAAGCTGTATGCCTTTACCGAAACCGGTGACTACGGTCTTAAAACAGCGAACTGGTTCACGGAACACCTGCTTCCCATCCTCAACGCCAATGACAAAACCAGGGGCATCGCCTACGTACTGGTCTGGAGAAATGAGGAGCGGCAGGTTGATCATTTCTTTGTTCCCTACCAGGGGCATGAACAGGCAGAAGATTTTAAGAAATTCAGGGAAAACGATTTGATTCTTTTTGAAGATGACCTGCCGGAAAACCTTTACAAATGATGAAACCCCTGAAGTCCCTTATTCTGCTTTTTGCATGGGCAATGACCGGGTGCAACCCGGCCGGCACTGCCCCGCAACAAGCACCCAATGTGGTGATCATTCTCTCTGATGACCAGGGCTGGGGTGATTTCAGTATTTCCGGGAATTCCCAGATAGAGACCCCGAATATTGACGGGCTTGCACATGATGGGGCCATTTTCAATAATTTTTATGTGGAGGCCGTCTGTTCTCCCACCAGGGCAGAACTGCTTACAGGAAGGTATCACCAGCGGGGAGGCGTTTACAGCACATCATCCGGGGGAGAAAGGCTTGATCTGGATGAGACAAGCATCGCAGAAATGTTTAAGCAGGCCGGTTATGCCACAGCCGCCTATGGCAAATGGCACAACGGGATGCAAGCCCCCTATCACCCCAATTCCAGGGGCTTCGATGACTATTACGGATTCTGCTCGGGTCATTGGGGAGACTATTTCAGCCCCATGCTGGAACACAATGGAGAGATTGTACAAGGAGAGGGTTTCCTGGTGGATGATCTGACGGATCATGGGATTGCTTTCATGGAGGAAAACAGGGATCAACCCTTCTTTCTCTATCTCCCTTTCAATACCCCGCACAGTCCCATGCAGGTTCCTGACCGCTGGTATGAGAAATTCGCGGAGATGGAAATTGAGATGCATGCCACTGAAGCCAAAGAAGAGGATATTGAGTTTACCAGGGCAGCGCTGGCCATGTGTGAGAACATTGACTGGAACGTGGGCCGTGTGGTAACCAAACTGAAAGAACTGGGACTGGAAAACAATACCATTGTCATTTACTTTAACGACAACGGACCCAACAGCTGGCGCTGGAACGGGGGCATGAAAGGGCGCAAGGGATCCACCGACGAAGGGGGTGTCCGCTCCCCTCTTTTTGTGAAGTGGCCGGCAAAGATAAAAAAGGGTGTGGTGGTGGAGCAGATCGCATCGGTGATTGATTTGCTGCCCACACTGACCTCACTGGCAGGGATTGAATATCAAATCACAAAGCCGCTGGACGGAGTAAGCCTGCAACCCTTGTTGCTGGAAGATGATCCTGTTTGGAAAGAGCGCTATATTTTCAATCACTGGAATGGCAGGGTCAGTGTAAGAAGCCAGAAGTTCAGGCTTGATGCGGACGGTGCTTTGTTTGATATGGAGAATGACCGGGGACAAGGGGTGAACGTGGCGGACCGGTGGCCCGAAAAAGCCAAAGAGATGCTGGATGCAAAAACAGCCTATATGGATGATGTGGCAGCTGAATTGCCTGCAGAGGACCTGCGTCCGTTTCCCATCGGGTATCCACAAGCCATCTATACCCAGCTACCTGCACGGGACGGTGTTGCACATGGAAACATCCAGCGTTCCAACAGGTGGCCCAACTGTTCCTTCTTCACCAACTGGATCAGCCTTGAGGACCGGGTGACCTGGGAGGTGGAAGTACCGGAAGCGGGCGATTTTAACGTAACTTTGTACTACACATGCCCGGAGGGAGATGAGGGTTCCCTGTTTCAATTGACGCTTGGCGAAAACAGCATCACAGGCCGGATTGAAACAGCTTTTGACCCGCCCCTGAGAGGAATGGAAAACGACCGGACCTCCACAAGGGGTGAGTCCTATGTGAAAGACTTCAAGCCCCTGAACCTGGGTGTGATGCACCTGGACAAAGGCCAGGGACAGCTCACCCTTCAGGCACTTGAAAAACCCGGGGGGACGGTCATGGATTTCCGGCTGCTTATGTTTGAAAAAAAATAAACCTGACAAAAGATGAAGACTTTTAAAATTGTTGCGATTCTTATCCTGGCGACCGGTCCGCTCTTTTCACAGGCCAACGGATTTTTCGATGATTTTGAAGACGGAAAAGTGGACACCCTGTGGAACGAAACCCTCCACACCCTCTGGATCGCGGATCACCCTGCAACATTTGGAATTACGGAAAGCGATGGCTTCCTGAACATTGCCTATACACGTACTGCCGGGAGTGCGGCGTGGGACAACTTCAATTTTACGCCTCCTGAGCAGATCGATGTAACCAACAATCCGAAGATCACCCTGAAAATCAGATCGGATGTGGCCACAACCTTTACCGTCAAACCCATCTATGCCAATGAACTCAGCGGGTGGTTGTCCAAGGAGATTCCGGCTGACAATGCATGGCACTTTTACACCTATGAGCTTTCAGCGTCAAACTACACCGGGAGCTATCTGACCAAAATATATCTCTACCTGGACGGTGGATCCACCGAGATAAAATCGGGAATGGTCCGGTTTGATGATTTTCAAATCGCCGGCTTTTCCATCAGCGTGGATAAGCTGCAGGCCGTTTTGATCGATTCCTCAAAAATCGATCTCCACTGGGAGAGCAGTGATCCTGTGAATACGGATCATTTCAACATTTACCGAAGCACCGAAATGGGATTTCCAGTCAGCGAACTGACCAAAATCGGCGAGACGACAGATACGCTCTTCCACGATACGGACCTCATTAAAAATACCACCTATTTCTACCAGGTGACCGCCACCGACGTGGATGGGAAGGAGCATGCTCCTGCCGCAGTAAGCATGAGAACTTCCACGCCCGGCAGCATACCCAAGCCCAAAATCATCAGTGAGAATGCCAATCCGGTGGGGACCTATGATAAATACGAAGTGGTCATCAGCATGCCCGAAGCCACCTTTTCCAATCCATACGATCCGGAAGAGATCGACCTCTATGCCTGGTTCTGGTCACCCGCAGGCGACTCTGTGAAAATGAACGGCTTCTACGACAATTACCAGGGAGCGGACCAGTGGAAGATCCGTTTCGCTGCCAGGCAGGCGGGTACATGGGAATACCGGGTATTTGCCACAGACCTGGACGGAACCGGAAGCAGTGACCTTCAAACCTTTTCAGCAGTTGAATCAGGCAACAAAGGATGGCTGCACATCTCACCCGGCAATCCCAACTACTTCGTACATGACGACGGATCCAGCTTTTACGGGGTGTCCGTTTATTATCCCTGGAGCGTGACTGAAACCGGGTTGGACGAGTTTGCAGCAGTGGATGGTAACTTTTTCGGCTACTGGGACTGTACCTATGACTGGAGCGGAAACGGAGGGGGCCGTTATATTCTTGAATCCATGGATGCAGGTCTGGGAAAATATGACCAGCGGAAAGCAGCCCGGATCGATGAAGTCCTGACCTGGGCCGATGCCCGGGACATGAAGGTAATGCTGGCCATGTGGGCACATCCCTACCTGAGGATTGAAGGAATCCCATGGGACAACGGGCAGTGGCTCTCGGACAACCCCTACAGCAGCATCGTGGAGCCGGAAGAATTTTTCACCGATTCCCTGGCCTGGGCTTACCAGCAGAAACATTACCGCTATATGATCGCGCGGTGGGGTTACAGCCAGGCCATGGGCATCTGGGAGATCGTCAACGAGCTGCACGGGACCACAGGCTGGGTCAGAAACCAGGAAGGTTCGTTGAAATGGGTGGAGAAAGTACATGCCTATTTCAAAGAGAATGATCCCTTTCAGCGTGCCACCACCGCATCATTCGGGGGTGGCGAAGGCGCTTCATATTATTCGGAAACCGATCGGTTGGGGGATATACCCAATGTCCATTTCTATGAGCTTCACGGCTGGCCAAACCCCTACCCGGACAACCTGGTGCGGAGCGGCCTGGCCAATGTGGTCAGCGAATCCCGTAAACTGAAAAGCAAAGGGGACCGCCCGGCATTCTTTGGTGAGGCAGGTTATACCTCCATGCTGACCGATGTTGCAACAGAAGCCTATACCTGGGAGATGCACAATGCATTCTGGGCCGGCCTGGCCAATGGGCTGGCTTCAACCCCTTTCTGGTGGGATTTTACATCGAAGGATGTGATTAGCCCGGAACGTATGCAGATTTATCCACCCTTCAATACCTTCCTATCAGACATAGATTTTGCACACCTGGCCCTTGAACCGGCCGGCATGTGGGCAGAGGGCTCAGACGGCTACTTCATGGGCGCAACTTCTTCCGGTTTCGGCTGGATGAAAAGCCATGAGGAAGCGTCACTATCACATGCTCCCGTGTATATCTCCGGCACAGAACTATCCAATGGAACCTACCTGATGGAGTGGTTCAATACCTGGACAGGTGAATACATGGATACGGATACAGCCCTGTGCGTGGAAGGACATACCTGGGGAGAGGTCACAAATATTGAAAAAGAGGATGTTGCTTTCAAAATCAGCAAACTGGATAGCGGAGCATCAGCCATCCATGTGGGCCTGGCACTGATCAAAACAGATACTTTAGTTCCCGGCCCGCATCCCTGGTCTCCCATGAAAGATTCTACCATATACAAGATTGTCTGCTATGTGACCGACGGCAAGCACATGCTGGATGTTGCCTTCAACGGACAGGCTGACATCCGGATCGACGGAGAAGGACAACTTGATCCTTTTACCCTGAACCTTCATCAGGGAGGGGTGGTCTTTGACTACCACCGTTCCGGCTCATCGCCGGCAACCATTAACGCCTCGGTGGACGGATTGGGCAGTGCAGTCCTCTACATAGAAGGAGTGACAGGAATTGAAGAAAATAAGGCCAACCTGGAACACCATGGTTATGAGCTGAAAAATTATCCGAATCCCTTTGACCGAAGCACGACCATTGCCTATGTCCTGCCTGAGCATGCGCATATCAATCTGGCAGTGTACAATGCACAGGGCAAACTGGTTGAGACCCTTGTGAATGAAAGGCAACCGGCCGGCTATTACCGGGTGGTCTGGAATGCCGAAAGGTATCCTGCGGGTATCTATCTCTACAAACTGGGCAATGGGCAATTCTCTGAGACCGGGAGATGCGTGCTGCTCAGATAATCACTCAGGAATCCACTTCAGGTTGGCCTGAACCAAAAACAAACGGATGAAAAAAACGCACCTTCTTGTATTGATTACCCTTTTTACGGCTTGCTCCCTCTCTGCCCAGACAGTAACCCTTGACAATGGAATAGCCCGCATGAATCTGACACTGAACGGGGGAACCATCACGGAATTCAGTCTCAACGCCGTGGATGTGAACCCCATGCATGACTACGGACATTTTCTTTGCTTCGACCGATGGGGGCCATCGTCTCCGGAAGATCAGGCACTGGGTATTCCTTTTCATGGAGAAGCCTCCAAAGTAAACTGGACGCTTCATCAGGAACCCGTCAGGAAAGAAGGGTACTATTTCACAGAAATGTCCTGTTACCTGCCCATTGTTAAACTGGGCATGCACCGGAAAATATACCTGGATCAGAACGCACCGGTGTTTAAAGTGGTGGAAGAGATTTCCAACCACAATGTCGCCCCCAGGGTGTTTAACGTGGTTCAGCATGCTACCCTGGGGGCACCCTTCCTGGATGAGACAACCATTGTTGATACCAGGGTGGTCAGCGGATTCTCCCAAGCCGGAACGCTTCCCCCCACTCCCGGGGAGGTATTCTCATGGCCCGGTGCAGTGGTGGATGGAGATGCTACTGATTTAAGATACATAGCCAGTGATCACACCTGGATTTCAGCAGTTGTCACATTCACCCTGGATGAAAAAGAAGCATATGGCTGGGTCACCGCTGTGAATCCATCCCTGAACCTGATGGTGGGATATCTCTGGCAAACCTCTGAATATCCCTGGCTGAATCTTTGGTTTAACTTCAGAAACGAAAAACCCTTTGCCAGGGGATTGGAATTTGGTTCAACCGGCCTTCATCAGCCATGGCCTACCGTTTTGGAGATGGAATCCATCCTTGGAAAAAAATTGTACGACGAACTTGAGGTGGATGAAAAGGTCACAAAATCCTACTATGCCTTCCTGTCAGAAATTCCTTCAGATTACAAAGGGGTTTCGTCTGTGACCATTGTGGGAGAGAAGATCAGGGTGGAGGAGTATGGCGCGGATCCGGACAGAAGCATTACCCTTGATATTTCAGGTATCCTGGATCCGCTGGAGGATGTCATTGTTATCAAGGGTGGTGCGGGCAACGAAGGGTCTCTGGAAGCCACCATCAACGGAGATACGTCTGAGACAGGTCAAAGGATCCATCCCAACCGTATCTATGAACTGGAAGCCGGAAAGATCTATACCCAGCAGGGGCCCATTGTGGTGGACAACCCTGAGGGCACCCTCACCATCAGGGGACAGGAAGGTGGCGCAAAACCTGTTGTTATAAAGTTCCCGCCGGGGGAAACCCATGTGGGAACAAACCAGATCAACAGCAGTCTGGTCCTTCAGAATGTCCAGTTGCAAAACATGGAAACAGATCACAGCATGCCGGAGGACCTATGGAAAGTAACAGGTAACAGGCATCATTTACTGGTTGAGGATTGCCTTATGGAGAAGTGCCATGTAGCAATTTTTGAATTAAACGGCGTTCGCACCGGTGCCGAAATTGAGATCAGGAACAGTTATTTCAGGGATCTCAATGATTTCACACAGTGGTGGGCTTCCAGGATCGTGGAGTGCAAAGTACCTGTAGATACATTTATCTTTGAGAACAATACCGTGTCAGGCGGTGGACTGACCATTCTTGGCCAGAATTGCCTGTTTGATTATTCTGTGATCAACCACAATACGTTTATTAACAACCATAAGTATCCATTTCTGAATCAGTACTGGAAAGAGGTCTATTTTACCAACAACCTTTTTGTAAATGCCAATATGGTTGGTGAGGATTGGGAAAACGTAGCTTCATCAGGCTCTGATCCTGATGCATACTTGCGTGGAATTGTGGGAGTTGATTCAATTGATTTAACCATTTTCATCCAGGGGAAATACCTGAATGAAGATTCCACAGCACTTACAGGGGAACTGGACGGGCTAACTGATCTAGTTTACTATGCAGCCGATAATGTAGTTACCTACAGTGCCACATTGGACCCATATTATCATGGTACTGTGGATGGTGTATGGGATGATGCCCCGGCCTCTTACCTGAACTGGGGCGGGGTGGAGGGTCCATTCAGGTTGTCAATGTACCGGGCATCTGGTCCAATGAAAGAACGCTGGAACTGATTGCCGGATACAACAACATCATTGATGATAACAACAGTATATACGAAATGACTGCATCCGAACTGGGCCTGGGAACCGATCCCCTGCCACAGGATGCGGCGGATGTTTTTGTTCAATGGAACAGGGTCAACTGGGCTGTCCCCGGTGTTGAGCTGCCTGCCAACTATTCGGCATACTATTTTGGTGATGATGATCCGAAGACCATTCCCGGAGCAGATACGGAAGACTCACATGCGGGTGGCATCACAAAGATCTCTGATCTCACCGAAGACTTCTCCTATTCGGCAAATCTTGTTTCAAAAAGTGACGGCCTGCGCATAGGAGCCCTGCACTGGAATGACCAGGCGTTTGACGGAGCGGCATCCATTGCCAGGATCAGGGATGCTTACAAATGGACCTTGACAGGCTTTCACGATGTGCTCTCCGATCCAACGTTTGACTTGAATAACTTTCCGAATCCCTTCCAGTCCACAACCACAATCACCTATAATCTGCCAGGGGAATCGCACGTAAACCTTGAAGTTTATCATATCTCCGGACAAATGGTAGCCAAACTGGTTGATACGCAACAGCAGGCAGGCCCGCACGCCGAACAATTTAACCCGCACCAGGCAGAAGCCGGCACTTATTTCTGCAAACTGACTTCCGATCACTCCACTTCCACCAGAAAAATGGTGGTGGTGAAATAAGGCCTATATTTTTGGTTCCCAGCCCGGCTCGTAATCGCGCCCCCAGAATTTCATGGCATCCCTGTCAAACATCCTTCCCGTAGAGTCATCAATGTCAAATCCTTTACCAATGCGGTAGGCAATGTTTGAATAGTGAACCATGGCCATGGTGATCACACCATCTGAAATGGGTGCATTCAGGGTACCTTTGCCCCGAATGGTATCGAAAAGATTGACAACATGGGCCGTTGACATATCTCCGCCTCCTCCCAGTGCGGTACCGGACTCGCTGGATGCAGATGCATTGGTTTTGATCACCTTGCCGGAACGGTCATAGAGGGTATAACCCTCGCGGTCTACAAAAACAGTACCTTCACTTCCATAAATGATGGTACCCCTGTCATGACCATAGGTAGCGTATCCTATCCGGCTTTTACCGTCCCACTCAATGACCTTGTTGCCTGCAAACCGGAAGGTAACCTCCATGTCATCATACATCTCCCATCCGTCGTTTACAAATTGACGTTTGTCAGCCTCCACATCCACACGGATCGGGTAATCCACCTGGAGTGCCCAGCGGGCCACATCAAATTCATGTGTGCCATTGTTACCTGATTCAGCTGTACCATAATCCCAGCCATACCAGTGCCAGTTATAATCCCATGTTTCAGAGGTGTATGCACGCCTTGGAGCAGGTCCCTGGAAAAGTTCCCAGTCCAGTCCGTCCCGCACGGGAACACTTTTTTGTACGGGGACTTCTCCCCTGCTGTTGGTGTAGAAGGCTACGGCTTTGTAGGGAGTTCCGATCACCCCACCATGGATCTCATTGATGATTTCAATGGTATGGCCGGAAGAGCGCTGCTGCACACCCATCTGAACCGCTTTACCAACCTTCTTCTGAGCTGCCACAATCCATTCATTTTCCTGCATATTGTGTGTCCCTGGTTTTTCCAGGTATACATGCTTTCCTCCGGCCAGGGCCATGATTGCCCCGGGCGTATGCCAGTGGTCGGGTGTTGCGTTTATAAACAGGTCCACCTCCGGATCGGCAATCACCTTGCGAAGGTCGTTTTCCAGCCTGGGCTTGTATTTAATATGTTCGGAAAAAACAGCTGCTGCCTGTTCCCTCTGGCTTTTCATGACATCACACAGGTAGCGTAACTCCACATTGTTCTTTTTATCGGCTATGGGTTCGATATACGCACCCAGCCTGCGGCCCAGTCCAATGATACCGATGTTGATCCTGTCGTTGGCGCCAATAATCCGTCGGTAGCTCCCTGGTGACATTCCCATGGCCGAACCGCCTGCAGCGATGCCGGCCGCTCCTGCTGTAACTTTTTTAATAAAATCTCTTCTGTCTGAACTCATTGCTTCTGTTTAAATGGTTGCTAAAACACCTTTTACATAACCAAGCGATTCCATCATTCCGGGCAGCGGATCTTCCATATCTGCCTCATATTCCAAAGCCAGGGTCCCCGCATACTTCAGTTCCGCCACTGCCTTCAGGAAGGCGACCATATCAATGATTCCCCGGCCGATGATGGCAGTTTCACCTGCTTCGGTGGCAGCCGTCACATCCTTCACATGGATATCAAACACCCGGTCAAAGCAGGTCTTCAAATCCGCTACGGGATCTCTGTTGATGCGCTTTGTGTGGCCTATATCCAGGCAAACACCCATGCGTTTATCCAACTGTTTGATCTTCTCATAGGCATCCACGGCACTGGGATACAGCTGGTGTTCGCCCGGACCGTGGTTGTGGATGGCCAGTTTGATGTCGTATTTTTTTACCTTTCCTTCGATATACGCCAGCATGTCATAGCCCGGATCGCCAACAATCATTTGCAGCTTTGCAGCCCTGGCATAATCAAAAGCCTGGTCCACTTCCTCCTTTGTACTCAATTTGATCACTCCGGCACCATAAAGGGTCACACCTTTTTCTTTACATAAAGCAAGGGTTGCCTCGATGGCTGCCTGGTCTGAATCCAGCGGTAAATGCATGCTCTTAAATGTGATCCGGTGCACACCGCATCTTACCGTCATATCCAGGGCCTGCTCCTGTGTGAAGGCCCGAAGCGTATAGGATGCCACGCCAAGTTTCACTCCAGAAACCGGCATTTTATCAACGGAGGGAAGTGAAGCGGAAGCTTTTGCTATACCGGTAAGGGATACTGCTGCCATTCCCAGTCCGGCAGATTTCAAAAAAACGCGTCTGTTTGTCATTTAATGAGTATTATTTCTAAGGTTAACAAATAGAGAAATCTACGATTCTAATCCGGGCAATCTCCCAAATTTTTTCTTTATGAACGTAAGTGCAAGCACAGAGACCACCAGGAACAGGTAAAGGGAAAGATCCAGTTTCAGCAAGCCCACATGGTCCGGTACCACACCTGCGAGTGACAAGAGGTAGATGATCAGGGCCAGGGAAGAGATCAGAATAACCTCTTTTGCAGGCTTTCTTCTGGTAATCACAGCCATCAGCACGATGGGGGCCATCATGGCAGTGCCTGTGAAACTGACACGGGCCAGTAAGGCCAGTTCATCACTCATCAGCGTGGAGAATACCATCACCACTGCTGCAAAGAAAAACAGGGAGATGCGGGTAATGCGCATGGCTTTTTTCTCATCGCCCGGAAGCAGAGAGCGGAGTTCATTTCCCAGGGCAAAGATCTGGGCGTTGGTGGTGGAAAGGCAGGCGGCAAACAGACCTACGATGGCCAGGGCAGCCACAGGTGGGGCCTGGTCAAATAACAAAGTCTGAGATAAAAACGCTGATGTGGGCGCACCGGGATATTTTACGGCACCATACATCCCGATAAAGATGGTGGGGGCAATCACCAGTATGGCAAATATACCCACGGCATAGGCCATCTTTCGCATGGAGGCCAGGTCCTTGACAACCACCAGGCGGGTGGTTAGCTGGGGTTGTGTCACGGGGATCATCACCACAGCAATCATGGAACCCAGTAAAAACTGCCAGGAGAACAGGCCCTTTGGACCGGGTGTGGACAACAATCCGGCATTTACCTCTTCAACGGCTTTGAACAGGTCCGGTACATTTCCAAAGGCGGCTATGCAGGTGCTGCCAATGAGCCAGATCACCAGTAGCAAAATGAGGCCCTGGATGGCATCGCTGTAAACAATGGCTTTGAGTCCGCCGATCTCGGCATACCCGAGCATCATGACCACCATGAGCAGCGCCCACGCCCAGGAGGGCAACAGGCCGGGGAAGGCAGCTTCCAGGAAGATGGAGATGCCGCGAATCTGGATGGCCACATAGGGGATCAGGAAAATAAAGGAACTGGCAAACATGGCCACACCTGCCCATTTTGTGCCATAGGAAGAGACCATCAGTCCGGCCACACCCTGGAAATTATGCGCTGCGGCTTTCTTTCGGAGCAAATACCCGAACCAGAGTATAAAAAAAACCATGACCCCATCCGAAAAGGCTAAAAATGTCCATGCCCCGATACCATGGTTCCTGAAAAAGTCAGGCATGCCCATAAAGGTAAAGGCGCTGAACAATGCAGCTGAAAAAGTTAAAAATCCCAGGATGGGACCGATGCTTTTTCCTGCAAGCATAAACTCTTCCGCCGAACGGTTGCGCCGGTAGGACTTCCAGGAAGCAAATGCAAGCAGGGCGAAGAAGATTCCAAAGAAAATAAAGATCCAGGCTTTCATGCTTCCTCCTCCCCTTCATCGCTTCCCGGATGGACTTTCGACCCAACAAAGGTGAGAGCCACCAGTGCCATTGTCACCAGAATGCTTGTCCAAAGTGAATAGGGAATCCCAAAAATCATGGGTTTATAGATCCCATGGGGGATCATCAGGGGCGTATAGCCCAGCACTACAAGCGCCGCGACCAGGAGCGTACAGATACTCCAGTTTCTTTTGTTTCTTTTCATAATCTTGGAATGGTTAGACCGCCATCAGCCATGATCACCTCTCCTGTGGAGTAAGGCAACAAACCCCTGACCAGTGCCAGTACAATTTTACCGATATCGGAAGGTTGGCCCCACCTGGGTTGTACACAAAGCCCCTCCCGGATCAGTTTGTTATATTTTTCTTTGACTCCGGCTGTCATATCGGTTTCAATCACACCGGGCCTCACCTCATAAACGGGAATGTTATATGCGCCCAGGCGCACCGCAAAAAGCCTGGTCATCATCCCCATTCCTGCCTTGCTGATGCAATACTCTCCCCTGTCCACGGATGCTACCGTCGCGGAAATGGAGCTGATGTTGATCATCGATCCAAAGAAATCCTGATCCGCCTCTTTTTGTTCCACCAGCCAGTTGGCCACTGCCTGGCTCAGAAAACAGGGACCCTGCAGGTTGGTTTTCATGACATATTCGAAACTCTCCTCGCTTGCTTCAAGAATGTCCTTCCGCTCCTTTGGGGCCACACCGGCATTGTTGACCAGGAAATTAAGCCGGCCAAACTCCTTCCGAATCTTTTCCAGGATGGCTGCCCTGTCATTCTTCCGGCTGATATCTCCCCGGCAGTAGATGATCCTTACACCAAAAGCCCTGAGCTGATCCAGGACTTCAGTGACCTGCTTTTCGGGCCGGACGCCGTTGATGGCCAGATCGATGCCCTCCCTGGCCAGCTCCACGGCAATTCCCAGGCCAATGCCCCTCGATCCGCCCGTTATGAGTGCTGTTTGTTTCATTTTTGCCATGTCTCTAGATTTCCGGCAGATCCACCCATGCCTTTTTGGCCCAACTTTCAAGGCCTTTTTCTGCAAGTTGTACACCTTTGGCCCCCTCTTTCAGATCCCAGGGAAAGGGTTCATCCTTCACAACATGTTTCAGGAAAAGTTCCCACTGTGCTTTGAATGCATTTTCAAATTCCTCCTGCTCGGGGACCTTGGACCAGCCGTCATAGAATTGAACGGGCTGTTCCATATCAGGATTCCATACGGGTTTGGGTGTATTTCCGTAATGCTGGGTGTAACACTCCCGCAATCCGGCTACCGCCGAACCTTTGGTGCCGTCTACCTGGATGGTCAGCAGGTCATCCCGCCTCACACGCACACACCACGAAGAGTTGAAATGGGCGATGACACCCCCCTCCAGTTGAAAAGTGGCATAGGCTGCATCATCGGCCGTGCACTTGTATGCCTTGCCCTGCTCATCCACCCGCTCTTTGATATGGGTGGCCCCCAGGCAGGATACGGCTTTCACTTTTCCGAAAAGATTGTCCAGCACATACCTCCAGTGGCACAGCATATCCACAATGATGCCCCCGTCATCTTCCTTCCGGTAGTTCCAGGAGGGCCTTTGTGCAGGAACCGTATCGCCCTCAAACACCCAGTACCCAAACTCGCCACGCACTGAGAGGATCTCCCCGAAGAAGCCTTTTTGCATGAGCCGCTTCAGCTTGAGCATGCCCGGCAGCCAAAGCTTGTCCTGAACCACGCCATGCTTCACGCCTGCCTTCCGGCAAAAATCGTAGAGATCAAAGGCTGTTTTAAAATCAGATGCCGTGGGTTTTTCACAATAGACATGCTTCCCATTGGAGGCAGCCCGTTTCACTGCGTCTGCCCTTCGGCCGGTGGTCTGGGCATCAAAATATATGTCATAAGCCGGGTTACCGATGACACTTTCCAGATCGGTGGTGTATTTCTCAACTCCCGACAATTCACAAAGTGCCTTCAGCTTGGCTTCATTGCGCCCCACAAGGATGGGATCGGGCATAATGAATTCACTGTCAGAGATCTGTACTCCGCCCTGCCTCATTATTTCAACAATGGAACGCAACAGGTGCTGGTTCTTGCCCATTCTGCCTGTTACGCCGTTCATGATAATTCCTACCCTGTGTATCTTCATCTTCAGTGCTTTAGCTATGTTGGAGATATGCTTCTGCAATTTTATCCAAAAAAAGATCCTGGTCCCCCGCCCAGAACCTGGTTGAGAATATCTCTACTTCATTGAACCCTGAAAAACCGGCCTCTTCCACCCAACCCCTGATCTGCTTCAGGGGGATACACCCCTCTCCCATCAATCCCCTGTCCAGGAGCAAATCTTCTGTGGGCACATTCCAGTCACTTATATGGTACGCAAAGAGCTTCCTGTTTTTGCCGCATCTTTTGATCTGGTTCTCCAGGTCCTCATCAAACCAGAGATGGTACACATCCACGGCAACGCCCAGAAAATCATCCTGGAAATACTCGGTCATTTCATTGGCCTGCCTGAGTGAGATGATGGCTGAACGGGTATCTGCATACATGGGATGAAGGGGTTCGATGGCCAGTTTTACATTCCGCTTTTGTGCCTCCGGAAGAATGGCTTCAATCCCTGCCCTGATCTGGTCCCTGGATGTCTGAAGGGATTGTCGCGGTTCTCCACCGCAAACCAGCACCAGCATGGGAATCTCCATTTCTGCTGCTTCCTGCAGCATGAGGATGTTCTCGTCAATGGCCTTTTCCCTTTTTCCCTTTTCGATGGAAGGAAAGAATCCTCCCCTTACATAGGAAACGGGAGTCAGGTCATATATCCTTAAACAGTTTACCACGGTTTTATGATCCAGTCCATCCACAGCATCCCTCCAGATGGAGATCCCCTTCACCCCCCTTGCCGCATATTTGGCGCAGGCCACCTCGAATCCCAGCGGTTTGGTGGTGATGGTATGCATACACAATTTCTCCAGGTTATGAATATCCGACGCCATGGTGCTTCTATTTGATCAGCTTGGTATCAACACAACCGAAAAAGGTATAATAGGTTTCATTCTTTGTAATTCTTGACAGGTAGAGTGCTGCCTCCCGCATGTGATAATCGCCCCACATGCTTGATTCTCCATGGGCTGCAAGCCCTTTCACCGGTTTGTGGTCCCAGCCATTGGGTTCATGATAAATGCTATGTAAAAGGATTCCCTGGTGACTGGCACTGGTACTGAGATAAGGCTCATCCAGGAGTGTATTCATCACCGTTAATCCCGCCTGCCAGTATTTTTTACCTGATTCAGGATCTCTCTTTTCCAGATACCTTCCCAGGCGCAGCAATCCCTGAGCACCAATGGCCGCAGCGGAGCTGTCCACCGGTTCATGGGCATTAAAAGGATCGGACTTTTTGTCCCGGAAGTTCTCAATTTTATAAATTGCCGGCGCCCCTGTGTCCCAGTATGGAACGCCATCCAGCGGTGTGTTCTCTATGTAAAAATCACAGGTGGCCCTGGCCGCTTCGAGCATGAAACCCGCTATCTCCTTTTTACCGCCATAGGCTTCCAGCGATTCTTCCGGCCATTGATCCACCAATTCCAGTTCTTCTGCAAAACCACACATGGCCCAGGCCAGGCCGCGGGTCCATGTGGTATAGCCACTGAATCCCTGTTGCGCATTGGGACAACGGTAATTGCCATCATTCACATTGAAAATGCTCTCATGGGCAGTCCGTCCACGCACATCATATCCATCCCTGCCTTTTCCGTAATAGACTGAATAATCTGCAGTGGCTTTTGCATGCCGGAGGGCCCTTCCCAGCAGATCGATCTTCACATCCCCTTCACCCTGGAACACATGCCCCAGCAGGTGACTCACCATGAGTATCCGGATCGTCCGGATGGTATCCACAAACAGGGAGTGGGGACCGTTGAAAGAATAGATGAATCCTCCCTCCTTTGTTGTTGTCCAGCGGGCCGCCTGCACCGCACCACTCACTTTCAGTGCCAGTTCATAGAAATACCTTTCCCAATGATTTTCAGGGATCTTCCCTTCCAGCATGAGCCGGAGCAGGTTGCCGTAGGTGCTCACATTGTTAAATCCGTGATCGTGGACACCTGTATGGCTCACGTGGGGCGCCATCCGTGTGATGGTATTCTCCTTCCCGTAATCCAGAAACCAGGGTTCTCCGCTTGCATCGAATTGCAGGATGGAAGAACCATACTGGAATCCCTGTGTCCATTCGGTCCAGCCGCGGGTGGTGTATTTCCCCTCCACCGTAAACACCGGGGAACCCTTGCCTGAATCGTAATTCTTCCCGATCAGTTTGATTTTCTCGCCGGAAAGCGACCAGAATCCTTCCAGCTTTTCTGGGAATTGCCCGGGTTGCAGATCAAAGTCAATTCTCATCCTTCCTTTGTGTCATGCCCTAACCAACCCATCCGTATAATCCGGCCTGGCCCAGCACAGCTGGTGCGGACCTGCGTAGGGAGCCAGCCTGGCCTCAAGTGCCTGGTGATCGAAAGGATTGATTTCTGTGGTCTCAAATTCCTGTGCCAGGCGAATATTCTCTTTCAATTGTTTGTTCCCGATATGTCCCACAATAACCGAAGAGACACCCTCAAGGGACAGGGCGTAATTGTAAAGTTCCCTGGGTGTCGCCACCTCTCCTGCCAGATCGCGCATCACTTTCATGCCCAGCACCCCGGTGTTCTGTTTGATGGCTGCCGGCAGGGCGATCTCTGCATAATTTCCAAATTGGGTCGGGTTAAATGCAAGTAACGCCACATCCACATCCAGTTTTTCAAGCATCTCCTTTGAGCGCTGGGCACTGGACATACTGGAAAATCCGATAAACCTTGCAATTCCGGCCTTCTTAATGGCCTGCATCTCCTTGTATATCCCCTTTTCAATCTCATCGATATTGTCCTTGTCATCCAAAGCATGAACCATCAAAATATCGATATAATCCGTATTCAGCCTGGACAAACTGGCCTCCAGTTCCGCTTTGACCTCTCTGGGATTCCGCGTTTCCACCTTCGTGGAAATAAGCACCTTGTCCCTGACCGGGGAAAGTATTGCGGCAAACCTTTCATCGGGGCCTACCGCGTCCTTGCTCATTTTAAAGTCACTGTAATTGGGGGAAGTATCATACAAGTTAACCCCACTCCCGACGGCCTCCTCCAACATCTTTTCCCACATTCCATTCTCATTCTTCTGAAATTGGGAGCCTCCTCCAAAGGCAAGGATTGAAACCTCCAGGCCCGTTTTTCCCAAAATCCGCATGGGCATTCTGCCTTTACGCTCCGTTGCCGGAACCATTGAAAAGGATGTCAATGTTCCTGCCGCGGAAACAATTGCGGCACCTTTCACTGAATCTCCGATAAACTTCCTGCGGGAAATACTTTTCATCATTTCGGTTTGTCTTGTTTTGTTAATTTTAAGTATCTATTCACACACCACCACCACATCAGATAATAGTCCGGCAATTTCCTCATGTTTTTCAGGCACATACATGACCCGGGTGTTACCCTCTGAGGATGCCCCCCCTATCTCAATTTCGCCCCAGTAGATTTCATTGTAATCTGCCGTAAGGTGTATTTCGATTCGATAAATATAGCTGCCCGGCGGAAAATCCTTTTTGTTCCATTTAAATGTCATGGATTGAGGCCCAAAGCCCGGAGTAGCTCCGCTGATGGCATTGGGCAGCTCGACTGTGTTGTTGGCCCAGTCTGATTTTTCCACCCAGTCGGGGCACACCCCTTGAAGTGTATACCCCCCATAGGCCAGCCAGTCGCTTGCATAGAGTGTCTTCACATAAGTACCATCTGGTTTCTCTATCCATATGGCCATACAATTGGATGGGGTGACCTTCTCTTTTTTATTTACCTGGAAGGTGATGATCAGATCCTTGCCTTTGGCTGCTTCACAAGGCCGGGATAAAAAAGAGACCCACAGGATCATGAACAGTAGAAGTCCGGTATTGCGGGACAGCAGAGGGAACTTCATAATCTGCAATTCTGAGAATTTTAAAAGGTGATTTTGTGCTTCGGTAAATATATAAATTGTTGGTGGCTTCGCCAAGGCAAGATTTTATATCCCACACAGGAAACCTGAACGCTCCCGGATCCCATTGTTCCTGGATTGCCATTCTCTGACCGCTGTAATAATTTGGATGCCAATGTTTCCGCTGATCAAATAGTTACTATTTTTGGACCTGGGCTGTTGTGGCAACCAAAAACAAAATAAAAACATGTGATGAAAAGAAAAAGTGAAATCTTTTGTAATGCATCAGAAATGAAATGGGAAGAGCTCGGCGGAGGTATCTCCAGGAAAATTATGGGCTGGGACAACCAGATCATGATGGTGAAGGTGAAATTTGAGAAGGGAGCCGTAGCCAGCACCCACAGTCATTTCCACACCCAGACTACCTATTGTGCCAAGGGCAAATTTGAATTTTCCGTCGGGGGTGAGAAACACATGATCCAATACGGGGATGGGCTCTATATACCGCCCAATGAGGTGCACGGAGCCGTTTGTCTGGAAGAGGGGGTTGTTGTGGATGTATTCAGCCCGGTAAGGGAGGATTTCCTGGACGGAAATACCCTTTCTTGACCGGGTAGTGTAACCTGCTTCGGGTCGTACAGAATCCTGAAGGTTTGCAGCCCGTTGTGCAAGACACGCAGGTATGCCTGGTTGCCGCTCACCTTTACCTCGGTATCATCCGTTTCCACATGGCTGGTCTGCTTGCACCCGGATAGAGGGGCTGTGAAGGAGAGTGTGCAATCGCTCTCCTGGTCACCCACATTCCAAACACGAAGGATGACTCCCTTCCCGATTCCCTCCTCAGCCGGTTTAACGGCCCAGGCCAATACATTTGGATCCGAAATGCTCAACAGTGATTCCTGGTGACTGTAGCATGGTGTTTTTCCGGTAATGTGACCCGAAACCAGTGGATTCTGATGCTCCATTGAAAATTTCATGGCCCCGGTGGCATTGAAATCCCCGGCCAGGGAGCCAAGGGCAAAGGCATCTGTAAAGGAGGTATCACCATCCTGATCCGGGAATCCAAGGTTCAGGTCCGCATCCACCTGTCCGGCAGCCAGAACATGGATTTGCGGCGAGGTGTAATCCAGTGTTTCAATACCGCTGTTCCCGGGCTTCATGAAATAGGTATCCCTGTTGGAGAGAACCATGGAATGACCGGAACCGGTAACCGCAACAAAATGGTTAAAAGGCAGCCAGTCCAGCCTGCAGTTGGTTTCGGCATAATGGCCCCCCCTGGATGCGGGCGCAGCCCTGAGCAGGGCCCCCACCTCCTCGTGCCATGTTTCGGGATTCTTTATCTTGAAGGAAAAGGAGAAGGTTACCGGCTCAGAACCAAGTGGCTGATTGATATGATTCTCAATCTCAATGCGCCTCTGGAAACTGAACAGGGTGATACGGGTATCATGCACCAGTGGCTCCACTGACCTGGCCAGAAGGGTGACCGAGACCGGACCGGCATTTTCAATCTGAAGAGAACCATTTGTTTCATTGTCGCATCTGCCCAGGTCGTTGGCATAGAGGTCATCCCGGGGCTCTATACACTCCCTGTTACCATTGGTTTTATCAATCAGGCTCAGGATTTGTCCCCTGGAGGAAACAGTGACGGCATAGAACGGGTTCTCCAGCACATTCCCGGTGTACTGTGCTGCATCATTATATTCCTGGTTCCCCCCTTTTAATATTGCATAGGACTTGAATCCCAGAGAAGGCACACTGTCTGCCCTGATACGCAAATAACCCCTGCCCTCCTTTTGAATGATCTGAAAAGGCACTTCTTTTTGGTCTTCCGTTTCAATGACCCTGATTTCCGGAGATCCGTCATAGGCATAATCGCAATAATCGGTGCGCACCCAGCCCAGGGGATTGAATGCGAAAAAGGTAAGCGGCGATTGAACCATGGCAGGAATCATCGCCCCCAGTCCCGCTACTGAAATACGGTACAGGGAATCCACATAAATCGCCAGTTCTCCGGCAATTTCGCGCTGCCACGTGGCCCTCTCACCCTTTGCAATTCCCGGACTGTCGGCTGTCCAGTCATGTTCGAAATACAATCCGCATGCAATCCATGCCCGCTCCCTGAGTCCGGAAAGGCCAATGGCAAAACCAGGATCCTTCATGGCCACCATGGTATAGAGCGCCTCGGCTGCCCTCAATTTCTCCATGGATCTTTTTACAGAAGCGGAAACTTCAGCAAGGGAGGCAAGGCCATAACCCCACTCGGTTCCTCCGGATGACAGCGATTCAGAAGGAAGCTGATCTCCATACTGCCTTTCGAAATCCTTAAAAAAATCGATTTCATTGGACACCACCACACTGAATTCATTATCTGAGTATTCCCGGGCCACTGTGAGGTATTCATCGGTGGTTATCTTCAGGTTATCCCACCCCATGCCAAAACCCGCTGCGATCTCATAGGGGTACACGAGCGAATCCCTCATCAGGTTTTTGTAATAGTTCACAGTGGCACCGGGTTTCCATGCTTCTGCATATCCACCGGGGAATTGATTGGAATATCCTTTGTTATACTTTTTATCGGTGGTCAAGGATTGCCACTTCATCAGGATCCTCCGGCCGTCC
Source organism: Bacteroidota bacterium (assembly GCA_043797815.1). Taxonomy (GTDB): domain Bacteria; phylum Bacteroidota; class Bacteroidia; order Bacteroidales. The sequence goes on from JAZDPG010000069.1 coordinate 38,211, forward strand.
AGACCCGTATACCAGTAGAACTCCCTGGGGCGGGAATAGAGCCCCTTTACCTTGGTGGCACAATCGCACACGCCATGCCAGCTGTATCTGGCACCTGCTCCGGCCCAAATGGAGGATAAGCCCAGGGGCATCACATGATCCTCCATATTGAACGCCAGGTCCAGGTCCAGGTTGCAGGTCCGCTCCAGCGATCCCGCATAGTACATGTCCCGGATGGCAGCCTCTGTGGGTGCAGCACCGTGAACGCTGTTCAGTGTATTCATGGGGACGGTGATCGCACCCGACCTGATCTGGCTGATCAGCTTTTCGAACTGCACTTCACTTCTCTGTTTTGAATAGGCGTAGACCCAGTAAGAACCGTCGCAATTCCATTTGCTCCGGAAGGCATAGGGTTCACCAGCGGTGCCCTCATTTTGCTGAATATAATAATCCAGCATCTCCACGAAAGCATCCATATACTGATCCTGATTCGCACTCCACATGAAGTCGGTATGGCAATCAGGGGCGATATAGATGGTCTTCTGTTGCGCGACTGCACCAACAGCTAGATATATGAATGCCAATCCCATCCCTGCTGATATGATAAATATCCTTTTCACCAGACTGATTTAATACTCCAGCACTTTGGCTGTATGACAGGTGAATCCGGGAATCACCATGTTGAAATTGATCTGTTTCTCCAGGAGCATCTTCACTGTGCCCTCAATTGGGATTACATGAGGTCATCAGGAATACCACCAAGACTGGAATGATAAACAGATTTTTCATGTATATTTATTTTACCCAAATGGTTGAGACTTTGGACTGGAAAGATAGAATTTTTAACGGTAAATACATATGAAACAATCAATTCTTGCATACTCATTAACCATTCTTTTCCTGTGTCAGGGCTGTAAACATGAAACGGCTCAGTGGCGCGGGCCGGACCGGGATGGAATATTCCATGAAACCGGGCTTTTGGATCAATGGCCCGGGAACGGCCCTGAACTGCTCTGGGTATATGAAGGGCTAGGCAGGGGTTATGCAGCTCCCGCTGTTTTGGGGGACAGGATTTATATCAATGGAGAAGTGGAAGGGAAAAGCTATCTGTTTGCTCTGGATACGGATGGAAAGCTGCTCTGGAAATCACCCAATGGCGATGAGTTCCTGGGAGAAGGATTTTCAAGTACGTATCCCGGTGCCAGGTCCACGCCCACCCTCTGTGGCAAGCTCGTGTACACCACTTCAGGAAATGGACGGATCGCCTGTTTTGATGCATCCTCAGGGAAGGAAAAATGGGCGCGGAGTATCACCGCCGACCTGGACGGCATGCTGGGCTATTTCGGTTATTCTGAATCGGTGGCTGTGGATAAGGACTTGGTATACTGTTACCCCGGCGGGGCATCCGACAACCTTGCAGCCCTTCACCGGATTACAGGGGAAACAGCCTGGACCTCAGAAGTGCTGAAAGATACCTTCGCTTATGGTTCCGCAGTTCTTGTTGACCTAGGAGACCGCCCTGTCCTGATCGGCACCTCATGGCACTACATTTTCACTGTCGACCGGAGCAATGGGAAGTTATTGGCTACCTACGAACTGGAAGGTGACATCATGGATGGCGAACACTGCAATACACCGGTGTATAAAGATGGACACCTCTATTTCGTGGCCAATGACGAAAAAGGCCAGGGAACAGTCAAACTGGAATTATCTCAGGACGGGGAGACCATCAGGGAAGTCTGGAGGAATCCTGATATCCGCAATAATTTTGATGGTTTTGTCATAGTAGATGATCACTTGCTTACAACCATCAAAGGGAACAAGCTGGTATCTCTTGATCCTGACAAGGGAATTGTGGCAGATTCTATCAAAGTGGATAACGGGAGTATCGTTTACACCGACAACAAGCTTATCTGCTACGGAAACAACGGGACCATCAACCTTATCCGGTATCATAAAGACGGGATGGAAGTTACCGGCACCGTGAAAGTAAAAGAGGGAACCGGGCATCACTTTTCTCATCCGGTGCTTTCCGGCGGGGTCATGTATATCAGGCACGGCAATGCGCTGTTGGCCTATGGCATTGGTTGAGATTCTTTATCAGAACAATATGGCACGTTTTGTGTTGTAAATCTGAATCATGACCAATGCGTTGGCTGCTTGAAAACAACATTCAAAGATCGCATGAAGCACTTCTTCATCTTTTTGCTAATCACACCCTCCCTCCTGTCCCCTTTTGAGTTATCAGCACAGGATCACCAGGTCCAGGCAAGGATTCTGGATGCCTCCAAAATGCTTCCGGTTTCATTTGTCAAAGTGAATAACCATGACGGCGAGGAAATTATTGCTGACGAAAGCGGTTTTTTCAGATATCATTTCAGTGAGAATGAGGGCGAAGACTCCCTTGATCTCTCCTGCATAGGTTACCACCCCTATACCCTGGTCCTCAGTGATCTTCACCAGGACCGGCTAGATACCATCTTTCTTTTCCAAAACTTTGAAACAAAATCCTCCAAGGTTCCCAAAGCAAAAAAAATCATCAAGCAGGCTGTTACTGCAGTTCCTGAAAACCATCCCGGCCACCCTGTTAAATACAACGGATATTACAGGGAGTACGTCAGGAGGGGCAACACAACCATCAACCTTCTGGAGAGCATCATTGATCTTAGCGATCCGGGCATGCAAAGCGAAGATGATTTCTCGGCAGGAATCCTGTATAAAAGGATCAATCCTGCGTTTACGATAGATGAAAGCGTGCTGAATTCCGGTGACAATGAACTGGTCCTGCTCCGGTCCTTTGACCCGGTCAGGAATTTCGATCTTCCTGCAAACTCTTACATTGATTACCTGTCTTCCAATTTTGCCAAAAACCATCTTTTCGATGCGTCCCGGGTGACATTCATGGATGGAAGATCTTACTATGTCATCTCTTTCGTTGACAACAAATCACCGGGTAAAAATGACATAGATCTGGTCAGTGAGGGTGTCATCTATATCGACACCAGGGACTTCGGGATCAAAAGGCTCGATTACAACGGATTTGCATGGAGAGGGATAAACAGAAAGAAGATCTTCGGACTAAGTCTTGAATACACATTGCATCAGGACGAATATTACCTGAATTACCTCTCTTTTAACAACCTGTTCATGATTGCAGATACAACCGACTCCGAGGGAAATCCGCTTGAAAAAACCAGGTACCGGGAATACAACCAATACCGGGAATTTTTTGTGAGGGATTTTGAGACCGAAGAGACCATCATTAGCAGGAATCTCATGGACAAGCTGAAACCGGTTTCCGAAAACATGGTATTTGGGGACCCCTATCCCGACACCTTATGGCTCAACACCCCCCTGCTCTCTGAAGAGGACCACAGAGGAGATATAAGAATAGAAAATCTCTCTTTTCAAACGGGAATAGAAAACCTCCTCCAGCGGAATGAAAAAACCATCAATGAGGTTGTCTATCTGCATACGGACAGGGAGGTATATGCTCCGGCCGATACATTGTGGTTTAAAGCCTATATCAGGGATCTTGGTGTTTTGTCGGGGACAGAGCGAAGCAGGACCCTGTTTGTTAAACTCCTGAATGATCAGGGAGACATGATGGATGGTGGCAGGTTTATCATTGAGAACGCGGATGCCACGGGACAGTTCGTCCTGAGCCACAAGCTGAAGGAGGGTGTCTATTATCTGAACGCTTACAGTTCCTGGATGCAGAACTATGCCCCTGACCAACTTTATACAAAGAAAATACTGGTCAGGAATGAAAGAAGGAAGGGCCCTCAGATGGTAGTAAACTTTGACAGGAGTTCCTATTACAAAGGGGATACCATCAAGGCAAACATTCACTGTTACGATGCATTGAACAGGGATGTGGAAAATGTCTTCTTTACCTGCAATGTTCTTGCTGGAAAAGAGACTGTTGTAAGGAGCCGGACAAGAACCAGCCTGCAAAATAATGACACCATCAAATTCATCCTGCCCGACCAGTTTACCGGAGCTGCAATGATAAGAATTACCGGGAATCACAAAGGAGAACCCCTGGATACAGCTTACAGGATACCTGCCATTCATGCTGTGCATGTAGACTTCTTTCCCGAGGGTGGCAACATCATCAACGGACTGGAATCAAGAATAGCTTTCAAGGCGCAAAACCTCCTTGGAGAGCCTGTCCATATTGCCGGCCATATCATTGACAGGGATGGAACTTTGATTACAGCAATTGAAGCTGAACATGATGGAATGGGGTCCTTCTTTCTGACGGCTGACAAGGATCAAAAAATGTTTCTGCGGTTGACTGAACCGCCGGGTATCGATTCCCTCTATCCGCTTCCCGGTGGAGTTGAGCAGGGATGGCAACTCAGCGGGACCTCCGGCAGGAACAGTATCTCACTGCTTATAAAACGAAAGGAAACCACCGGCGATATCGCATTGATCACAGTCATGGTCAGGGGTTACCTTTGCTACTATCAGCAAATCAGGGTGGATCAAAGTGCCTCCATTCTGATCCCAACGGCCGATCTGCCCCAGGGGATTGCAGTGCTTACCCTTTTTGACGACCGGATGAGGCCAAGAGCAGAGAGGCTGTTTTACGTAAATCCGGGGGGTGAGATTGGAATCCGCATGGAGACCGACCGAGGTACCTATATCCCGAGGGACAAAGTGATCCTTGATATTCATCCGGCTTCCGGCCAGTTCAAGGACCTAAAAGGCAGCTTCTCGCTCTCTGTGGTGGATGACCAGCTGTGCAATACAGATTTCATTCAGGAACCCAACCTCCGGTCTTCTTTCCTGTTATCCCCTGAAATCAAAGGATCTATTCACAATCCCAACCATTACCTCGAAAATGAACCCGGGATTCAAAACCACCTGGATCTACTACTGCTGACCCAGGGGTGGCGGAATTATTCCTATATCGACGAGGTGGACTGGAAAAACCAGGTTGAGCCGCCAGGGGACATGGAGGTGGTCTCAGGAACCCTTCTCAGGCAACCATTTGGAAAAGACCCCCTGCCCTCATCCGGCAAGGTCAACGTTTTCTATGGCGGCACTTCCGTGAAGATTCCGGTCAGCAACAATGGCCGTTTTCAGTTCACCCCGGAATATGACATGAAATACAATTCAGGTGTTCTTGTCACAGGAGAGACAAACGGTACGGGTCAGCCCATCCTGCACATGGACAGCACCAGCTTCCTGAAAAATTACCATAGTTCACGCTTCGCTTTGATCGACAGCCTCACCAAAAGCTCATACATACCGGTCATCCCCTACAGGTCCATTTCCGATCAGTTCTCGCTTGGACTGACCTACTATGAATGGATCGAGGAGGTGGAAATTGTAAAGGCCAGAACCCGGCCTGAAGAAGAGCTGAATTCCAGTATAGAAGATTTTATTATCCAGAACAAAAGAGAAGCCAAACCGGTCAGCATCGCAGAGGCGGGGAGTCTGATTGATATTTTTTTCAATATGGGTGTACCGGTTGAAGAGGTGATTGAAGGGGACAGTCACACCCTGATTCATATGATGTACCCAAGGTCAGTCATCGGATGGGTGGTGGATGGATTCTATTACGGCACAGATTTCAGAGAGGTATCCTATATCAGTCCCCCCCAGATTGACAAGTTCTTCATCATAAAGCACACTGAGACCAAATATTTTGGTTCCCGGACACCCGAGGTGGTCGTCTCCATCAGGTTGAAGAAATTCAAACCTGGCGAACAGGTTCCCGGAGTTTACCTGAGCAAGTTCAACATTCCGAAGTTTGAGGTGGCAAAGGAGTTTTACAAACCCCTGTACGACACGGATGAGACAAGAAAATCGACCCTTCCCGACCTGCGAAAAACCATATACTGGGATCCCGATATTAAAATTGGCCCGGATGGAAAAGTCAGGGTGGAGTTTTACAACGGTGACCGTTATACCAACATCAAATGCATCCTTGAAGGCATCACGGATGAAGGAGTTCCGGTCTATTCTGAATTCAGCTACGACGTATCATTGTCCCGGAATTAGTCATGAGGGATCTGTTACCCGGAATACGTCTAAATATGCGCTTGTATGGTTTTATTTCTTTCAGTTTGTAATATATTGCATAATTATCATTGCGATTTATTATGAAACTTGTGAAAAATCCGAAAGACTGTGAGAGTATATCGGAAATCAGGGATGGCATCGACCAGATTGACCGGGAGATCATAGAACTGTTCGCAAAAAGGCATACATATGTGAAGGAGATTGTAAAATTTAAAAACAGCAACGAAGGAATTGTTGCCATGGAAAGAAAGAAACAGGTGCTGAAACAACGCAGAGCATGGGCTGAAGAGTGCGCACTGGATCCCGGCATGATGGAGGATGTTTTCAAACTGTTGATCGAGAAGAATATTCAGATGCAGTTTGATATGTATAACAACAAAGACAAATAACCAAGACCAGGAGAATGTACCGGAAAGAAATAAGGGTAATGGACTGCACCGTAAGGGACGGCGGCTTGATGAACAACTGGCAGTTCGGTGACGCGTTTGTGCGTGCGGTTTACCAGGCTTGCCTTACGGCCGGAATAGACTACATGGAGATCGGGTATAAAAGCAGTGAATCTGCTTTCTCCAAAGACGTAGTCGGACCATGGAAATTCTGTGATGAAAAGGATCTTCGCAGGGTGGTGGGCAAAAATGACACGCCCCTGAAATTATCGGCCATGGCCGATATTGGAAGAATAGCTCCGGAGGACATTCTCCCGGCCAAAGACTCTGTGCTGGACATGATCAGGGTGGCCTGCTATGTGCACCAGATGGACAAAGCCATTGCACTTGCTGAGCACTGCATGGAAAGGGGATATGAAGTATCCATCAACCTGATGGCCGTTTCGAAAGTAAACGAAATGGACCTGGATGAGGCCCTTCAGGATATCAGCAAAACCAAGGTACCCGTGGTATATATCGTGGATAGTTTCGGAAGTATGTACAGCCAGAATATACAGCACCTGGTTCAGAAGTACAAAAAGGCTCTGCCGGGCAAAACACTCGGGATCCATGCCCATAACAACATGCAGATGGCCATGGCCAACACCATCACTGCCCTTATTGAAGAGTGTAACATGCTGGATGCCACACTGCTTGGTATGGGAAGGGGTGCCGGGAACTGTCCCATTGAAATTCTGATCGCGTTTTTAAAAAATCCCAAATACAGGCTTCTTCCCCTGTTTGATGTGATCCAGAACCACATCCAGCCCCTGCAGAAGAATATTGAATGGGGATACCACATCCCTTACCTGATCACAGGTGCGCTGAATGAGCATCCGCGATCGGCACTTCAGTGGATGGCCTCAGAAAAAAAGGACGATTTTGTGGCCTTCATGAAAGAGATGCACGATTATGAGTTATTGGAATAACCCAAATGTTAATTCCCTGGTTTCAGGGAACAAGATTGGCAACTCCCGGTTTGAGGCTACCAGGTGGTTTTATACAAAAACTACAATTGAAGATCCGCAAAAGCTGCAGGTGAGTCGCACCGAACCTGTTCCTTTTTTTACAATTCCCTCAAACTGGTTTCTGCATTTCTCGCACCGGTATTTTATACTCACGTAATTCCCGGATTCAATAATTTCCTTCTCCACGGCTTTTTTTGTTGATATTCCATTTGGCATTTGGCTTCAGTGAGCATATTAACAAATTGGGAACTGATCTGCCAGAGAAGTAGTCTGAAGTTATGAACAGATGTGGGATTCCTGCACCAAAACATGGGCCATCCCGTCCGCTTTATTTCACCTCAAATTCGCCTTTTAAGCGGATATCCCCGGATGAACTGCCTACCATTACCCGGAAAGTTCCCGGCTCCACAACCCGTTCCATATTCTTGTTATAAAAGGAGAGATCATTGTGATTGAGCCTGAACCGGATGGTTTTTGTTTCTCCGGGTTCAAGCAGTATCTTTTCAAATCCCCTGAGTTCCTTGACAGGAACTGTGACAGAGGCGATCAGATCCCTGATGTACAATTGGACCACTTCATGCCCCTGTCTCTCCCCTGTATTTTTCACATCCACGCTGATCAGAACTTCACCATAAGTGCCTGTGGACCCGGGAGTGATTTGAAGATTGCTGTATTCAAATGATGTATAACTGAGTCCGAATCCGAATTCCCACAACGGTGTAGGAGGCATATCAGCATAGGCCGTACCCCATCCATGTGTTATCCAGTGTTCTTTTTCCGGCATATGGTTATAATATACTGGAAGTTGCCCCGAATGCCTTGGCACCGTGAGGGGTAATTTACCGCCCGGATTGAAGTCCCCAAACAACACATCAGCCACTGCATGGCCTCCCTGTTCCCCGGGCAGCCAGGCTTCCACAATGGCCGGAATGTTTTCAGCAGCCCAGCGAATGGACAGGGGCCGGCCGTTGATCAGCACCAGGACGACAGGAGTTCCGGTTTCATATACGGCTTTGAGCAGATCTTCCTGCAGGCCTGTCAGGTCCAGACTTGCCACATCATAACCTTCCCCGTTGGTTCCGGGACGCTTTGAGGACTCACCCAGAACTACAACAGCAACATCCGCATTTTTTGCAATTTTCCGGGCTTTGGAAATCTCATTCAGTTCCTCCCCGATAATTTCGCAGCCCTTCACATAGTCGATTTTTGTTCCCGGAGTAACCCTGGCAGTAATGCCATCCACCACCGAGACCACCTCCTGGAGCACAACATCGGCGATGTAGTCCCCCAGCTGATTGGTCTGATCAATGGCATTGGGGCCAATGATGGCAATCCTTTTTAAATTCCCTTCTTGTAAAGGCAAAACATTATTCTCATTTTTTAGCAGGACAATTCCTTCCCGGGCCACAATCAGGGCCACATCCTGACTCTCTTTTGTATGGGTTACTTTTAATGCGTATTCGGGATCCACATAGGGATTCTCAAACAATCCAAGCCGGAATTTCTGCTCCAGGATCCGGCCCACAGCCCTGTCGACCAGCTCCATGGACACCTTTCCTTCTTCTACATTCCCGATCATCGGAAGCAAATACCCCTCTTCGAATGAGATGCCCACATCCATACCGGCCCTGATGGCCATTTCGCCCGTCTCCTGCTCATTTCTCGCCAGTCCCGTATAGAGAAGCGTCTCCAGACCCCCGCCCTCACTGAGCACCAAACCTTCAAATCCCAGTTCCTGCCTGAGGATCCTGGTAAGAAGAAATTCAGATCCATGGGCGGGGATTCTGTCAATGGCCGGGTAGGTAGCCATCACTCCCAGTGCCCCGCTTTTTCGAATACCCGCCTCCCAGGATGGCAGGAATACCTCCCTGAGGGTCCGTTCTGAAATTTCCATGGCGCCACGCTCCAGTCCGCCGGCAGGCTGGCTCTGACCGGGATAATGACACAGTCCGGCTACGGTTTTATCCTTCGCAGAAACATCAGCACCCTGGACTGCATGGACAATGGTTTCTGCCATCCGGGAACAATACCAGGGATCTTCGCTGTATCCTTCCTGGTTTCTGCCCAGCCGCGGGTCCCTGTTGGGTTCAATGACCAGGGTAAAAAGCTGGTGAATGCCCACAGCCCGTGCCTCTCTTGCAGCAATGGCATATAAATCCTTCACCAGATCCATGTTCCATGTACTGCCAATGGCAGGCCCCTCGGGAAAAACTGTACCGCCCGAACACATGAGTCCGTGGGTCCCCTCTTCGGTCTGAAGCAGCGGAATGCCGAGGCGGGTACTCTCAACGGCTATTTTCTGAAGTTCATTGAAAGTTCTGGCCTCCTGGAGTGTTCCTTCATGCAGGATCGTATTGGCAAGTGTAAAAAAACCACCAATTGGCCCCAGGTTCTCCATAAATGTTCCACCTGCCAGTTTCCTGCATGCTTCCGTTTTAGCAGCATCGCCGTTTCCTAATTCGTCCACATAGACACAGGGCATGTTCATCTGCCCGATTTTCTCCACCAGGGTCATGCGTGAAAGAAGATCCCCGACCCTCTCACTAACTGGGAAAAGAGGATCTTTATACAATGGCACTGCAGCAAAGGGTTTCTCCCCCCTTGCTTCCCTGATATAGGAAGCAATGTTGTGAACGTTATCGATCCAGATCCCGTTGGAAGGATCTGAGGCATACTGGCAGATGGCTTCAATGGTGGACAGAATCGAAGTCTGACGGCCCCCGGTATTCATCTCGTGTCCTGCCAGGACCAGCCATTGCCCGGTTGCTTTGGCCGATTCGATGAGGCTGATGACCTGATCAGCGGACTTTCCATCCAGTTCCATTCCGGTAAGTTGCGACATATCACAATAGGCAGGATCGTTGGGCCCTTCATCGAGCCAGCCGCGTCCGGTTTCAAACAGTGAGGCAACCACAGGGATATAACTTTTTGTTTGAATCCCTTTCCCCACAAAGGTCTGCCCGCAGGGATAAGCAAAGGAAACCGGCGAAATTTCCAATGCTTCTCTGAGGAACTTGCTGGCGGAATCAAGCTCCGTTCTCATGGCTTCCACGGTATAATCTTCCAGTGCCTTGTGCCTTGACCACGAAAAGTTACCCGTACAGGGGTGTACAAGTGAATGATTGCCAATATCGTGACCGTTTTTCACTGCCTCTTTCCAGCCTTCCAGCCTTTGTATCATGTTCTCGGGGGACACATAGAAGCTTGCTTTTACTCCATACCGGTCAAGCAGTGGAATGCCAAGGTCAATCTGCGACAGGCGTGCATCATCAAAGGAGAGGCTTAAGCCCATTTTCTTTCCTTCCGGCCACTGAAAGCCAGATTCTTCCTGAATTTTGGCAGCGGACTCATAAGATTGAGCCATACCGGGGTGAACAGAAAGACCATAAGTCATGATCAACAATGAAGAAATCCCGGATTGTAGTGTTTTCATATGTTCAGTTGCTTAGAATTCTGTTCATGTTTCCATGATTAAACTTCCGTGAAGTCTATAAGATATGCATTTTACGTCTTCATCAGCTAAAAAAATAGTGAATTAATTCAGGCTTTACGGTTCGATGGGTTGGCCGGAAATGGCCTGGGCAACCCCCTCAGCAACGATCAACTGCCCCTCTGAAACCAGGTGGATCCCGTCTTTCGTATACGCATCCCAGTTGGGAAAAAGGGTTGAATAGCAATCAACAAAACTGCATCCCTCCGACCGGGCCACCTCCTTGAAGCCGGCTTGCAGCCTGGCGACCCTATTCGAACTCCCATGGTACTTCTCCAGCATTACTTCATCCCTGCCGGCCGGAGGAGGGGAAACCACAAAGATGTCAGGTTCATCACGCCTGGCAAGGTCCGTATCCCTGATCTCCCGGATCAGTTCTCTCAGATTGCCAGGCACGCGATCCAGACTGTCTGCGAAAACTTTCTTGCAGTCGTTGGTGCCCAGCATGATGATAATCTCATCCACACCGCCCAGTGAATCTTCCGCCATTTTCAGATACCGGCCGGTGTTCCTGCGTGTATTCAGTCCGGGGTTTCCCAGGTTGTCAAATCCGATGGTATTCCCCGCAACCGATGTGTTCAGGATCCGGTCGCCGAACCGGATGGACCTCAGATGTTCCACCCAGCTGTCCGCTGCGGCGCCGTTGGAGTCTCCGATAACCAGGATCCTTCGGGACTCCACCTGTTCCAGTGCCACCCCGGGCAGCATTTCATGCATTCCTTCAAAGACTGTCACCCTTGCCAGGTCCCGGTACCTTCGTTCGTAGTGAACGGTCCGTTCCGCCAGTTTGCGTTTGAATGCCGCCACGAAGTTACGGGAAGCCACAAGCTCGAGCATGTCGCGTTCAGGAACCAGGGCACTTTCTTCCGTTGAATCGAAATCACGGACCACCTTGTTATAAAATTCAAGGGTTTGGGTAACAGGTACCGATCCGGTGTACCCGTCATGGATCCCGGTATAGAGCAGGAGTTTGCTGTCCTTTCTGAGGAGTGTGGGGGTATCCATATAAACCGGTGAGCGCTTTCTGGCCTCGGCGGCATTGAATGGTCCGGGATCACCAGAGGCTGCTCCGCCAGCCGAAGTGCACTTCAGGATATCGCCGGCATATTTTGATCCCCTTCCCACGGACTCATGGTACCATTTCTCCAGGTCGGAAATGGGTACCCATGCAGAAAAAGTACTGACCGGAAAGCGGGTGTTCATGTAAGCCAGTAAAACCGCATACCCGCCACCGCTGGTTCCGGTCAGGTGGATCCTTGCCGTATCTACGTTTGCCTGCACGAGGGCAAATCGGATGGCATCCTCGATGTCCCGGATGGCATACGGGCTCCCGCAGGCTTCAGGGTGGTCGTTGGTACCCCTGAAATCGGGATGAATGTAATGGTATCCCCTGTCATGACAGATCCAGGCCAGGGTATCTGTCTGCGCATAGGTGCCGCTCCATGTGTGAAAGCTGACCACCAGGGGCCTGGGTTCATCTGTATCCGCCCAGGATACAAATGCGGGTTGCAGGGTTCCGTCCAGCGAAGAAGGAATCTCCACCCTGTGGCAAAACTCCGGCCACCCGGGAGTGCCGGTATTGTCCCACACCGGCTGCTCCTGGGCAGGAATGGCCATCCATGAAATAAGAAACAGAATGAATGCTGACGAATAGATTTTCCTTTTCATTTCAAACAGGGATCAAGATAATATAATTAGGGATCCATTAATAAACCCATCCCGGATCGCAAAGACCTGAAAGATGGGTTTGACAACAGAGGAGGACAATTCTTGCATGGTAATCAAATATATCATAAATTTATTCAAGCCATGGATCACTTACCTGAGGTCCTTATTGAGTTTGGAGAGCATAGCGGCAAGCCTGTTACGATCCTCTGTTTTAAATACAATAAACGTGGTTCCAGATGGAGTCAATCGCTCAGAGAATGGGTGATACCTAATTGAGAGGCTCAACGGAAGACTGCCAAAGACAAGCGTTGTTGACAGGGTCACAAAGGTAAGAAAATGGTGTTAGGAGAGCCTGAAAATCAGTTCCGTTTGCCAATCTTAAATGCCAATTATGAAAACCAATAAATTAGATCGTATGTTTGAAAAAGCATAGGTCTTCGATAAAGATTAAATTTAAGTGTCTATAAATGTTAAACTTAATCTTAAGACCTATGCA
>JAZDPG010000086.1:0-54456 GCA_043797815.1 Bacteroidota bacterium
TGCACAGCTTCGCCACGTCATTCCCAGTGAGAATTACCTTCAGATCAAAGAATGGCAAAGAAAAATACAAAGAATTATCATCTAATCCAATAACGAAGTCTTTCGATCCCAGGACTTTCCATGAGTATCTCAGAAAATCAGGGAACAGGCACTTTGTTGTAAAATTGGGACAGTTTATCTCACCTCCAGGTTGTCTTTTGAAGGAAGGGCCGGGAAAGGCTTGTGGGGCTCGGTCTGGTACCAGAAGGCCACCGATGCAATGTCACTGCCCTGTTTCAGGTAACGGCCTTCACTGCGCCAGCCCAGGTCCTGGATGCTTACCTTTAGGTCCTTTTCAAAACGAACAGGATCGGTAATGTGCCAGCGGTACAGTCCAAAACGGGTGTTACTCTGATAGGCCCCGTCGGGCCTGATCACCTGGTGCAAACCTGAATAAGCCGTGGAAAACTCGGTGTACTGCCCCCCCACATCAAAGTTGTATGATCCGCAGAAATAATCTTCTGTTCCCGTTCCGCAAATGGTGGGAAACTGTTTGTCCCCATCCATGAAGAATTTGATTTCACCTTCACCCCACCAACCGTTGTTGTTCACCTGCCAGGCCAGGAAGGTTCCCACGTACTGTCCTTTTCCTTTGATGTTGTCCACAATGGTATAGGCTTCCTTGTCAGCATCGGGTGCCGGGCGCCTGAACTGCGCATGAAAATAGGCAGCATCGTCCGGAATATCAGTCAACACATAATCCACCTGGTAATAGAGGCGGGTGGGTTTCACATCAATGTTTTCCATGGTAATCCGGCACTTCTTTCCAAAAGGCATCTGCCAGTAACAGTTGAAAGCCCTTCCCGGATTCACACACACGGCCAGTGAATTCAGGTGGGCATACTCCCCCCAGCCCATACCGAAGAAATCGCCCACCGGTACTTCCACAGAAGGTTCTTCCTCACCATCCCAGTAAAAACGAAGAATATAAAAGCGCCAGTTCCCGGTAGGAGTCAGCCAGATGTGCTGGATACAGCCCGGCCCATCTATTTCTGCCATGGTAAAAGTCTCCCCGGGCTCAATGATCACATAGGGACTTACCTTGTAACCCTTGCCCAGTTCCCTGGCCTCATGGGAAGCAGCACCTTCGCCCAGATCAGCCATTCCGCCTTTCCCTTTCTCGCCAGTGAAATTCTCAGGGGAAATACTCCGGGTTTGGGCATTGGATACCCTGTATAGATTGGAGAGATTATTCTCAAGTCCGGTAAAGCTTTGTGCCTGAATTCCTGAATGGATCCATAAAAGAATTCCTAGAATTATGAATGTAGTCTTTTTCATATGAATGATCTTAAGGTTGTATATACCGATCTAAAATAGCCATTTTTATTCTCTTATCTTGTTTCTTAGCGGTTGTTTTAAACCACCCTTCCATGAAAACACCAAAAGGACAGTACAGGCCCTGAAAGGCAGGAAGGCAGCCCTGATGGCAAATCACGGGGCTGTTTGCGTGGGAAAGGACCTGGATGAAGCCTTCGTGGTATGCCAGATCCTGGAAAAGGCATGCAAAGCGTTTATCGAGGCTGAATTCCTGGGAGGAGCCAAAAACATCAACAAATCTGAAGCCCGCCTGAAGCACCAGATGTACCTCCGCAAAAATTCAAAAGAGGCCGGTAAAAACCGGTAGTTCGGTATTCAACCCCCTCAGGGATCCAGGCGATGCAAATCCAGTGAATTACCGCCAATCAAAAACACGAATAAATCTACTTTCGTAACCTTTTTTTAGCATTTCACGTAAGAATTAGTATATTTCGTCAAATTTAAATCCGGTAGCCATGGATTTCACTGCTCCAAACATCACCCTTCAGGCAAGGCCAACTGCGCTCGACCATTCCGACAGTGCAATAAAAAAGGTCTTTGCAAATGATCCCGGACTGGTCCTTCAGTTGCTATTGGTCATACCCATCATTGCTGCAGGTATCCTGCTCGGGATCAATGCGCTTCAGTGGGTGCTGGTTTCCTTTGTCACCCTGCTTTTTCTGGTGGCAGGAGTATTCAGAACGGCTGCACTGCTGCAGATCAACCAGGACAGGAGCATCACAGAATTTCATGCCAGCAGGATCAGGAGCATGGGAAATGCCCTGGTGACTGTGACGGCCGGTCTCTCACTGATTACCTACCTGTTTGTATTCGTTCCCCAGGTCGTTCAGATGCTTTAAAGGGCGGATGTGGAATGTAAATGAGGTTTCCCCCGGTAGTACCCGGTACTGATTCAACACAGAGATTGCTGTTCCCCCCACACCACTTACCTTGTGATCAAGGTTCAGTGCAAGCACATCTTCATCCTTTAACTGGAAAGGATAGTGGCACCTGTCCAGGTGGTCTGTTGTATACTTCTGAACACTGGCATTGAAAGTCTCATCGCCCCTGACAAACAGCCCCGTACCCGATTCATCTGTCAGTTTGAACCAATATACATCGGTCTTGTTGCCATAGTCCTGGGGGATGATGTAGGGCACGTAATCCTCCTCCGCGGTGGTACTGTACCTGCCCACTTTGGCACCCGTTTTCCTGTCCGGATAGGTCTCAAAGGGCCCTCTTCCGTACCACTCCATCTGGTTGAATCCTTTGGGCAGCTCCATCTGCAACCCGATTTTGGGAATCCAGCGGGTCAGGTTATCGGAGGGGATTACACGCGTAACAAGGGTAATTTCACCCCCTGCTGAAATGGTATAGTTGTGAAATACCTTGAAACCGGTGGTATGGTTGTTGGCATGAAGGCTGGCATCTGTTTCCACGATACAGAAGCTGCCATCCGTCCTCCAGGAGAAATGATCCAGATCCTGAACCAGCCTGTCAAGCCCGATGGATCTCCAGCCGTTGGCAGTCTCTTTTCCCATCCACTCCTTGGTATAGCCCAGCTCCGTATGCCAGAAATTCCATGAATCCAGCTCATTGGCCAGCGGCGCCCTCCACACATTCAGTCTGAGCCCCTTGCTGACGATCTCTTTGCCGTCAAGGATCATGGAAGTCAGGATCCCGCTGTTCTTATCGAATGTATAGCTGAAACCTTCCCCCCTGATGGTCAGCAGAAGCTCCGTTTCATCCGTTTCCGGCGCTCCTCCTTCCGCAACCATGCAATCAGGCTCCTTATAGAAGGGGAGCCTGAACTGCTCCCAGGCCACTTCATGGCCGGCTTCAGCCCATGGCTTATCCTCCCGTATGGTGCAGGTGATCATCAGGTGATAAATGGCTCCGGGAACCACATCCGGTTTATGGTATGGAATCCTTACCACTTCCGTTTCACCTGCCGGAATATGAAGTGGGAGGATTCCCTCCTCCAGCACATGTTCATTCCCGGTGACCATCCACCGGAACTCCAGTTCCTTCAGGTTCCGGAAGTGATGCCTGTTTTCAAAGGTGAGCTCCCGCTTCTCAGGATCCACAGTGCTGATCCGGACAGGCTGGGGGCTCTTTTTCAATTGCCACAGCTCGGGCTGAACCGTGCGGTCGGGCCAGACCAGACCATAGGTGCGTCCCGGAATTCCGATGGACCAGTATTCCCCCTGTTCCTCTGCTGTTTCAAAGTCGAGCCACAGGCGGGATTTGGCAAGAAGATCCGCTTTGTTGTCATTTTCCAGGTCTTCCGGCGCGATCACCGAATCAAAGATTCTGACCCTGTCCAGGGTAGCATGGCACATATATCCCTGGTATCCGTCTCTCAGCTCGGCACTTTTTCCAAGGTTCACCCCATAGGGGGAATTCAGGATCGCCCCCTTGCAGGACCTGGTCCCGATGATCTTCCCGTCCACATACAATTCCATCTTTTTCCCGTCATAGATCCCTGCCACATGGTGCCACGCTCCGGTCCACCCACCGGGCAGCCTGCCTTTGAGACTTGTCTTCTCTCCTGTATTGAGGTAAAATTCCAGGTGCTCCTCATCTGACTGGATGATTCCGAACTGATAATCTCCTTTGGTAAGAAAGGCGGCATTCCCGTTGAAGTTCTCAGGCAGCACCCGGAAAGAAAGGGTCAGTTCCTCCCCGGTAATATCCAGGGAAGGATCCCTGTATACCTCCAGCCAGTCGTCATGCCCGCTAAGAAAAAGGGCCTGTCCGGATTCACCCTCCACCAGTCGTGCTTTGTTGATCAATACAGACCTGATATTCCCGGGAGAATCATCCCTGGCAGAAACCACAGGCACGCTTATCCCCGGGCTTACCCAGTCCCAGATGGCCCCGCCTGTCAGGCGCGGGTACTTGTAAATCAGATCCCAGTACTCATCCAGTCCCCCAAGGCTGTTCCCCGTAGCTGCAATGTATTCATCCATGAAAGATGGCCTGGGATCATCCGATTTTCCAAAGCGCTGCTCCAGCCGGAATGGCTGCAGGTATCTGGGTCCGACAATATCTTCACATTTGATGGGATTGGCTTTGGGATCCTCATCCCCGTTGCCCCCGTACATCCAGGCCGGCCGGCTTGGATCGATCTGTTTCCCGCTGTCAATGAGGGCACAGATATTATCGCCAGGGCCGCTTTCATTTCCTGCGCTCCAGATCACTACCGACGGGTGGTTCCTGTCGCGGTAAACCATCTTGCGCATGCGGTCCAGGTACTGCGCCCTCCATTCGGGAAGGCTTGAAAGGTAAGAATATCCATGCGCCTCATCCCCTGTTTCATCCACCAGGTAGATCCCCAGCTCATCGGCCAGATCCAGGTACTCCACATTGGGCGGATAGTGGCTGGTCCGCACACAGTTGATGTTGTACTGTTTCATCAGGCAGAGGTCCTTTCGCATGGTCTCCGTGTCCATTGCATGGCCCGTCCGGGGATGCATCATATGGCTGTTGACCCCGTTGAATTTTACGGGGACTCCGTTGATACAAATGGCCTGGTCCTTCACTTCGACCTCACGAAATCCCACCCGGTTGCTTAAGAATTCAAGGGAGCTTCCCCCTTCGCCGGTAAGTTCAAGGACAAGCGTATAAAGGTTGGGGTACTCTGCCGACCATTTCATGGGGTCATCCACCTGGAATGTCTTGCTCACCGTCCGTATTGAATTCCCTTCAACCGGATCCACTGCAATGGATCCCTTCCCGCCGGGAACCGGATTCCCTCCGGGATCAAACAGGCTGACATTTACTTTCAGATCGCCGCTGCTTTTCTTCCTGTAATTGGCCACAACGGTCTCCACATGGAGTGTGGCATCCCGGTAATCCCCGTCCAGATCGGTGGTGATATAGAAATCCCTGATATGCGCATCCGGGGTGGCCACCAGGTAAACATCCCGGTAGATGCCCGACAGGCGCCAGGTATCCTGGTCCTCCATATAGGTTCCGTCGCAATATCTGAGCACCATCACTGCAATGCTGTTCTCTCCCTTGCGGAGAAAGGAGGTGATGTCATACTCTGCAGGTTCCATACCTCCCTGGTTGTAACCCACCTCCATGCCGTTGACCCAGACATAGGAGCCTGATTGAACTCCTTCAAAATGCAGGAACACCTGTTTCAGCTTCCAATCGTCGGGCAAAATGAATGTCCTGTAATAGGACCCCACCGGGTTGAATTCTTTGGGAACCTCCGGGGGAACCTGGGGATGGGGCTGCCCGATGTTGCGAAATAGAGGAAAACCGAATCCCTCCATCTGCCAGTTGGAAGGAACATTGATCTCTTCCCAGTTATCCCGTTTAAAACCTGGATCCTGAAATCCTTTGGGTGCGCTCACGGGATTTTCCGCCCAGTGGAACTTCCATGTTCCGTTCAGGGAGAGGTGAAAAGGGGACGATTTCCTCACCCCTGCCTGTGCCTGTGCCATGTCCCCGTATGGCATCAGGGTGGCATGGGGAAGAACCTGGTTCCGCTGAAACACCCCGGGATTCTCATAATCGGGATGCAATTGTGCTGTAGCCATACTCCCTGCCAGGGAAACTGCCAGGAAGACTGTCAGGGAAAAGCTGTGGAATTTTTTCATTTTAACAGTTTTTTGGCCACTTCCAGCGCAAGGGGATATCTTCCGAAAGGGGCACTGACCTGGATACCATGAACAAATGTGAGCACTTTTTCGACCATGGATTGTGCGATCTCGATGCCTGCTTTCAACTGGTCCTCTTTGGTTTCATACCTTGAAATGGTTTCTATCACCGAATCGGGTACAAATACTCCCGGAACTTCATTTTTCATGAATTCGGCATTGCGAAGGCTCACCAGGGGCCAGATTCCGGCAATCAGGTAGAGATTGTCCAACTCCACCTTTTCCATGAACGATTCCAGGGAATCAATATCGAACACCGGCTGGGTAATGATAAATTCTGCCCCGGCTTCCTTCTTCATCTGCAGCCGGTGGATTTCATTCCCGGGGTTGATACTATTGGGATCCAAACCAACTCCTGCAAAGAATGCGGTGGGATCACCGATTCGCTTCTCCCCCACATCAATACCGTGGTTCAGGTTATCGATCAGGTGGATCAGGCCTATGGCATCAATGTCAAAAACTGCCGTGGCCTGGGGGTAATCACCGATCATGGGCGGATCGCCGGTAATGGCCAGGATGTTCCGGATACCCATGGCTGCAGCACCCAGGAGGTCGGATTGCATCCCCAGCAGGTTGCGGTCACGGCAGGTGTAATGAATCATCGTCTCAATCCCCACCTGTTGTTCAATCAGCACCGCCAGTGCCAGTCCGGTCATCCTTGCCGATGCGCGCGGACCGTCGGGAATGTTGATGGCATCCACTTTGCCTTCTTTCAGTAACCTGGCTCCTTCCAGCGGTTTGGTGATGTCGGTGCTCCGGGGTGGGACCATTTCCACCAGGACAATCTGCTCCCCCCGGTTCATTTTTCCGGAGAGTTTTGATTTTTCAGATTGGGGCACCGGGTCAGGGAGAGGCTCCTCAGTAACAGGCCTGATACCAATCTTGATGGAGTGCTGTATCCGGGTCTGCTTCATGGCCAGCGCGTTGGCCATCTTGCTGATGTGCTCAGGGGTTGTGCCGCAGCAACCACCCATCATGCGTACACCAATGTCGATGAACCTTTTGGTATATACTGAAAAATACTCGGGTGTGCTGAGGTAGATCATCCTGCCGTCGGTATACTGGGGCCTGCCTGCATTGGGCATGACGCAGATGGGCTTGTCTGAAAGGCTTATCATCCTTTCCATAAAATCAAGCATGGGTTTGGGACCCACCGTACAGTTCAATCCGATCACATTGGCTTCGCTTTCCAGCAGTTTGCAGGTAATATCTTCAAGGTCCAGCCCATATTTGGTTTTGCCATCCTCCCCGACCGTCATCATGGCCACAATGGGCAATGTGCTGACACTCCGGATGGCTTTGATGGCCTGTACCATTTCCCGGATATCCTGGATGGTCTCCAGCATAAAAAGATGTACCCCGGCTGCTGCCAGGTATCCCGCCTGTTCTGCATATGCCCCGAATACCTGGTCCAGGCTGATCTCTCCCCATGGTTCAATTTCCTCTCCAAGCGGCCCCATACTCCCCGCCACATAAGCATTATCCTCAGCCGCTTCAAGGGCAATCTCCACACCTTTCCGGTTAATCTCTTCCATCTGATCAAGCAGGTTATGGGATTTCAGCTTATAGCGGTTTGCCCCATAAGTATTGGTCTCTATTACTTTTGCCCCTGAACGGACATAATCTTCATGGATGGACCGGATCAGTTCCGGACGGGAGAGGTTCAGTTCATCATAACACTTGTCAATAAATACACCTCTTTCGTAAATAAGAGATCCCATGGCACCATCCAGCAGCACCAGGTTCTCTTTCAAATAACTTTCAAATGGTATCATCGGATAAAATTAAGGATTCTTTGGCACCACCGCATGGTTTTGAATATATTCCAGCCTGCGTTTCACTTCATCATTCTCTATTACCTCTTCTGAAAATTTCCCGGGGTCCGCTTCAAACACATATCCACGGGGTCCGTCCATCAACAGAACCAGTGAATTCAGGATCAGCAAAGCTTCCACACCATTTTCGGTTTCCTGAAGCGCCATTTGTATAACCGGGACAGGATCACCCAGGCCTGTGATTCCAAGGAACTCGGCTGCCCTGGTCCGGATCAGCAGATCCCTGTGCGTGCAGAGTTCCCTGGCAGTTTCCGCAAATCCGGCTGCTTCACTGCCAAAACAACTGCAGACAATCAGTGCCCAGTATATCTTTGCAGGATCTCCCGATCCGAGTGCATCAGCGATTCCCGGTTCGGCTTCTCCGAAGGTCAAGAGGCTCAGGTCTGCAATGTCAACCAGTTCCCCGATCTGTTCCCTGTGGTTCACTCCGAATAACACAGGATTCGGGAATGCACGCTTACCAAGCACACTTTCGGGGTAGAAACTGAGATCCGGCATCCCCCTGACCCACTCCTGCAGCAATCCCCTCATTTCCAGCAGTTGCTTATGGAATGCAGGATCCCCGGCCAGATTTACCGTTTCACAGGGATCCTTTTCAAGATCATACAATGCTTCTGCTGCCCGGGGTTCAAAAAACTGTTTCTGGACCTCATTCAGCTCACCCGCCAGATACAGTTCCCTCCATTGCTGAAAAGCCAGGCATTGATAACGGTAGTTGTTCTGCAAACCGTCAAAATTAAAGGGTTGGAAGCTCCTTATATATTTCATCCAGCCTTTCCTGGCGGTTCGTACCATGTCATATTTTTCATCAAAGCGGTCCGCATACCCGTAGGCCACATCCCACCTGTCCAGTTCTCCCGCAGGTATGCCGGGCCCAAGAAAAGGCCTGCCGTCAATACCATCCGGTATCCCCGCCCCGGCCAGCTCCAGCAACGTTGGTCCAAAGTCCGTAAAACTCACAAAACCGTCTGTCTCCGAGCCCCGTTTGAAATCCACCAGGTGCCTGAACTTCCTGGGGATCCGGACCACCAGCGGGATATGAAGTCCGCTCTCAAAGGCATACCCCTTGCTGCCAGGCAATGCACCGCCGTTATCGCTAAAATAGAAAACAAAGGTGGATTCAAGAAGCCCTTCTTCCTCCAGTTCCCTGAGCACACTCCCCACAATGGAATCTACCGGCAGCATCTGATCACGGTAATAGGCCCCTGTAAACCTGAAAAGCTCCGTATCCGGGTGGTTTGGAAAGAGATGGACCGAAGCGGGATGGATGACGGGATGGTAGGTATCCATCAACGCTGCAGGAAAATGGAGCCTGCTCTCGTGTGAAACAGGGTGTGATTCCATGTGAAAAAAGGGCTGGCCGGGTGCCCGGTTGGTCCAGTGAGCCCTGGTGGAGGATTCATCCCAAACCCCGTCCGGTTTGCTATAATTGTAATCCTCCTTGCTGTTGTTGGTGGTGTAATAGCCCGCCCTGCGCAGGCAGGCCGGGAACATCTCCACCCCAGCTGGCATGGGCACCAAGGATGACTTTCTGTGGAACTGTGTACCCGTTCTGGGCGCGTAGCAGGAAGAGATCAGGGTGGAGCGCGCCACACTGCAAACCGGGGCATTGGAAAAGGCCCTGGTAAAAAGGATTCCTTCCTTCGCCATCAGTTCAATATTTGGTGTGGCAATCCCGTTGGGATCAAACAACTCCATGTAGTGCTTGGAATTGTCTTCCGAAACGATCCATACAAAGTTGGGTTTTTCAGAAGTGACACATCCCTGGAACCAGAGGGAACCAAGGAGCAGGATGAGCTGCCAGCAAAGGTTCTTTCTCATTGGACACTGCCGGATGCTGAGGTCAGTTCAACGGCGAATCCGGTCAGATCCTGAATGGCTTCCCCCCGGATCCGGAACTCGATTCGTTTTAATCCCGGGATGTCTTTGTCATACGCCAGGGGTGGCGGAGATAGTTTCACGATGTTCACCTCATGGGGAGTATCCCCCTGCATGCGGATATAGAGGGTTTTACCGTCCTGCTTCAACATCACCCCGTCTTTCCGGGCAGATGCCTCAGCCGTGGTGATCATCTGCCAGGTAATGCTCTTTGTAAGGGGCGAAGGGAGCAGCTCATCCCGGATGACCAGTTGCTTTTCACCAGTCCGTATGAAAGTACGCCTTGCCCTGACCAGATCCTTCCCGTAAAGGCCGGTCATATCGAAGGTAAATTCCGGATGACGCGACCGTATGTCCAGCCGGTCCAGTCCGGCGCGTGCATCCACCAGGTGCATGTGATCATTTACCGTCAGCGTGCTGTGGCCTAAATTGTTCTTGGTGAGCAGGCTCCACCGCGGTGATTCCTGGTTTGTTTCCCACAGTCCGAGTCCCATTATCTGCTCCAGTTCATCGTAGCTCTGGTTGCCCGGATCCACCGACCACCGGACACCATCCAGTTCCAGGACAAATGAACCCGCATCCATGTTTCCATGATTATCTTCGGCCATGCCTCCTTTTGCAGCCAGGAAGAATCCCCCCGGGTCACCGCCGGAATCCCTTAAAATACCCAGCGGTTCATCTCCCCCTGCAATCCACACGGATGGAAGGGTATAAGCAGATATATGCTCCTTTTCCACCTGTGCCAGTTCCAGGAAAAAAAACGGAAAAAACCGGGTTCCCCTGGCCTGCCGTGGATTTTCAAGTTCTTTTTTCAGCAAGTCACCATACAAGTCCAAATTCACGCCGGACCCGGATCTGTTCGCAAACCAGGCAAGCAGGCCAAAATGCTCCAGGCTGTACAGGCCTCCCTCCCCGGAATCAAAATAATTGTAATACATACCGGATGGTCCGGCCAGCACCTGGCTGAACTGTGCACTCTCCATCAAACCGGGGGCAGTGGAAAATCCAAAGTCGGTTCCCATGGAAGATTCAAATGCAGACAGGGTGGCTGTGAGATAGGTGGTGGCGTAAAACCAGTAGGAGGCACCTTCCGGGTAGATCCCTCCGGGCGCATAGGGCTTTAATGACAGCGGCAAGGTCTCAACAGCCTGGTGGAGCACTGCGGAAGAGAGTTCCGGCTCCTGTTCGAACATCACCAGCGCCGCCAGGGAGAGTCCACCGTTACAAACCATGTTCCAGTTGTGGGTGACCCCTGTAAAGAAATTATTCTCGGAAGAGGCAATTCCGGGGATGAGGGCGTTTTCCACAAGTGCCTTCCTGGCCAGCGCATCCACCTCCGGCGAGATCCACTCTCCCGCCCAGTCCAGCGCCAGGGCAACCCCCGCTGCCATTTCAGCCACATCAAGAAAGTGGGAGGGATTCCAGTGTTCAAAGGAACAGACCGAAGTCAGCTCAGCCTCAAGCCGGTCCAGATATTTCTCGTCCCGCTCCATCCTGTAAACCAGTGCCAGGGTGGTCAGGCGCCGGACAGCCTCCCTGGACACGCCCAGGAGCCTTCGGCCCGTCTGCTTATAAACCAGTGGTTCCTTCTCCAGCAATCCACCGGCACTCTCCCGCATCAGCCGGAGTCCCCACTGAGTTTTGGGATCACCCGCCTCCGATGTTTTCCGGATCATGGTTTCCAGTTCAGGGGTGAGGATCAGCCTGGGGCTCCCCCCCTGAAGATGTGTGGCGAGCCATTCCATGGTCACGGGATTTTCATAGGTGCCTGCAGAGGTTTTGGTCATGTGTACATCGGCGAAATCCATATATTGTTCCCAGTCATACTGTGTAATATCGTGTTTGCCGGTCCGGATGTGGTATCCCAGGCTGCCGCTCCGGCGGGGCTGATCCAGCGGCGGCAACTCCCTGTTTTCCAGTTTGTCTTCCCCGTACAATCCATACACCCTGCTTCCATAGTAGAGTGAAAGGTATTCACCGTACTGGTCGGCCCAGTCATCCTCCCCTGCGCTCGCCACATAGAGCGGGCGGGGAGCCACCAGTGACAGGAGCATGTGCTGGTCCACCGGGCAGGCTGTTTCATTATCGTTGTAACTCTTAAACGCTCCGGCAAACCAATGAGGAAATACATCATTGATCGCAGAGACTCGTTCTCCGAAGGGCCGGCGTGAGAGGGCCGCTCCCCCGCATCCCGAATTGTTGGAGACCACCAGGGCGAACCGCTCATCCTGTGCGCCGGCCCACAGGGCTGCTTTTCCCAAACGGGAATGTCCCAGAACTGCGATCCGGTCTGCATCTACATCAGGATCCTGTTCCAGGTAGTCCATGGCCCTGGATAAACCCCATGCCCACGCAGCGATGGTCCCCCAGGACGAAGGGGTCCTCTCCCCCTGGTCCAGAGCGTGAACACCATTTTGAAATCCGTCATCAAAATCGGGGTCTATATCCCCGGAATACATGGTGGCCACGCCATATCCCCTGGATAGAATCAGCTCCACCGGCCAGCGGCTGGCATTCGTACCCCTGGATTCCTCCATGGCCTGATGATTCTCAACATGGAGCTCCTCGTTGTTCCTGACCCAGTTCTTCGTGATACTGATCCGGGGATCAGGATGAATGGTATGATTTCCATTGAAATTTAGCCCCAGGAACAGGGGGACCGGGCCGGAATGATCCCCGGGCAGGAAGATCAAGATGGGAAATACGATTGTATCATCAAGGCCCATCAACCGGACCTCCACCTGCTTCATGACTGCTTTTCCGTCCAGGGCCTTCCTGTCCATAAAAATAACCCTGTGGCTAATCTCCATCTCCATGGCAGGAACCTTTCCGTACATATAATCCCGGAAGAGTTCCAGCACCTCGTCCCTCCTGCCGGCTTCCCATTGTACCCGGTCTTCAATGACTGTACCGTCCAGACTGGTAAGTGGATCCGGAAGCGGTGCCATCAGACCGTTCCATTCATTGGGCCGGATCTGGGCATGCAGATTGGGGAATAAAATGATAGCCAGGACCAGGATGATCCAATGTTTTCGGGGGAAAATCGTCTGTTTTTTCATGAACTTAAAATTACAATCCTTATTTACAAGTGCCAATTATTTATCTTCCCAAAAGATAGTACTTTTAATCTGATGAAATCCGTTGTAATCATAGCTGCATTTGCACTTTTTATGGTAGTCACAGACCTTTATGCCTTCCATGGCATCAACCAACTGCTGGGAATGGCCCCGCAGGGCAGGAGCATATTCACGCTGATTTTCTGGGGCATTACCCTGATCATGTTTGCAGCACTTTTATGGGCAGGCTCCAGGTTTCAGCAGATGCGCGACCCCTCCCTTTTCTTCCCTGTCATGGTGATCATGGGAATCTTCCTGATGCTTTATATTCCCAAACTCTTTTTCAACGGGGCCCAGCTCCTCGGAGATATCACCGGTTTGACAATCAGGATGTTCCATGGAAGGGTAAACACGGTCAGAAACTGGTTCCTTTGGCCGGGTGCAGCGATCGGTATGGTACTCTTTGTGAGCTTCGGTTGGGGAATGATCGGCGGACGAACCCACATCAAAGTATTCCGCGAGCAAATCGGGATCGGAACTTTGCCTCCGTCCTTCACCGGGTTGAAAATTGTCCAGCTCTCGGATATCCACCTGGCAGGCTTTTACAAGCAGCCGGACCATATCAAAGATGTGGTGGAGCAGGTGAACCGGCTTGGACCCGACCTGATCCTCTTTACAGGGGATATGGTCCATAACTTCTCGGAGGAGATGGATCCCTTTATCACCATCTTCAACCAGCTCAGCGCTCCCCTTGGAAAGTATGCCATCCTGGGGAATCACGATTACGGGCACTACTACGGCTGGAAATCGGAACAGGCAAAAAGAGACAACCTGGTGCGGGTCAAGAATCAGATCCGGGCCGCCGGGTTTGACCTGCTGCTCAATGAACACCGTACCATTTCTCTGAACGGGGATTCTCTGGAGCTTGTAGGGGTGGAAAACTGGGGCAAGCCTCCCTTTCCCCAGGAGGGCGACCTGTCCAAAGCCATGGAAGGAAGTGCCCCGGACCTCGTGAAGATTCTCCTCTCCCACGACCCGTCTCACTGGAACCTGAAAGTGAGGGGGAAAGAGCCCATCGCCCTCACCCTTTCGGGTCATACCCATGGCATGCAATTCGGTATCGAGATCGGGAATTTCAGGTGGAGCCCTTCGCGGTGGACCTATAAGCAGTGGGCCGGCCTGTACCGGGAGAACGGGCAGTATCTCTATGTAAACCGGGGACTGGGTTACACGGGGTTTCCCGGGCGGGTGGGTATTCGTCCCGAGATTACCCTCCTTACACTGACAAATCAATCAACCAGCAAATTATGAATCACACTAAGCTGTTATCCATTTTGGTTCTGTTCCTAGCAGCATGCAATCCGCAACGGAATCAGCAGATTGATCTTTCGGGAAGATGGCAGTTTTGCATGGATCCTTCCGATGTGGGAATCTCTGAAAAGTGGTTTGAAAAAGATCTGCCCGAAACGGTGGGTTTGCCGGGGTCCATGGTGGAAAATGGCAAGGGGGACGACATTGCTATTGATACCAGGTGGACAGGACAAATTCACGAGGGGTGGTACAACGATCCCCTCTTCAAAAACTATGAGGATAAAGACCATGTTCGCATCCCGTTCTGGCTTCAGCCGGACAAGCATTACCAGGGAGCAGCCTGGTACCGGAGGGAGGTGAACATACCCCGTCATTTGAAAGGAAAGCAACTTATCCTTTATCTTGAACGGTGTCACTGGAAAACCGAGGTATGGGTGAACGCTTCCTGTGCAGGCATGCAGAACAGTCTCTCCGTACCGCACAGCTATGATATCACCCCATATGTCAAAAGCGGAACAAACACCCTTACCATCTGTGTTGACAACAGAACCGAAGAGATCGATCCGGGAGAAAACTCCCACAGTGTGACTGATCACACCCAGGGCAACTGGAACGGGATTGCCGGAGAGATGGCAATCCTTGTGTCTGATCAAATCCATATTGGGAAGGTAAAACTCACACCGGACATTCAATCCAAATCCGTGCTGGTTGAAGCAGAGCTGATAAACCGGTCCGGCAAGGCATCTGAAATCAATTTTTCCGTATGGGCCGAAGGTCTGAATTTTGAAAAGCCACCTGAAAAAATCCTGGCAACTGAACTGTCAGTCGAAGCAGGCAGTCATTCATTTCAATTTCTATGTCCCCTGGGGGAGGATGCAAAGTTCTGGGATGAACACACCCCGAATGTATACAGGATATCCTTACGGATTCACGGGAAAAAAGTGAAGGATTTCAAAACCTGCTGGTTCGGGCTTCGTGAATTCAGGGCGAACGGTACCCGGTTTGCTGTCAACGGACGCCCCGTTTTTTTAAGAGGCACCCTTGAATGTGCCATCTTTCCGAAAACCGGTTATCCTTCCACCGATGTGAAGGATTGGGGGCGGATCTTTGAAATCTGCAAACAGCATGGCCTGAACCACATGAGGTTCCATTCCTGGTGCCCGCCCTCGGCAGCTTTTGAGGCAGCCGACCGGGCAGGAATTTACCTGCAGGTCGAATGTGCCTCATGGGCGAACCAATCCACCAGCCTGGGCGATGGGAAATCCATTGATGCCTACATATATGACGAGAGTGAGCGAATTGTGGAGCAATACGGAAACCACCCCTCCTTCTGCATGATGGCCTATGGCAATGAACCGGGTGGTAACTACATTCCCTATCTGGAAAAGTTTGTCACCTACTGGAAAGAGAAGGACAGCCGCAGGGTATATACCTCGGCAGCCGGCTGGCCCCTCATCCCGGAAAATGACTACTACAATACCCATATAAACGTAAGGATCCAGGGGTGGGGAGAAGAGCTGAACAGCATCATCAACAGCCAGCCACCCAGATCCGACTATGACTGGTCGGAGGGAATTGCAGGACTGGACAAACCAATGGTCAGTCATGAGATCGGGCAGTGGTGTGTATACCCCGATTTCAAAGAGATCGAAAAGTATACCGGACCCCTGAAAGCGAAGAACTTTGAGCTTTACAGGGAGAAGTTGGCGGATCATGGCCTGAGCGCATTTGAGGAACCCTTCCTGATGGCTTCAGGAAAACTGCAGGCACTTTGCTATAAGGCAGATATTGAAGCTGCCCTCCGGACCCCCGGATTTGGGGGATTTCAGTTGCTGGACCTGCACGATTTCCCGGGTCAGGGAACAGCACTTGTGGGAGTGCTGAATGCTTTCTGGGAAGAGAAAGGCTATATATCTGCAAAGGGATTCAACCGTTTTTGCGGTAAAACTGTCCCGCTGGCTCGCCTGGAGAAACGAATCTTTTCCAACAGGGAAAGCTTTCATGCCACCCTTGAAGTGGCACATTTTGGAGACTCTGAGATAAAAAACTGTGTGCCTGAGTGGAGGATTATCAACACAGACGGATCCGTTTTTAAGGAAGGCGTTCTGGAAAAGAAGGACATACCTGTTGGAAATAATATTCAGCTCGGTGAGATTTCATTCCCATTGAACAAATGCACTCAGGCAGTGCAACTCAAACTTGAAGTATCGCTTGGAAACCATGCCAATGACTGGAATTTCTGGGTTTATCCGGAGGATCTCCCGGACATGAAAGGAGATGTTCTGATCTCCCGGACACTTGATCCAAAAACCATGCAATTCCTTGAAGATGGAGGCAAGGTTCTGATCACACCAAAGAAAGGGAGTGTGAAAGCAGCCCGGGGAGGAGATGTCGGCGTTGGCTTTTCAAGCATCTTCTGGAATACCAATTGGACCGGTGGTCAGAAACCGCATACACTGGGAATATTGTGTGATCCGGAACATCCTGCTTTGAAGCATTTCCCTACCGCTTTTCATTCGGACTGGCAGTGGTGGGATGCCATGTCGCACAGCAATGCCATTGTCCTGGACCATTTCACCCCGGAGCCGGAAACCATTGTAAGGATTATTGACGACTGGGTCACCTGCCGGAGCCTGGCCCTCTGTTTTGAAGCCAGGGTGGCAAAGGGGAAAATCATCGTCTGCGGGATTGACTTCCTGGAAAAACCTGAAGAAAGGATGGAAGCAAAACAGTTGATGTACAGCCTGGTATCCTATATGAACAGCCCTGATTTCGAACCATCCGTGAGCATTCCCATTGAAGGTATCGCGGAGATTTTTATCGACTCTCCAAAACCCGGATCAGTTTTTCAGGCGCCCTGACCACCTTGCCGGTCTTCAGATCCTGGAACACAAGGACCACCTTTGCCTCATGGGCCAGCTCGCCTGCCTGGTTGAATATTCGGTGAAAGAACTCCATCCGGGCAGTAGGGAGTTTCCTGACCACAGTTTCAATGGTGATCAGTTCATCATACCTCAATACATTTTTATACCTGGACTCAACCGAGTATACAGGCATGGCAATTCCCTCCTTCTCCAGTTCGATGTAAGGTAAACCCATTTCCCGGATCATTTCCGTTCTTCCAATTTCAAAAAACCTTCCGTAGTTGCCATAGTAAACAATCCCCATCTGGTCCGTATCCGCGTAGGTGATCCTGTATTGTGTTTTGCCTGTAATGGGTAACATGGTGGGTTTGGGGGTTTGGGGGTTTGGGGGTTTGGGGGTTTGGGGATTTGGGGGTTTGTGGGTTTGTGGGTTTGGGGGTTTGTAAAGATAATGCGATCGGGATGCATAATATCACATAAACATAAAAAACATTGGAACTAAAGAAATTTAAAATTACAGAACATGCAGACATCATCAGCCAAAGAATCTGGGATGAAGTAGTTGAGTGGAAATACTTCGAGAGGGATACAATTGGAAAACAATCCCCCAATCCCTCAATCCCTTAATCCCTATTCCTTTATTCCTTCCAGATATAAAAGAAATCCATACTCCATGGCCGTCTCCCGGTATGCTTCAAACCGGCCCGATGCACCTCCGTGACCGGTCTCCATGTTGCAGTAAAGGAGAAGCAGGTTGTCATCCGTCTTCATGTCCCTGAGTTTGGCCACCCATTTTGCAGGCTCCCAGTACTGGACCTGGCTGTCATTCAGTCCGGTGGTCACCAGCATGTTGGGATATGCTTTGGCCTCTACCTGGTCGTAAGGTGAATAGCTGAGCATGTACCTGTAATACTCCTCCTGGTTGGGATTTCCCCATTCATCATATTCACCGGTAGTGAGGGGGATATCATCATCAAGCATGGTGGTTACCACATCCACAAATGGTACAGCCGCTATCACCCCTTTATAAAGTTCAGGTTGCAAATTGATCACGGCTCCCATCAGCAGTCCGCCTGCGCTTCCGCCCAGTGCGTAAAGGTGGTCCGGACTGGTATACTTTTCCTGAATCAGATACCTTGCACAAGCGTTGAAATCCGTGAAAGTATTCATCTTCTTCAGGAGCTTTCCATCTTCATACCAGGACCTTCCGTAAATCTGGCCTCCCCGTACATGGGCAATGACGTAGACAAATCCACGGTCAATCAGGGAAAGGCGTGAAGAACGAAACGAAGGATCCATCGTGATTCCGTATGATCCGTAACCATAGATCAGTGTGGGGTTTTTTCCGTTCATCTCCAGCCCTTTCCTGTAAACGATGCTCATGGGGATCTTTTTCCCGTCACCGGCTGTGGCATAGAGCCGCCTGGCCTCATAATTGGCCGGATCAAAATGACCACCGACCACCTCCTCCTGTTTCAGCAGCGTCTTTTCCCGTTTCTCCATGTGATAATCGAGGGTGGATTGGGGAGTGGTCAGGGAAGAGTAAGCATATCTCAATATCCGGCTGTCAAAATCGGGGTTTACGGAGATCCATGCCGTATATACCTCTTCTCCCATATCGATATAGTACTCCTCTGCATGGTCCCACCGAATCACCCTGAGCTGGGTCAGTCCCTCTTTTCGTTCCTCCACCACCAGGTAATCTTTAAAAATCTCTAAGCCTTCCAGGAACACATCTTCCCGGTGTGCAATGACCTCTTCCCAGTTTTCCTTCCCGGTAGAGGATACCGGTGTTTTCATCAGGCGGAAATTTTTGGCATCCAGGTTGGTGATGATATAGAAATAATCCCCAAAATGGGAGATGCTGTATTCCAGTCCCCGCACCCTGGGCTGGATCACCCTGAAATCACCTGTTGGATCATCGGCTGGAAGAAAGCGGTATTCACTGGTGAGGGTACTGCCGCTTCCGATAATCAAATACTTCTTTGATTTGGTTTTGTAGACATAGGTACTGAAGGTCTCATCGGTCTCCTCGAAAACAGGCACATCAGCAGAGGCCATGGTCCCCATCACATGCCTGCAGATTGCTTTACTCCGCAGGGTTTCATCGTCCTTCAAGGTATAAAACAGCGTTTTGTTGTCATTGGCCCATGAAGCACTTCCGGTGGTAAGGGGGATCTCATCATTCAGCATCATACCGGTCTCCAGATCCTTGATGTAGATGGTGTATTTCCTGCGGCTCACCGTATCGATCCCGATGGCCATAAAGCGGTTGTCGGGACTTACACTCATTCCTCCCACCTGGAAATAAGAATGGCCTTCGGCCAACTCGTTCACATTGGCCAGGATCTCTTCATCCGACTCCAGGCTCTCCTTCTTCCGGCAATAGACAGGATACTCCCTGTTTTCTTCATACCGTGTGTAATAGTAGTACCCGTTGTCCTTATAAGGGACAGTTTCATCATCCTGTTTGATTCTTCCCACCATCTCATTAAAAAGGTCCTCCTCAAACTGCGCGGAACCTTTCATCACCGATTCCCTGTATGCGTTCTCAGCTTCCAGGTAGGCAATTACTTCAGGATTCTCACGCTCTTTTAACCAGTAATAATTATCGATCCTGGTATGTCCGTGAATGGTCAGTTCTTTGGGTTTTTTTGCCGCAACAGGTGCTTCCATAGAAGGAGTCGTTTTACATGATGGACCGGCCATCGCTGCCAAAATAAGCAGGAAAGCCACTGGGCTGGTTTTCATTGTTGGAAATTTTAGAAAGCCAAAATTAAGAAATATTCTTCATTGTGAGCTGAATCCTTTTTCGTTGTACATCCACTTCCAGCACCCTGACTTTCACATGCTGGTGAATCTTCACAATATCGTTGGGATCCTTCACAAAGCGGTCGGCCAGCTGGGAAATGTGAACCAGACCATCCTGCTTCACACCCACATCCACGAAAGCCCCGAACTTGGTAATGTTGGTGACGATCCCCGGCAATTCCATGCCCGGCTTCAGGTCCTCCATGCTGTATACGCCCTGGTCAAACTCAAACACTTCGATCTGTTCCCTTGGATCCCTGCCCGGTTTTTTCAACTCTTCTTTGATATCCCTGAGCGTGGGCAATCCGATATCTCCCTCCACATATCGCTCCAGTTCGATTTTACTCACCAGTGAATCGTTGTTCACCAGCTGTTTCAGATCCACGTCCAGGTCCCTGGCCATTTTCTCAATGATGTGGTAGCTCTCGGGGTGGACTGCCGAATTGTCCAGTGGATTCTCCGCACCTTCAATCCTCAGGAATCCGGCACACTGTTCATACGCCTTGGCACCCATCCTTGGAACTTTCATGAGCTGTTTCCGTGAAGTGAATCCCCCGATCTCTGCCCTGTAATCCACCACATTCTGTGCCAGGGCCGGGCCGAGTCCCGACACGTAGGTCAGCAGGTGTTTGCTTGAGGTATTCAGGTTGACCCCCACCAGGTTCACACAACTCTCCACCACCTCATCCAGGCTTTTTTTCAGGTTCCCCTGGTCCACATCGTGCTGGTACTGCCCCACCCCGATGCTCTTGGGCTCGATCTTCACAAGTTCAGCCAGCGGGTCCATCAGTCTTCGGCCGATAGAGACAGCCCCGCGAACGGTCACATCATAGTCGGGAAACTCATCCCTTGCTATTTTTGAAGCAGAATAGATGGATGCTCCCGACTCATTGACCACATACACCTCCAGGTCCTGATGGAACCTGATCAGCCTGATGAACCTTTCCGTCTCCCGGCTGGCCGTTCCGTTACCGATGGCAATGGCTTCAATCTTATATTGCTGTACCAGGGAGGAGACCTTCCGGGTTGCCCCTGAACGGTCCGACTGGGGCGGATGGGGGAAAATGGTGGCATTGTGAACCAGGTTCCCCTGCTCGTCCAGGCAAACCAGCTTGCATCCCGATCTGAATCCGGGATCCAGGGCCAGGACCCGCTTTTGTCCCAGGGGTGAAGCCAGCAACAATTGCCTCAGGTTACCCGCAAACACCCTGATGGCCTCCTGGTCTGCTATCTCTTTATAAAGCGCCTTGAATTCATTTTCAATGGAGGGCTGAATAAGCCTTTTGTAGGAATCCTTCACAGCTTCGGCCACCTGCTGCCCCGAGTCATAGGGGTTCTTTACAAACCGGTCCTCCAGTGCATCGATGGCCCTCTGCATATCGGGTTCCACCGACAAGCGAAGGAACCCTTCCTGTTCACCCCGCCGCATGGCCAGTATCCTGTGACCCGGACACTTTTTCAGAGGTTCGCTGAAATCGAAGTAATCTGTGAATTTTTCCGCCTCCTCCTCCTTGCCTTTGACCACTTTGCTAAAGATAACAGCCCCGCGGTCGAAGTGATGCCTTACAGTCTTCCTGGCCTCCGGATCCTCATTCACCCACTCGGCAATGATATCCCGGGCACCCTGCAGGGCATCCCCTGTACTTTTCACATCCTCGTTCAGAAAGGCTGATGCTGCTTTTTCAACCTGATTCTCCTGCTGTTCCATCAGGATTCTGGCCAGTGGTTCCAGTCCCTTTTCCCTGGCTACGGTAGCCCTGGTTTTCCTTTTGGGTTTAAAGGGAAGGTAAATGTCCTCCAGAACCACCGGATCGAGGCACGCTTCGATGGTCTTTCGCAATTCATCGGTGAGCAGCTCCTGCTCATTAATGGTTTTTAAAATGTACTCCTTCCTCTTCTCGATCTCCCTGAGCTTGTTCATCTCATCCCTGATCTCGGTAATCTTCACTTCATCCAGGCTTCCCGTATGCTCTTTCCGGTACCTGCTGATAAAAGGGATCGTGGCCCCCTCCTCAAGCAGTTCCACTGTGTTCTTCACCTGCCTCACAGGAATCCCCACCCGCTGGGCAATAATGTCTTCAAATATGATCATGAAAATATGCCTGCTGAATCAGTTAATAATCGTAGTAATAATAGTCCCGGTAGTATTCGGGGATAAAGGTAGTAATTGTATACTCATCCATGGAATAGCCCCCGAAAAAACCGGTACCCTCTTCCACATTGCTGTAAACAATGACCGGAACGGCCAGGTAATTCTCCTTGGTCTCATAATGGCTCTGCCTCGACTTCAGGTATTTGTAATAGGATTCGGATACAGAAAGAAGCCGGATATCCACGATGGCCGAATCTGCTGCATTGATCTGGTCATAGTAAAACTGTCCCCTGAAAGAGTATGATTTTCCGTCCATCAGCTGGTCCGAGAAAAGCACACCGTGAGAGGTCATGGCCTCCACCACAATGTCGCTGCTGCTGATGGACGGGAAATCTGTAAAACGGTGGATGTCATAGATGGTATAGGATGAATCGACCAGAAAATAGTTCCATTGCCCGCCGTAATAGAGCGAATCCACCACCTTTACCGTGGTATCCCTGTATTCGGTCCACGAGCGGTCGGCTTCGGCATAGAGCAGATAGTAATTGTTCTCCCCGGGGGGATCTTTCAGGGTCAGGTCAAATTGCAGGTATTTCTGTGAATATCCGTAATAGTAATCATACCCGCCCTGCTGCTCCACCTCCAGGGTGGCCGTATCCAGTTTTTCAATGGGGACCATTTCCGGAATTTGTGTGAAGGCAGTCACCGCGGGGTAGCCGGCATTCTCTACTTCGATGGTATAGCTTTTGCCGATCCCCGGAATAAAATCCTGCGCCCTGTAATACCCGTTGCCAGCGTAGGAGAGCTCCGCAGCAAGGGATCCTCCCTCCAGCAGCCTTACCCGGGCCTGCTCCAGGGGAAGCACCGGGGCATTGTCCAGGATATGACGGGTGCGGGATACCTGGATGGCCACCACCGAATCGTTGGTGATGGCACCGTTGACCACAATCAGCATATCCGACTCCTCCAGTTCAATAAACAGGACTGACTCACACCCGGTATATGCAACAAAAAGGGTGAAAAAAATCATTCCCTTCAAAAGGCTCGTCCTTGTATATTTTTTCCTGCTCATGACCTTAAAATTCAACTGCATAAGAGATGGAGGGGATCAGCATAAAGATGCTCATCTGTTTCAGTGCCCGGTTCCCGTAACTGTCATACCCAAAAAATAAATAAAAAGGATTCTGCCTGTTGTAGGCATTGTAAAGCCCCAGGCTCCAGGTGGTGGTACCCCAGTCCCGTTTCTTATGCCAGTTCATGCCCACATCCAGCCTGTGATATGCCGGCTCCCTGTAGGCGTTCTTCCCTTTGAAATACTCTATATCGGGGTCATACAGGGTTCTGCCGGAACCATTGCCATAATAATACCATTGTTCTTCCTGTGCATTGAAATCATTCTGATCGGGAGCGTACCTGGAGACCGCCAGGGTCCGGGCCTTCCCGGTTCCATATACCCAGGTGGCACTTACATCAAAATGTTCATTCAACCTGTACATCAGCACAATGGATACATCATGGCGGCGGTCATAGGTGTATGGATAGGGGTCGCCATTGTTCAGGTTGGCAAACTGTACCTCCACTTTGGAAAGTGTGTAGCCCACCCAGCCCCTGAGTTTACCCATATCCCTTCGGGCAAGGACCTCAAGGCCGTAGGAAAGTCCTTTTCCATCGCGCTCGATCTTATCCTCCCAGTCCACTCCGTATTCAAAAAAGCTGGATCCTTCAGCGTAATCGATCAGCCTGTTCATGGTCTTGTAAAAACCCTCCAGGGTGAAGGTCCAGTTGTCATTCAGGTTGTAAGCCAGTCCAAGAGCCGTCTGGTATGAACTCTGGGGAGGGGTATTTTCGGTGGCCGGTACCCATATATCGGTGGGCAGACCGATGGTGGCATTGGTCAGCAGGTGGATGTACTGGTCCATCCTTGAAAAAGCCGCCTTCACCGAGAAATTGGGAGTTACCAGCAGCCTTCCCGAAAACCTGGGTTGAAGGGAATGATAGAATTCATTGTTCACAAAAAAGCCTGAATAATGCAGCCCGAAGTTGGCACGGATCCGTGAACCAAGCTGGAAATTGTCCTCTGCGTAAACGTAGTACTCGTGTGCAAAGACGGGATCGGCGTTGAACTCCGCGCTCAGTGTGTCATCGGCAGATTCAATGGTTTCGATCCCCGGGGTAAAGGTATGATAGAGGTACTTACCACCGAAGCGGACCGTGTGGGCGGGCAGGGGACGGTAATCAAAATCGGCCATGGCTCCCCAATCCTCGATCCCAGACACATAGTGGTATGAATAGCCCAGGTCATGTTTGCCGTTTACCAGGGTTTTGGTTTCATCGAAGGTGTCGAATTTGTAGTTGCTGTAAACCAGGGACACATTGCTGAACAACTTGCTCCCATATACATGGTTCCACCGGAGCGCACTGGTCAGGTTCCCCCAGTAGAGACCCGATTCCATGGTGGTCCGGTAGGATGTGTCGTTGTCAATCCACTTCTCTTCATTATCTATATAGAGGCGGTCCCTTCCATGGTAGGCACTCAGGTAGATCCGGTCTTTCTCAGAAAATTTATGGTTGATCTTGGCGTTCAGGTCATAGAAATAATAACCCGACATTCCTTCAACACCATTCTGCTTGTTTACCTGTTTAATAATAGGCCGGGCCAGAACATCAAAATAGGTCCTTCGCCCTGACACAATAAAGGAGGTTTTGTCCTTGATGATAGGGCCTTCCAGGGTCAGTTTGGAGGCGATCAGGCCGATGGAACCGGCTCCGTGAATTTCCTTCATATTCCCCTCCTTCAGCCTGATGTCCACCACCGAAGAGAGCCTTCCGCCGTAATGGGCAGGAAAACCTCCTTTGGTGAGGGTAATGTTGGAGATGGCATCCGGGTTGAATACCGAAAAAAATCCGAAAAGGTGGTTGGCATTGTAAATGGGCACTCCGTCCAGCAGAAACAGGTTCTGATCCGGACCCCCGCCACGCACATAGATCCCGCTGGTCCCTTCGGTCCCGGACTGAACCCCCGGCATCAGCTGGATGGTTTTGATCACGTCTGCCTCACCCATGAACATGGGGATGGACTTGATCTCCTTGATGGGAATTTGTATGCTGCTCATCTGGGCATCCTCCACCACATCCTGGGGACGGTGGGTGGTCACCACCACTTCATCCAGGGTAAGAGAGGGCACCAGGGTGAGGTTCATGCGCAGGTTGGCTCCCAGCTTAAATGTGTCACGGTAAGCGGTATAACCCACGTAGGATACCTGCAGGTATACTTCTCCCGCCGGAAGGGTAAGGCTGTAAAAACCATATTCATTGGCTGATGTCCCTTTCCCCGAATGATAATCATAGACAGTGGCGGCAATTAGTTTTTCGCCCGATGAGCGGTCCTGTACATATCCGCTCAGGGTATAGTGCTGTCCCCAAATCCCCGATGAAATCAAAGGTAACAGGAACAACAGGATAAAAGATTTACATTTCATTGAACTCTTTTAAGGATCTTGAAGGTAGTAAAACCTGTAAGATAAAAACGTGACCTTTTTCACATTGGTATGATAAAACGTTATTTTTGTGTAAAAGCCATCACATGTACAAACACCTGATAGCACCCTCGATCTTAACGGCCGACTTCCTTCACCTGGAGAAAGAGATCATGATGGTCAACTCCTCCGCTGCCGACCTGCTTCACCTTGATATCATGGACGGGGTTTTTGTTCCCAACCTCACCTTTGGTTTTCCGGTGATCCGCCAGATCAAGAAGGTATCGGAAAAACCACTGGATGTGCACCTGATGATCGTGGACCCGGACAGGTACCTGGAAGCATACAGGGATTCGGGGGCTGACTGGCTGACAGTCCATTATGAAACCTGCCCGCACCTTCACAGGACCATTCAGAAGATCGGTGAGCTGGGCATGAAACCGGCTGTGTCGGTCAACCCGCATACGGATGTATCCTTGCTGGAGCCGGTACTGGGCGATGTAAATATGGTGCTGGTGATGACTGTGAACCCGGGATTCGGGGGACAGAAATTCATCCGGGGATCCTACAAAAAGATCCGCAAACTGAAGAAGTTGATCACAGAGGGCGGACACAACACACTGATCCAGATAGACGGCGGGGTAACCGAAGAGAATATATCCGGCCTGGCAGAAGCCGGGGTGGATGTGTTCGTGGTGGGAAATACCATCTTCTCAGCCAACGACCCGCTCCGGGTCATTCGTAACTTAAAGGAGCCCAAATAACATGTACCAACAAAAGAAACCCAGGGATTACAGGAGTCTATGGCTGATCAGCGTGCTGGTCCTGGTGATCGGAATTGTACTTACCATCAGGCTTTCTCTTATACGTCCGCTTGGCTATTCCCTGCTGGCTGTGGGTGGAATTGGAATCGTCTGGAGCCTGGCGAACATGGACAACGGAAGGGATCATAAGGACCGGGAAGATCACAGAAACTTCAACTGATCACTCCCTGCCTTCCAGGTAATCCTGCAGATAGGCATAATTTTTCGTGAGCCTGCCCTTCTCGGCAATGCAGGCCCGTTTCACCATGCCCGTATCGCTGGTCCCAAGAATCTCGGGAATCACGCTGGCCGAAAGCGCCTGACCAAAGTCTTCCGAGGCATCCCTGGGCAGCTCTCCCGGCAGGTTGTCCACCGCCATCACAGTAATGGATTCACGCTCAAAAGGTGCCGATTCCTTTCCCGAGACCGGGTCGTAGCCGTAAAAGGGTTCAGCAATGGTGGAAGCCCTGATGGTACTTGGAATGGGACCTTCGATATCACAGCTGATGTCCGCAACGATCCTGATGGGAACATGGCCGCCCATCAGGTCCTTCCGGCTTAGCAATACAGGTGCTTGGGGATCCCAGTAGTGGCAGGCAATGAACATATCCGTCCGCCTGGCATAGGGAAGAAAACTATTCTTGTAGAGGTAGGGCTGGGCCACAAAATGTTTGAAATCAAAGGCCAGTCCATCCTTCCGGCAGGTATAATGCCAGGGATCCAGGCGGGTATATACAGCAGCGTCAAAAACCTGAGAGAGATATGCCTCCGGCTTTACCTGTTTCAATCCGGCAGCTTCCAGAATTTCCAGAGCGCCCGCGGCTACCCGGCCACCCCCGGTCAGGGCAATGCGTGTCTTTCCAAGATCAAGATGCCTTAGCCGGGACAGCAACTGTTCAAGATCCTTGCAGGAAGAAGCCGGAGGAAGATCAAAATTACCGCTGCGTAGGCCGAAAGCCCTCAGCCCGTTGTATGCGCCCACCACCCCGGCCCAGCGTCCGAATGCCACCACCCGGACCTTGTCCGGGCCCGTGAGGTACTCATAATCCAGAAGCCTGATCTCTTTTTCAACAATGGCTTGCAGAAGCCCCCGGTTGTAGGCTTGCTTTTTTGCAGTATGTGAGAAGAAAAGGTAGGTCTTTCCCGGGATCAGCCTGTCAATTGCCACCTCTTTCACGCCCATCAGAATATCGCATTCACTTAGGTCTTCCCTGATCCGGATCCCGGCATCCGCGTACTCTTTATCAGTAAAGCAACGGGTGGCTGAAGGCTGTACCACAATGCAGAGGTTCCGGTGCCGGACCATCAGATGCTTGCATTGCAGTGGAGTCAGGGCTACCCTTTTGTCCGGCGGATCTTTGGTCTCCCGGACCAACCCGAGGATCTGTTCTTTCATTCCTGCTAATATAATAAAACCTACCCGATCCAGGATTCAAATGTCTGTCCGAGTGTGACCACCGAGGCATATCCCTGTTCCAGAGGAATTTCAGCAGACTGCATCCCGGTCTGTTTCAGGAAGGAAGCAAAACCTTCATTCATCATCCGGCCGGCGTGAAGGGGAAACTCAAACAGTTCAGGAAACTTCTTATTATTGCCGGATTGAACATGCTCTCTTTTACAGGAAGCTGCTGACAAAGAAAGGTAGATCCGGCAGGCCATGGGTCTGGATGCATACACGGCACACGCCCCATCCATAAGGAAAGGACAAGGGGCTCTTACAAGGAGTTGATCCTCCAGTGTTTTATGAAGGGTCAGAAAGGATTTTTCCCGTGCCCTGGAAATAAAACCCTCCCTCTCCTTTCGATCGGAGTTCTGCAGCACGTGGTCGTGCAGGTAAAGCAATTCATGGGTGATGGCAAATACCTCCTGGTGACAGCACCAGGAGCATCCCTTTTTGCAATCCGCCGGCTTCCCTTCCAAAGCAGACCGCTGCAGGAAAGCCTCAAGCAATTCGTCCACCTCCCTGTACAGGGTCCTGATGGCTTCCTTCAGCTTCGAAACAGTTGTCTCGCCCTCCAGGTGCCGAACGGCAATCCGGTAACCATCCCGGTAGAAGATTTTCCCAATCTCCTTCTGGTCCATGCTATTTTACCGGGAATGTAATC
Organism: Bacteroidota bacterium; assembly: GCA_043797815.1. Lineage (GTDB taxonomy): Bacteria > Bacteroidota > Bacteroidia > Bacteroidales. The sequence goes on from JAZDPG010000086.1 coordinate 28,240, forward strand.
AGGGTTTCCCACCTGGCGGGATCCGGCTCCATCTGCATGTCGACATTATAAAACTCAAACGCCTGTCCGGTCACTTCAATTCCATTTCCTTTGATGTAGTTGTCCAGTTTTATGTAAGATTCGATGAATTTCTCATAGGGTCCGGTATGCAGGGCCTGTACCACTATCATTTCAGGGTAGGACCGGGCCATCACATCACCCGATGATTTACCCGCACTTGCCACAGGGACTCCTGCCAGGAAGTTTGAAAACCCGGTGGCCTCATCATAGTCCAGGTAGTGAACAAAGGCAGGTCCGCTTACTTCCAGCTGCTGCTTGCCAACTGTGAAGAAAACCAGCCCAAACAATTGTCCAATATTTTGCGCCATCTCCTCCATGGTTCCGGAGCCTTTGACTAACATGGCTTCAAAAGCCTCCTGTGTTTCAATGGTGATGGGGCCCAGCGGACTTACCTGTGGCGGATTCGCCTCCAGTTGCGCTTTCAGGTTGGCCAGTCCCAGATCAAAACTCTTTTGCAGAAAAACCTTTCCGATCATCATACCCAGCCTTTCGAAGGGCCAGGCAGTCTCCTGTGAGAAAGACCATACCACATGGGTTCCGGCATCCGATGCTTCAAAAGACCACTCCACCATGGCAGGGGTCACCACATCTCCGAACCAGAGATTCGACTGGATGTATTCATTTTCTTTTACGGCCATGACCTCCATCTTTCCAAATCCCACTTTCTCTCCCTTCCAGGCATAGGTGGACCCCACAAATCCGGGCTTGGATTCAATGGTGGCTTCAGCAGTCGTGTCTGTGGTCAGCCATGGATCCCAGGTATCACGTCCCTGAAAGGAAGCCACGCCTGGAAATATCTGTGAGGGCTCCAGCGCAACGTCGATTTCAGCGCTCACTTCTGCCGTTGCAGGTGAGAAAAGAGGTACGATCAGGATGGCTGCCACCAGCACACCCACAATGATTCCGATAATTTTCAATGCTTTCATAAGAATGTAGTTATTTAGAAACCGTAAAAATAGCAAAGGATGTGATACGGGTCAATAGGGGCGTCACATCGATATTGATTTTGATTGCTAAATAAGTTAAATTCACTAGGATGAATTGAGCAACAATAACCTTTTAATCAAAATTTTAATGTCATGAAACCGTCTCTTAGGAATCTAATTATTCTTGTTTGTCTAATAATCACTTCTTGTTTCGCAACTAATATTTACGGACAAACTTTTATCAATAAAAATGCATTAATGATTGGTGGAGGTCTTTCCGTAATTGGTGATTTTGAGGCTTAACGATATTTGGAACATACGGATCATTTCAAAGAGATCAGTATCGATCTTGATTCTTGGATAAGCTGCTATCTAACAAATAAGTCTTCCTTGGGTATTAAGGTTGCATATTCAATGAAATTTAATTTGAATGATGACCCTTTCAATACGTTAGATGTTTCAGTAATACCATTCTTTAGATATTATCTTGTTAAGAATGTATTTTCTGAGGGTGGATTTGGATATGGTTTTTCAAATACTTATTCTTCAAATGTAGGGATTGATAAATCCTACGGTATTAGGCTATATTGTGGTATAGGAAGTAATCCACAAAATGGGAGTTGTCAGATAGTTTATACTATTGATCATACGTGCGGAATTTCTGATCAAATTGAATCGAAGAGTTTTTGGGTCGGTAAACCTGCTCACCCATCAACGAATCCAAGTGGATATCCAACTGTCCAAATGACTTTGAATGAAATGATGCCTATAAGTGCGACCTCTGGAGGAGCATCTTCATTTATTTGGAATGCAACTGGCAGTATAACCAAGGTTTCGAGTCATGGATCAGTAATGACAGTTGAAGCGACATATTTAGGGAATGGTAATTTCTATTGTAATGGAGTAAATACTTGTGGAACAAGCTCAACAGGTGGTGGTGCAGTCTATGTGAGTTATGGAGGTGGACAACTTGGGCCTCTACTGATCTACCCAAATCCTTCATCTGATTACCTTTCTTTAGAGGTTGATGAATCCTTGATGGAAAGCTCAAAGACTTCCATTGATGAACAATTGAAAGACTTAGGAACAAACGCATACTTAAGAATCCTCGACCAATACGGAGATGTTAAATTAGTAGAGAAGTATAGTGGAGAAAGATACTTACAACTCAACATAAGTGTACTTGACAAAGGAATATATACCCTTCAGTTAATTTCTGAATCTGAGGTGTTTAGCTCTACAATTATTGTAAATTAGTCATTGATATGGATTGATCACAAACCAGAGAAATCAAAGTGAATTATTGGGGTCCAGGGGCATCATCCGATTCGAAGAGATGCAAGCGCCTTAATCCGGTCAGGTTTAAAAGAGGCGTTCCGGGGAATCTCCGGAACAGCGATCACCTGCCTTGGAACCTCATGGGCAGGGAGCTGCTCCTTCAATTGACTGATCCACTGATCTGCAGGCGGGTTCGGGTCAGGGTCTTCCACCAGCAGCACCATCCTTTGTCCCAGTTTCTCATCCGGCAGAGGGAGCACCAGGCATTCCTTCCCCAGGAGGGCACTGATCCTTTTCTCAAGGAGTTCGGGAATGACCTTGATCCCTCCTGTTTTGATCACGTTATCGATCCTTCCCAGCCACTGAAAACCATCTCCTCCTTCTGAAATGTCCACCAGGTCGTTGGTGATCACCGCTCCGTCGGTAATCCCCGGCACATCCACCACCAGGCATCCGCGCCGGTCGGTACCAATTTCCACCCCATCCAGCACCCGGAATCCCGGTCCGGGTTCCTGACCATTGATCTGCCTGAGGGCAAAGTGCGTATAGGTCTCGGTCATGGCAAATGACTCAAAAATGGCAGGAGGGCTCATCTCAGCCAGTTTCTGCCTGAGGGAAGGGTGCAGTTCACCCCCGCCGATCAGCAGGGTTTCGATCCGCCCAAGATAGTCTCCTGCTTGTAAGGATTCGTTTACCTGAAGAGGAACCATGGCCGAAAAAACGAACTCCCCTGCTGTCCCCGCAAGGGGTCTTCCGGAGGGCTCCGCCGGAACCAGGTCGAGTCCGCCAACAAGGGCGCGGACCACCATCATCTTTCCCGCTATGTAATCCACGGGCAGGCAAAACAGAACCCTGTCGCCCGGCCGGAGCTTAAAAAACGAGAGGGTTTTGCGTGCACTGGCTGCCATGGCCTCCCGGTTGAGAATAACTTTCTTTGGATCGCCGGTTGTACCGCTGGTTCTCTGCAGGATGAGGCCGCTTACAGGGTCAAGGAATTGCTCAATAAATGTGAAAATTTGCCGGAACCACCCTGGGATTTCAGGGTCATCCAGGATTTTCCGGCAATGGCTGACCAGTTCTGCATGGCTGAAGCTTGTTCCATCAATCAGGTATGGTCCCATTGTTCCCCTGTCCACCGGTCTAGAATTGAATTTTTGTAAAGTCCCAGGGCACCTTTTTGTTGTACCACAAGCGGTCCCCCTTCATTTCCAGGGGGGAAAGGATGTTGTTCCGGAACAACTGTCCGGTTCCCAGCCCCTGGGGCATGGCCACCCCCAGCTGAAAGGTCCACTGCGCGATGGCATTCAGTCCGATGTTCGACTCAAGGGCGGAGGTCACCCACCATCCGGTGTCCAGCTCCCGGGCCAGGCTGAGCCACGCCCCGGCCTCCGAAAGCCCCCCCAACAATCCGGGTTTCAAAATGATATATTGCGGCCGGATCAGCTGAAGAAGCCTACGTCCTTCTTCCGGAGCCATCCCTGTTAATTCTTCATCCAGTGCAATGGGGATCACAGGATTATTACACAACCGGGCCATCGCCTCCGGCTGACCGGGGCCAATGGGTTGTTCAATGGAGTGTATCCCAAAGGCAGCCAGCACTTCCAGCCTCTCCCTGGCCTCTTCCGGCGACCAGGCTCCATTGGCATCCAGCCTGATCTCCAGATCGCCGTTTCGGTATGCAGACCTGATCCAATGCAGCATGTCCACCTCCTCCTGAAAATCCAGGGCGCCCACCTTCATCTTCAATACCCTGAATCCCGCCTCCATCTTGCTCCTGATTTGTTCAAGCATAAATTCTTTTTGGCCCATCCATATCAATCCGTTTGTGGGAATTCCGGAGCGGCCCTCTGTAAAATCTGAAGGGAAGAGGATCCCGCTTCCCCCCTGTTCCAGGTCACGCAGGGCTGTCTCCAGGGCAAAGCGGATTCCGGGAGATGAAGGCAAGGGCTGTGCCGGGTCCATCTCCCCCCTGCTGATCAGTTTGCAAATATGGTCCAGCCTGATCTCCACATCCCCTGGTTCTTCCAAACTTAGACCGGGGATAAACGATACCTCACCCCAGCCGGTGGAACCGTCCTCGCGGACCAGCTTTACAAGCCAGCAATCCTTCATGTGCAATATGCCCCGGGAGGTACCCGCAGGGCGGTGGAAATACAAGGGGTGATGGATGTAACCCGCCTGAACCATTTATAAGATGAGTCCGAGTCCGAATGACAATGAAAAAAGCAGGGTGGCCATGGCCAGTTTCTTCAACTCTTTGTTCAGTTCAACGGGGACTGAATTGGTGATGACCTTGTTCACATCCGAAACCAGGAGGGGAACAGGGACAAGGAGAAGCAGTTGCAGATAGGACTCGAAGTGAATGATCGTGTAAGCCAGAGCGAACAAGAATGCGGTCAGAAGCAGGATCACATGGTAGGCTTTGGCCCACGAGACACCCATGCGCACCACCAGTGTGTTCTTCCCGTTCACTGCATCGTTCTCATGGTCCCGCAGGTTATTCAGGTTGAGCACGCCGACACTGAGAAGCCCCACCGAGGAAGCCGGCAGTAATATGGAAAGATGAAAGGAGCCGGTATGTAAAAAATAGGTACCTGCCACACCCAGAATCCCGAAGTATACAAATACCATAATATCTCCAAATCCCAAATAGCCATAGGGCCTTTTCCCGATTGTGTATTTAATGGCTGCAAATATGGCTGAACATCCAAGCAGGAAGAAAACAGCATATCCCGACATGTTCCCACCACCCAGTCCACTCCAGATCAACAGGGATCCTGAAACAAGGCTGAGGAAAACAAGAAGGCCAATCATGAACCGCATCTGCTTCAGCGACACAAGGCCTGTCTGGGTGACCCGCAGCGGCCCCAGCCGCTGGTCATTGTCAGTTCCCTTCCGGGAATCCCCATAATCATTGGCCAGGTTGGAAAGGATCTGAAGGAACAGCGTGGTGAGCGTACCAAATGCAAATACGCCCCACTTGAACCGCCCTTCCGAATATCCAAGGAAACTCCCCAGGATGGTGGCAGAGAGCGCCAGGGGAAGGGTGCGCAACCGAAATGCCTTGAGCCAGATAGCTGTGCTTGTCATATCAGGGTAATTTGGGGAACTGGTCCCAGTCCGGTTTTCGTTTCTCAAGAAACGCATTCTTACCCTCCTGCGCCTCCTCGGTCATGTAGTAGAGCATGGTGGCGTTCCCGGCCAGCTCCTGGATCCCGGCCTGGCCATCCAGTTCGGCATTGAGGCCTGCCTTGATCATCCGAAGGGCGATGGGACTGTGCTCCATGATTTTTCTGCACCACGCCACCGTGGTTTCTTCCAGCTGATCGAGGGGTACCACCTTGTTTACCAGGCCCATATCAAGGGCCTCAGCAGCGGAGTACTGTTCACAGAGAAACCAGATCTCGCGCGCCTTCTTCTGCCCCACATGCCTGGCCAGGTAGGAGGATCCGAAGCCTGCATCAAAACTACCCACTTTGGGACCGGTCTGTCCGAAGCGGGCATTCTCCGATGCAATGGAGAGGTCACAAACCACATGCAGTACATGGCCCCCTCCAATGGCATACCCGTTCACCATGGCAATAACCGGTTTGGGCAGACTCCTGATCTGACGCTGCACATCCAGCACATTGAGCCGGGGCACACCGTCTTTTCCCACATAGCCGGCATAACCTTTTACATTCTGGTCTCCACCGCTGCAAAATGCCTTATCACCCTCCCCAGTGAGGACCACCACACGAACCTCAGCCATCTCCCTGCACACCACCAGGGCCTCACTCATCTCCCGGGTTGTATCGGGGGTGAAAGCATTGTAGTACCTGGGGCGGTTGATGGTGATCTTGGCAATTCCCTCAAAGAATTCCAGCCTGATCTCCTCAAATTCCCTGAGGGCTTTCCAAACTCTGCTTTCCATGATCTGCTAATGGTTAAAATCCAAATAGTCCTTAAAGATAAGACTATTTTCACTGCCGGAGGTATCCACCTCAAGGACACTTCCCGTGCTCCCGGGTTGAAGGAGATCTGCCAGCTCTTGCTCAAGCTCCTGAAAACCGGCTGCCCTGCGGACCACCCTCCCAAAGGATTGCCCGAGCATTTCCAGGGAAACCGGATGGTGGGTTACCGAAAACTCCTCGAAAAAATCCATTTTATCGGGACCATCCAGCAAGCGGAAGATACCTCCCCCCCCGTCATTGATCACAACAATCCGCAGGTTTTCAGGGAAATTCCGGTTCCACATGGCATTTGAATCATATACAAAACTGAGGTCCCCCACCAGCAGCACATGCATCCTGCCGGAAACCATGGCTGCTCCCACAGCAGTGGAGACGCACCCGTCAATGCCCGAGGTACCCCTGTTTGCATAACAGTGTTGTGCGGTCCTCCGGGGCGAAAGTTGCGAATAGCGGATCGCACCGCTGTTACCCAGATGCAGTACCGCATCTTCCGGCAAGGCCGAAAGGATCCTGTCCGTTACCGACAGGTTGCAAAAAGCCAGTGCATCCATTTTTTTTCGGGCCCGGGCAAGAACTGCGGACCCTGCCGAATCCCATGCTTCCTGATACCTGTTCCTGAATCCCTCCCCCGGAGGATCTTGACCGGTCAACCGCTCCATGAAGGAAAGCACATCTCCCGTTATTTCTGTATGTTTCAGGTCAGGACGTGACTGCAGGAAGAGTTTCAGACGTTTGGAAACCACCTGTCCCCCGAATGAGATCACCAGGTCGGGCCGCAGCTTCTCCCTCTCCTTTTCACCTGTCCCGGCAAGGATCAAATCCGGATTTGCACAGAATCCTTCCCCAGGGAGGTTGGCAATATTTTCCGCCACCACCGCCGCCTGCCTGCAGTGCAGCAGCCTTTCCAGCTTTTCCCTTACTGGTTCATTGGGAGATCCCATGCCGGCCAGCACCAGGAGTTTCCGGTCAGGTCCAGCCGTCACTTCCGGAAAATGCGCTTCGTCTGTTTCCTGCCGTACCTCAGCCATCCTTTTCCCCGGTACGGGCATCCCTTTTTCCAGCATGGGCGCCGGCAGTTTATCGTAGAGCGGCTCAGCAAGGGTCACATTGATATGTACGGGCCCGGCCGGAGATTCAGATGCAGAACATACAAGGCGCTCCACCAGGACCATCATCTGTTCCATTTCTTCCCTTTGGGTAACTTCCCCGGGCAGTTGTAAAAATCCCTTTGAAAATGTGTAATAGGGAGCTTCCTGGTCCAGCCACTGGTTGTTGAACCGGGGGATTACCTCCAGGGGCCGGTCGGCCGTTAATGCCACCAGGGGGATGTTCTGGTGAAATGCCTCCGCCAGCGCAGGGGCCAGGTTAAGCACAGCTGTCCCCGAGGTGGTGACCACCGCCACAGGTTCACCCAGTTCACGGGCCATACCCAGTGCCACAAAACCGGCAGACCGTTCATCCACGATGCTGTGACAGCTGTAATGCTTATCTGCGGTAAAAAGTTGTGTCAGCGGGGCATTTCTGCTGCCCGGGCAGATCACGACCTGCCTGATCCCCAGAAGGTGCAAACGGGGTCCAAGTTCAGCGATATGTTGGTTGTGCTGCATTTGCCGGCTCCAGGTTTTTAATATAGGTGCGCAGGATCTTCAACAAGGATTCGGCCTTCCACATGGTTTCATCCCATTCATCAGCAGGGTCAGAATCAAGTGTAATTCCTCCTCCCACATACAATGCCAGGTATTCAGGTGTTATTTTCAGGCATCTCAGGTTCACAAACAGATCGATCTCTTCATCGTGGGTAACCGGTCCAAGGAAACCAGTATAGTAATCCCTGTCGTGTGGCTCCAGGTTCCTGATAAAATGAATGGCATCTTCCTTGGGTTGCCCGGCCACTGCAGGTGTGGGATGAAGCGCCTCAACCAGTTCCCAGAGTTTTCCTTTCACCATCTTATAATCCACTGAGAAATCGGTTCTCAGATGCACCAGGTTACCGGCCCTTTTCACGTAGGGGGAGCTTACGCGGTAGTCCCTGATCCCGAATGAGTGAAACACATCGTGAATATACCTGGTCACATACTCCTGCTCAAGCACTTCTTTCACGGTCCACTTGTTGACATCCATGTGCTTCTCGGCAAAGGGTCTTGTCCCGGCAAGGGAGACCGTGGAGATCCGGCCGTCCTGCAACCTGAGCAGCGGTTCGGGCGAGGCTCCCAGCCAGAAGTGCTCATCGCTTTTAAAGAGATAAACAAAGGCGCTGGGATGCCTTTTGCAGATGATCTGGAACAACTTCGGAACCAGTGCGGAATAAGCTCCTTCAACCACCTGAATCCTCGAAAGTACTGCTTTCTGGAATGCACCGCTGGCAATGGTAGACTTGATATAATTGACCTGGTCCATATAGTTCTTCCGGCCCGTTACAACAGGGTATTGTGCAGACCAGTCCGGTGGATCCCGCTCCTCCAGCGAATCCACCCTGCCGATCAGTTCTTTGCTGATCCGGCCGGAATCTATCACAAGATCAGGCCTTACGATCAGGTAGGGATGCCCGTTTCGTATATCGAACGGAGCCATGATAAAACCTGTTTCACAGGCTATGTCCAGAATGGAATTACATTGCACATTCCCCGGGGCAGTCTGGATATAGGTAGTGGAGACTTCCTGCTGGGGCAGACGAAATGTGACAAAAGGCAGATTTTTCGAAATGGTGAGTTGATGGATGTGTAGAAGACCTTCATTCATGTTTCGCGCCCGGCTATACTGCCCCCTTCTCTTTTGGTTTAACACTATTGGTAACACGGCTGATGGAAATAAGTTTGCCCTGGTCATCCTTTATTTCCACATCCCAGATATGTTTAAAATCAGCTTTTGCAACCAACCTGGCTACTGCATGGAGTTTCCCTTCACGGGCAGGCAGGAGATGCTGGGTGTTCACAACCGATCCGAATACCTGGAACTCCTCCGGATCCACCAGCAGGAAAGAGCCTGCACTGCCCACGGATTCCGCCAGGGAAATCAGGGCCCCGCCATGAACCGTCCCTGTGGGCTGATAGAGATCCGGTGTGATCTCCATCTCAGCTTCCACATGCTTTTCCGAATATCCGGTAAACCTGATTTTCAACAGGTCCATCAGGGTACCTTTGCAAATCCTGTTGATCTCTTCAATGGTCATCGGGAGAAATTTCAAAGTCAAATATACACTACTTCCCGGCCACCAGCAACATGACCGATCCCAGGAAAAGAGAGCTGCTGCTGCGGATTTTAAAGCCGGCTTTCACCAGGATGGCCCCCATCTCACTGATACTGTAGTAATTCCTGGACGATTTGGACAGATAGCTGTAGGCCTTGAGGTTCCCCGAGAGGAACCCTCCCAGGTAAGGAAGAACAAAGCGAAGGTAAATGTTATTGAACAGGCGCCAGAGGTGGCTTTCCGGTTTGCTGCTTTCCAGAATGACCAGCTTGCCCCGGGGTTTCAGGACCCTGAATAATTCCTGCAGGTGCCTTTCAGCTCCTGTGTTCTCATATACCAGGTTCCTGATCCCGAAGGTGATTCCCAGGGCATGGAAGCGGTTGTCCTCAAAGGGCATCTGTCCCACGTCCCCCTCCATGAATACAATTGGAGCTACTCCCTTGCTGCCTGAAAGCAATGCCGCTTTCCGGCGGGCCTCATTCAGCATCTCTTTGCTGAAATCGTACCCGGTCAGATCCACTGATTTGCCACGCTCCTTTGCCTGCAAGGCCACTTCAAGAATAAAATCACCTGTTCCCGTACAGACATCGAGTACGCTGCCCGGGTCCCCCTGCAAACACACTCTGGCAGCTTTCCTTCTCCATGCCACATCCCTCCCAAAGGTGAATATCCGGTTCACCCGGTCATATGTGGTATGAATGGTACCATAAAAATCTTTCAGCGGAAAATCTCTTTCAGGGCTCCTCATGCAACTATTCTTGAACTCCCAAAGTTATCCTTTTGCGTTATTCCGCGTCACATTTTTCTATCTTTGGAACCTGATTACCGGCCATGCGGATCATTTTCATGATATTTCTTCTGACCATTGTCACGCCTGGCACTGACTTGCTTGGACAGCTGCGTATCAATGAGCTGCTGGCCATGAATTCATTCGGAGCAGTAAATCCGGTCACCGGAGAGCCCAACGACTGGATCGAAATTTACAACAGTTCCTCATCGGCAGCCAGCCTGATCGGTTATTTCATTTCTGATGATCCGGACAATCCTGCAAAATGGAAATTTCCATCCGGTATCCAAATACCCGGCTATGGTTACCTTCTGGTATATGCAGATGGCACCGATCAGACCGGGGATAAGCTCCATGCCAATTTCAAACTGGATGCTGCCGGGGAGCACGTTCTTCTGTATTCTGCGGTGAACGGGATGATTGATTCCATTGCTTTTCCCAGGATGTATCCCAACATCTCCTACGGCCTTTTGGACAACGGGCAGATGGCCTTTTTCAACAAACCCACACCCGGGAAAGCCAACGATGAGGCATCCTCATACCAGATGGCAGCGTTGGTACATTTTGATCCGCCGGGGGGAATCTTCCCTGAAGGAACATATGTGAGCCTGACCGGAGAGCCGGGAGGGACCATCCGCTATACCACCGATGGTTCAGAACCGGAATCTTCCGATATGGTATACACAAACAGCATTCATGTGCTGAACAACAAAGTGATAAGGGCCAGGATGTGGATGGATGGGATGGAGCCTGGTGAGACATCTACCTCCAGTTACCTCGTTCATGATCCGTATTCCATGCCGGTGGTGTCACTCTCCACAGATCCCGTGAACCTCTGGGATGATCAGATGGGTATCCATGTGATCGGAAAAAACGGGATTCCCGGCTATTGCAGCGATGCGCCCCGAAACTGGAACCAGGACTGGGAACGCCCTGTATGCATGGAGTATTTTGACCGTGACGGGGAATTCCAGCTGCAGATGAACGGCGGGATAAAGATACATGGCGGATGCAGCAGGCAGGCATCCCTGAAATCGTTTGGCATTTTTGCACGCAGCCAGTATGGTTCCACCTCCATGAAGTATCCTTTCTTCCGGGAGAAAGATGTGGACGAATTCAAGGGGCTGATCCTGCGGAATGCAGGGAATGACAACCAGTATACCTTCATCAGGGATGCGGTCATTCAGGCCACCGTCTCCCCCGTCATGGACCTGGATTTTCAGGCATATGAGCCGGTGCAGGTCTACCTCAACGGTGAATACTGGGGAATGCTCAATATGCGGGAAAAGGTCAATGAACACTGGGTGACCTCCAATTACGGGATTCCTGCAGAGAACCTGGATTTCCTGAAGAATTTCTACGAGGTATTCGCAGGATCCGAAGACCATTGGGTGGCTTTGATGGATTTCATGTACCAGAATTCCCTGGCCGTGGAGAGTAATTATAATCAGGTGGCCCTTCAACTGGACATCTCTTCCTATATGGATTACCTGATCACGCAGATGTTTTTCGCCAACCGTGACTGGCCCGGAAACAACCAGAAATACTGGAGGGACCGGGTGAATGGCACCAAATGGAGGTTCATTTTGTTTGATATGGAATTCAGCATGGGCCTCTATGATTTTAACCCTGGTATCAATATGTTTGAATTCTCCACCCTGGAAGGTGGTACGGAATGGCCCAATCCGGATTATGCCACCCTTCCCATCCGAAAGCTGCTGGAAAACCAGGGTTTCAGGGAGAAATTTCTTCAAAGGTACATGATGTACCTGAATACCACCCTGAGCAGTGAAAACGTGATCCGGGTGATCGATTCGCTCTATTACAACATCTACGATGATATGCCGGACCACATCGCCAGGTGGCACCTGATCCCTTCCATGTATACGTGGGATGACCGGGTGGATGAGCTCAGACAATTTGCACTTCAGCGGCCGGACCATGTCTGGAACAACATGCGCAATTTCTTTTCCCTGGGCAGTGAAGTGGATTTTCAAATAGCCCCCACGGGCCATACAGGGGAGGTTGTGGCCAACGGTGTCCGGGTACCCCGGGAAGGGATGGAAGGAACATATGTGGCCGGAGTGGACCTGGAACTGAATTTCATGGCTTCTCCGGGATACAAGTTAAAAAATTGGGAAGTCACTTCTTCACAATCCACAAACTCAATCCTGTTTCCCCGCAATTCCCTCTGGCGTTATAATGACTCGGGGGTCTATCCAGGCGACGGTTGGAAAGAGGCCTCCTATGACGATTCAGCCTGGCCCAGTGGCCAGGGTGAACTGGGTTACGGAGATGGAGACGAAGCCACCATCCTGGGTTTCGGGACCGACGACCAGAATAAATACATCACCAGCTACTTCAGGGCCACCCTGGAGATTGGGGACATTTCATTGCTTGACCATTACACAATCCGGATGATGCGGGACGACGGAGCCGTTGTGTATATCAACGGAGCGGAAGCTTTCAGGGACAATATGCCTGAGGGTTCAGTTGTGCCGGAAACCGTATCGGTAACTTATGCAGGGGGTGAGGATGAATACACCTATTTTGAATACAGCGTGGATAAGAACCTGTTTCAGCAGGGAACAAACACCATTGCCGTGGAGATCCACCAGAACAGCCCCACAAGCTCCGATATCAGTTTTGACCTGGAGCTTGTAGCCGGCGGTGAATCCGGGGAAGACACCCGGGTGCTTGAAGGGAATCCGCTGATCCTTAACTCCGGAACAGCCATCAGCGTCAGAGCGGTTACCGAAATTGTGGTGCTGGATCTGGATCTGTATATCAACGAAATCATGGCTTCCAACCAGGGGGCTTTCCTCGATGAATACGGGAATGACGCAGACTGGATAGAGGTTTACAATGCAGGTACCACCGATGTGGACATGGCCGGCCTCTATTTCACCGACAGCCTGGATATACCGGCCAAATGGCGCATCCCATCCGGATACCCTTCCATGACAACTGTAAAAGCTTCAGATTACCTGGTCTTCTTTGCAGACGGCAATCCTGTGCTTGGGCCGCTGCACCTTGACTTCAAACTCAGTGCAACAGGTGAGAAAGTGGGACTCTCCTATAGGTCAGGTACGAACTCAGTTTGGATTGACACCATCCCGTACATGACCCAGTTTACCAATATTTCAACGGGCAGATATCCTGATGGTGCGCCCAATGTTGTCTCTATGGGCTATTACACCCCGGGTTACAGCAATGTGAATACCTCCGTGTCATCTCTGCCAAAGCTATCCTTTGAAATATCCCTGTACCCCAACCCGGTCTCTGATGATTTGAATATCCGTGTACGTACCATCAGCGGAATGGCACCGGATGAGATCGCTGTTCACCTGTTCGATTTCACAGGCAGGAAGATCATGGAAGACCGGATCACCGGATGGGGAGGTGAGTTCAATGACAGGATGGATGTATCACAGCTTTCAGCGGGAGTATACGTGATGGTGATTGGAACGGAATCGGGAACCCATTCGCTCAGGTTTATCAAAGCGGCCAGGTAATCTTGTTTTATTTTTTCAAAGACACGGCTTGACAATTCCTCAGAACCTTGCTATCTTAACGCTTTGGAATTATCTCAACCTGTATCGCATGGACAAAAGAATTCCCGGGATCAGGCTTATTCTGCCAGGTATATTGATGATCCTGATCATTGTTCCCAATCCCCTGGCTGCGCAATTTGAACAAAAACTCAGCCTCAACATCTCGGCCGGGTATTTCAATACCATCGGATGGACGGGTTGGCAGGATGAATGGTCACAGGGGTCAGACTATTATGAGCCCACACTGATGCCCAATTTCAAAGGGGGCCCCGCTGTCTATGCCGGAATCCAGTACAATTTCAACCGTCATTTTTCCATCGAATTCCAGTTGGGGTACAGTCTCGCTCCGGGCTGGTTTTATGATGCTTCCGATCCTTCTGATCCCGATGCGGAACCTGTCAACAGCCTCTATTATGAGATTTATGCAGACACCGTGAATTGGGAGGTCCTGGCCAGCGGTGAAAACTATATGGACATGACCAATGTGCATATGGGGATCGTCCCCAGGTATTATTTTGGTCCTGCCAAACGGTTCAATCCATTTATTTTTGCAGGAATTTCCCTGAATTACACCAGCACCTACTTTGAGGATCTTGAGTATAAAGCCTACCAGTCCCTGGGCATAACTGTGGATGAAAACGGAGGGCCTGTAGAACCAAGTGTATTGAACTACTGGTTTGATGATCAGGTAGGATTGGGACTCATGGCTGGTGCAGGGATTGAATACGCCCGGAATGATTCCTGGGGCTTGTTCGCCACGGCCAGTTACCATTTTATTCCGCTTAAAGATGGCTCATTCCAATTGGAGGCCATATATGGGGATTACCATGACATCAGCATTCAAGTGGGGGCCAGGATCAGTATCCTGAAATCCAAAGAGCTGTAACCGTTTTACCCAATGAAACGACCAGTCATCACGGGAATTGTCATCTGGGGCCTTTCGGTCTCGCTGGCCGGACAGATGAACGAAAAACGCACGCTGTCCGAAACAAGCCACAAAATCTACGATGCCACTTACAGTCCAAGCGGGGAATTTATTGCCACCACAGGCTCGGATAACAACATCATCATCTGGAATGCGGAAACGGGAATCATCCACCGCACCCTTGTGGGCCTGAAGAAAAGGCCCAACCAGGTGGTATTTTCAAGGAACAGCAAACTGCTTTATTCTGCAGGTGAAGATGGGTTGATCGCCACCTGGGATGCCACCCTTGTGCGGGCAACCGCCACCACACCAGGCCATGCGGGCGCCATTAAATCACTGGACATTCGTCCTGACGGGACCATGCTGATCACAGGGGGTGAAGATAAAATTCTTCGGGCCTGGTCCATAAAAAACGGAAGCCTGGAACTGTTGTATGAGTTGAAGGGGCACAAAAAAACCATTACCTGTGTGGATTTCAGTCCGGACGGCCTGACCGCCGTATCGGGAAGCGCAGATAAAACACTGGCTTTATGGGACATGCAGACCGGCAGCCTGATACGTGAGCTTGAAGCCCATTCGGACTGGGTCAGTTGTGTCCGCTTCAGTCCTGACGGGAAAGAGATCAGCAGCGGTGGGTACGACCGGCTCATCCGGAGCTGGGATGCCAGGGATTTGTCTGCCATCCGAAAGTATGAGGGTCATACAGGCTGGGTTCAGTGCCTCTCCTACACACCCTCGGGCAAGCACCTGATCAGTGGCGGTCATGATCAGACCATCCGGATCTGGGATACGGAAACAGGTGCACAGCAAGCGGTTTCCGAAAAACTGGAGCAGATCGTACTCTCAGTGGATGCCAGCCCTGTAAGAAATGACTTCATCTCCGCCTGCCTTTTATCAGAGAAGCTGAGAATCTGGGTACAATCATTTCCTTCGGATCAGATGGCAGCATCGCCACATGGACTGGGGGTACAAAAGGCCGGCCGGGAAGAACAGAAGATCGATCAGTTGGAACAGGAGCCGGTTGCTGTTGCGGCCGTTGTACAGGGCAATCAATCACCGGGCATTACCATCTTCTCCCCCATGACTGAAAATGGCAGGCTTATCCATAACAAAAGCACCATCCTGATCGTCGGAAAGGCAGAGGCCGAAGGGGGGATCCAGACCCTGGTGATCAACCGCCAGAGGGCAACCCTGAATGAAGCCGGGGTTTTCCAGGCGGAAGTCGGACTGGTGAAAGGTGAAAACCTGATTGAAGTGGTGGCAGTGAGTAACAAGGGGAAGATGGGCAGCAGCCATATGGTCATCCAGTGCACCGATGAATCTGCATCCGCTCCGGCGGCAGAACAACCCGCCCTGTCCATGGGAAAGTACTATGCACTGATCATAGGTATCAATGAGTACGAGGATGAAAATATCACCGACCTGGACTACCCCATTCAGGATGCGGATTCAATCTACAATACCCTGGTCAGCCTGTATAATTTCAACAGCGATGACATCACTTTCCTGAAGAATCCCACCAGAACAGAAATGATTATTGCCCTGGATGAACTGGGGGGGAAAATAACACCCGACGATAACCTGCTGATCTTTTACGCCGGACATGGTTTCTGGGATGAGAAATCCGGTATCGGATACTGGCTGCCGCATGATGCTGCCCGGTCCAATACGGCCAACTGGTTCCGGAACAGCACCCTGAGGGATTTCATCGGGAGTATCCAGTCCAGACACACCCTGTTGATCGCTGATGCCTGTTTCAGCGGATCCATTTTCAAATCCAGGGCGGGATTTTCTGCAGGAGAGCAGGGTGTGATGAAACTACATGATCTTCCCAGCCGGAAAGCAATGACCAGCGGGGCACTGAAGGAGGTTCCCGATGAGAGTGTATTTGTGAAATACCTGGTCAGGGAACTGAAACAGAATAAAGCCAGGTTTCTCCCCTCTGAAGCCCTTTTCGGAAACTTCAAAACCGCAGTCCTCAACAACTCACCCAGCGTGCCCCAATATGGGACCATTCAGAATGTGGGTGATGAAGGAGGCGACTTCATTTTCATCAGAAAATGATCGTTCGTGCAACTTCTATTTCCAAACGGACTCTTTAAAGGAAAACAGCATGATAAAACCACTCAGCACATTGGTATTTTTTATTTTGCCATTCCTGTTCGTCACTTCGTGTGACTGGACCAACCGGACCGTTGTGGGTACTGGTGATGTGGAATCCATGGAGGTTGCAGTACCTGAATTCAGCGGGGTTACCATCACCGGGACCTGTGATGTAAAGATCCGGACCGGAGCGTCCCAGCATGTGGAGTTATGTGCCCAGTCGCAGATCCTTGATGTAATGACTTATGAGGTCAGGAACGGAATCCTGAACATTGGTTTCAGGCCCGATGTCAGTGTGAACACAGAGAAAGAAATCTCTGCCGATATTGTGGTCACATCGTTTGATTACGCGGGAATCACGGGTGCGGGAGATTTCGGGATCAGTGGTGATTCCCAGCCGGCGCTGGATATATATATCACCGGAACAGGCAATGTGGAAGCATTGGAAATGGAGGTTGATGACTGCACCATCCGGGTCATCGGTGCAGGAAACTGTGAGGTGAATGTGACCGGCAGACTGGATATTCAGATCTCGGGTGTGGGAAATATTTTTTACAGGGGAACCCCGGACCTCTCCACAGATATCAGCGGAGTGGGTAATGTGATCGCCCTGGACAACTAACCCTGTACCTGAAACCACCTGGAATGAGGGTTCAGGATTTCAGACAAAGTGCCCGGTTCAGGGCTATAATGGCCTTCCTGTAGTCCTTGCGGTTAATTACAAACTGCATGTTTACCTGCATCAGGGACTGGGATACAGCCTCCACATTGATCTTATTCACGGACAGGGCTGTTGCTGCCTTGGCCAGTGCCCCCGGCTGTGCAATGTTGGTACCCAGGGCACAAACCAGGGCCACTTCCTTGACGGTGACCTTGTGATAGAGGCCCTTCAGTTCCATTAGCAATGCTTCTGTTATGTTTCTTTCCCAGAACACCATGGTGATGCTGTTGGCATTGGTGGATTTCAGGATATAGGAGAGATTGTGACGCTGAATCACCTTCATCAGGTTCAGGTCATATCCCACCTGGCCCACCATGAACGGGTCATGCACTTCGATGGCGGTTACCTTATCCGTACCGGAGATGATCTCCACTCTGGATTCCTCTCCCATGTAATCCCGGCTGATCAGGGTCCCAGGATGATCCGGCTCAAAGGTATTTTTGATGCGGATATTGATCCCGGCCACTTCAAGGGGTTTGGAAGCCTTGGGGTGGATGGCCTCCATGCCGATATCAGCAAGCTGGTCTGCCACATTAAAGTTGGTATTGCCAACCGGTTTTGAACCATCCACACCCACGATGGCCGGATCGGCACTGGAGAGGTGGTATTCTTTATGTATCACTGCTTCAGCAGCTTTCACCTCCACCGCTATTTTGCTGAAGGTTACTTCCGAATACCCCCGGTCGAACTCCCTCATGATTCCTTCTGTCCCTTTTGCATAGCCTGTGGCTACTGCCACGGTCCTGGAACAATCCAGGTTCATAAAAGCCCTGCTGATCCGTTCATCTATGGTGAGGTATTCTGTATCGTGGAAACCGCACAGGTCCACAAAGGTGGCACTGATACCGTTGTTGCGGATAATATTCGCCGAATTGAAAGCTGAATGTGCCTCCCCGATGGATGCCAGTATCTCCCGGGCTGCCAGCAATATGTTCTGCTTGCTTACATACCCTGAGGCCAGCACCTCATCCAGGCTGACCAGGTAATTCCTGGATTGCTCGATGCGATGGGTAATAAAGGCATCAGCCTGATCCACATCCAGTTTAACCCTTTCCAAGCCATGATTGATCTCTATCAGTTTACTGAGCAGGTCCTCCAGGGCCTTCCTGTAATCCAGTCTTTTGACAAAAAGATCGTAGACACCAGGCTCCCCTGTTTTTTTATGTTCAAGAAGCCAGTTGGTCACATTGTTGTAGGCAGAAACCACAAAGATCCGGTTATACGGATTAGCGTCCAATGCCTGACCGATGATGATGTTCTGCAATACATCTTCAAATTTGGACATGGACGTGCCACCTATCTTATGAACTGAAAGCATGTGTACCTCCTTTGATAACAAACCGCCAAAATTAAACCAAATTTCATGATTGGTTCATATATGAACGATATCTTTTCCGGATTGTTCTAACTTTATGGATATGCAAATGCACCATTTCAAGGCCCTGACTTTCATCACCGGGTTTCTGGTTGTTCTGAGCTCCTGCATGAAAGACAAGCCCGGATCGCTCCCCGGGGAACTGCAATGGAATCCGGAGCTGGCTTTCCCGCTGGGAGAGGAAAGTTTTGGATTGAATGCAGCAAGTGGTTTTGACACCACCCGTTTCAACCTTGATACAGTTACAGGATTGCCCATCTGGGTGGGAGATCTCAAGGTGGTGATGGAAGGCAGGATTCCGCTTGACCTGACCTCCCTGAGTGAGAACATTGATGATTTGAACCGGGTTTTGTTCCGTGTCAATATATGGAACGGGTTCCCCCATGAAGCCCTGACGCAGGCCTATTTTCTGGATATAGATCAGAATCTCATCGACTCCATGTTTTCCGGCGGTGCCATTCCGGTCCCTCCGGGAAAGCTTATCGGAAACGGTGAAACCATTGATCCTTCACTGGTCCGAAAGGATGCTGTCTTTGACCGGGACCAGATTGCACGTCTCCAGTATGCGACAGAGATCATGCTGAGGGCTACCTTTCTGAATCCTGATGTTGACAGTGCACTTTACGACTATTACCGGTCCTATCACATCGTTGTGGATATTGGTATTATGGCTGATCTGACTTTTAACTTTTGAAACTACCTGTTAAAAATATTATTGTTTGCCTAGGGGCCATCCTGTTTCTCCCCGGTACTTGCCTGCTCCAGGCCCAGCAGAGCAACACTTTTTACCTGATGCATGATGTGCCCCAATCCAACCTGCTGAACCCGGCTGTTCAGATCCATTGCAAAACCTATGTGGGCATCCCCGCTTTGGCAGCGGCACATGTTTCCTATTCCAATACTGCATTCACCTACAATGACCTGGCTGGTTCGGATGCATGGAACTTGGAGGGTGTGTTCGACCAGATGCACAGGACAGACCTGTATGCGGTGGAAGCCATGTGGGTTCCCGTGGCGCTGGGATACAGGCGCAAATCACTCTATTTCACATTCAACATTGCCGAAAGGGTACACGGGTTCCAGACTGTACCCAGGGACCTGGCCGAACTGGCTGTCCACGGGAACGGTCCCTTTATCGGGGAGACTGCCCGTTACAATGGATTCAGACCCGGAGCCTACCACATCAGGGAGTATTCGCTGGGGGTATCGAAAAAGATGGGCCCATATCTGACCGCGGGGATCCGGGCAAAACTGCTTTTCGGAAAAGCCAACCTCTCTACCGGCCGGTCCCAAATGGATCTGACAACCAACGATAACAATTTCGGATTGGTCCTTGAAACCGATTACAGGTTGAATACCTCCTTCCCCTATACGCTGACACTGGATGCCGATGGAAATATTTCTGGTTTTGAACTGGGTGAGATTGATCCTGTGCACTACCTGTTGAACCGGAAAAACCCGGGTTTTTCGGTGGACCTGGGAATCATCTACCGCTATAGCGAAAAGATTACCCTTTCAGCCAGCCTGCTTGACCTGGGGATTGTCCGGTGGAGAAGCACGCTGAACAACATTCACGGCGTGGGTGAATACAGTTATACGGGCGCAGACCTCACTGCGGAGCTCATCTCAGGTGCTTTCATTGATGAAGCGATCGATTCGGTGATGAGTTCCCTGGAGGTAAGCACCACGCAGGACCCTTACTCCTATATGTTGCCCACACAGCTTTTTCTGGCAGGATCCTACCGGTACAATGAAAAAATCTCCTTCGGACTGGTGAACCGGAATGTGATCTACCGGGCCAAGGTACACTCGTCCTTCACTTTATCAGCCCAGGCAGACCTGACGGACAGGTTCCTGGGGACGCTTAGCTGGTCCTACCTGAACAACAGCATTTTCAATGTGGGCCTGGGAATGGCCTACCATGGAAAAGGGTTCCAGGTCCACGCGGTAACCGACAACCTGATTGGATTCTTCTACCCCTTTGACACCCGAACCCTGAATCTTCGTTTTGGTGTGAACCTGATGCTCGGGTGTCCGAGAAACAAAAAAGAACGGTTGGAGGAAGCTGCCTATTCAAATCTCCCCAAAGGAGGAGAATGCCCCTATCCTGAGAATCCGGAGAGGACCAGAAAAAAACGCATCAGGGATGTGAGAAAGATTCAACGGCAGTTTCGTTTCAATTGATACCAGGATGCCAGGAACTGTTACGATTTAACACCTGGAGGCCACTTTTTATGACCGGATTGTTGCAGAAGTTTCTTACCTTTGCGGCTTACTTTAAATGCAATTCGCTTTGGCTGGAAAGACACTATTTGACAAGATATGGGATGCCCATGTGGTGGACGAAATCCCAGGCGGGCCATCAGTGCTTTATATTGACAAGCACCTGGTACATGAAGTAACAAGCCCACAGGCCTTTGCGGGTATTGACAAACGGGGGATTCCGGTATTCCGCCCGCAGCATACGGTGGCCACCCCCGATCACAATATACCTACGGCGGAACAGCACCTGGCCATCAGGGATGAACTCTCCCGGTTCCAGGTGAACAAGCTCACCGAGAATTGTGAGAAACACGGTATTACCCTGTACGGACTGAACCATCCCTACCAGGGGATTGTACACGTGATCGGACCCGAACTGGGAATCACCCAGCCGGGCATGACCATGGTTTGCGGTGACAGCCATACCTCCACGCATGGCGCCTTTGGCAGCGTGGCCTTCGGGATCGGAACCTCCGAGGTGGAGATGGTCCTTGCCACACAATGCATCCTCCAGCCCAAGCCCAAAAAGATGCGGATTACCGTAAATGGGGCTTTGGCCAAAGGCGTGACAGCCAAGGATCTGATTCTCTATATCATCGCGAAGATTTCCACCAGCGGCGGAACCGGTTATTTCATTGAATATGCAGGTTCGGCTTTCACCAGCCTTTCCATGGAGGGAAGGATGACCGTATGCAACATGAGTATTGAAAGCGGTGCACGGGGCGGATTGATTGCGCCCGACCAAACAACATTTGACTACCTGAAAGGCAGGGAGTTTGCACCCAGGGGGGCCGAATTTGACCGCATGGTATCCATCTGGAAAGAACTGAGAACCGATAACGATGCCCTTTTTGATATGGAACTGGAATACGATGCTGCAGACATTGAGCCCATGATCACCTACGGAACCAATCCGGGCATGGGAGCAAAGATCAGCGGGAACATTCCTGCCGTTCAAGAGATTCCTGAGAGTACACGCAACTCCTTTATCAAATCTTTGTCATACATGGACTTCCAGGCAGGATCGGCCCTTGCCGGAAGGAAGGTGGATTACGTTTTTGTGGGCAGCTGTACCAACGGGCGCATCGAGGACCTGCGTGAGGTGGCCGGATTTGTGAAAGGAAAGCAAAAAGCAGAACATGTCACTGCCTGGATCGTTCCCGGGTCAAAACAGGTGGAAAAACAGGCACAGGAAGAGGGCATCACAGAAGTGCTCGAGGAAGCCGGATTCAGGCTCAGGCAGCCCGGTTGTTCTGCATGCCTGGCCATGAACGATGACAAGATTCCCGAGGGAAAACTGGCCGTTTCCACCTCCAACCGGAATTTTGAAGGGCGCCAGGGTCCGGGTGCCCGCACCATGCTTGCCAGTCCTCTCTCTGCAGCTGCTGCAGCAGTGACAGGAGTTGTTACCGATCCGAGATCGATGCTTTAATCTGATAAATGACCCAGCCATGTCCATAGATAAATTTGCAACCATACAATCATCTGCTGTACCGCTTCCCATCGAAAATGTAGATACAGACCAGATCATCCCGGCCCGCTTCCTGAAAGCCACCACACGGGACGGATTCGGGGAAAACCTGTTCAGGGACTGGCGGTTTGACAAAAGCGGCCAGCCCAAAGCCGGTTTCGTACTGAACAACAGGAAATATTCAGGTACCATCCTGGTGGGGGGTAAGAACTTTGGAAGCGGATCGAGCCGCGAGCACGCCGCCTGGGCCATTTATGATTATGGCTTCAAGGTGGTTATTTCCAGTTTCTTCGCCGATATTTTTAAAAACAATGCCCTGAACAACGGACTGCTGCCGGTCCAGGTATCCGATCAGTTCCTGGCAAAGATCTTCAAAGCCATCGATGCAGATCCGGAGTCCATCCTGAAGGTGGACCTGGAGAGCCAGAAGGTTACCCTGGCAGCAACCGGAGAATCGGAGAATTTCGAAATCAACCCCTATAAAAAAGAGTGCCTTCTTAACGGGTATGATGACATTGATTACCTGCTGAGCCTGAAGGATAAAATCGCCCGATTCGAGCAAACAAGAAAATCGGTCCCCGTATGACGAAGATAATTTCCATCATGGATACAACGCTCCGTGACGGCGAACAGACGTCCGGGGTGTCATTTACCGCATCAGAGAAGCTGAATATTGCCAAACTGCTGCTGGATGATCTGAATGTGGATCGCATTGAAGTCGCCTCTGCACGAGTTTCCGAAGGAGAATACGAAGGAGCCCGCAAGATCTTCAACTGGGCCAAAGACCATGGTCATATTGAAAAGGTAGAGGTCCTTGGATTCGTGGATGGTGACATCTCCCTGAAGTGGATCAGGGACGCCGGGGGCAGGGTGGACAACCTGCTCATGAAAGGATCCCTGAAGCACTGCGAAAACCAGCTCAGGAAAACACCTGAGGAACACATAGCCGATGTGAAGGGCGTCCTGGCCCTTGCCCGGGAGATGGGGATACGCATGAACATCTATTTCGAGGACTGGTCCAACGGGATGCGCAACTCGCCGCACTATATGTACCAGGTGCTGGATGCCCTGAAGGATGAGAGCATTGACCGTTTCATGCTGCCCGATACGCTGGGAATCCTGAACCAGGAGGAGGCCTATGATTTCTGTCTGGACATGATCACCCGGTACCCGGGCCTAAAATTTGATTTCCATGCCCACAACGACTACGACCTGGCCACTGCCAACGCCTATTCAGCCATCAGGGCAGGAATCACCGGGATTCACACCACCGTGAACGGCCTGGGAGAAAGGGCAGGCAATGTACCCCTTTCCAGTGTGATCGGAATTGTCAAAGACCACTTCAGATATGACATGAATGTCCGTGAAGAGAGGCTCTACCATGCCAGCAAGATGATTGAATCTTTCTCCGGTATCAGAATTCCGTTGAATAAACCGCTGATCGGCGAAAACGTCTTTACCCAGACCAGCGGGATCCATGCAGACGGCGATCAGAAGAACGACCTGTATTTCAATGACCTTCTTCCCGAACGTTTCGGGAGGACACGCACCTATGCACTGGGGAAGATGTCCGGGAAAGCCAGCATCCAGAAGAACCTGGAGGAGCTGGGCATCGAACTCAGCAAAAAGGACATGAAGCTGGTCACCGAAAGGGTCATCAAGCTGGGGGACAAAAAAGAGATCATCACCAAGGAGGACCTGCCTTACATCATCTCCGATGTGCTGCGTTCAGCCCGTGTAGAGGAGAGGATCAAAATCAAAAATTTCCAGCTTTCTGTGGCCAGGGGACTGCGCTCTGTGGCCACTGTGGCCATCGAGATCAATTGCATTGTGTACGAAGAGACATCCTCGGGGGACGGACAGTATGATGCCTTTATGCGGGCCCTGTGGAAAATCTATGACAGACTGGAACGTAAACACCCCGTCCTTACCGACTATGTGGTGACCATTCCCCCCGGCGGTAAAACCGATGCCCTGGTGGAGTGCATGATCACCTGGAATTACGAGGGACGGATCATCAAGACCCGGGCACTGGACCCCGACCAGACGGTGGCGGCCATAGAATGTACACGCCGGATGTTGAATATCATCGAGGCTTACGCCTCGTAAGTGCTCAGTGCTCAGTACTCAGTACTCAGTACTCAGTGCTCAGTGCTCAGTGCTCAGTACTCAGTGCTCAGTGCTCAGTACTCAGTGCTCAGTGCTCAGTACTCAGTGCTCAGTGCTCAGAAAAAAATGAATATGGAATATAAGATTGCGGTGTTGAAGGGGGACGGAATCGGACCCGAGATTGTTGATCAGGCCATCAAGGTGTTGAAGTCTGCAGGGAAAAAGTTCAATCACAACTTTGTCTTCACGGAGGCCCTTACCGGTGCCTGCGCCATCGATGCAGTGGGCGACCCATATCCCGAGGAGACCCACCTGCTCTGCATGGACTCCGATGCCGTGCTTTTCGGGGCCATCGGAGATCCCAAATACGACAACAATCCCAAAGCCAAAATCAGGCCGGAACAGGGACTGCTGGCCATGCGCAAGAAACTGGGGCTTTATGCCAACATCCGCCCGGTGACCACCTTTCCTTCCCTGATCCACAAGTCCCCCCTGCGCCGTGAGCTGGTTGAAGGAGCCGATTTTGTGGTGGTGCGCGAACTGACAGGTGGCATCTACTTTGGAGAAAAAGGACGTTCCGAGGACCTGAACATGGCCTTCGACAACTGTGTCTATACCAGGCCGGAGGTGGAGCGGATCCTGGAACTGGGATTTGAATATGCAGCCAAGCGCAACAAGCGCCTGACCGTGGTGGACAAAGCCAATGTGCTGGCCACCTCCAGGTTGTGGCGGGAGATTGCCCAGGAGATGGCCCCCTCCCACCCCGACATCGAGGTGGATTACATGTTCGTGGACAACGCCGCCATGCAGATTATCCAGTGGCCCAGGAAATTCGACGTAATGGTGACCGAAAACATGTTCGGGGACATCCTGTCGGATGAGGCCAGTGTAATCACGGGTTCACTGGGCCTGCTGCCCTCGGCGTCCGTTGGTATCCATACATCTGTTTTTGAACCCATCCATGGCTCTTACCCGCAGGCTGCCGGAAAAGACATTGCCAACCCGCTGGCTACCGTTCTTTCAGCCGCCATGCTGCTGGAGCTCGCCCTGAACCTTGGCAGCGAGGCCAAGGCCGTCAGGGATGTGGTGGACCGCTCCATATCTGAAGGCATTGTCACCGAAGACATTGCCGAAGGGAAAGCATACAAGACTTCTGACGTGGGAGACTGGCTGGCTGAGAATCTTTAACACCCTATTCCACCAGGATCGTCAGGCTGGTTTGATAGTCGCCCAGCTGAAGGGTGACCATATAAATACCTGCCGGTGTACCCCCCAGGTCAACCTCTGTCTCAAAAAGATTGGTTGTCTTGTGGTCGGCTGTATTGATTATCCGGGCTCCCGATTCGCTATAGACGCTGATGATCGCCTCACCCATGACCGGGTTATCCATCTCCATTTTGATGACCCCCGATGTGGGGTTGGGATAGATTTTCAAATGCTCCCAGAAATCATCCCCGGCTCCCGTAACATTGGGAATCCAGACCGGATTGCTTCTTGAAAAGCAGC
>JAZDPG010000078.1:0-15597 GCA_043797815.1 Bacteroidota bacterium
AGTTTTGACAAGGGTATATCCTGCTTCCTTTTCAGCACTTCGATCCTCTTATGCGCCACAATGGCATCCAGAATATTCATGACACTCCCTCCACCAGCTGTTTAAAAGCTTCCAGGGCTGCACCGGACTCCAGTGATTGCCTCGCCCGCGCGATCCCACTGATCAGCCCCTTGCTCTCATCCATACAATAGAGGGCAAAAGCAGCATTGGCAATCACCACCTCATTCTGGGCTCTATTCCCTTTGCCATTGAGAATCTTCAGGAATATCCCAGCTGCTGCTTCCACGCTTGACCCTCCGAAGATCTGATCCGAAGTCACCCTGTTCAGACCCAGGTCTCCCGGGGAAAGTGTTCTCTCGGTCAGCATGGTAAAGGATTTAAACGGCCCTGTAAGTGAAATCTCATCATATCCGTCCAGTGAGTAAATAATGCAATACTTCTTGTCCGACTCCTGGTAAAGATAGTTGTAGAGCCTCGCCACATCGAGGCTGAAGACCCCCACCATCTGGTTCTGCGGAAAGGAAGGGTTAACCATGGGACCCAGCATGTTGAAGAATGTTTTAATCCTTAGACTCCTCCGCACCGGGGCCACGTTCTTCATGGCTGGGTTAAAAAGGGGCGCATGCAGAAAACAGATATTGCAGCGGTCTATCTCCTTCTTCAGTCTGTCACTGTCCTTGGAAAATTTGTAACCGAAATATTCCAGTACATTGGAAGAGCCGCATGCCGAGGAGACACTGTAATTCCCATGTTTGGCTACTTTCTCTCCGGCCCCGGCCACAACAAAAGAGGTGAGTGTTGAGATATTAAAGGTATTCTTCCCATCCCCGCCCGTGCCACATACATCGATGGTATTGAATTCCGAAAGGTCAAGGGGTGAACATAATTCGAGCAGGGCATCCCTGAATCCGGCGAGTTCTTCCACTGTAATACTCCTCATCAGATAAACCGAAATGAAAGCGGCAATCTCCGCATCATTATATTTGCCCTGTGCTATGTTTGTAAGGACAACTTTGGCATCCTCTTTTCCCAGGGTCTTATGGTCAAACAGATACTGTAATGTCTCTTTCATATATCACTCACTTCGTTCGTTTATTTTGCTGCGCAAAAGTTAGTATCCCTTAATCCCTTTTTACCATTCACCCAATTCAATATCATCCTGCCCCCATATTCAGTCAGCACAGATTCGGGGTGAAACTGAACACCCCTGACATCATACTCCCTGTGCCGGAGGGCCATGATGTAACCTTCGTCATTTTTCACTGTGACCTCCAGTACTTCCGGCAAGGTCTCGGGTACCACCACCCAGGAATGATACCTTCCGGCATCGAATTCCACCGGAACACCCTCCAGCAGGTAATCCCCGGTAATAATTTGTTTCATCTGCCCCACCACGCCATGGTACACAGTGGAGAGATTTGCAATGGACCCCCCAAAAGCTTCGGCAATGGCCTGATGGCCCAGGCACACGCCAAGAATACTTTTCGTGGAGCCATACCTCCTGATCAGCTCCAGGGCGATCCCAGCCTCTTCCGGAATTCCGGGGCCCGGACTGATGAGAATTTTATCATATCCGCCAACCGCTTCCAGGGAAATCTGGTCATTTCTGAAAACATCCACCGGACTTCTGAGTACCCGTTCGATATACTGGACCAGGTTGTAGGTAAATGAATCGTAGTTATCCAGAACCAATATCTTCATCTGCTTTCTATTTATCACTGTTGATTTTCCGTGCCATTTCAATGGCCGATTTCAGGGCTGCCAGTTTGTTGTTTACTTCCTGAAGTTCACCCTCCTCGGTAGATTCAGAGACGATTCCCGCACCGGCCTGATAATAGAGCACATGATCGCGTGAAAGGAATGAACGGATCATGATGGCATGATTGATATCCCCGTTAAACCGGATAAAACCGATGGTCCCGCCGTAATAACCCCTCCTCTTCCCTTCGTATTTATCGATAAGTTCCATGGCCTTATACTTGGGAGCGCCCGAAAGGGTGCCGGCTGGAAACGACTCGGCCATAATCCGGATGGTATTGGCCTCTTCCGGAAGTGTTCCTGAAACCTTGGAGACCATGTGGATCACATGTGAATAGAACTGAATCTCACGGTAAAACTCAACCGTCACTTTGCTGCTTGTCCGGCTCAGATCATTCCTTGCCAGATCCACCAGCATCACATGCTCTGCATTTTCCTTGTCATCCGCAGCCAGTTTTTTGGCCAGTTCCTGATCCTCCCGGTCGTTCCCTGTCCTTCTGAAAGTTCCTGCAATGGGATTGATATAGGCTTTCCCTTCCTTGACCTCGATCTGTGCTTCCGGTGAGGAGCCAAACAACTTGTAACTACCGTAATCAAAGTAAAAGAGATAGGGAGAGGGATTGATGGAACGCAGCGCCCTGTAAACATTAAATTCATCACCGGTAAAAGACTGGGAGAACTGGCGTGAAAGTACGATCTGGAAAACATCGCCCCGAAAGCAGTGTTCCTTTCCTTTCACTACCATGCGGCGGTACGCTTCATCGGTCATGTTGGAGGATTCAGATCCAGTGACTCCAAAAACATATGTAGCGATATTCCGGTTATGAAGCAGGGATGTTACCGAGTCAATTTCACTCTCCCCCCCGTTCACGATATTCTCGAACAAAAGCAACTCATTGGTCAGGTGGTTGATGGCAAGTACATACCGGAAAAAATTGTACCTGATCTCCGGTATTTCCTCCTTTTCAGGCATGGGTGATGTGAAGGAAATATCTTCAAAATACTGGACGGCATCATATGTGGAATAGCCAAATACGCCGTCCACCTTCATATCCTGACCGCCGGCGGCAACGTCAAAAGATGACACAAAAGCATTCAACTGATTTACCGCATTATTCTCTTCCGATATGATGGTCTGAAGCGGTTCCTCCCCGGGAAGCGTGATCAATGCCATCCCGTGATGAACCTGGAATTCTGCCAAGGGATCCATGCAGATAAAGGAGAAGGAATTCTCCTTGCTGTGATAATCAGAACTTTCAAGGAGCAGTGACCCCGGATAAATATCCCTCATTTTCAGGTAGATGCTCACCGGTGTGATGATGTCTGCCAGTATTTTTCTGGATTCAACTCTGACTGGTATTTTTTTCATTTCTGCGGTCTATAAAACAAAAAAAAGCTTCCGCCGAAGTGGAAGCCCTTTATCTTGTGATGCACAATGAGGCAGATCCTAATCTCCGGCTTGTCGGAAAAAAGTATGCCACCACCAATTTGTGCGAATCTGTATCATGTCCAATTGTTATTCAGGATCAAATTAAAAGAAAGATTTCTATTATTCCAAATTTGATTACTTTCAAGCAAGCGATTAAAATGGTTACAAATGGACAATAAATACCTGAGGAACGCCATGCTTTTTTTCACCATCTGGGTGATTGTCATGGTAATCTACGCATTGTCAGGGAAAGTCACGGATTTCGAATATCTCTGGAGATTTTTTCTTTTTCCCGGCCTTTTTCTTTCCGTAGTTGCACTCCTGGCAACGGGATTATCACAACTGTTCCGGGTAAAAAAAGGGATCAACTGGTTCTTTCTGGTGGCAGCGGTTGGCATGGATCAGGGCATCAAAGCGTTTCTGTTCTCCCTGGAATGGCAATCCTTGTCCGTTACACTGATCCCTCCCGTTTTCTATATTCAACCCACCCAGAACACACTGGGTTCATACCTGTGGGTACTGCTTGGCCTCAAGGAGGTTTCTCATCTTCTGAACATCATCCTGTTCAGTATCATCGGAATTGTATTCGTTGAGGTGTGGCGCTTTTATGTGAAACGGAAAAGGAACAGTTTCTGGATCAATGGTTTCATACACCTTTTTCTGGCGGGGCTTGCAGCCAACCTGATTGATAATGCCTTCTGGGGTGGGTCCCTGGACTACCTGACCATCAAGCCATTCTACACATTCGATCTGAAGGATCTGTACATCACCCTATGTGAACTCTTCCTGATCACCGAACTGATAGACAACAGCTTACTCAAACGATTTCTAAAAATGCCCAAAGCGGACAGCAGAAGGATCAACAGGGATTTTATCCAATTTGTGAAAAGAGATTTCCGGATCGGAAAGAATTATGATGGTGACAAAAATACCTGAATCCCGGGATAGAGCATTTTCGGGGAATGTGACTATTCCTTTCCGTTTCCAAGGTCAAACTGGAAAAGTTGCTCTCCTTCTCTGAACTCAATACCCCGCCGCTTTTCTTCAAATTTGAAATCCAGGTTAATGATTTTGTTGTCTGTGAACTGGACTTTGTAGCTCCCCCGTTCCAGTCTGAAATTCTCACCAAAAACGTTGTAAATACTAACCTCGTAGGATGTGGCCCGGGGCAAATCAAGAACGAATGTGCCCAAGCCACTTGACAGGGTAGAAAATGTCTCCCCGTTTTCACCTACTGCAGTCACCCTGATACCCTGTGGTGAAACAGTCCCCTCATTGGAGTTGGGATCCCTGTCAATGATAATCCGCCCTTTGATTTTATAACTCTCCACAAGGGGCAAGTAGTGAACCATATCATTGTTGATCTCGATGGTCTGATGATGTCCGTTCAGAAAATAGAGGTTCTCCAGATTTGAAAGCGGGATAAGCGACAGGTCATAGACGCCATAAGGGATTCTCTCGTAAAAAATCTCCCCGCGCGGATCTGTAATCATGCTCACCTCAACAAATCCGCTTCTGCTTTCAACATTCTTATCAGGGTCCCTGGATATTTGTACCAAAACGTTTGAAATTGGTTTTTCTTCTTCACTTTTTATCCCATCTCCATCCAGGTCGTTGAAACCTATGATGGTCAGATCACCATAACCCATCCTGGGTTGTTGAATGTCAAAAGCTTTCCGGACACCAAGGAAAAGATTCACATCCCTGCTTGTCATCCTGCCCACATCTACATCCCTCCTGCTTACCCTGTAAATATTGAAACTGCCATAAAAATCCCAGGTCTTGTTCACATGGATGTTTCCGGTGAGATTGAAAAGTATGTTTTCTCTCATGGAAGGCATATAGTAGGAGTAATTCAGAAAAGCACTCACACGAAGGGTCTCTTTGAAGAAATAACGCTCGTAGTAGGGCCGTATATGGAAGGCCTGATTCACCAGGGGAGTATTATTTACCACCGAGCTGCGATAAACATCGGTTACATCGCCGGAGGTATAGTAGGCATTCAACTTGAATGCCTGATCATAATAGTTGATCCCGATGGTGTAGGTCCATTGCCAATCCATATTGGAGGTTTCATCAACTTCATTGCCCCTGTCATAACTGTAGAACATGGAATTGAAACTGGCATGTGGAGAAATACTCCGTCCGTTTTTTAATCTGAAAGAAACCGAACCTAAAATCCCTGGTTGGTAGTTGTAATATCCGGTCTCGTAATCCCCGTTAATCACATACAACCTTCGCGAGGTTCCTGAATATCTGGGCCCACCCTGATACACAACCCTGCCCCTGTGAACTGAGAACAGGATACGTGCGTTTTCATTCATGTTCACATTGGGTGGATAAAGGAAATTATAGGGATACTTGGTGGAAGTATAATCACTCCGGTAGTACATGGTTTTAAGCAGGAGCTTTTCAGTGATTTTATAATGGCCTGAAAAATTGATCCTGTTGATCCCGCTGTTCCTGATATAGGTAAACAGGGTATTGGTATTATCAAAGTTGATCAGGAGCCGGTTTCCCCTGTATCTGTAAATGAACTGGTAGGCGAATCCCAGAACAGTGGTGTCATGTTCTGTGTAGCTGGAGGCTTTGAAGTTGCTCAGGGATGTGGCCGTCTGCAGATGAAAACTGTGTCTCTGATTCAACTGGTAGTTGCCTCCCAAATGCCATGTGGTATGACTGTATAACTGTTGGGTAGTGGTTTCAAGCGTGACACCTGTATTTACGCCCACGTTGCCCAGGTATCCCCCATATCCGGCAAATCCTCCGATACTCCCTCCATATGGATTTTGAATCACGTTTAGTGAGAACATGTTTCTGTCATTGAGCTGGTGGGTGGCACTGATACCCCTACCTGTTAATGTGTGCAACTGTCCCGTACCCAGCCTGTCCCCGATCCAAACCATTGTATTCTGGTCCATGTACCTGACCGTGTAACGCAGTTGCTGATACAGGTCAATCTCCCGGTTCATATCCGCATCGAAATACAGGTTATAATACCCAAGTGAGTAGTATAGTTCCTGGGTTCCGGGAAACAGTACCTGGCCAAACACCCTTGCCGACATTTTCTTTCTTTGCTGCGACAGGAGGTTATACACTGTAAGTTCTGCATTGAGCGGTGCATTATAAATGGGCAGCGTGTTGCTGATTTCACTTTCCAATGGGGTAGCCCTGATTGAGCCGTAATTGGAGCTATTCGTCGTGGATGCGTGTATATCCAGTATCCTGGCCTTCCAATTGTTGTCCAATGCTTTCTTTTCGGAATAGGAAAGATCATCCCTACGCTGAATCACCAGCTTGATGGAGGTATCTGTATAGGCGGGAAGGTCCACATAAAGAAAACTATCCGCCTCGATCTCACTTCGGAATTCCAACAGATCTCCAAGGTCCAGGGATAGTTTCACCAATTCGTTGGAATTGCCAGAATTGGTCAGTGACACGTTCACTTCTCCATACGGCATGAAATCAGAAATGTAAATCTGGTTTGTTCCCAGCCTCATTTCCCATTTTGACTTTCTTTGGATGGAAACATACGAATTGGCATAATTGTATAAATCCTTTCCAAACAACTCAGCGCCTATCACATAGGAGACCCCACCAATGGTATTTCCGGGGATGGAAACCCTGACCGGAATCATCTTAGTGCTTCCCGGTTCGAGGACCAGGGTATCAATTCCCATTCCAATCATGCGCCATGAATCCGGACAATCAATTCGCACAATTCCGGAAATGAGATCCCTGCCATTATTCTTAATTTCCAAAACATTAAAATGTGATCCCGGTTTTTCCAGCATCACATCCGGTCTGAGGAATCGCATGGTAAGGAGGCTGTCAGGCGCGGATCCCTGTGCACGGGCCAGACCCGGCAGACACAACACAGCGATCATCAGGCTCCACAGGAATATGCCGGGAACACCACCATTGGCGTATTTTCTAACTTGAATCACCTTCATTTCTTTTGGTGCTCCTTCTGGGATTGCCTTCAGAATCCGCCGCCTGTGGGCACCAGTTCAAGCTCAATTTCCACAACGTAATAATCGGGTTGTTCCCCCAAAAGACTTCCATTTCCTCCTGCTGCCACCGGCATTCCGCACTGGTACGATATGGCCAGTTGGTGGACACTCCAAACCAGGTCGTCAAACACTGCATCCGGATCGGTATATGAACAAAGCAACGCGAAACCGGGAGGAAGATCAATGTATCCAGGGCTTGTAAAACCAGGGCCAAAACCCTGGAAGCTTTCAGCCTTGATCCGAATCGTATTCAGATCAAGGCTGTTGGCATCACCGGTGATTTCGGTAGCTCCGTTAAAAGCCTGTACGTTCAGGTCGAATCCTGTCAGATTCCTCCCTGGCTGGGTTGAATCGGCCAGGGTCACACCCAGAATCGTCCCGTTTTCAATTTCAATACCTTCCGAATATTTTTTTAAAGAATTAAAATTGAACGGAATGTTCCCTCCATGTATCAAAACTAGCCGGGCATAATTCCACTCCTGCGCCATGGTCTCCTGGGAGGATGAAATCAGGAATACAAGCATCCAGAGTTTTAAGACAATGCCGGAAAAACGCATGACAGGTTTGAATGAATTTTGCATTTGTAAAACAGGAATAGTCAACCTCAGGCTGACTATTCCATTTATATAAAGACCAGTCGATCTGGCGTTACAGCTATATTGACTTACAGCACGTTAACACCAAGTTCGAAAATTACATTTGCTACATACCTGTCCGGAGCCGGGCTTGGATCCTGGTCAAGCAGGCTCACATCGATCATCGGAAGAGGAGCAGCGCCAGCCTCAACCGGTCCGGTTCCGCATCTCCATACAATTTGAAATGAGTTATCCGTTCCGTCTCCTGCGTTGGCCGTTCCGCCTACACCGAAAGTATTGTCATCTATCAGCAAGGTCGGATAGTTTTCAAGACCTGCAACTTCCGTTCCATTGACAGTTGGTGCGCTCCAGAGTTCAGCAGTCAGCGTGGTCCCCTGTCCAACGGCAGTCTCAAAATCATGTGTCCCATTGGATGCAAGCGTAAATCCAACATTGGCAAGATCCAGGGTATTGGTCGGATCATCGGTACCTATGAATGTCAGCTCCTCCGATCCATAGTTTAAATCCCACCTGGTGGAAGCTGCCACCGTAAAATCAGTCACATAAAAAGGATTGGATGAGGCAGGATTGGCAGATCCTGAAGTAACTGCATCTCCAGACAGTCCCAGGCGGTAATCATCAATTGAATTGAACACAAACTCAATGTTTCCGCCATTGGTAATGGTCATGCGAAGCACCTGGTTGAGGTTAACAGCCACAGGGATGACCTGCCTGTCCTTAACTGCCTGAGAAAAACCTGCCACTCCAAATGCAAGCATTCCTGCGATAATCATTACTTTTTTCTTCATAACTTTTCGATTTAATTTAAAAATTGGGTTGATAATAGTTTGTTATTCGTACTGGCCCTTTTAATTTTGAAGCAAAATATAAAAATATATGAGGACAATTTTGACCAATACACAATTCTTATCAACAAACCATAAATTTTTGCTGGTTAATCTTCTATTAACATTGGTGATAATTGGGAATGCCCAGGATTTTGAGGTGGCTCCGGTGCTGGTTTCCTTTGATGCAAATCCAGGAGAAAACCAGAACCAGACCCTCACCATCAGAAACCATGGGAATGAAAAACAAACATTTGTTTTAAACCTTGTGGACTATGAATTGGACGAAGAGGGAGCCAAAAGACCGGTCCCTGCCGGCACAACAAACCGGACCCTGGCAGACTGGCTGACCACCAATCCCTCTTTTTTCGAATTGAATCCCAATGAATCCAGGGAAGTTGATTTAATCATGACCGTTCCGAAAACCGGATTCAACACCCGTTGGGGAATGATTCAGGTCCAGGTGGCGAAAGAGCAGGAAGCTTACCAGGCCGACAAACAACTTACAACAGGTGTGGTTGTAGTGCCCAGGATCGTTGTCCTGATCAAACAAAGTCCCAGATCGAACCAAAACTATAAGGGTTCTGTAAAGGGATTAAAAGAGGTCGAAAGCAAATTGTCCGGGCTGCGAAGTTTTGAGGCGATTCTGGTCAATACCGGAGATAACATATTAGAAGGCAAGGTATTCCTGGCTCTGGCGAACCTGGAAACAGCCGAAGAAAAGAAATTCACTCCGGTGGCTGTAACCATCTATCCGGACCATCAACGAAAGGTGGTACTTACATTGCCGGAGAATCCCGAAACCGGACAGTACGCACTTGCATTCCTGTTGGATTATGGTCATCGTGCACCCATTGAAGGAGCCCAGATCTTACTGAATGTGGAATGATGCCGCGTAACTATATCACAATCCCTCTGCTGCTGTGTAATGCCATCATTATTTCCCAGGAGGTCCATACCTCCTTCTGGGACATGAATCGCAAAATGGTAAGGGAGACATATCCCTATACGCTATCCGGAACCGATACCATCAGGCACGGTGTCTACTCCATTTTCTACAGAGACGGAACACTTTGGCAGCGAGGTTCTTATGTGAATGGAGTTATGGATGGTACCTGGTACGATTACTATGAAGACGGCGGCATCCGCCAGGAATTACCCTATGTCAACGGGATGTTACAGGGTACCCTTATTTATTATTCCCCGGACGGAATTGTTTACCAGGAAGCCGATTACAAGAATGATCTTTTGGAGGGTCAGGTGATGATCTACCACCCAAACGGAAAGCTCAATGAGAAGGGGGAATACAACAATGGTCAGCGCAATGGTATCCTGGTTTGTTATCACGAAAACGGAAAAATGCGTTTAAAAAGGAATTACCTCCATGGCCTGGAACAGGGACCACAGCAGGTATACTTTGAGAACGGGAATATCCGGGAACTATCCAGCATGAAAAACGGGAAGTACCAGGGTGAGTTCAGAGGATTTTACAAGGAATTCGAGGATGGTACACTTCAAAAGATCTGTTACTATCAGGATGGACGGTTGAACGGCCCCTACAAGGGCTATTACCCTTCCGGTAATCCCATGAATCACTACACGTTTAAAGATGACCTGATCGAAGGTGAGTGGACCATGTTTTTTGACATGCTGACCCCCGACTCGGTCCCTGTTATTCAGGAAACCGGACAATACCATGAAGGGAAAAAAACCGGCCTTTGGAGATCCTATTACCCCGATGGCCGGCTCTATACCGAAGGAGCATATGTGAATGAGAAGTTTGAAGGTGAATGGATGATCTATCATCCCAACCAAGCGCTCAAACAGAAGGGGACTTACAGGGAGGGATTGGCTACCGGGGAGTTTTTGATGTATTACGAATCGGGAAAACCAAAGAACAGAGGGATGTACTTCGACAACAAAAAAACAGGAGTCTGGACTACCTATTATGAATCCGGAGGAATAATGACCACGATTCCCTTCCTGGACGGATTGCGGCACGGAACAGCCCGGGCATTTGACGAATCAGGAAACCTTGTGGAAACACTGAGATATGAAAATGGGGAAGAAATCAAGTAAATGGTTGCTTGTGCTGGCAGGTATTCTGATGCTGATGTTCGCGTGTGACAGAAACAACGAACCGGCGGACTACAGCTCCATTGTGGGAATCTATACCTGCAATGAATCCTCGGTACATGCTGGATTAAGACAGTATCCCGTTGAGATTGAAAAGGTTCATGATGCAGAAAACAGATACATCATTGTCAATTTTCATAACAAGGGAGAAAATGAATTCCTCTTCTCGGAACTGACCCGGGATACGCTCAGAATAAACAACCAGGCCATATCTGACATTAGCGTAAATGGAAGAGGAATGGTAGCCAGTGATTTCAGAGTTATTCAGCTCAACTATGTAACTGACGATGGAACAACCATCCTGGATTACTATGCCACTTTTACACGCTAAATTTCACTGGCCGGGGCAAGCGGGTATTTCTTGAAAATATCAGCTGCCAGTTCTGGCAATTTCGCTGCCCTTGCCTGGGGATCATAGTCCAGTTCGCCCACAGCTGCGCAATGCCACACATGCTTCTGGGTATGGTTGTCGTACATGTCAACCGCAATGGCACGTTCCATGTAATTATGCCTGTATGGGTAATAATAGTAACCCGTTGTGGCCAGACGGTGATATACAGTAATCTGCAAGGATACATCAGCATTATTCTCTGAAAATCTCAAGCCCTTCTGCTCAATTTCCCTGGCAAAGGCCACCTTGATCCGTTCCAGTTCCATATCCGTAATGGTCTTCTTGTTGCCATCTGTAAAATCAAGGAAATTGTAGGAGGCGTACCTTTCAAAGGATCCGGATTCATCTATGTCGCTATAGATCCTCACCGGTGCACCACATCCTGTGAGGATTCCCAGTGATAGCATTGCAAGAAATAGGAGCTTCCTGTTCATGTTTGCATTATTTGGTTTGATAAACAGAAAGACGCAAATACTATGCCAGTGATGCGATACTGAATTTGATTCCGGTGAGTTCTTCGGATAATTTCCACAGCTCCCTGGCAACAATAGCATTTACCCTGCTTGGATTGGGCTTTTCAGGAGCGGGCCATCCCCACAGATTTAAAAATCCGTCGGGGCCAAAAAACTCTCCCTGCCCTGCCCCCGGAGCTGTGGCTGCGCAGAGTGACGGAAGGGCACCCTTCATTTCTGATTGGGCTACCAATCTGTTGACCAGGCTGATTGCATCGGCTTTCCATCTGGATCCTGCCAGGAGCATGCTGTTGGACAAAAGTGAGCTGTCAGCATAACCCGGATGGGCAGCAACGGCCCTGATATCTGATTTGCTTTCATCCAATCGTCTTGACAGTTCCTTTATAAACAGGAGATTGGCCAGCTTGCTCATCCCGTAGGCCCCCCATTTATGGTATCTTTTCTCCCAGTGGATGTCACCAAATCTGATCCTGCCAAACAGGTATGCAATACTGCCAACACTCACAATCCTGGCCCCTGGAATATCTTGCATTCCGGGCCATAAAAGTGCCGTCAGAGCAAAATGTCCAAGGTGGTTCACCCCAAATTGCATTTCAAATCCATCCGCCGTCTTCATATAGGGGATGGCCATCTGTCCTGCATTGTTAATCAGCAGATGGGGACCACCCTGAGCAGACAGAAATTTCTCCGCAAAAGAACGGACGGAAGACAAGCTGGATAGGTCCAGATGCCACAACTCGGGAATCATTTCAGGTTGGTCGTCCAGGATCTTCTGTCTGGCCAATTCACCCTTTTCCATGTTCCGGCAGGCCATGATCACCCTCGCTCCCTTTCTTGCCAGCGCCAGGGAAGTCTGAAATCCCAGACCGCTGTTGGCTCCCGTAATCACCACAGTTTTGCCCCTCTGGGATGGAATGTTCTCACCGGTCCATTTCATTGCAGGTAATTTTTCTCCACAAAAAAAGCAGTTCAGCGCATAGGGTAAATTCCCTTTCGTGCATCCTGATATTAAAGAGCGTGAAAATACCATTTAAAATCATACCATATGAAAACAACAACGAAATTTCGCAGAGCCTGGATCATGGCATTGATCTTATCCAGCACTTCCTCAATATTCGCTATGGGTGAAAAAGAGGAAATCATCGATACCACCAGATTCGATATCTATCAGGGAACCATTTTGGATGCCCTGAACGGACGGACACTTCCTTTTGCCACAGTGGAAGCCGCAGGCAGCAACGTTGCCACAGTGACCAACATTGACGGAGATTTTACCATTAAAATTGCCAAAGATGCGCGTGTATCCGAACTGAAAATCTCCTACATCGGATATGCCAACAAGATTGTTCCGCTGAGCGAGTTCAAGGGTGACCGGTCCAGGTCCATTTCCCTCAATCCAA
Source organism: Bacteroidota bacterium (assembly GCA_043797815.1). Classification (GTDB taxonomy): domain Bacteria; phylum Bacteroidota; class Bacteroidia; order Bacteroidales. The sequence continues at coordinate 13,021 of JAZDPG010000078.1, forward strand.
GCGCTGTTCAACTTCAGGAGATTACCATCAGACCTGAAGATGCGCTGGTTTTGATCACAGACGTCCTTGGCAACATCAAGAACAACTATAGTCAGGTACCGATGATGATGAGGGGTTTTTACAGGGAGACCATTCAACGGGGACGTAATTACGCTTCCATTTCAGAAGCTGTTGTGGACATTTATAAGAGTGCCTATGCCAATACCTTCCAGACCGACCAGGTCAGGCTTTTTAAAGGGAGGAAAAGTGCCGATGTTGAGAAAATGGATACAGTACTGTTTAAACTCCAGGGAGGACCCTCCACTTCTGTGTTGCTTGACGTGGTTAAAAACCCATACATTCTTCTATCCATTGAATATGCAGAAATCTATGATTTCTATCTGAGTGATGTAATCTCCATCAATGATAAACTTCATTACGTGGTCACCTTCAATCAGAAATCGTTTGTGGATGAACCCTATTACAAAGGCAAACTCTATATTGAAATGGATAAACTGGCCATCACCGAAGCCGAATTCGAGCTCAATATAGATAACAAAGAAGAGGCTGCCCGGCTTTTCATTCAGAGAAAGCCTATGGGGATGGACATCACACCTGAGAAAGCAGTTTACCGCGTTAAGTATACTATTGAGGATAACCACTGGTACTTCAGCTATGCCCGTGCTGAGGTAAAATTTAATGTGGACTGGAAAAAGAAACTGTTCAATACCACTTACTCCGCCATGTCGGAAATTGCCATCACAGACCGCAGCTATGATGATATCGAGAAGTTTGCTAACAAAGACCGGTTTAAGAGCAGTGATGTGATGAATGAATTGGTCTATGTTTTCTTCGACCAGGGGTTCTGGGGTGGGTACAATGTGATCGAACCGGATCAGTCCATCGAAAGCGCCATCCGCAAATTAAACCGTAAATACCTGAAGAGAGATTAATCCCAAAGCGCTGTCTGAAGTTTTGTGTAACTTTACCTTCCCACGTCCAGACAAGCCAGGACAGCGCTTTATTTAGATGAAAATGATCCTGAAAGACCAATATCAACTCAGGAAGTTAAGAGAAGGGGATATCAGTTCCTTTGAGAACCTTTTTCGCATGCATTATCAGGGTATGTTTGGATACGCGATGAGCCTGGTCCGTTCAGGCGAAACTGCCGAGGAGGTTGTTCAGGATGTGTTCTATAATATATGGAAAAACAGGGAATCCCTGAGAATTACACACAGCTGGCAAAGCTACCTGTACCGGGCTGTATATAACAACTCGATGATGGTACTGAGGAAAACCAGGCGGGAGTTCAGACTGGAGGATGAAATGGTACAGGATATGGAAGGTTCATCTCAGGATCCTTCCCAGGAGTTGCAATTTCAGGAGGTATCCGACCTGGTCTCCGTAACGCTGGAAGCCTTACCTGAAAGGACCCGGCAGATATTCCTCATGAACAGACAGGAAGGTCTGAGATACAAAGAGATCGCCGAGAAGCTTTCCATCTCGGTGAAAACCGTGGAAGCCAACATGGGGAAAGCGCTCAGGACTTTAAAAGACAGCCTGCAGAAATATGGTGAGGTTTAATGTAATATGAAAATGAGCACCCAAACATGGATCTCCATGGCCCGCTATCTGGCCGGTGAGATGAATATGAAAGAGGAGATTGCATTCAGGAATAATCTGGAGAGGGATCCGCAACAACAAACAGAATTAAATCAAATGGAAAAGAGCTGGAAATATTTTAATGCAAATCCAACCAACAGGGATTCCGGAAAAGCCTGGGAGAAGCTGTACAACCGGCTTGAAAGCGACGGACTGTTGGATGAACAGCATCCGGTATTCAGGAAACGCCTGTTTACTCCCAACCTGAAAATTGCTGCAGTCATCCTGTTGATTCTCGCCATTGGGATGCCCACTTTGTACCTGGAGCTGATTCGCAACAAGCCGGAGGTCACAACCTGCCATCAGATTGCAGAAAAAGGTGTAAGTACTATTGATTTACCTGATGGAAGCCGGGTATTCCTGAATGAGGGGGCTGAAATCAGCTATCCCGAAGAATTTGGCCCGGGTCGTTCCGTGAAACTCAGGGGAGAAGCCTTTTTCGAAGTAATGTCAGATCCTGCCAACCCCTTTACCGTCAGTTCGGGCAGGGTGGTGATCTCTGTACTGGGTACTTCATTCAACGTGAAAGAAGCCGGGGGGAAAGAAACTGTGGAGGTGTACGTAGAAACCGGCAAAGTGAAGGTAGCCATGGAAAATTCAGCGGAATTCATAACCCTGCAGCCTGGAGAAGTTGGTCATATCGGACCTGAAATTCTTTCCAGTTCAGAACAGTCCGATCCGAATTATATTTCATGGAAAACAAAAGATTTTAGATTTGTAGATGAAGACCTTGATCGTGTCCTCCGGGAACTGGAGGATTCATATCATGTGATCATTCATTCGGAAAATGTTTCCCTGGCAGAACTGAGGATTACTTCCACTTACCGGCAACAATCCATTGATGCCATCCTGGAAACCATTGGAACAGCATTCGGATTAAACGTCAGTAAAAAGGAGGATCATTATTACCTGAATCAATAACGGAGTATATGGGAT
>JAZDPG010000006.1:0-3706 GCA_043797815.1 Bacteroidota bacterium
AGGGAGATCCCGATCTGCTTTTCAGTGTTGGCCCGACTTCATTTTTTCAGACCAATTCAGAGCAAGCTTCCAGACTCTATCGTATTGCTGCGGAATTTGCTGGACTTCAAGGAGATGAACTGGTATATGACCTCTATACAGGAACAGGAACGATCGCCAGCTATGTGGCACGTTATGTGAAAGAGGTTGTTGGGATCGACACGGTTGACGAAGCTATAAGGGATGCCGAACTGAATGCCGAATCCAATGGAATCAGGAACACCCGGTTTGTCGCCGGTGAGGTTGAGAGAGTCCTGAATTCCAACTTCTTTGAAAAATACGGGAAACCCAATCTGATCATCACCGACCCACCCCGCTCCGGAATGCACGAAAAGGGGATCATGGCAATTCTCAAGGCAGCACCTGAAACAATTGTTTACATCAGTTGTAACTCTGCAACCCAGGCCCGCGACATGGCTCTGATGAAAGAGCAGTACACACTGGTCAAGTGCCAACCTGTTGACATGTTCCCACATACACAACATGTGGAGAATGTCGCCCTGTTAAAACGTAAAACGTAGGACCTTCAGAATCTCTTCCATCGGGTAATCGGGTCCATCGAATACGTAGTTTGCCTGGAGATAATAGTACTCACGCTCGGCTAGTTGATTCTTGACATATGTCTCCAGTCGGGAAGGCTCAATATCTTTCAGAAGCGGGCGCTTTTTCTTGATTCCTACAATCCGGCTCATCAGTTCCTGAACTTCCATCCGTAAGTAGAGGGATCTCCCTGATTTCAGAATGAATTCCATGTTGTCAAAGAAACACGGGGCACCGCCACCTGTAGCAATAACTATATTTTCGAGAGCACCGGTCTCCCTGAGCATCTGTCGCTCCAGTTTGCGGAATAATACCTCTCCGTATTTATCGAAAAAATCCAGGATTGTTATCCGGTACCTCTCTTCAAAGAGTTCATCAATATCGATAAAGGTCAATCCGGATGTAAGAGCCAGCTCCTGTCCTAGCCAGCTCTTGCCACTTGCCATATATCCAATCAGGTATATTCTCACGTAATCTATTTCTCCGACAAATATCGGGAAAGTTCAGGTTCTCCAAAATTTATTACCTTTGTGACGCAAAATTTTTTGAAGCATGAGCTACCGGATGCGGATATTTATCGGATTTCTTATTCTTTTTCTTGGTGGCTGCAATTCAACTACACAGTATCAGGATCAACTACTTGACAGCAATTTAGTTAACAATCCTAATTCAGCCAATGGAGAGGGGAATCAGGATCTACTTCCCCTTATTACTTTCGAGGAGATTGAACATGACTTTGGCCGGATCATTGAAGGAGAGTCCGTGTCATTTAATTTTACATTTACCAACACAGGCAAACGGGATCTGGTAATTGCCGATGTGAGTACCAGTTGCGGGTGTACAGTTCCCTCTTACCCAAAAACAGCTATCCGGCCAGGGGAAACGGGGGTCATAAAGATTGCATTTAACAGCCAGGGGAGACGAGGATATCAAACAAAGACAATCGTTGTTGTTGCCAACACACAACCAAACGTTACTCAACTGAAGATCAAGGCACAGGTAGTGGCACCGGGGGCGGAATAGGGTATGAGGGTGTGAGGGTGTGAGAGCATGAGAGTATGAGAGTGTAAGAAATAAGAAAGATCATATAGACCTAATTTCTACTTCGTAATTCGTAATTCGTAATTCGTAATTCATAAAAGGTATGACCGAACTATTGACAATTCTCTTAATGGCCCCACAGCAGGAGGGCGGTGAAGGAAGTAGCTGGATGTCGTTTCTTCCGTTAATTCTGATCGTTGTTGTCTTCTATTTCTTTTTCATCCGTCCGCAGATGAAGAAGTCAAAAGACCAGAAAAAATTCAGGGAATCAATCCAAAAAGGGCAGAAAGTACTCACGATTGGCGGCATCCATGGAAGGATCGTCGAGATGCAGGAAACTACTGTGACTCTGGAAGTTGAGAATGGAGTCCGCTTCCGGCTTGAAAAATCTGCTATTGCCTCCAGCACGGCCGACACGATCGAGAGCAAATAATTCCGGCCGGAAAAATCCGGTACTATGAAACCCGAGTTCATAGAATTAATTGGTAATGCGCGTAAACGCCGTGGCCAGAAATTCAGGAACCAGTTGTACGTCTTTCTGATGTGCCTGCTGGTTTCCGTTTTTTTATGGATCCTGGTAAAACTCTCCAGGGAGTACTACTATACAATAGACTACCATATCAATTTCACACACATACCTCTCTCCTATCAACTAACGCATGCATCAGATACTATTCTGACGCTCAGCCTGAGAGTCCAGGGATTTGATTTTTTTACCGACAGGTTCTTTCGCACCACCATTCATACATATGATCTTGATCTCTCCACAATCAAAGTGAAAACGCAAGGATCTGTTTACCGGGGATACCTTCTCTCCAACCCCATTGGTTACGAAATCTCCAGCCAGTCCCGCTTTCAAAACTACCTGCTCTCCACCTCCCCCGACACACTCTACTTCGAATTTGAACGGAGGAAAAAGTAGATGCTGAAAGTCGGACTTACCGGAAATATGGGAAGCGGGAAAAGTACTGTTGCCTCTGTGTTCAGCTGTCTGAATGTCCCTGTATACCATGCCGATGTGGAGGCAAAGAAGATGTACCTGAGAGACGATGTATTAAAAGAGGTTGTCTCCCTGGCCGGTGAACAGATCCTTGATAGTTGTGGCAACCTCAACCGGCAGGCCCTTGCGCAAGTGGCATTTTCAGATCCGAAGATTCTGAACGCCCTGAATGGGTTAATTCATCCCTTGGTGCGTGAGGATTTTAGAAAATGGGCCGATCAACTTAGTGAATCAACTTACCTGATCCATGAAGCTGCAATCATTTTTGAAAGCGGCTTAAGGGCTGAGTACGACCTGGTGATCCATGTCTCCTGCCCCGAAGAGATCGCAGTTGACCGGATTGGGAAGAGGGACCATCTGTCCTTTGAGATGATCCGGCAGCGGATGCAGTTTCAACTTCCCGACAGGAAGAAAGCGTCTCTCTCCGACTTCGTCATCCTCAATGACGGCAGCACTCTGGTTATCCCGCAGGTATTGATGATTCATCAAACCCTGTCAGAACGATCCGCGTAACGCAAGGATGAAATTTCTTCCGGAAGAGCTGATCCCGGAAGCAAACTTCCGGTAGTTCTGATCCAGAATATTTTCCACTCCTCCCTCCAGATTCAGGAATTTATTTACCTGATAGCTGAGTTTCAGGTTCAGTGTATACCATGCGGGCATCCCCTCAGGTGTTGCATAGGTCTGGTTATCCTCACCCGACGGACTGTAATCTGCGATCCGCTTCCATCCGTTATACATAACATAGAAATCTCCTTTGAACTTACTCAATTCCAACCTGAATGATGTCATCCCGAACAGCGGTGGGATGTGGTCGAGAGGCACATTATTATCTTTCACCCGGCCATAGGTATAGGTAAGGTTACTGGTGATGGAAAAGGTCCTTGTGACTTGCGCACGTAAACTTCCCTGAGCCCCATAGATATATGCTTGTCCGGCGTTCGTATTGGCTTCAACCTGGCATAATACCCCATCAAAAAAGATCGAATCCTGCCCATTGTACTGAAAGGGTCTCAACACGATGGCATCAGTCAGCCAGGTGTAGTATCCGGTCAACTCCACCCGCACACTCTTCTCAAAGGTTTT
>JAZDPG010000015.1:0-11093 GCA_043797815.1 Bacteroidota bacterium
ATACTCACAAAATATATCTACTGGCATGAAACATATCCTTATATTTTTTATAATAATCGGCACAAGTTTAAGCTGTGAATCCACTCACAAAAATTGTGTTGAGCTTTTAGGGAGATGGCAGTTGATTGGTATTTGTTTTGATTGTCCAATTTTTGAATTTGTAGACCAAGAAAAACTAGTCATCCATGATGGTGACCATTCAAATGAGTATAACTATAGGCTGTACCATGATAATACAATTGAAATCGATTTTGGCACTCAAGATGGAAGATATGACATTGCCGTGTATACAATAGATTCAATTGAAATAATAGGATTCACTATTTCCGGAATTCCTGAAGAATTTAATACGCTTCTAAAACGAATAGACCAATGAAAAAAATAATTATAATAATTTGTTCTTTGCTTTTTACAAACTTAAATGCCCAAGACAGCACTTATTATTGGTATGAAGGGCAAAAGCAATATCTTAACATTGCTAGTGACCAGGAATTTGTGTTGTTAAAGAATAATATCAGCAAGGAAGAACTCGAAAATGAATTAAATTGGAAAGGGCCCATTTCAATTGTCCTTCGAACCGAAATAGCTTACCAAGAAGGTCCTAAACTCAATGAACCTTCAACAAAAAATTGGGCGATAATCAAAAAGAATCGAGAGGAAAGGCTGGAAATTAAATCACTACAGAGTATTTTGTATAGTGCTCCATATTACGAATCAAAGAAAGGTAAAAGAGTTGGAATATCGCATTTATTTTATGTGAGGTTGAAGAGTCAAGAGGACTTACCAATACTCCAACAAATCGCTAAAGAAACTAAAGTAGAAATCCTTTCTCAAAACCAGTTCATGCCTTTGTGGTATAAACTTTCATGTTCAAAAAACAGTGAAGGAAACTCTTTAGAGATGTCCAATTACTTCTTTGAATCTGGACATTTTGAGGCAGCAGAGCCAAATTTTATCGGATCTGTTAAAATGCTTAGCCCGAATGACGAGTATTACGGTGACCAATGGGGATTAGATAATACTGGACAATATGGAGGCACATCAGGAATGGATATAAATGTCAGTGGGGCATGGGGTATTACACAAGGCGATGAAAATATTACTGTTGCGGTAATTGATCAAGGCATCGAAACAAGTCACTTTGATTTAAATAATCTTTCACCCTATAGTTTCGATACTCAAAATGAATCTTCTCCTAGTATGCTACGCGGCTGGCATGGTATGTCTGTTTCTGGTATAATATAGCGGATGCAAATAATAATATTGGTATTGCCGGTATTGCTTCAAACACCTTATTAATGACGATTAGTGACAATGGCTCAGGCAATTCACTTGATGATCAGTGGGAAATTGCTCTTGGCATAGGTTTTGCTGAAAATAATGGTGCTGACGTGATAAATTGTTCATGGTATATCAGTGTTGTCTCAAGTTCTGTTATTGGTAATGCCATAAATGACGCACTGGATGATGGTCGTGACGGACTAGGTTGTGTTTTTGTATTTGGTGCTGGAAACTTCAATGAGGATGAAGTCCTTTTCCCGGCAAATTCCTATCCAGACCTAATTACTGTTGGAGCTATAAATCAAAAAGGAATGAGGAAAACACCATCATCCTGGGATGGGGAAGATACTTGGGGGAGTAACTATGGGGATGATCTTGATGTCGTTGCTCCTGGAGTCCTAATACCAACCCTTGATTTAACAGGCAGTTATGGCTATAATCCAAATGATCCTTTACATGAAAATGCTAACGGGACATTAGTGTCATCAGACTACATGGATGATGACTATACAATTCAATTTAATGGAACATCTTCTGCAACTCCCCATGTAAGCGGAGTTGCGGCTTTAATCTTGTCTGCAAATAATGGATTATCCCATGATGAGGTAGAAGACATTATTGAGCTAACTGCAAATAAAATTAATCCGACTACCTATACCTATAGTTCTAAAACAGGTCGAAATAATGGGAATTGGAATAAGTATATGGGTTATGGATTAGTTGATGCTGGTGCGGCAGTTGAGTCAGCAGTTTGTGATCATACCATTGAGAACACAAGATATTCTTCAGATATTACAATAAGTGGATGCTCTAACGTTGATATGGAAAACATCATAGTGGAAGACGACGCTATTCTTACAATTGAAGACGTTGGCAGTATTTTAATCTCTGGAACGTTTGAAGCAGAGATTGGAACACAACTGGTTTTCGATCCTTGATTGAAATTTATTTCTTCAAAATATAGATGCATTAATTAAACATTGCTAAGTACCTATACGGCTAATTCATAAAGAAATACTGTGCCAAACATTGATTATTTGGAAAAGTGTAATGCAAACTGAGCGCAGCGAAATGCGAAGCATTCGCGAACACCTAGCTGGTGCCAAGAGGATCTTACAAAGTTGTTCTCCCTTAGAATGGAGCAAATCCCTTTAACAGGACAAACAGCCTGTGGCTGTTTGGGCCAGGCTGTGGGCGGCTACCGATATAGGGGCAGGAAAAGCCCTATATCTGATTTTATGTTAATCAGCAGAGCTGACCAGGATTTGCTCGGAATACCCACAATTGCACTAGAATGTACTGCAATATGTTGATATTGCTTTGGGATTCAGTGCAATAAACTTCAAATGGTCCGGAAGACCTACTCTGAATATCAGGATTTCAGAAGTGGAGGGGTGAAAAGCTTTTCAGGATGATTGTTGGAAACACTCTTTTCATGGAATGAAATGGTGTGAAAAGGGTGTCAGGAGAAGACCACTTTGCATTATATTATTGGAATCCCTTCTTTCTTAACGATCTGAAGAAGGGGTGAAACATTATCATTATCGTATCGCGAAAGTCCTACAGCAAATGGTTCAATCCGGGAGTCAATTCTGCGAGTTAATTTCCATATCAAACTGTAAGCAAGATCATCAGTGCTGTCGTCGAACCTTTTGGAAATAAGCATAACATCGATATCACTTACTTCATGTTCTTCATCCCTGGATGCACTACCAAAAAGAAAGGCTTTCTCAATTAGCAAACCCGATTCATTCAGAATCTTAATATACTCCGAAATCTTTCTTATAGTTTCCTTTCGATCCATGTCAACATTTCCTTTGTTTTATTCAGGTACTCAAGGACATTTTCTTGTGATGGAATTACTGGATTATGATCAGGATATCTGCCTTCCAATTGATATTTCATCAGAATACCAAGGAAATCTTCATAACTTTCTTCAAGCTCTAACTTAGTAAGATCAAGCAGATAAACTAAGTTGTGTGATTTGGGGGGAATATCTGCAGTATCCTTTGTTACATGGGCCTTAAGAGCTTTCTCAATTGCTAAATGGCAAAAGAATAAACCATGGACATACCTGGCTTCCCTGATCAGTAATTCTGCTGTATCCAGATCGGATTTTGCCGAATTAATCCAATATTCTATTTGCTTTCCAATGTTTGTCACAAAGACAGTTTTACTAAAAGTACTATTTTTTTCAGAAAAGCCTGGGTATGGTTTTCCCATAATACACGGAGTAGGCTGCGGGAAGGCTCATGTGAGCTAGCTGAACGGGATTTGCGACAATTGCACTAGAATGTATTGCATTATGTTAATATTGCTTTGGATATCAATGCGATAGATATCATTGATTGAGGGAATCTAATCTCAAAGTTTAGATTTCGAGAGGGGAGAGGCAAAGGCTTTTTTGGATGACTGGAGGATGCGCTCTTTTTGCGGAACGGAGTGAAGCAGAAAGGGTGAAGTCTTAGGACACATATTCAAATTCACTTCCATACTCATTGCCTTTCCGAATAAGGGGCTCAATATTTTAAATGCGGAATCAGATTATTGCTGATTGTGTGGATTTTGTATTTTTGATATAAATCCGGAAATAAGCTGTATGTCATCCAGCTACACGAAACCATTTGTGCGAATTACTTCTGCTGCAGGAACTTGTATAGCTTTCATACTTCTTACCATCTCCTCTCTGGTTTCTTATTCACAATACTCCGAAACCATTTATGACGTGGAAGACGGGCTGACAGACAATATTGTGGACGATATTGCCAGTGATGAGAATGGGTTTATCTGGGTTTTTACTTCAGCGGGTTTGCATCGCTTTGATGGTCACCGGTTTAAAGAGTACAAAGTGGATCTGAACGGAAACCAGAGGTCCATTCCTTCCAAACAAAGGTTCATGAATGACAGCCGGGGCCGTTTATGGATCAATGGGTTTCTCCCGGCCCTGCTCATATATAACAATGAGCTAGACAGGATCGAGGTTGTACACGAGGTAAGATACCACGATTACATCGACCTCGCGGATGATGGTAAGGGCAATATATTATTGACCAGCCTCGCCAACACAGGCTACTCCCCGATCCTTCAGTTGAAGGAAAGTCCGGATTATGCTTACACTGCCGAGGAACTGAATGTCCCGGAAGAAAATTATTATATACACCGCTTTGCAGATGGGACGATGATCTGCTCCGGAACAAATGGTCTTAATAAAATGAAGATCGTTGAGGGGGCCCCTCAATTTGAAAGAATCGAATTGCTGAGTGCGGCAGACAGTACAATTTATCAGGTGGACGGGGCCTTAAACTTCTTATGCGATGATCAATCTTTCTATTTAGTAAACCGCAATGAAATATTGCGTACCAGTTTATTCGGAAATGATTCCTTCACGGATAGCATAATTTTTGTCGAGCCACTAAAGCTGGATTTTCCGGAGATCGGTTTGGTTCCGGATCAGCCCTTGTTTTCTGTGATTAGTGACAATAAAGGGGGATTGTTCCTGAGAAACCTCAGTGGCATCTACTGGTTCAATCCTGAAAAAAATTCCGCAGAACGGATCAAGGCCGAGTCTTATGGGAAAGAAGATGTTATTTATTGGGAATTCAGAAGAGCTCTATTTTTCGATGACCATGGAATTTTGTGGGCAGGAACCGACCATGGACTCCTGAAAATTGTTTTGGAGAAAAAGCCTTTTCACACAATATCCCCAGAACCGGATAATCCACGCGGCTTGCAAACTGGAAAGTTGAACAGTGTCGTTAAAGATTCCCGGGGACATCTGTGGATCGGTACTGGCACAAACGGCCTCTTTCATTCCATACCCGACTCCACAGGGCAATTTAAAACCTTCACCAATTACCTTGCGGATCCGGAAAATCCGTCTTCCATTCACTCAAGCCGCGTGAATGCCCTTTTTGAAGATTCACAGCAAAGGCTGTGGGTGGGTGCAGAAGAAATCCAGTGGATGGACCTGAATGAAACGCCGGGTGTATTCCATTATCCAAAAGCAACAGAACTGGGAAAACAAATCGGATATGGGGTCAATCCCGTGGAGATCCAGGAAGATCCGGAAGGAAATATCCTTGTGGCGTGCGTTGGCTCTCCCAGCTGGTTGATTGAACCCGACGGGGATGAATCCTATAGCCTTTTTTTCGACTCGGCCATGAATCCTGTCCGCTGGCTTCCATGCATCCGTTATACCAGCGACAATGTAGGATACATGTACAGCAATTGTAATTTTTACGAGATGACTTCAGGCTGGGTCCTGTACCAGGGTATTTTTGTCCCGGGTGTGTTTTCCCCCGCCTATCCAACTCATTTAGAAACGCTTGTGAATTTTGATTCCCTTGATGTAATATATGCCGATATCCTGGTGACAGAAAAAGAGGGCAAAAAAGAACTTTGGCTCAATCTTGAATTAGCGCATAATAACCTGTTCAGAATTGATATTGAAAGCCTGAAGACAGGAGCTGGTTACAACCCGAAAGCTGTATTTGAAATAGGTCCAAGGAATATTTACGACCTCTTTCAGGATAAAATGGGTACCATATGGTGCACTACAAGGAATGGACTGATAGGAATTAATCCCGCAACAGGAAAACCCAGCTATTATTATAAGGATGATGGACTCCCGACCAATGAACTTGACGTGGGATATGACATAGCTGAGGACGGTACCATCTATTTATGTTCCACAAATGGACTGGTCTACTTTCATCCGGACAGCATCAGGGATGATCCTCCTCCCGAGGTATACATTACGGGCCTCAGGCAGAATTATAAAAATGTTCAGGTAGATGGACAAAGCATCCTCAAACGATCCATCCTGAAGACAGATCAGCTTCAGGTAAAATTTAATCAAAATTTTCTTGGTTTCGAGTTTTCCGCTTTCGAATACAGGAATTCGGATCGGATCCGCTACAAATACCGGCTGGAGGGAGTGGATGAGGATTGGGTCCGGGGCGATGAAAGGCATACAGTCGACTACCCGGATCTGAAACCGGGAAGATATACATTCCGGGTAATCGCAGCCAATGGCAATGGAGTATGGAACATGAAGGGGGCATCCCTGGATATTCACATCCTGCCCCCCATCTGGTTCAGGTGGTGGGCCATTGTTCTTGAGGGTCTGATCTTGTTGACCTTACTGATGACATATATCCGTTACAGGGAGCGGAATCTAAAACAGCAGGCCCTGGTCCTGGAACAAACTGTTGAGGATAAAACGCGTGAGATCCTGGAACAGCGAAAAGAGGTGGACGAAATGAAGAGCCGGTTTTACACCAACATCTCGCATGAATTCCGCACCCCACTTACCCTGCTGATCGCTCCCCTGGAAGATTTATTAAAAAAGAAACAGGAAGGCGAAGGTATCAACCGAAAGGTCAGCACAATCATGTTGCGTAATGCCAGGCGTCTTCAGCGACTGATCAACCAGTTGCTGGATATTTCAAAATTGGAATCCGGAAAAATGGAGCTTCAGCTGGTTGAAGCAAACCTGTCAGATTTTACCAGGACTGTGGCCAGTTCTTTTCTTTCCCTGGCTGAATCCAGGGGCATCCGGTTTTCAGTGAATATTGAGAGGAAAGCTGAATCGTCCTTTTTTGATGCGGATAAGGTGGAGAAGATCATCGTCAATTTACTATCCAACGCATTCAAGTTCTGTGGTGCCGGTGGAACTGTTTCTCTTGGCCTGGAATACGGTACATCGGATGAGGGTGAAAATCGGGCCCTCGCTATCCTGTCGGTTGAAGATACAGGCAAAGGAATGGAGAAAGAGCAACTTGACCGGATTTTCGACCGTTTCTACCAGGTTTCTGACTCCGATACACGGGAAGTGGAAGGGTCCGGGATCGGCCTGGCTCTGACCAAAGAATTGGTGGAGCTGATGAACGGAAAGGTCGAGGTGGAAAGCGAACCCGGATTGGGTACGAATTTCAGGATCACCTTCCCTGTTTCTGAGGATTATTTTAAGGAACAGGGAAAAGAAGTCAAGGAAAATGGTGGGTCCGGGAACGACGATCCAGGATTTTTCGATGCCATGGACAATCAAGAGTGGATGAAAGAGGAAAATGACGCGGACAAAGGAATCAGAGAAGACAAGAAAACCGCAGCAGATGAGAATAACGAAGGGGAGGTGATCCTGGTGGTGGAGGACAATCCTGACCTTCGGTCATACATTGTTGAGCAGTTCAGGCGGCAATACGGTGTTGTAGAAGCAGAGAACGGAGAAGAAGGGATGGAGAAATCCATTCAGCACATCCCCGATCTGGTGATCACAGACCTGATGATGCCGGTCATGGGAGGAATGGAGTTTTGCAGGAAGCTAAGAGAGCACTCAGCCACCAACCACATTCCGGTGATCATGCTAACAGCAAAGGCCGACAAGGAGAGCAGGTTGGAAGGGCTGGAGGCAGCTGCAGATGACTACATTATTAAACCATTTGATTCAGAATTGTTGCTTGCCCGGGCAAAGAACCTGATCCGTCAGCGGATGGAATTGCGGAAGCGTTTCCAACAGGAGTGGGCCCTCGCCTCCGATGAAAAACTTTCCGCCTCTCCGCAGTACAGGATGATGAGAGAAATCGTGAAAATCATTGATGAGCACATTGATGATCCCGATTTTAACCTGGGTTCCATGGCTGCAAGCCTGAATGTGAGCAACAGCGGTTTAAGCAGGAAAATAAAGGCTATTTGTGGCACCACTCCCCACGAGATGGTCCGCATCATGCGACTTAAAAGAGCTGCCTCGTTGTTTAGGAGCGGGGAGCGGAACGTCACCCAGGTGATGTACCAGGTGGGCATGAGAAACCCATCCCATTTCTCCTCTTCCTTCAGGAAGTATTTCGGGGTGAACCCGAGCGACTACCGGAATCCACCGGAATCCTGAAAACCCAGCATTTGACAAAATACCGTTCTGTTTTGAAAGTTTAGCGCTAGACTTCCTGGTTCTTGGGGTCGTAACTTGTTTAAAAATCCTAAAACCAATATGTCATGAAACGAATTGCACTCATCCTGATGGCCATTCTTATAGTGGCTTTCCCGTTGTTTTCCCAGAATGTGAATATTCCTGATGCGAACTTTTTATCCGCCCTTATTGAAGAGGGAGTGGATACCAATGGGGATAGTTTGATTAGCTATGCGGAGGCTGAGCTAGTGACTGAATTACACATTTACAACCGTGCTATCACCGATATGACAGGTATAGAATCATTTATTAATTTGAATATGCTGAATTGCCCTGAAAACCAATTAACCAGTCTGGATGTTTCTGGTTGTACTGCTTTAACAGGGTTGATTTGCTTGGGAAACCAATTAACCAGTCTTGATGTTTCTGGTTGTACTGCTCTAGGATCCTTGCATTGCTATTATAACCAATTAACCAGTCTTGATGTTTCTGGTTGCACTGCTTTATCATGGTTGGAATGCTATTACAACCAATTAACCAGTCTGGATGTTTCTGGTTGTGATTCTTTACAATGGTTGTGGTGCAGTAATAACCAATTAACCAGTCTGGATGTTACTAATAATACTGCTTTAGTATCCTTGCAGTGCTCTGAAAACCAATTAACCAGTCTGGATGTTTCGAATAATACTAATCTAAGTGGTCATAATATTTGGGATATTGGTTTGAATTGTTCTAATAACCAATTAACCAGTCTGGATGTTACTAATAATACTGCTTTAGTATCCTTGTGGTGCTCTGAAAACCAATTAACCAGTCTGGATGTTACTAGTAATACTGCTTTAGAATCCTTTAGGTGCTCTGAAAACCAATTAACCAGTCTGGATGTTTCTAAAAATACTGGTTTGTATAATTTAATAATTAAGGGAATGCCAACCCTTAACCAAGTATGCGTATGGGAAATGCCATTCCCTCCTGAGAGAGTCTGGATAGAGATGGATGGTAGTCCAAATGTATATTTTACAACGGAGTGCGTTGATTTTGAGGCTCCGTATTTAATTGCTGTGGACAGCTTATTTCAAGCAGAGTATGTTGAAGCCACGAGTTCTGAAGATGGAGTGATTTATCTTGTGCCTGAGAATACGGTCGCTCATTTAGGACTTATTCGTGCATTATGTATCGATTCAGTTATTGCAGTTTCTAATACTCCTGCAAATATTTCTTTATCAGGTCTGGATAATGGGATATACTGGCTATATGCCCGGGACTCTACTGGTAATATTTCAGAACTAAAAGCCATTACTATTATGGGAGTTGGATTTCAGCAAAACAGGGCTGATCAATTCCGACTCTATCCCAACCCCTCGAATGACCTGTTAACCATCGAGACAGTATACTCCGACAACTACTTGATTGAAATCACCTTCCTGAATGGTCAACAGATCCTTATGGGAGAGATGAAAGGAACGTCACATCAAATCGACCTCTCGTCCCTCCAGAAAGGTATCTATTTCATCACCATCAGGTCAGAGGACTTTGTAGCAACTGAAAAGATAATTAAGCTATGATAGTATCATATGACCACGGAATAGCATAATACACTTCTATGTTGAATACCAACTTTTCAAGCTGATTTCATAATATCTTTTTTATCAGATAACACTAATTTTTCTGTATTCTTCTATAATCAGTCATCCGACTTACCGGAGCTGCAAGATCACGTTTAACAAAAAAAAGAGAGAGCCGCAATCTAATTTAAAGCAGTCACCCCCAGGGGGAGCTGCAGGAGTATACAGCGGTCTCTCTCTAAAAATTTGAACATTTAAAATTAGGTTTATCTGTTATTCAAATCAAGTTTCTTATCTATTTATTTCTCTGAGGGTAAAGTAAATATGGTTTGCCAATTTCCTGGTTGTTCTGACGATCGCTTTATTGGTTTCCATCCTGTTCTTGTATTGATTAAAAATATATAAGTAAGTCGGATCTGCTCTTATAGCACACCAAGCAGACTCGACCAGTAAAGATCGCAGATTCACACTTTTTCTGTTTGTGATTCTTCCCTTATAATCTTTTTCTCCGGAGGAGTGTGATCTGGGGATCAAACCAATAAAAGACCGAAAGGCATCTGCGCTTCTGAACCTATTGATATCACCCACTTCTGTAAGGATGGTCATTGCTGTTAACCTTCCAATACCCGATATAGCTATTAATTTGGTATATGAATCATGGTATCTTGGCTCCTCGGATAATACTTTTATTCTTTGAGAAAGAACTACCAGTTCATTGCGTGTATGTTGAAAAGTTCTAACCAGGGATTGTAGCGCTTCGGTTCCGGAATGCTCCTCCAATCGTATCTCCTCTAACCACTTAATAAATGCTTTGGACCAATGGGTTTGTATTTTTGTAAACCTGTCAGGATATTCAATGCCATGCAATTGAAGAAAAGCTTTGATCCGGTTCTTGGTTCGTACCCGGTCTTTTACAAGAAGCTTACGGGTCCTGATCAGTTGACGATCCTGGGTCAGTGTAACCGGTGGTACCCATATCGGTTTCACCTGTCCTGCCCGCAATGAGCGTGCGATCTTCCTGCTGTCCACAGGATCCCTTTTCTGATCTTTCTCTTTATGAGTAGTGGGGATATCAGCTGGGTTAATAACCAGGCATTCCACACCCTGTTTGGCAAGCTTGCGTTGGGTGGTAAAGCCAAAATAGCCGGCTTCATAGGCAGCAATATACCTTCCTCCAGGATAGTTCCTGTTTAGATATTTCACCAACAAATCAGGGTTTGCATCCTGGGTGAAGGTCTTTAATGGCATATCGTCTGTCTCGATGGTCACTGCCCAGTTCTTTTTGTGTATGTCAATTCCACAATAAAAGTTTTGACCACTAAAATCTACTTCGTTACTTTGTG
>JAZDPG010000017.1:0-103056 GCA_043797815.1 Bacteroidota bacterium
AAATTAACATTAAAATGTTTGCAGGGGATTAAAAACGTATTTATCTTTGTGGCATACTATTTGTAAAAATACAGTAGATGTTTTTTCATAAGCACTTAAGCTGGTAGTTTAGTTGGTAGTTTAGTTGGTAGTTTTAGTTAGTGTTGTAGAAAAGGGTGTGTCGCCAGGCAGCCCTTTTCTTTTTTACCAGATGTACCGCAGGATCTCCTCCCTTTCCGCCTCAGTCAGATTGTAATGGATACCCCCTGCACGGGTCTGGTTCATGAGTTCAAGGATTTCTCTTCTTGCGTTTTTTGCAATGCCTGCATCCTGACACCGGACAGGGCTTCCAAGGGTTATGAACAGCTCAGTGAGCCTTTGTATGGTATCTTCCACACCGGAAGTCCCGAATAACCCGGAACCCAGAAGTTCGATTCGCTCTTTGGCTCTCACCCTCATGGTCCTCAGCCATGCCGGATAGATAATGGACAAGGTTGCTCCGTGGGGGGTATCATGAAGGAAGGACAGGACATGTCCAAGGGCATGAACACCCCAGTCCCCGGATTGCCTTCCATGCAGGGTTGTATTGTTCAGCGCTGTGGTGGCTGCCCACATGATTCTGGCTCTTAATTCGTAATTGTCCGGATTCTTGCGCAGGGCCGGTCCAAATTCCATGGCTTCCTGTATTATTGAAAGAACAAACCTGTCTGAAAGTGTGGCGTCTCCGTTTCCGAACCAGGCCTCCAGGCAGTGGGCGATCAGATCCACAGTACCATATGCGGTATAGTCAGGGGGTACCGATTGGGTATAGGCCGGATCAAGAAAGGAATGGACCGGGTACATTACTTCGTTATTGAACCCGATCTTCTCCCTGGTTTCCGGGTTTTGCAGGACGGATGTTCCGTTCATTTCAGTTCCGGTTGCTGCCAGTGTGAGGACGGCGATCAGGGGGAGTGAGGTGAGGGAGGCATGCTTTCCTTTCATGACATCCCAGGCATCATAATCTCCTGACATGCAGACTGCGATAATTTTCGCCGAATCGATGACACTTCCGCCACCCACTGCCACCAACAGGTCTGCACCCGATTCTTTTCCAAGTTTAGCTGCACGCCTTACATCGTCCACCAGCGGATTGGGTTTTATCCCTTTGAATTCCGTCACCTGCAGTCCGGCTGAATTCAATTGCGCCAGGGTATCCCCATAACTTCCGTTTCGCAATACGGATCCGCCTCCGTAAACCAGCAGCGCATGTTTTCCAAGTGTGACAGCAGCGCTGCCCAGTTCGTTAACAACTTGTTTTCCAAAGTGTAGTTTTGTCGGATTAAATGCAATAAAGTTTCTCATTTGGATTGTTTTATATTGAATGAATGGTTCCTGCTGAAAGATCGGAGGCTCCCCCAGTAACGCTGGCCAGGCAATTCACCTCACCCCTGATTTTCATTAGTCCCAGCAACGCAAATACAAGGGCTTCCTTATAAAGAATTAGTTTCAATTGCGGGATGTGAATTCTGGTTTTGCATTTTTTCCTGAATCTCTTCATTAAATTCAGGTTCAGTGCACCTCCTCCGGTAACCAGAACAGATTGAGCCCCTGATCTGTTCACAGCATTGGAAAGTTGAATGGCCATGTGCTCGGTCAAAGTGGCCATCTGATCATTGATTTCGGCCTTCGACAGATCCACAATGGGCGCATGGTATCTGGTGAACCACTCCCTGCCCAGTGACTTGGGGGGATCCATGTGAAAATACTCCAGGGCGTTTAGGCGGTCAAGCATCTTCTGATCCACAATGCCAAGGCTGGCAAGCTTCCCATCCTTATCATAAGGAAGCCCTTTGAGCCTGGCGATCCGGTTCAGGGCCACGTTAACCGGCACAATATCGAAGGCAATCTTGTGACCCTTTGGTTGGTCGTATGAGATGTTGGCGAATCCCCCAAGGTTCAAACAGGAGCCGAAATTCCCGAATAGCAGCCTGTCACCCACGGGAACGAGCGGAGCGCCCTGTCCTCCCTGGGACACATCTTCCCTGCGGAAATCATTTACCACTGTAATTCCCGTCAGATCAGCCATGGTTCTGCCCTCGCCTGCCTGAAATGTAATTCCGTTGCCCGGATCATGAAGGATGGTATGCCCGTGGGACGATATCAGGTCGGGGCGAAGCCCATGCTGTTTGTGGAATTCGTTGATGAGCATTGCAAAATATCTGCCCAGAGAAATATCCAGTTCCTTCAAACGCACTTTATTCCATTCGCGCGTTTCTTCCAGCTGGCTCAATAAGGGTGGTGGATAAGGTATGGTATCTGCCGCCAGAATCCGGAAATCCCATTTTTTGTTCTTCCTTGAAAACTCGCAACATGCAAGGTCTACACCATCCAGCGATGTTCCTGACATGAGTCCGGTAACCCTGAATATTTTGGGCATGTTTTTTTTACCAGGTAAATGATGTATGCAATAAATTCAAATTTCCCTGAGAATCGGAGATATACAATTCCAATTCATGGATCTGGCCTTTTGTAACCCTGGAGCCATCAAATTCATAGCTTAGCAGGTCGTTTTTTGGGTCATATTCAAAGAGGGCCCACCGGTTATCAATATATCCCTCGTAGGTATCAATGCCAGAGAGATTATCGGTAATGGTAAAACGCAGTGATTTTTTACCGGACTGGTTTCCTGATCCGCTGCCGTTCAGGGGTATAATTTCAGGTGCGATTGTGTCAAGGCCGATTTGATAGCCTCCGAACTTCATCAGGCTGGCTTCAACCTTTCCATTCTTGTATTCGCCCCCCTCTGAGACCATTTTATCTTCCTCCGCATTATAGGTGACAAACACCAGTTTATCCCTGAGTTCAGGGTTTACCCCCGGAGCTTTTGCAGAAAGTGTAAAAGGTTTGTGAAGCGGGGTTCCCGGATCATGGATGACGTATTGTCCGGAAAGTGCTCCGGGGCCAGGTTCCGAAACGGAAAAGTGAAATCCGATATCTTCATAGAGGGCATCTGCCGGGATTTCAACTTTCACATCCTGGGTTTCAAAGGTGTTTTTCTGGTTGTATTTCATCACAACGCCATCAGCCATGACACCATCTGCTCCATCAAGGATACCTGCCTTTCCAGAAATGGTAAAATGAAGTTCAGACCGGTTTCCGGCTACATCGGTGGCAACAACAAGCAAAACATAAATTTCACCCTCGCTGACCTTCAGGATTCCATCATTGACCAGATGACCGTAAATCCTCAGTTTGTCATTGGGCAAGCGGTAGAGCCTGTGGACTTTTTTACCGGATGTGATCAACTCCTGATAATCTGTGTGGGCGTTCACGTACCGGGACTCTGCAAAGGAAAATTCATCCATTACCTGGCTGAAGGTCAGCTGATCATTTACATAAACTTCCAGTGTATACACACCACATCGGTTGGGGGCTCCATCAAGGTAGTCGAACACTTCCACTCCCAGGCGAATATCACCGGCTGCTTCCAGGCGGGTTCCCCAGGGCACGGTATAGATGCCCTGATCGCGAACAAGTTCAAAGGATTGTTTCTCAGAAGTGCCGTTCACCTGACCATGACCCGGAGACACATCCAGAAACAAAGTGCTGAACTTGGGAGCAATATGATCTTTAATATCAAATCCGAACTTCAGTGCATTGATGGGGTGCTGATTCCCGGTGTTCCTCATTTCGAAATGCAGATGAGGGCCGAATGAACCTCCGGTGTTTCCGGAGTATGCAATGAAATCACCACC
Source organism: Bacteroidota bacterium (assembly GCA_043797815.1). GTDB lineage: Bacteria > Bacteroidota > Bacteroidia > Bacteroidales. Next base: position 3,717 of record JAZDPG010000017.1, read on the forward strand.
ATTCACCTGAAACTGTCCAGGCTCAAGATAGATGTCAACCTGGTGGGATTTTCGCTGGTACTGTATCTGTTTCACGTATTCAGCAATGTCATCCCGGTATCTGTCCAGGTGTCCGAAAACCGATGTATATCCATTGGGATGGACCAGGTAGATGGATTTACCGTACCCGTTTGCCTGGACTTTTATCCTGGACACATATCCTTTGTCGATGGCAAATACATGAAGCCCTGTGGTTCCCTGGGTTTTGATGTCGATACCCGAATGAAAGTGATCGGCCCGGATCTCACCGAAGTTGCCCGAAAGGTACATGGGTATCTTCAGGGGTGGTTGAAAATCATGATTGTTTTGCCCAAAGGATAATAATACAGTCAGTTGAATGAAGATGATGAAGAGGATTCTATGCATGTTATACCTGCTCAATTAAAGTTTCCAAAGCTATGGTTTTATAGCTGAAATGGAAACAGCACTCCTTCCATATTATTAAAATAATTCTATATTTGTAAACATTATATCTCTGTTAAATGGTTATTGAACAGACTGAAATAATTGAAGGGATCAAGCAGAAAATTCACTCGGTGAAGGTCCGTCTGCTTACGCAGAAGGAACAGAACCTGGAATTGCAGGAGAAGAATAATGAACTTCAGCTAATCATTCAACAAAAGCAGTTGCAGATAAAGGAATTGCAAGAAAAGAACCAGAATTTGACGCTGGTAAAAAGTATCCTGGCTGACAGCGAAGATGCAAACGATGCCAGGGTGCGGATTAATAAAATTGTGCGGGAGATTGATAAGTGTATTGCTCTTTTAAACAGATCATAAGGGGAAAATGGAAGAACAATTGTCCATAAAGGTTCAGATAGCTGAACGGTTTTATCCCCTAAAAATAAAACAGAAGGATGAGGAGAAGATAAGGAAGGCAGCCAAGCTGATTAACGACAAGGTCCTGCAGTACAAACAGAGATATACTGACAAGGATGCCCAGGACTTCGTTGCAATGGCAGCACTTCAGTTCGTAATAAACTTATTGGATTGCGAACAACAACAAAATGTTGTATCTTTGGAAGAGGAGTTGGTTGATTTAAGTAGTGAGTTGGATGAATTATTGAAATAAGAGTAATAGCGTTCTTTACATATTAAGATATTGCCCGCATTGTTTCTTCAATTATTTTTGAAACTCAACATTTATCTAATTGGAACAAAGCTTGGGTTATAAAAAGAAGGCCAAAATTCAGGTTCGCCGGGATACTGATACGTCGGTCATTGGAAACTTGATATAACTTGGCGGTTCCACCCATGTCGAATGGGGTTTTTTAAAATTTTGAGGAAATATGCGGGTTTTTTTATTGTCTAAAATGAGATACCTATGGAACTGATCACACAATCGTTGGTGTTACAAGCGCCCATGGTTCCTTATTTTTTGATCGGAGGTGCTTCATTGCTGGTGGGAACAGGAATTGCATTTCTTCTTGTGAATACAATGGTCCGAAAGAAGAGCAATAAGCTGATTAAAGAGGCAGAAGCAGAAGCAGAGATGGTCAAACAGCAGAAGATTCTTCAGGCGAAAGAGAAATTTCTTCAGTTGAAAGAGGAGCATGAGAAAATCATCAATGAGAAAAATAGTAAGTTAAACCATCGTGAAAATGAGGTAAGGCAAAAGGAGTTATCCATTTCGCAAAAGCATGAGGAGGTCCAGCGGAAAAAGAATGAATTGGACACCATCCGTGAAAACCTCAATGTTCAACTTGAAATTGTAGAAAAGAAAAGGGAAGAGCTGGAACGGTCACACCGGATACAGGTGGAACAACTGGAGACCATCTCCGGCATGTCTGCTGAAGAGGCAAGGACACAGCTCGTAGAATCCTTGAAGGAAGAGGCAAAAACAGAGGCCATGTCCCTGATCAATGAGATTGTGGACGAAGCCAAGATGACCGCCAACAAGGAGGCCAAGAACATTGTGATCAAGACCATCCAGCGAGTGGCCAGTGAAACCGCCATTGAGAATGCAGTGACTGTTTTCAATATTGAATCGGATGAGCTGAAGGGAAGGATCATTGGCCGGGAAGGCCGCAACATCAGGGCACTTGAAGCCGCCACAGGGGTTGAGGTCATTGTGGATGATACACCCGAGGCCATTATCTTGTCTGCGTTTGATCCTGTTAGAAGGGAAGTTGCCAGACTGTCGCTTCATCAACTGGTCACTGACGGGCGGATTCATCCGGCACGTATTGAAGAGGTAGTTGCCAAAATCCGAAAACAGATCGAAGAAGAGATTATCGAGGTAGGCAAGCGAACTGCTATTGACCTGGGGATACACGGGCTTCACCCTGAACTAACCAGGATGGTGGGAAAGATGAAATACCGTTCCTCCTATGGTCAGAACCTTCTGCAGCATTCCAGGGAAGTGGCCAATCTTTGTGCCATCATGGCCACAGAGCTTGGGCTGAACGCCAAATTGGCCAGACGGGCCGGGTTGCTTCATGACATAGGGAAGGTACCCGATGATGAGCCCGAGATTCCCCATGCCGTATTCGGCATGAAACTGGCAGAAAAATTCAAGGAAAAACCTGAAGTTTGCAACGCCATCGGGTCTCATCACGATGAGGTAGAGATGACCACCCTGCTGGCACCCATTGTTCAGGTATGTGATGCCATTTCCGGGGCTCGTCCGGGCGCACGGCGTGAGGTAGTTGAGTCTTATATCAAACGGCTGAAAGAGCTTGAAGCCATGGCATTGTCCTATCCCGGTGTTCTGAAAACCTATGCCATTCAGGCTGGTCGTGAACTAAGGGTGATCGTGGGAAGTGATAAAGTGTCAGATAAGGATGCTGAAAGTCTCTCCTTCGATATTGCCAAAAAGATCCAGGATGAGATGACCTATCCGGGTCAGGTTAAGATAACCGTTATCAGGGAAACACGGGCCATAAGCTATGCCAAATAAAGGAACAGAAAGAACAGTTTTAGCCTTATGAAAAAGGTTCTGGTAACCGGAGCGGCCGGATTTATCGGGTTTCACCTATCCCGCAGGTTGCTTGAACTGGGATACCAGGTGACAGGGCTCGATGTGATCAATGATTATTACGACGTGGAGCTGAAGTATGCCAGGCTTGAACAGCTTGGCATCAGCCGGGATGAACTATCCTATAACCAGCAGATAAGCAGTCAGACATCATCCAATTACAAGTTTATAAGACTAAAGCTTGAGGACAGGGAGGCAATCTTTGCGTTGTTTGCCCACAGCAAATTCGAAGTTGTTGTAAACCTGGCAGCGCAGGCAGGGGTGCGTTACAGCCTGACCCATCCACAGGTATACATCGACAGCAACATTACCGGTTTTCTGAATATCCTGGAGGCATGCCGCTACCATCCTGTTCAAAACCTGATTTATGCAAGCAGTTCAAGTGTATACGGGCTGAATAAACTGATGCCTTTCCAGGTGAATTCCAATGTGGATCATCCGGTAAGCCTCTATGCGACCAGCAAGAAGTGTAATGAGTTGATGGCCCATACCTACAGCCACCTGTTCGGAGTACCCACCATTGGCTTGCGTTTCTTCACGGTGTATGGTCCATGGGGAAGGCCCGATATGGCACTGTTCATTTTTACAAAAGCTATTTTGGAAGGAAAGCCCATTCAGGTATTTAATCATGGTCAGATGGAACGTGATTTTACATACGTGGACGATATTGTTGGAGGGATCGAGCGGATGGTGCCCAGACCTCCGGTGCTTGATAAAAGGTGGGACCCATCTCATCCTGACCCTTCCGGGTCTTCTGCTCCTTATAAAATCTATAACATAGGCAACAGCAGTCCTGTGAAGCTCACCCGTTTTATTGAATCCCTGGAGAAATCCCTGGGAAAATCAGCTGAAAAGTTATTGATGCCTATGCAGCCCGGTGATGTGGAAAAGACCTGGGCGGATGTATCCGCATTGAAAAAGGATTACGGGTACAACCCGGATACACCGGTTGAGGAGGGCATTCAAAAATTTGTCGATTGGTACAGATCCTATTACAGTGCCTAGTGCCCAGTGCCTAGTGCCCAGTGCTCAGTACTCAGTGCCTGGTGCCCAGCACTTCGCGCCGCACTAAGTACTGAGCACTGAGTACTGAGTACTGAGTACTGAGCACTTAGTTGGAGGCTTTTCGCAGAAGATGCTTGAGTTGACTCGCCTTTTCGCCTTGACCTGAGCGGTCGTATGCATAGCCCAGGTTGATCAGCAATCTTTCAAGAATATCAATGTTGGAACAGGGGGTGAAATAAAAATCCTTCTCTTCAATGCTCAGTTGTTTAAGGAATAGCTTAAGTTCTTTCAGCCCGAGGGCCGTACCTCTGTCCGACGGATTGATATAAAACATGATCCCGTTTGGATCGTCATGAAAATCCTGGTCATAGTAGCAAAGCACAAAGTTCCTGGGCAGGTTTACCCCGTAAATAGGGAGGTTCAGCCTTCTGGCCAGCTCTGCATAGATCAATCCCAGTAATACCGGGCTTCCCTTATGTGTGTCAAGTACATGGTTCACCAGGTAAAGCTGCGGTGTGTGTGCTTTCTTAAGGCTTTTGTCAAATTTGTGTATCTCATAGATGAAGTAATTCATTACCCTCACTTTCTCCAGGGCAGTCAGCTGGTTATTTAATTCCAGCCAAATGTCCTTCCTGATCTTCTCAATCTTGCGGTCAAATGCTTCAAATTGCAGGTCGGGATACTGGTACCGGGCTACCAGGAAGGCACCATAAAGGAGTTCTTTTCCACCTGTAGATCTCCATGAATTCAGATCGGTAGCAAGCCTGTTGAATTGGATCTGTTTGATTACCTGTTCAATGCGGTCCTGCAAATCAGGTTTCAGGGTTAGCTCCCATCTCTTTTCCAGCGGCATAATTACCTGCTCTCCAATTTCGATAAGTCGGTCAGAAACCGTACTAAAAACCTGTTGGTCAGGATCCTCCAGCAGACTAATCAGGGCTTCCAGTTCTCTGTGTTCCGGTTCAGTCATTCTCCACCAGTATTTCAAGTATCATTGTGATCAGGTGATCCATGAATGGCTTATAATCTTCTACAAAAGCCTTCGTAATGCGGTTGGCTATGGCAATGCATATGGTGATGGCTTCATGACCAAGCAGGGACGAAAGGGCATAAAGTGCTGAACTCTCCATTTCAAAGTTATTGATACGCAAACCATTGAAGGTAAATGAGTTAATTTTAGAAATGAGTTGCTCATCAAAAGGGGATAGCCTGATGCTACGGACCTGTGGTGCATAAAATCCAGGTGTTGAAATGGTGATCCCCGAAAGGTGTTCCTCCCTTTGAAAGAGCTTGAACAATTCATCTGAACCCTTTACAAAATAGGGATGCGAAAGGCTCTCTTTCCATCCGGTATGGGTCATAAAAGCCTCAGTCAGCCCGGGCACAGTAATCATTCTGTGATCCCTGTAGAAATGATAGAGACCATCGAAGCCGCCAGCCACCTTTGATATAATGGTTGCCCCGGCCGGAATATCCGGATGTAATGCACCACTTGTACCCAGCCTTATCAATTTCAGGGAGGTATGCCCGGTTTTGCTTCTTCTTTGAACCAGATCCACATTCACCAGTGCATCCAGTTCATTCATTACGATATCGATGTTGTCGGTGCCAATTCCGGTGGAAAGGACACTGATCCTCTTTCCTTTGAAAGAACCTGTATGGGTTACAAATTCGCGGTTCTCCCTGATGATATCAATGGTATGAAAGTGGGCTGAAACCTGTGAGACCCTACCGGGATCTCCCACCAAAAGTATGGTATCTGCAATATCCTCCGGCAGCAGGTGAAGATGATAGATGCTTCCGTCCGGATTCAGAATCAGGTCTGTATGCGAAATAGTATCCATACTTGTTGTTTGTACTGTGTTTTAGATAAAAATAGTGTAATTTTAAAATTGCTTTAAAAATATTTACTCACAATATCAAATCAACGTGTTATGAAAAGGATCCAATATATCATCATCAGTGTGGTTGCCGCCGTCGTGCTTTTACTCATATTTGGCAGCAAAATGTTTTTTGTACTTAAACCAGGTGAAAGGGCGGTCATTTTTAAACAGTTCGGTGGAGGACTGGACAAAGAAAATATCTTTACTCCCGGGTTCCATGCCATTGCACCCTGGAACGACCTGATTCGTTATGATGTGAAGGAACAGAAAAGTGAAGAGACCATGGATGTGCTTGACAAGGGAGGCCTCTCCATCAATGTGGACGTAACCATTATATTCAATCCATTTTATAATAAAGTCGGATACCTGCATGAAAACATCGGTACCAGCTATGTTTCCGTCATGGTTATTCCCAACGTCAGGTCAACGGTCAGGGCTGTCACCGGGCGGTACACTGCCGAGGAGATCTATTCCACCAAAAGGGCCGAAGTGGAGAAAGAAATCATTGAATCTACACGCAAGGCTCTGGCAGATAAGAATATTGACATGAAAGACCTGCTGATCAGGTCCATCACACTGCCAGAAAAAATTAAAGCGGCCATTGAAAGCAAATTGAAGCAGCAACAGGAGGCGCTCGCCTACCAGTACAGGCTTGAGCGGGAGACAAGTGAGGCAGATCGACTCAGGATCCAGGCCCAGGGTATTGCCGACTACAACGCCATCATCAGCGCATCCCTCACAGACCGCATCCTGCAGCAGAAAGGAATTGATGCTACCCTGACGCTGGCCAATTCTCCCAATACCAAAGTGATTGTTATAGGCAGCGGAAAAGATGGTTTGCCGATGATCCTGGGTAATAATTAAAAAACCGGTTCGTATGTTGCAACGTTCACAGTCCCTCTTCCTGCTGGGGGTGTTTATACTTTCCGTGTTGTTGTTGACAGGTCCCCTGGCAAAGTTTTTTACTGAAGGGGGGGAATTGATCCTGAAGCATTCCGGAGTGGTGGATGCCGAAGGGGTGAAGCTGGAGCTGGCCACATGGCCACTGACTATGATTTTCACTGTGGTTTCAGCACTTTCGTTTCTAAACATCTTTTTTTACAGGAAACGGATCAGGCAGATGCGAATCGCTATTTTCACCATATTTCTGGGTGCAGGGATGACGGGAATGATGTTTTATTATAGCTGGGTCGTAAGCAGCTCCCTGCATTCCTCTCACACCATTTACCAATGGCGGTTTGTCCTCCCGCCGGTCTGTATCATCCTGCTTTTCCTGGCATTCAGAAGGATCCGAAGGGACGAACTGCTGGTGAAAGCCTATGAAAGGATCAGGTGATCTGGATATCGTCCCTGTTGGTGATCTTTTCGCAGTAGTGACATTTTAATTTCACTTCTGCTTTTGAAACTACTGTGAACCTGGTGGTTACATTTTCGTTGTTTGTAATGCATTTTGGATTCACGCATTTGGCGATACCGATGATTTCATCGGGGATCTCCACGACCTTTTTCTCAACCACTTCATAATCCCTGATGATATTCAGCTTTGCACAGGGAGCTACAAGGGCAATTTTGTTGATCTCGTCATCCCGGAAGAATACGCGGGAAAGCTTGATAATCCCTTTTTTTCCCAGTTTTTCACTTCCCAGGTTGTTCCCGATGGTGATCATGGTATCCAATTCGTCCAGCTTCAGTATGGAGACTACCTTGAACAGCGCAGATGCAGGCACATGATCGATCACGGTTCCTTCTTTGATTGCGCTGACTGATAATTGCTTGTCTTTCATGTTTTCGGACTTGTTCATTTGATGACAGGTTATTTGATACCAAGGATGGAGGTGAGAATGGCCATGCGTACAAATACACCGTTACGCGCCTGATCAAAATAGTAGGCATGGGGACTTGAGTCCACATCGGTATGGATCTCGTTCACCCGGGGCAGGGGGTGAAGGACCTTCATGGAATCTTTGCATCCGTCAAGCATTTCCCGTCGCAGAACGTAAGCATTCTTTACCCGCTCGAATTCGATGGGATCGGTAAATCGTTCCTGCTGAACCCTGGTCATGTAAATGATATCTGCCTGGTCGAGGAATTCGTTCAGGTCCCGTCCTTCAAAATATTTTAAACCCCTTTCGTCAAGATGAAGCTTGTAGGCAGCGGGCATTTTTAATTCATTGGGAGATATGAAGTAAAAGGTGGTATTGAATTCGGACATGGCCTGGAGCAGGGAATGAACGGTCCTTCCGTATTTCAGATCGCCCACCATGAAAATCTTCAGACCTTCCAGGGTACCCTGGGTCTTCAGGATGGAATACATATCCAGCAGGGTTTGGGAAGGGTGTTGGTTTGCACCGTCACCTGCATTAACAACGGGCACCGACGACACTTCACTGGCCAGCTTGGCACTGCCTTCCAGCGGATGACGCATGACAATCAGGTCTGCATAGTTGCTGACCATTTTTATGGTGTCGTGAAGGGTTTCTCCCTTTGATGCGCTGGTAGCACCTGAGTCGCTGAATCCAATCACCCTGCCTCCAAGTCCGTTAATGGCTGTTTCAAAGCTTAACCTTGTTCTGGTGGATGGTTCGAAGAAGAGCGTGGAGATCACAAAACCGTGCAGGATATCCTGTCTTGGATTTTTCTCGAATTCTGCGGCCAATTCCAGGATTCTCAGGTATTCGTCCCTGGTGAAATCTGTGATGGAAACAAGATTTTTGTTCTTCATGGAAAGTGGTTTATTACAAATATAATACAGTGGATATTCGTGCTTTCGGATTGTTTATAACATATAATAACTTCCTTTCATCAACCAGGTGATACCCTGCAACCTTCGATCTCAGATACCCTTTTCATCAGCGCCGGAATGTGCCTTTTCCATACCCTGAGGGTAACTGAACAGTCCATATCAAATTGCTGTTTTTCAAATTGCAGGTCGAAATCCTTGATCGTTTTCATAACCCTGTTCAGGCTTGGGTACTGAAATTTCAGGATGATCTGATCCTCCACTTTTCTCTCAACAACCACAGCGCTTTCCAGTGCATCTGAGGTAGCAGAACGGTACGCACGAATCAGCCCTCCCACACCAAGCAAAGTACCGCCAAAATACCTCACCACCACCACCAGGATCTGTGTCAGGCCCCTGGCTTTAATCTGACCGAAAATGGGTTTGCCTGCACTGCCTGAAGGTTCCCCGTCGTCGTTGACCCTGTACCTTTCCATGTCAGCACCCAGCCGCCAGGCGAAGCAATGGTGGCGGGCGTCGTGGTATTCTTTTTTCAGTTCATCAATTCTTTGTTTAATCTCTTCCTCCCCGTTTACAGGGAAAGCAAATGCAATGAATCTGCTTCCTTTGTCGCGGAACTGGCCCTGGACCGGAGATTCTATGGTAAGATAGAGATCCTTCATTTATCCCATGGCAAAAAGTATCAGTGCGATGGCGGACAGGGAAATTCCCGTCCAGTTGATGGGTTCAAGCCGTTCCCTGAATATCCAGAGTCCTGCAAGCACACTGAGTGCCACAATCCCGGTATTGTTCACCCCAAAAATCACAGAACTGTCGATGCCCGTGCCTGCTGCAGATTTGTAGTTTAAAGCCCTTACCAGGAAAAAGATGGATCCGAAATTCACAGTTCCAAGCAGGAAGCCCCAGCCCCATACTGCTAATCGTTTGAAGAAAGGAAGGTGTCCGGGAGAGAAGAACAATACAAGGATGCCAGTAAAGAATGCATTCATGAAGAGCACAGCACTGAATAGTGCTGTTTCGTTGTCATCAACGAAACGGTGCTGTGCGAATTTTACCAGAGAGTCGACAACTCCCATTCCCACAAAAAGAAGCAGGGGGATATAGGTGACAGCGGGATTAAGCTTTGCTGCCCGTGGTTTGAAAACGGTCATTGTGACCCCGGCCAAGGTAAGCAGAATGGCAAGGCCTTTCATGAAAGTGAACCGATCGGTTTTATCAATGAGCAATGAAAACACAATGGGAAAGATAACAGACATCTTGCTTGCCACAGTTGTAACTGAAATACCCGCTGTCCGGGATGAGTAAGCCACCAGAAAAAACATAGCGATGAACAGGATACCTATGATCATGCTTGCCGGCAGCCATTCCGTCTCATGGATTTTCATGAGGAGGGCCCGGTCAGGATGAATCAGAAATCCAAGCAGAGCAGCCACCAGGTAATTGATCACAATAACGGGAAAGGATGGGATACCGAAGCGGTCAATGGATTTGAATATGATGAAGATACCTGTGGAGGAGAGTATACAAAACAACAAAAAGTACATTCAAGCCTAAGGGTTAAAAAAACAGGTTCCCGGAGAACCTGTTTTTCAAATGTGTTACATCTTCAACTTTTTCTCAATTTCGTCGACCTGTAGCCGGAATCTTTTGTCTGTTTCAATCAGGTTATTCACTGTTTTGCAAGCATGGAGCACAGTGGCGTGGTCTTTGCCTCCGATCTGCGATCCGATTGTGGCAAGAGATGATTTGGTAAGGGTTTTGGAGAAAAACATGGCCACCTGCCTTGCCTGTACAATTTCTCGTTTTCGTGTTTTGGACTGTAACTGTTCAAGCCCAATGTTATAGTAATTACAAACGACCTTCTGGATATAATCAATGGAGATCTCTCTTTTTGTACTTTTGATCAGTTTATCGATCATTTCTTTGGTCAGATCCAGGGTAATCTCCTTCTTATTCAGGGTAGACTGGGCCAGGAGAGAAATCAGGGCACCTTCCAATTCCCGGATGTTATCCGAAATATGTGTGGAGATATATTCCAGGACTTCCTCAGGCAGTTCAATGCCATCGTTGTATGTCTTCTTCTTCAGGATGGCCATCCTGGTTTCAAAATCAGGTGCCTGAAGGTCAGCTGACAATCCCCATTTAAACCTGCTGAGAAGGCGGGATTCCATTCCCTGCAGTTCAACGGGAGCTTTGTCCGAAGTCAGGATCAACTGTTTTCCACTCTGGTGCAAGTGGTTGAAAATGTGAAAAAAAGTATCCTGGGTTTTCTCTTTCCCGGCAAATTCATGCACATCATCGATAATCAGTACATCGATCATCTGGTAGAAATGCAGGAAATCATTCTTGTTGTTGTTCCGGATGGCATCAACAAACTGGGTCTGGAATTTATTGGCGTTTACGTAAAGTACCGTTTTATCAGGAAACAACTCCTTCACTTCGATACCAATTGCCTGCGCCAGGTGTGTCTTCCCCAGCCCGCTGTCACCATAGATAAGCAGTGGATTAAAAGCGGTTCCGCCGGGATTATTTGCAACAGCGAAGCCGGCAGATCTGGCCAGTCTGTTGCACTCTCCTTCAATAAAATTATCAAATGAGTTTTCAGGATTCAATCTCGGATCGATATCAAGCTTTTTCAGACCCGGGATCACGAATGGATTCCTAATTGTATTCTCTGAGTTGTCCAGGGGGATCGATACAGGAGTATTCTTAATCTCTCTGCTGTTCCGGGCCGGGAATTTAACAGTGTATGGTTTGCTGTTGCTGTAGCTGTTGTTCTGCATGACCACATTGTACTCCAGTTTGGCTTCTGAACCCAGCTCCTTTTTGATCACTTTCCGCAGAATATCGATATATTGTTCCTCGAGATATTCGTAGAAGAATGGGCTGGGAACCTGGATGGTAAGTATGTCTCCATCCAGCTTAAGAGGAACAATGGGCTCAAACCAAGTACGAAAACTTATTGAGGGCACGTTGTCTTTAATAACATTGAGACAATTGTTCCAAACACGTTCATGCATTGCAAACGCAGTTTTAGGGTTGATTTACATCAGTATTTGCTTGCGGGATTCCCTTAAACAAAGATTGTGAAAAAAAAGTTAAAAAAAAACATCCCCGGACTTGATTAAGTCAGATTGATTATATCCATTTTAATGTCAATCGTTTATAGAATGAAAAAAAATAGAAAAAAATTAGAGTGTTGAATATCAGTAAGATACAAAGATTCTCTTTTATATTTACCTTAATAAATTGTTATTTAAACCTTTAGCATTTCCAATTCAATATTTGGTTTAAACCCACTGCCTGTGGAATGGATATTTTAATCACAAAAACCGGGTCAATTGTCAAATTGGAAGGGATCCGTTCATCCTATTTTTGCCTGTTTTCTCTCTTTGATTTTCCAAAAATCGAAATCTGCACATAATCTTCCGGATTTTCATTCAGATCCCTGACCAGGACATCCAGGTCTCTCACAAGCAGGTTCAGGTTTTCATAAAGTGTGTCCGAATAAATCAGCTTCCCTGCACTTCCTTCCCCTGAATTTACCTGGTCAATCAACAGGTGAAACTGACGGGCAGCATCCTGAAACTCTACAGCCAGCCTGTCAAGGCCTGCACTGTCGAGAGCAGCAACCACAGCATTGAGACCGGTGATCAAAGAAGCCATTTCATCCTTCTGTTCTTCCATCATTCCGGTGAATGATTCAAGGTTGCTGAAGCTCCTGCCCAGAGATCCTTCCCGATCGAGTGAGCCTTTCAATGAACCGCTTATGCTTGAGAGGTGATCCAGTGTTTCAGAAAGTGCATCCTGTGCGATCAGGCTATCAACTCTCCGGAACAGGGTATCAAGCGACCCGGCCAGTATTCCCAGTTGGTCGAAGATGGGAAATAAGCTGGATTGCAGGCTGGAAACCAGATCCGGAGCTGTTGCGGACAAAATTGTATCAAGGTCATTCATCACCTGGCTTCTTCCAGAGGAGATGATTCGAATGGCCTTGCTTCCCATAAGGTCTACGCTGAATAGCTCCGCATGAGACGCTTCGGCAATGGAGAATTCATCCTCAATACTGAGTACCGCTTTTATGGGCGGATCCTTGTCTGTCCGAAGGATGATCTGGTCCACAAAACCGACTTTCACACCATTCAGCAGGACCGGGGCAGAGTTTTCCAGTCCACCTGACTCCTGGAAAAAGGTGTAAAGGGTATATTTGCCCTTTAGTACATTCCTGCCTTTCAGATAGTTAATTCCCCAGATCAGAACTGCAATGGTCACAATTCCAATCAGGCCCAACTTTACTTCATTGATGAATTTCATTTTACTTGTTGATTTCTTCTATGGCTTCATTGAGCGGAATGAGTTTTCCGTTTTTCAATGCGACAACAAAGGCATCAGGAAAGTCTTCCTTTACTTTTATGCAACTGGCCAGCGCATCATTGTAATTTAATTCCTGTCCGGTCATATATTTGAACCATCTGCCGTCCTGAACAACCCTCACTTCCGTATATCCTTTAAAAGATGACGGTTCTGTTGAGCTAAGGTTGCGTGAAGATGCCACCTGAATACAAAAGACAAGCTGATCTGCCCGTATTTGAGCCTCAGCGGGAGCTGATTCAACGAGCGGACTGACTGTTCGGGGATTATCCACCACCACCGACCTGTTGCTTCTTCGGTCAATTTCCTCCTTGTATTCCCTGAATCCTCGGTAAATTGCTGAAGCAATGATGTCCTGTCCATATTCGGACAGCAGGAATTTCTCCTCTTCCGGATTGGAAATAAAACCAGTTTCCACCAGCACTCCGGGCATGGATGTCTGCGCCAGTACAATGAGCCCCTGCTCCCTGACCCCCAGGTCTTTCCGTCCAGCGCGTTCCCTGAACTGCTCCTGGACGAAATCCCCGAACTCGATGCTCTGCTTGAAATAGGTTTTCTGCATCAGGGAGAACATGATGTAGGATTCGGTGGACTTCGGGTCAAATCCCTCGTACCGTGTCTCGTAATCATCTTCAAGAAGCATCACGGAATTTTCTCTCACCGCAACTTCAAAGTTTTCATCTGCTCTGTGTTGTCCCAGCACCAGGGTCAGTGTTCCATGAGCCGTGGTACGGTCGTGGGCGTTCACATGGATGGAGATGAACAGGTCCGCTTTGGCCTTATTGGCGATTTCAGCACGTTTCCAGAATTCAACAAATACATCGGTCTTCCGGGTATAAATTACCTTTACGTCGGGAATGTTCTCTTCAATATAATGTCCGAATTTCAGGGCTATTGCAAGGGCAATGTTTTTCTCCTTGCCCTTTTTTCCTTCAGCACCCGGATCATGTCCTCCGTGCCCGGCATCGATCACGACGGTATTGATCCCCTTGGGCAGATCATTCTCAGCAGCCCAAACAGATCCCCCGCAAAAGGCCGCTAAAAATGTTAAAACAAGAATCCAGCGAAATGATCGTTTTATATTTAATGGCATTACCTTTGCGTTTAGCTTTAAAACGTACGTTTGGCCCATACAAAATAATAGATTTATTCAGATTGCACTGCGACCGGATTAAGATACTTTTCATCATCTTACTAACTGTTTCAACCTGCGGATTATTGCAGGCTCAGCAGCCTGACACCATTGATGTGGTTGATTTTCAGGCTCCCGGTGACAGCTTGCTGATGGTCATGGATTCGCTGGAAAATGAAACCACTCCCAGCGATTCCATTCCCCTCAAAGCCAAATCCGGCAATGAAATTGGGTCGGAGGTGGAATATACTGCCACTGATTCACTGGTTTTTTCGCTGGATGGAGGCAAGGTTGAACTCTATGGTGATGCCCGTATTACCTTTGAAGACATAGAACTGACTGCTGCATACATACGGTATGAGATGGATCGGAACCTGGTGATTGCAAACGGCGTCACGGATTCAACAGGCAAAGTAAGCGGAAAGCCGGTGTTTACAGATCCCAATAATTCATTTGAATCAAAGCGTCTTGAGTACAATTTCAAGACCAAAAAAGGGTATATTGAGGAGGTGGTCACAGAGCAGGAGGGTGGCTACCTGCATGCCGAGCAGACCAAGAAACAGACCAACGGACACGTTCACCTGAAGAACGGAAAGTACACCACCTGTGATCTGGATCACCCTCATTTCTATATTGCCATAACCAAAGGCATATCCATGCCGGGCGACAAGATCATTTCCGGACCTGCATACATTGTCCTGGCGGATGTTCCCCTGCCCATTGGTATCCCCTTCGGATTTTTCCCGAATTCAAAGACCAAGACTTCCGGGATCGTTCTCCCCAAATATGGCGAAGAAAACAGGCGTGGATTTTATCTGAGGGAAGGGGGATACTATTTTGCCATGAATGAATACATGGACCTCAGGCTTACCGGCGATATCTATACCAACGGAACCTGGGGCCTCAGGATCGGAACCAACTATAAACTGAACTACAGGTTTTCGGGAAACCTGAATGTAAAATATTTCAAAAATATAACCGGTTATAAAGACATCGAGGGGCTTTACAGTGTAAGCAAGGACTATAATATCGGGTGGAGTCACAGCCAGGATTCCAGGGCAAATCCCTCCAGTTCCTTCCGGGCCAGTGTGAATTTGTCAAGTTCCTCCTATGACAAAAACCATACGCGGAACATCAACAGTGTGATGACCAACACCAAGCAATCCAGCATCTCCTATACCAAATCATGGCCCAACAGTCCGTTTAACATGAGTGCCTCGCTGAACCACTCACAGAACAGCAATACCAATGGAGTAAGCATGACCCTTCCCAAGATTTCATTAAACATGGGACGGATCAATCCCTTTAAAAGGAAAATTGCTACCGGACCAAAAAGGTGGTATGAGGATATCCAGCTGAGTTACACCAGCATCCTGGAGAACAGGATCAGCACCTATGATTCACTGCTGTTCACCAGGGACGTGTTTGATGACATGAAGAATGGTTACAAACACAGTATCCCGCTCAGCCTCAGTATTAAGCCGTTCAGGAAAACCCCCATGTTTCAGAGTTTTGCAATCACCCCCTCCCTGAACTATAACGGGATGTTCTATTCGAGGCAAACCTATAAATATGTCTCCCGCTGGGATGAGATCAATAATGGCAACGGAGGAATGACTTACAAACCCGTTGTAAAAGACTCCCTGATCAATAAATTTTCCTATGCCCATTCCTTGTTCCCGAGCTTCAGTTCAGGAATATCACCGAAGATTTACGGGATGTATCAGTTTAAGGGTGATGGCAGGCTGGAAGCCATCCGGCATGTGATGACGCCTTCAGCCAGTTTTTCATATGTTCCTGATATGAAAAAACTTCAGGCAGATTATTACCGTGCAGTATACGATGAAGTCAACATGGATACCCTTGAAGTATACTCCATCTATGAAGATCAGATATACGGAACACCCACATTTAACGGGGCCTCAGGATCCCTTAATCTTACGCTTCGAAACAGCATCGAAGCCAAGATGCGTTCTAAAAACGATACGGTGGATGAATTGGAGAAAGTAAAGATTCTGGACAACCTGGGCTTCAGCACAAGCCTGAATATTTTCCATACCGATACCCTGACCCCGGCCTGGACCCCGGTTAGTTTCAATGGAAACACCAGGATCTTCAACAACAAGCTGAACATCTCTTTCAGGGGTGTGCTGGACCCGTTTGGATATGATCAGACCAGGTCCCGGACCAGGGAGACCTATTTTTCACAGACCGGTAAGCCGGTTAGGCTGACCAGTGCCAGTATTTCGGCAGGGTTCTCCCTGACATCGAAACAGGGAAAGGATGATGATTCGGACTCGGAGAACCCCCGGGGTGAATCACAGCTGAATGATCCGGAACTATTGAAAGGGAGGGATCCCCTGGAAACCTATGATCCGAACAGGGAGGATTATTATGGAGATTATGTGGATTTTGAGATTCCCTGGTCACTTCGCATCGATTACAGTTTCAGCTACACCAAGCCAAAAGATGAGTCCAATATTATTCAAACAGTTCGTGCATCAGGCGATTTCAGCCTCTCTCCCAACTGGAAAATCGGATTCAATACGGGCTATGATCTGGACCGGAAGCAGTTTACAACGACCAACCTGAGTATTTACAGGGATCTTCATTGCTGGGAAATGCGCATTTCAGTGGTACCTTTTGGAACCTATAAATCCTATAATTTCCAGATCAATGCCAAATCATCCATCCTGGCCGATCTGAAATACAAGAAGAACAAATCCTGGCAGGATAATTTCTAAAACCAACCTTATGAAAAAAATCATTCAGACCAACCATGCTCCCGCTGCCGTAGGGCCTTATTCTCAAGCGGTTGAAATCAATGGATTCCTGTTTATATCGGGTCAGATCCCAATGGATCCGGAAACGGGCAAGGTAGTGGAGGGCAGTATTTCAGAGCAGACAGCCCAGGTCATGCAAAACATCAGGGCGATACTGATGGCTGCGGGGTATGGATTTGAACATGTGGTTAAATCCACCTGCCTGCTCTCCGACATGGATAACTTCAAGGCCATGAACGAGGTATACGCCCAGTATTATCCCGAGAAACAGCCGGCCAGGGCGGCCTTCGCGGTAAAAGGATTGCCTCTGGGGGTTATGGTTGAGATCGAAACCATCGCAGCGAAATAGTACATATCGTTTTCTCGGGGCATTCGCCTCGTCGCTGTTCCCGGTTTCACCAGGAGAAGGCTTCCTCGGCCAATACCCCTTCGAACATATGTGATTATTTCCTTAAAATAGGTGAAAAAAAAACCGCCCGGTGAACCGGACGGCTTTTATCAATATTAGCGATGAGATGTTTACTCGGAAACAATCTCGAAGGGGATGTCCACCAGTACTTCCTTGTGCAGTTTGATGGTAGCTGAATAGCTTCCGATCTCCTTAATAAGGTCGTCTTTGATGGAAATATTCTTCCGCTCCACTTCAAAACCCTTCTCGATCAGTGCTTCAGCAATTTGTATGGTATTGACAGAACCAAATATTTTTCCTTTGGTACTGGTCTTGGCCCCAATGGTCAGTGAAACTTTTTTCAGTTCCTCAGCCATTTTTATGGCAGCGGCTTTCAGTTGTGCCTCTTTATGTGCACGCTGACGAAGAATCTCCTCGTGAACCTTCTTGGCCTGGCTGGTAGCATTGATGGCATATCCTTTGGGAATCAGATAATTCCTGGCGTAGCCATCTTTCACAAAAATGATGTCGTCTTTGTGTCCCAGATTGGGCATATCCTGTTTTAAGATCACATTCATGTCGAATTTCCTCCTATTACTTTAGCATGTCGGTTACATAAGGAAGCAGCGCAAGGTGACGGGCGCGCTTGATGGCTACTGCCACTTTTCTCTGATATTTCAAAGAGGTTCCTGTCAGGCGCCTTGGAAGAATCTTTCCCTGCTCATTGAGGAACTTCTTGAGGAATTCGGGATCTTTGTAGTCGATGTATCTGATCCGGTTCTTTCTGAACCTGCAATACTTCTTCTTCTTTATCTCAACGGTTGGCGGAGTTAAATACCTGATTTCTGAATTATCCTGTGCCATTATACTTCCTCCTGTTTTGGTTCTGCCGATTTTCTGGCTCTTTTCTTTTCAGCATATGCCACAGCATATTTCTCCATTTTCATGGTAAGAAAACGGATGATGCGCTCGTCCCTGCGGTATTCGGTTTCGAGTTTGGCAATTGTTTCAGGCTCAGCCCTGAACTCAATCAGGTGGTAAAAGCCAGTGGATTTTTTCTGAATCGGATAGGCCAGTTTTTTCAGGCCCCATTCCTCTTCATAGACGATCTCTCCTTTGTCATCGGTGATCACCTTCTTGAATTTGCTGACCGCTTCCTTCATCTGGCTTTCAGACAAAACGGGAGTTGCAATGAAAACGGTCTCGTATTGGTTCAACATAGATAAAAATTTAGTTTGTTAAAAATCGACTGCAAAAGTAGAAACTTTTTGAATGACAGCCAAGAAGAAACCTCTTTTTTCTTTTCCCTTTCTCCTTTTCCCTTTTGTTCTTATCTTAGCAGCGCTTATGGATAAGTTTATTGTCTCAGCGAGGAAATACAGGCCGGCTACCTTTGGAGATGTGGTCGGACAACCGTCCATCATTACCACTTTAAAGAATTCAATTGTCAACCATCACCTGGGGCATGCCTATCTGTTCAGTGGCCCCAGGGGAGTTGGAAAGACCACCTGTGCGAGGATTTTTGCCCGTACCATCAACTGTACAGACATTACCGAATCAGGAGAGGCCTGTTATGCTTGTGAATCCTGCCAGTCTTTCAATGAGAACCGTTCTTACAGCATTCATGAACTTGATGCTGCCTCCAACAATTCAGTGGAGGATATCAGAACCCTTACCGAAAAGGTTCGGATACCGCCACAGATAGGAACATACAGCATATATATCATTGATGAGGTACACATGCTGTCTCCGGCGGCCTTCAATGCATTTCTGAAAACCCTCGAGGAACCTCCTGCACACGCCATATTTATCCTGGCTACAACAGAGAAACATAAAATCATTCCAACGATCCTCTCCAGGTGCCAGATCTTTGATTTTAACCGGATCAGGGTAGAAGATGCTGTGGCGTATCTCAGACTAATTGCAGGAAAAGAGTCACTGGAATACGAAGAGGACGCACTTCATGTCATTGCGCAGAAAGCGGATGGTGCCATGCGTGATGCACTCTCCATTTTCGATCAGGTGGTCAGTTTTTCCGGAGAAAAGATCACCTACAAGGAAGTGATCAAAAACCTGAATATACTAGACTATGAGTATTATTTCAGGCTCACTGCATCTGCCCTTGAAGGTGATGCGTCGACCATGCTGCTACTTTTTAATGAGGTACTTGCCAAAGGTTTTGATGCCAGGAATTTTATCAATGGATATGCGGATCACCTAAGGGACCTGATGGTCAGTAAAGATCTGGAAACAGTTCAGCTCCTGGAGGTTGGTGCTGGATTCAGGGAAAAATACCTGTCCCAGTCAAAGCTGGTATCTCTGCCTTACCTTTACGAAGGACTTGAGATTTGTAACCAGGCTGACATTCAGTTCAGGGCCAGCAGAAACCAACGGCTTACCATCGAACTTGCATTGGTGAAGCTTGCCAACCTTACTGAGGTTCAAAAAAAAAACTGCTAGCTGAAATTCAATCGACCTCCTCCGGCACCAAGCCGGAGCTAAAGCCAGAGAGACAACCAGAAGTCAGGTCCGATATCGGGGATGTTCATGAAACAGACCTCATTGAGAATGACAACGGATCAAGCCGGACGGTTAGAAAACCCTCCATCTCAATCAAGGGATCATTGAAAGCTGATCCGGGCGGGGAGCAGGTTCACCCAAAGGAGGAACCGGAGCCCGGTTCACCTTCCGGCCGGATTGAAGGAGAGGATTTGGATCCCGATCTGATTGTAAAAGCCTGGCAGGATTATGCCTCTTCAGTGGAAAAATCGAAACCGAGGGTATACAGCACCTTGCAAAACAACCGACCGGTTGTGAAAGCAGACGGGACCATTCTGGTACTCCTGAACAGTGAAGCACAAAGGGAAAATTTCATCAAGAATGTAAAACCAGATCTATCCCGGTTTATTTGCAGGGCTGCAGGATTGGAGCTTGTGGAGATCCAGACAGATGTGGTTGAAATGGAAAAAAACGGAAAGAAAATATATACGGATCAGGATAAACTGGATTTCCTGATAAAGAAGAATCCTGCGCTTGGTCAGTTAAAATCCCGGTTCGCCCTGGATTTTGATGATTGAACATAAGCGATCAATAATTGTAATCCAATATGTAAAACACAATCTAACAATATTCATGATGACCGGAGAAAAAATTATCAATCGTTACGGAAAAATAGAGGTTCCGGATTTTCCTGTAATACCATTTATTGAAGGAGACGGAACAGGCAGCGATATTTGGGCTGCCTCGGTCCGTGTATTTGATGCAGCAGTAGAAAAGGCATACGGAGGCAAAAGAAAAATTGTCTGGAAGGAAGTCCTGGCAGGAGAGAAAGCATTCAAGGAAACGGGAATATGGCTGCCCGAGGATACCCTCGATACCATTCATGAGTACCTTGTGGCCATCAAAGGCCCTCTGACCACACCGGTGGGAGGCGGAATCAGGTCTCTGAACGTGGCCTTACGTCAGATACTTGACCTCTATACCTGCCTCAGGCCAGTCCGGTATTATAAAGGTGTTCCATCTCCGGTAAAGGATCCCACAACCACCGATATGGTGATCTTCCGCGAGAACTCAGAAGACATTTATGCCGGTATTGAGTGGATGACCGGAACAAAAGAGGGTGAAAAGGTGAAGAAATTTCTGGTGGATGAAATGGGTGTTTCTACCATCAGGTTTCCGGATTCTTCTTCTTTCGGGATCAAACCAATTTCCAAAGAGGGAACTTCCAGACTGGTCAGGGGAGCCATACAGTATGCTGTCAGGAACAAGCTTCCTTCAGTAACCCTGGTACACAAGGGGAACATTATGAAGTATACGGAGGGACAGTTTAAGCAATGGGGATATGAACTGGCCGAACAGGAGTTTGGAGACAGGGTCTTTACCTGGAACCAGTATGACAGGATTGCTGCGAAGGAGGGCAAGCAGAAAGCAGATGAGGCACAGGAATCGGCCCTCAATTCAGGCCGTATATTGATCAAGGATGTGATTGCAGATGCATTCCTGCAGCAAATTCTGACCCGGCCGGCAGAGTATTCAGTCATTGCTACCATGAATCTCAACGGGGACTATATTTCTGATGCACTTGCTGCAATCGTGGGCGGAATCGGAATTGCTCCGGGTGCAAACATTAACTATGAAACAGGACATGCCATTTTCGAAGCAACCCACGGAACTGCTCCCAAATATGCAGGTCTGGACAAGGTGAATCCCGGTTCGCTTATTCTTTCCGGTGTGATGATGCTTGAATACATGGGTTGGAATGAGGCTGCCAAAATGATTGTAGAGGGGCTGCAGAATGCAATCCTGCAGAAAAAGGTTACTTATGATTTTGCAAGGTTGATGGATGGTGTCAGTGAACTGAAATGTTCCGAATTCGGAACTGCAATCATAGAGAACATGTAAAACAGGGGATGGAGGGTTTGGGTGATTAAGTTAGCAAGGATCATTGCTCATCAATAAATATCTTGCTATCTTGCTATCTTGCTATCTTGATAACCAAATAACCCAAACCCACAATAACCATGTTACCGAAAAAAGTAGAAAAAATTCTGAATGACCAGATCCTCAAGGAGGATTATTCATCCCAACTATACCTTTCCATGGCCTCATGGGCCGAGAACAAAGGGTTTGAGGGCGTATCAAACTGGTTGTATGCCCAGGCTGAGGAGGAGAGGCTCCATATGCTGAAGCTCGTCAAATATATCAATGAGAGAGACGGGAAGGCAGTTATTCCCGGGATTGAAACGCCACCTTCCGATTTTGGAGATATATTCGGCATGTTTGATAAGGTGTTTGCTCATGAAAAGTATATATCAGGTTCGATCAATGAGATTGTGGCTGTGTGTATTGCAGAAAATGATTTTACCACGCAGAACTGGATCCAATGGTTCGTTAATGAGCAGATTGAGGAGGAGTCATCCGTAAAGACCATCATCGATAAGCTGAATCTGTTGGGCAAGAACAACCTCTATATGTTCGACCGGGACATCATGTCCATGAGGGGTGGAGCAGCAGGGGCTGCCGTTTAGCAGCATATACTCCGGGTATCAGGACTTAATCACAGAGCTGGCCGGCAGGTACGCCGGACCAGCTCTGTTTATTTCTGTCAAATGTGCATGAAATCGTTGTTGGTATGCTATTTGAAAGTCGGATGGTGACAAATAAAAAAGTAAATTTGTGCATGCTAAGCACACGTGTGATCATGTAACAAACCTACCAGGTTATGAATGTGAATAAAATAATAGGGAAATTCATTGGGAATAAGGCAGATAGGGATATGCGTGAAGTAACGCCCTATATTGAAAAAGTAAGAATTGAGTTTGAAAAACTGCAGGATATCTCCAATGATGAGCTGAGGGAAAAATCGGCAAACCTGAAAAATAGAGTAGCTGATTTTGTGGCTGAAGAGAAATCCTCCCTGGAGCTTATGAAGAGCCGGGCTGAAGATCCAGGGGTGGATGTTTCCGAAATAGAGTCCCTCTATAGGGAGATTGATAAACTGGAGGAGACCATCGACAATAGATATGAAGTTGTACTGGATGAGATCCTTCCCGAAGCTTTTGCTTTGATCAAAGAGACCGCAAAGCGGTTTAAAGAGAATGAGGAGCTTTCAGTGACTGCACAGGAGTTTGACCGTACACTGGCAGCCTCCCGGGACTCCATTGTGATCAAAGGTGATCAGGCCATTTGGAAGAACAAATGGATGGCCGGTGGAAATGAGATTACATGGGACATGGTGCATTATGATGTGCAGCTCATCGGGGGAGTGGCCCTGCATTCCGGAAGGATCGCTGAGATGGCCACAGGAGAGGGAAAGACACTGGTAGCAACCCTGCCGGTTTTTCTGAATGCTTTATCCGGAAAGGGTGTTCATCTGGTTACCGTAAACGACTATCTGGCCAAGCGGGACTCTGAATGGATGGGGCCAATCTATGAATTCCACGGACTCACTGTGGATTGCATTGACAAGCACCAGCCCAACTCGGAAGCAAGGCGCAAGGCTTACAATTGTGACATTACCTTTGGAACCAACAATGAATTCGGGTTCGACTACCTGCGTGACAATATGGCACACAGTCCTGCAGAACTTGTCCAGCGGAAGCATAACTATGCCATTGTGGATGAGGTGGACTCGGTGCTGGTGGATGATGCACGTACACCCCTGATTATTTCCGGACCCATACCCCGGGGAGAGCATCATGAATTCGGGGAATACCAACCCAAGGTTGAACGGCTGGTAAACGCTCAGCGCCAGCTGGTGAATGGTATTTTTACCGAGGCAAGGAACCTGTTGCAGGAAGGCAACACCGAAAAGGCCGGTTTCAGACTTTTACAGGCGCACAAGGGACTTCCCAAATATAAACCGCTGATCAAATTATTAAGTGAGGAGGGGAACAAGTCCCTGATGCTGAAAACGGAAAACCACTACATGCAGGAGCAATCCAAGAACATGCATCTGGTTACAGACGACCTCTTTTTCATCATAGAAGAAAAGTTGAATTCTGTGGAGCTCACCGAAAAAGGGATCGACCTCATTACCGGTGATTCGGACGATCCGGCATTTTTCATTCTTCCTGATATAGGCAGTGAGGTGGCTGAGATCGAAAAATCTGAAATGAGCGATAAGAAGAAGCTTGAGGTCAAAGACAGGATGCTTCAGGAGTATGCTGTGAAATCAGAACGGATCCATACGGTGAATCAGTTGCTCAAGGCATATGCCATGTTTGAAAAGGAGGTTGAATATGTGGTGATAGACAACAAGGTGAAGATTGTTGATGAACAGACCGGCCGGATCATGGAAGGCCGCCGGTATAGTGACGGACTGCACCAGGCCATCGAGGCCAAGGAGAATGTGAAGGTGGAAGCAGCAACCCAGACCTGGGCCACGATCACCCTTCAGAACTATTTCAGGATGTATCACAAACTTGCCGGTATGACAGGAACGGCCGAGACCGAGGCAGGGGAATTCTGGGATATCTATAAACTGGATGTGATGGTGATCCCAACCAACCGGCCCATTGTCCGGGATGACCGGCAGGACTATGTGTATAAGACCAAAAGGGAGAAGTACAATGCGGTTATTGACGAGCTGGTCAGGCTTAATAAGGAAGGCCGTCCATCACTGGTGGGTACAACCACGGTTGAGGTATCCGAACTCCTGTCAAAGATGTTGAAGATCAGGAAAATCAACCACAATGTTTTGAATGCCAAACTGCACCAGCGTGAGGCCGAAGTTGTTGCACAGGCCGGTAAGGCAGGTACGGTTACCATAGCCACCAACATGGCAGGAAGGGGTACTGATATCAAACTAAGCGATGAGGTGAGGAAGGCAGGAGGACTAGCCATTATCGGTACGGAAAGGCACGAATCCCGGCGGGTGGACCGCCAGTTGCGCGGACGGTCCGGTCGTCAGGGCGACCCGGGCTCATCACAGTTTTATGTATGCCTCGAGGACGACCTGATGCGTCTGTTCGGTTCCGAACGCATTGCAGGGATGATGGATAAGCTAGGACTGAAAGAGGGGGAGGTGATCCAGCACTCCATGATCACCAAATCCATTGAAAGGGCTCAGAAAAAGGTTGAGGAAAACAACTTTGGGATCAGAAAGAACCTGCTTGAGTACGACGATGTGATGAATTCCCAGAGGGAGGTGATCTACAAAAGGAGGAAGCATGCCCTTTACGGGGAAAGAATCGGGCTCGATCTGGCAAACATGATGTTTGACGTCACCGAAAGCATTGTGAATGATTTTCACCAGAGTGGAGATTTTGAAGGATTCAAACTGGAACTGATTCGTTTCTTATCCATTGAGTCGCCTGTCACCGAGGAGGAATTTAAGAAAAAGGACAGCCAGGATCTGGTGGATGCCATTTATGAGATCCTTCTGGATGCCTACAAGAGAAAGCAGGAGAGCATCTCGGATCAGGCCATGCCCGTGATCAATCAGGTTTATGAGCACCAGCGACAGGTATATGAAAATATCGTGGTTCCCGTATCGGATGGGACAAGGATATTTCAGGTGCTGGCCAACCTAGAGAAGTGTTATGAATCCAAGGGAAAGGAGCTTGTCCGTTCCTATGAAAAGAGTATTATCCTGGCTACCATCGACCAGGCGTGGCAGGAACACCTGCGCGAACTTGATGACCTGAGGCAATCGGTCAGGAATGCCCAGTATGAGCAGAAAGATCCGCTTCTGATCTATAAGTTTGAAGCTTTTGAACTGTTCACTACCATGATTGACAAGGTGAATCGTGATGTGGTTTCCACGCTGATGAAGGCACATATTCCCCTGAAGGATCCCCAGAGTGTGAAAAGAGCTGAGGCTCCCAGGCGTATGGACCTGAGTAAGTTTGAAACAAACAAGGATGAGATGCCCCGGTACAATGATCCCTCCGGAGGCGGTTCCTCAAAAGATGGCAGGACCCAGGCACATCAGCCTGTCAGGGTGGAGAAGAAGATTGGACGGAATGACCCCTGCCCCTGCGGGAGCGGGAAAAAATATAAGGCCTGTCATGGCCGGCCGGGACAGGCCGGCGTTTGATCAGTGAAGCAAGCGGTCCAGTTCCCTGATCTCCTGGTAGAGTGGTTGAGATGCGGGAACCAGCGGAAGCCTCAAAACATTCTTAATCCAGCCCTGAATTTCCATGGAGGCTTTGATCCCCGCCGGGTTACCTTCTTTAAAAATTGCTTTCATCATGGGGGAGAGGCGATGGTGCAGTTCCCTGGCTTTTGCGAAGGCACCTCCAAGTGCAGCAGCGACCATGGTTGAAAACATGGCGGGATATCCGTTACCAATCACGCTGACCACTCCGCCGGCTCCCATGGAAATCATGGGAAGGGTAATGGCGTCATCACCGGAGACCACCTGGAAACCGGTGGGTTTGTCCCTCAGGATATCTGAAATCTGCTGGAAGTCCCCAGAGGCCTCCTTCAATGCAACCACCTGATCAGGAAAATCCATCGCCAGCCTGATCACAGTATTTGCCGACATATTCATTCCTGTCCTGCCCGGAACATTGTAAAGCATGATCGGAAGATCCGAGGATGCGGCCAACGCTGAGAAATGCTGGTATATACCCTCCTGTGTTGGTTTGCTGTAATAGGGGACCACGCTCAGAAGGGCATCCACACCATCCCGCTTCATCTCCTTGATTCCCTGTATAACAGCCCTGGTATCATTCCCTCCGGCGCCAACCACCACCGGAACCTTGCCACCTCCTGATTGAACCACACAACGCACTACATCCTGTTTCTCAATGGCAGACAGGGTAGGGGTTTCAGCGGTGGTGCCCAGGACAACCAGGTAATTGATGCCATTGCTTATCAGCCTTTCCGTCAGCTGTTCAAGCGCGGTAAAATCCACTTCGCCTTCCTGGGTGAACGGTGTTACCATGGCAACGCCTGTTCCTGAAAATGGTCGATGATCTGTCATTTGATTACTGATTAACTGGATTTAGCATGCCGATGTAGTGTTTAAACTGTTCTGCCAGGAAACCGATATCATTCTGGTCGGTCAGGTTGATCATCAGATCATAATCATTCTCTGTCTCGGTAAAACACCCGATTTTGAACCTGGCAGTGGACAATTGAACAAGAAATTGAAGCTCCAGCCTGATGTCGCGGGTAAAATCAATCAGGATGTCCGGATCATCAGCAAAGAAAGCTTCCACGTTTTCGCCAGATGGTTTCATGTACCAGTTCAGATTGCTGCGTGTGATAAAGGCGTAGTTTTTCCAGAAGAGCATTTCCTGGGGCACCTCTTTTTGAGATACATATCCATAGACATTACAACGGATCCCTTTGCTTTCCAAAAACTTCCTGAAGTCTTTGATAACCTGAAATGATTCAGTCACATTTGCTTCAAACAAGACAACTGCTGATTTTGCTGTTTCAAAGTTGTGAACCCTGACATCCCGGATGAATCCTTTCCTCTTTCGTTTAAGCATTCTTTTTCCAATGCTCTCTTTCAGCTTCGCCATAGAGTCCTAAATTACAATTTATATCATAAGGATGCTAGGACAACATGGATAAGAAATCCTGTTCGTTCAGAATCGGGACGCCCAACTTCCTGGCTTTCTCATATTTGCTGGGGCCCATGTTTTCTCCTGCCAGGATATAATCCGTTTTGTTGCTGATTGATTCCGCGTGTTTGCCTCCATGCTTTTCAATTATATTTTTGAGCTCGTCCCTTGAATGGGACTCAAAAACACCGGAAATAACGAAAGTTAAATCTTTGAGTATCTGGCTGATCGGAGCCTCGTTACGGGCCAACTCCATCTGTACTCCATATCCGGCAAGCCGGTGGATCAGGTCAAGTTGCCGGGGATCCCTGAAGGTTTCGGTCAGCGACTGTGCAATTCTTTCCCCGATCTCATCCACCTCCTCCAGTTCCTGGGTACCGGCCTTCATCAGGGCATCCATGGAACAAAAAGCTTCGGCCAGCTTTTTGGCCACGGTTTCCCCAACATAACGGATCCCAAGCGCATACAGTACCCTCGGAAAGGGAACGTTCAAAGATTTTTTGATGCTTTCCAGCAAATTCCGGGCAGACTTCTCTGCAAACCGGTCCAACTTCACCAAATCTTCGTACCGAAGGATATAGAGGTCAGCCACATTGTGAACCAGGCCTTCCCTGAATAGCAGGTCAATGGTAGCTTCTGCAGCGTTGATATCCATGGCTCTCCGGCTGATGTAATGTTCCATACGGCCTTTGATCTGAGGTGGACAACCCGTGGTGTTGGGACAATAGTGGGCTGACTCATCCTCCTTACGTGCCAGGTTTGTTTTGCATTCCGGGCACGCTTTGATAAATTCAAAAGGGATAGAGGCAGGATCACGTCTGTTATGATCGATCCCAACGATCTTGGGAATAATCTCTCCCCCTTTTTCTACATACACGTAATCACCGATCCGCAGATCCATCAAGCTGATCTGATCTTCATTATGGAGGGAAGCTCTTTTTACGGTGGTGCCTGCCAGCTGAACAGGTTCAAGGTTTGCCACCGGTGTAACTGCACCTGTCCTTCCCACCTGGAAGTCCACGCTGATGAGCCGGGAAAGTGCCTGTTCGGCTTTAAATTTATAGGAGATTGCCCACCGGGGGGTTTTTGCAGTGAACCCAAGTTGTTGCTGCAGGGCGATGGAATCTACCTTGATCACCACGCCGTCAATGTCAAAGGGAAGTGTTTCCCTGGCTTTGTCCCAGTAATTGATGAAGTCATTGATCTCTTCCACATTATGGGCAAGCCTGCTATAGATGGGTATATTGAATCCCCACTCCCTGGCTTTCTCCAGACCGGCGTGGTGTGAATCAAATAATTTCAGCTCACCGGGAATGTAATAGAACAGGCAATCCAGGGGGCGGGTCGATACTGCAGAGGAGTTTTGCATTTTCAGGGTTCCCGAGGCAGCATTCCGCGGGTTCGCAAAAGGAGGTTCACCCTTCTCTTCCCGCTCACGGTTCATCTCTGCAAACCCTCTGGCAGGAAGGATCACTTCACCCCGGATCTCCAGTTGGTCCGGATAATCATTGCCAGCAATTTTCAAGGGTATGGTCCTGATGGTCCTGATGTTCCTGGTTACATCATCCCCGCGTGTTCCGTCTCCCCTGGTCAGGGCCCTGTGAAGGGCCCCATTGGTGTAGGTGAGCGCAACGGCCACACCATCATATTTCAACTCACAATAATAGGTAACCTGGTTACCCGTTACCTTTCTCACCCGCTGGTCGAAATCTGCCAGTTCCTCCTTGTTGTAGGTGTTTCCAAGGGACAGCATGGGATACCTGTGAGGGAAAGATTCAAACTCCAGGTTCAGGTCACTCCCCACCCGCTGGGTAGGTGAATTCTCATCAAGAAATTCCGGATGTGATGCTTCAAGGAATTGAAGCTCTTTAAGCAAACTGTCAAATTCAAAATCAGTAATGACCGGTTCGGATTTGACATAGTAGTTGTAGTTGTGCTGGTGAAGTATGTGGCGAAGTTCTTCAATCCTCCCTTTTGCCTGCTCCGGAGTCATCTGCATCTGATTTTAAACAAAAATAAAAAATATTTCACCTTTGGGTTTTATTCTCTACATTTAGAACTATCACCCATGAAAAAAATAATTCCAAATGGACTGCTCCTCCTGGGAGGTTTAATGCTGACCGGCTTGATCTCCCTCCAGGCCCAGCTTCAGGTTCCGGGTAAGGTTCTTGGAGATTACGGCCGGATGAAAGCCACCGATGTGGTCTACCTGCTGCCTCCGCTTGACCCCCTGGAGGAGGATGCGCTGAGACAATCCGGACAGAAGGCATATTATTATTCCAAATCCCTTGAGTTTGCTTTGGAGCGTCCTGTGTCTCTGGCCCCAGACAGGAACGGAGCGTGGATCAGGGAGGGCGATCAAAGGGTTTGGAGGGTCCATATTATCTCCCCGGGTGCTTATTCTCTGGGATTGATGTTTGACAGGTATCATTTGGAGAAGGATGTCAAAGTAATGATCTATGATCCGGAACTGCTTCACATCAAGGGAGCCTATACGAACCTCAATAACAAATCCTCGGGTATTCTGGCTGTGGGACACGTTCCGGGTCAGGAGGTCATCATTGAATTGCAGGTACCCGACCATGTGGATTACTACGGGGAGCTCTCCCTGGGATCTGTTTCCCATGCCTTTATGGAGACCGGTGAACTGGCCTCCCGCAGCTATTGTGCAGGTGAATTCGGCTGTTCCGAGGATTGTGAAATCGATGTCAATTGTGCGGAGGGGGCAGACTGGCAGACAGAAAAACGTTCCGTGGTGAGGTTGTACACCCTGACCCAATACTGCACGGGGGTTTTGATCAATAATACGGCATATAACGGTGATCCGTTGATATTGACGGCGAAGCACTGTATTGACCAGAACGTCATTGCCCAGCGAACGGTCTTTGAATTTAACTATGAAAGCCCCTCCTGTTTCGGTGAAGACGGCCCCCTTGATATGTCCATTTCAGGAGCTGAACTGCTGGCCAGTGGGGACAGCATCGATTTCTGTCTGGTCAGGTTGTCCGTCACTCCTCCCGATGCTTATAATGCCTGTTATGCGGGCTGGGACCTGGAGGAGAGCCAAACCACCGGCTCAACCACCATCCACCATCCACAGGGAGATGTGAAAAAGATCTCCTTTGATTTCAGGGCTCCCTCTTCTACCACCAGGCCGGAGGATGTTGATCCCGAATTCGTTGACTACCTTTATTACTCCTTCTGGTGGATCAGAAAGTGGGACGTGGGCTCCACCGAGCCTGGATCCTCCGGATCGCCCCTGATCAATGAAGATAAAAAGGTGACCGGCTTATTGAGCTGGGGAGCCGCAAGATGCGGCGACTCCATCGGATACGATGCAGAGAAAGAGCGGGTGATTTTCAGTACCACGGTGAACAGGGATGATTATTTCACCAAATTGTATGTGGCGTGGGACCACAACAGGGAATCAAACCGTTCCCTCAAACCATGGCTGGACCCTGTTGGGTCAGGGCAATCCAGCCTGGATGGCTATGAACCGGTCTCCACCGATCCGGTTCTTTCAGTTCCTGGTAGTCATTTCAGGGTATATCCCAACCCGGCTGGGGAGTTTCTCTATTTCTCAACTGATCATTCGGGCCATGATCAGGCAGAATTCATGGTGTATGACATGAGCGGGGCCATCCGGCTGACCGGCAGGTCGGATTCACAGGGACCCGGACGAATTGATATTCGTTCCCTGGATCACGGTATATATTTGCTTCAGATTGAAACCGGTTTTGGAAGGGAAACACATAAATTCGTGATCTCCCCATGAGAATAATTTTTGCAGGGATCCTGATACTCATTTTTATTACAGCTTGTTTCAGGAAGGGAGAAACAGCAGCAACACAAGCAAGCGGGCAGCATGAGACCTCCTTCACCAGGTATGCCTCGCGTTTCACTGTAGCAGAAAGGGGAACCTGCCAAATACTCCGGGTATTCAATCCATGGCAGAACAGCAAAGGCATGACCTTTACCTATGTCCTGGGCGCTGATGAGGCCCGGGTGCCGGACTCGCTTCAGAAGTATCCCTTTATCTCAGTTCCTGTTACCAGGGTGGTGGCCATGTCTACCACACATGTGGCCATGATCAGTCAACTGGGTAAGTCAGAAACCATCAAGGGAGCTTCCGGAAAAGCGTTTATTTATGACCAGGGAGTCGGGGAGAGAAATGAGGGCGGTCTGATTCAGGAGGTAGGCTATAACCAGGGATTGAATTATGAGGCCATTGTGGCTCTGGATCCCGATGTGGTCTTCTTTTTTGGAGTGGAAGGCAACGTAACTACTGCTGCGGAAAAACTGAATGATATGGGCATACAGGTGGTTTATTGTGCTGAATATCTTGAAAATCATCCCCTGGGCAAAGCCGAATGGATTCGCTTTTTTGCCCGGTTCTATGATATGGAAGAAGAGGCTGACCGTACTTTTGACAGGGTCGAATCAGCATACAATGCACTTCTAAAAATAACATCAGGTCTGGAAGAGAAACCGGAGGTGATGATTGGATTGCCCTGGAAGGATACCTGGTATGTGGCAGGAGGGGGGAGTTATGCGTCACGTTTGATCCTGGATGCGGGAGGAAGATACCTGTGGGACGATGACCTTTCCACTGAAGCCATTCCCATGGACCTTGAAGCAGTTTATTCCAGAGCTGTCAACGCCGATGTATGGATCAATCCCGGCATGGCCGGCACCCTTGATGAACTGATCCGTTTTGATCCAAGATTAGGAGGACTCCCGGTGGTGGGCAGGGGCAATGTTTACAACAACAATGCCCGGATGAGTCCGGGAGGAGGCAATGATTACTGGGAATCGGGTACAGTTCGTCCGGACCTGATCCTTGCCGACCTCATTTCCATATTCCATCCCGGACTGTTGGATGATCATGCCTTGTTTTATTATAAGAAATTAAAATAATCGTTACTTTTGGGTATAACCAATACCCGTGACCATGGCAAGTATCAGGCTTTTAAAAAAAGACATCAACAAACTTGCTTTTTCGCTGTTGCAGGAGTGTTTCTCCTACAGGTATTTTTCACAGGATCTCTCTGAGAATAAATTTGACGATGTAATTAAGAAGCTTGTATTGCTTCGCAATGACTTGATATTTAGGACCAATCATCCTGAATCAGATGCTGATTCCATCTCCCTCAAAGCGCATTACAAGCAGGTTCAACTGGACCTGATCCAGTTGGCCGGGGTGGTGGAAGATCTAAAAAAGTAGGGAGTGAAAAGCCGCCTCCGGAGTATCCTGATCCTGCTTTCCCTGGTACTGTTGCTTGTGGTACTGGTTCTTGCGGACATCAGGCTGGGGAGTATCCGGATTACTTTCTCTGATATGGCAAGGCACCTTGCACAAATTGAACCATTAACAGAACCTCAACTGGTTATTCTTACAAAATTCCGGCTTCCACGCGTGGCTGTTGCTTTGCTTGCAGGCGCTTCCCTGCCGCTGTGTGGTTTACAGATGCAGACCCTTTTCAGGAATCCCCTGGCAGGCCCTTATGTACTGGGAATAAGTTCAGGGGCCAGTTTCGGTGCTGCGCTGGTCGTACTGGGAACAGGTGCTGCAGGACTGGTGGCCACATGGAGTCTTGCCCTGGCTGCATGGATGGGTGCCGGGATGGTCATGCTTCTGCTTCTGTTTGTCTCTTTCAGAATCAAGGATGGTCTCACCATTCTGATCCTGGGGATCATGTTTTCGAGCGGACTTGCTGCTGTAATCAGCATCATGCAGTATTTCAGTCAGGCCGATGCATTGAAATCGTTTGTTATCTGGAGCATGGGGAGCCTTGGGAATGTCTCAGGTTCACAACTGATGATTATGGCCCTGGCTGTTATCCCTCTGCTGGTGTTTACCACAGGGTATTCAAAGGTTCTGAACGGTTTAATGCTGGGGGAAGAGTATGCGGTGACCATGGGGGTGAAGATCAGGCGCTCCAGAACAGTTATATTTGCCACAACCAGCATCATGACCGGTACCATCACTGCCTTTTGCGGTCCCGTCGGGTTTATCGGTATTGCAGTTCCACATATCGCCCGTTTTCTTTTCAGGCAGTCTGATCACCGTACGCTTCTTCCTGCTACCATGGTAAGCGGAATGGTTATCCTGGTGATGAGTGATATCATATCCCAGCTTCCCGGGACTGACCGTGTGTTGCCCATCAATGCGGTTACTTCCCTGATCGGGATTCCCGTGGTGATCTGGCTGGTCATCATAAACAGAAAAGCACAATCATTTTGATCTCGCTTCAGCAGATATCCATTGGTTACCAGAAGAATAAACCTCTGTTGAAGGGTGTGAACCTCCGGGCAGACAGAGGTGAAATGATCGCGCTTGTAGGCCGCAACGGCACAGGCAAAAGTACACTGTTCCGCTCTATCCTGGGATTGATCCCATTTCTTGAGGGGGAGTGTCTGCTCAACGGAAAACCCCTTCAGCAATTCAATCACAGGGTCAGGGCAAGGACCATCAGTTATGTCTCATCCCAGGTGGCGAGGCTGCCTTCCATTGCAGTCAGGGAGCTTGTATCCCTGGGTCGCATGCCTTATACAGGTTGGAATGGAAGGTTGGGAAAGGAGGATCAAAACATGGTAGAGAAGGCCATCCGGGAAGTTGGAATGGGGAATTTTATGGAACGGAATCTTGATCAGCTCAGTGACGGTGAGCGACAACGGGTAATGATCGCACGTGCGCTGGTCCAGGATACCCCGGTGATGGTTCTGGATGAGCCTGCAGCCTACCTGGATATTCCCAATACATTCGGACTGGTCCGTATCCTGTCCAAATTCAGGGACCAGGGAAAAACCGTTCTTTATTCTACCCATGACCTGGAAACGGCCATGATGCTTGCCGATAAGTTCTGGGTTATTGATGAAGGCAGGGTATATGAAGGTTCACCGGAGGATCTGGGTCTGTCCGGATTATTTGACAGCTTGTTTGAAACCTCAGGGATCGCTTTTGATCTGGATTCGGGAAGATTCCGGTATCCGCTGCAGCCCAGAGGTGGAATTCATCTCAGCGGAGCGCCAGACCAGGCTTTGGCCTGGACCAGGAGGGCAATGGAGAGGCTTGGGTTTGATGAGACTCAAGGTGAAGGATCAACCCGGATTGAAGTGTCTTCAGGAGAGAGCGGATTTCAATGGAAAATGATTGGGAATGGGAAGGAAGAAATCTACGGAAGTATTTACAAATTGGCCCGTTTCTTGACACAGGATGTATAATTTACTAATTTGACCCGTTTAAAAACTTTGAAATCATGCGCGTAAAAAAGACCATTGCCTATACATTGTCAGTTCTTGTGTTGCTTTTTTCAGTGATTGCTATTCTGGGTATCTGGGAAATCGTAGATATAGAAGACCTGATTGCCCGAATGTTCAAATCGCTGATGGTGATACTGGCTGCAGCCGCTGTGATCGTGCTGATCTTTTCCATTCTGGACAGGCCAGAGCGAAAAGAACATGTGGAACCGGGAGATTAGCCCAGCAACCGAAGAATTTTTTCTGCACCGGCCCTGTTGGAAAAATCCTGCAGGGTCTTTTTTCTCTCCCTGACCTGCTCTGTGGTGAAGGGGAGTTCCATTAATATTTCCAGTCTGTTCATCATTTCTTCAGGGCGGTTGGCCAACGAACAGAGGTGGCCCAGTCCTGTTCCTTCTACCATTTCACGGTTCACCAGGCAATGCCTGCCGCCAAAAAGGGCATGAAGCAGCTTCAGCTTGATCCCTGTTGATTGGGCTGTATAGAGCAGGTTTACCTGCGCATTCCGGATCAGATCATCCATTTTTTCATCTGCCGGGTTGGCGATTACTTCAATGTTAGGCCATGCAGCGATTTTGCGGAGGAACTGTTTGTTTGGATTTTTTCCTGCCACCACCACCCTGTGGGAGGTTTTTGAAAGCACATTCCTGGCAATCCTGAGAAATACATCAGAATTCTCTGCCACGCCGAGGTTCCCGTGAAACAGGATATAATCCCCTGTGCCCGGTTGAATGGAAACTTCGTCAAATCTGTGGAAGGCAGGAATAAATTGTGCATTCCCGAATTTATTCATGAAGTAATCTGTTTCTGCTCTGGAAATACCCAGTATATGGTCGGCATTCACCAACACATTTTCGTATCTTCTAAGCTTGATGGATTCCACATAAAGAAATGCTTTTTGAAAGTACCGGCTCTCGCTTCTGGATAAGGCTCTGTAGTAGTCATGTTCCACGTTATGGGCCCGGACAAGCGTTTTTTTTCCTGCGGTAGCACAACTGCGTAACAAAGCAGTAGAATGAAGCCCTTCAAATAACACAGGAAAACTATCCCCGAAAATCATTTGTGGCATAGTCTTTGCATTCCTGGTGGTAACAATGTAAGGATCGCTTCTAAGGAAGTATGCCAATCCGGATTTCCGGCTATAATAATGCACCTTAGAGCATATATCCTCAAGTTCTTTGGAAGGTTCACGGCCATAGGTATAACAGTGAAGGATGATCTGGATGCCCGCTTGTTTCAGTGCTCTTAGTTTATAATAAATGTCGATTACCCCTCCATAATCTGCAGGGAAAGGGATATTAAATGCGATCACATGAAGATATTGCTGCTGCATCTTAAACCCGGGCTCAAATCAGGTATCTAATGGTTAAAGATAAGGCATAATTTATTAACATTTTTTAATATATTTTTAAAAAAACAGTGCAACATTTTATTCTGTTTCACGTTTAATAAGATGTAGAAAGTTTATTGATTATCAGTTAGATAATTTCGTTCTTTTCATCTACATTTCTTTTCATAGATTTAGTTTTAGGGTTAGTTTAGTTTTAAGGTCCCTCTGCGCCTGCAGGGGGATCTTTTTTTTTATATTTGCGGACTGGTTTAATTTACAATGAAGCGGATAGAACAACATATTAGGCTCCTTGTCATCCAGATCATCCGGGATCTCAGGAACACTGCGGTAGAGGAGGAGTTGGTGCAGATACAGAAAACCCGCCGGGAGTTTCAAGGAGATTTCACAATCGTCGTTTTTCCACTGCTCAGGATAATCAGACTGGCACCGGAACAAGCGGCTGAAATCCTTGGAAGCCAACTGAGTGACAGGTCAGATCTGATAAAGGGTTACAATGTCATCAAGGGTTTCCTGAATCTTTCGGTTTCCGTCACCTATTGGAAAGAACTGCTTGATACTGATCTTCGTGATCCCCTTTACGGGAAATTACCCCTCACTGATAATTCCTCAAATGTAGTGATCGAATTTTCCTCTCCCAATACAAACAAGCCTCTGCACCTGGGGCATATCAGAAACAACCTGCTTGGACATGCAGTATCAAAAATAGTCGAGGCAGCCGGGAACCGGGTTACCAAGGTAAACCTGGTCAACGACCGGGGCATTCATATCTGTAAGTCCATGGTAGCCTGGCAGCAGGATGGAAATGGGGAAACACCTGGGTCCACGGGACTCAAAGGTGATCACCTGGTGGGGAAGTACTATGTCCGATTTGATAAAACCTATAAAGAGCAGGTTAAAAGTCTGATGGACCAGGGAAAATCAAAAGCTGAGGCTGAGTCTGAAGCTCCGGTTCTTGAAAAAGCCAGGGAGATGCTTCGCCGTTGGG
The DNA here is from genome assembly GCA_043797815.1 of Bacteroidota bacterium. Taxonomy (GTDB): domain Bacteria; phylum Bacteroidota; class Bacteroidia; order Bacteroidales. The sequence goes on from JAZDPG010000017.1 coordinate 40,649, forward strand.
AGGCCGATGATCCGGAAGTGAGATCCCTTTGGGAAAAGATGAACGGATGGGTCTATGCCGGTTTTGAGGAAACGTACCGAAGGCTGGGAATTACTTTCCATAAAACCTATTATGAGTCGGAGACCTATAAACTGGGAAGGGAACTTGTGCTGAAGGGACTGAAACAGGGGATCCTCTATAAAAAGGAGGATGGTTCGGTCTGGGCCAATCTTGAAGGTGAAGGGCTGGACCATAAGCTTCTGCTTCGTTCCGACGGAACTTCGGTATACATGACCCAGGATGTGGGCACCGCACATCAGAGGTATGAAGAGTATGGTTTTGATTCTCATATCTATGTGGTGGGCAATGAGCAGAATTATCATTTCCAGGTGCTGGCCATTGTCCTGAAGAAACTGGGTTATGCCTGGGCCGGCTGCCTGTTCCACCTTTCCTACGGCATGGTTGAACTTCCTGAAGGCAAAATGAAGTCCCGTGAGGGAACCGTGGTGGACGCTGATGATTTGATGGATGAGATGGTCTCTACCGCCAGGCAGATGTCTGAAGAACTGGGCAAACTTGAAGAATACAGTGATCAGGAAAAGCAGGAGATTTACCGGAAAGTAGGGATGGGTGCCCTCAAATACTTCATACTGAAAGTGGACCCAAAAAAGAATATGACTTTTGATCCCAGGGAATCTGTTGATTTTAACGGAAATACAGGTCCGTTCATTCAGTATACCTTTGCACGGGTCATGAGTGTACTGAGGAAGGCAGAGGGCATTGAAAAAACTGCCGGATCCTTGGATATGAATGATAAAGAATTAGCCCTGATCAGGTTGATGTATGAATTCCCGGAGATTATCCTGGAAGCCTCTGATACGCTGAATCCCTCTTTGATCGCCAATTTCCTGTATGAACTGGCCAAGGAGTTCAACCAGTTTTATCACGAATACAGTATTTTAGGAGCTGAGGATCCTGAACAGGTAAGCATGCGGCTGTTGCTTGTTGAGGTGATCGGAAAGGTAATCGAGTCGGGTATGGAGATGCTTGGTATTGAGGTGCCGGAACGAATGTAAATTGAAGGAGTGAACGGGTTAGTAATAAAGCGGGTTCTGTTGTTGCTTTTCCTGACAGCAGTGAATCCCGGTGTCAGTGGACAAAAGAGCAGGGTAGTGGCCGTATTCCAGATGATCGACCAGGCCAAGTATGATGATGCCAAAGAAGCCATCGAGCTGGCTGTCTGGAACGAAAAAACCTCCCGGTGGCCCAGGACCTATTATGCCAAGGCACTGCTTTGCCAGACAGCATACGAGGATGGGTATAAGAACAAGGATATCAAGAAGACAAACCTGTATCCGGACCAGCTGTATGTGGCATTTGGTTCCTATGAGCGTGCTCTGGAACTGGATGTAAGGGAACGGCTTCAGAACTCCATTTCACAAAAATATTATCTCCTGTCCAATGATTTCAGGATCCTTGGCCGCGATCATTTCGCGAAAGAAGAGTATGAGGAATCATTGCAGGCCTTTGAATATGCCCTGCTGGTGAATACCAGCAAACTGGTCAATGTAAAAGTGGATACCGGTCTGGTTTATAATACCGCCCTGGCAGCCTTTGAGAGTAAAAACTGGGACAAAGCCATCGGATACCTCACCGGTTTACATGAAGCCGCACATGCTCCCGCCACTAGTTTGCTGCTTTACCAGGCCCTCAGGGAGAAAGGAGATACGGCAAGGTCAGAAGAGGTGCTGATGGAGGCGGTTCAGCGCTATGCATATGAAAACCAGGTGGTGGTTTACCTGACCAATCTTCTGGTCAATACAGACCGCATGGATTTGGCCATCCAGGTACTGGATGAAGCCATTGATTACAGGCCTGATGACTACATTTTTTGGTGGGAGCGGGGCTTGATATACAGGCGCATGGGTGAGCGCGAAAAGGCCGTTGAAAACTTGAAGGCTGCACTTGAACTGGCTCCTGATAATCCAAAGATCTATTATCACCTTGGTCTGATCTACTACAACTTTGGCATTGAACTGAAAGAGTCTGCGCTTAAAATTTCCAGCAATGAGGAGTACCAGGTTGCTAAAGAACAGTCCGAAGTTCAGTTCAGGGAGGCTGTAAAATGGCTCGAGAGGTCCTACGAAATGGATCCGCTCGATCAAGAAACCATATCCAGGCTTTATCAGCTCTATTACCATCTCCAGATGAAGGAGAAGGAGAAAGCCATGGAAAGGCTTTTAGAATGATCAGAGTCTGAATGAAAGAGCAAGACCCAGGAACTCCTTTAGCTGTGCCTTCGCTACTTTCTTTTCACTTCCATCCGGATTCAGGACGGGCATATCATCTGCATCAAAAACGGTAAAATGCACATCGTCATCGTAGATCAGGTGCAGATTCAACCGGATCGTAAAAAACCAGTTGATCTTCTGCTCAAGGATCATCTCCCAATCCACATCCACATTCTGAGGCTTATACAAGTAGTTTGAAAACAGCCTTATCCTGTTTGTGACCTCAAGTCCTTTGGTAGGATTGAACTGATTGTTGATCACCACCTGGGTTCCAAACTCTCTTTTGGCCCATTTGTCCGCATCGATCCCGTGCTTGGTCTGGTCGATATGTGCCGTATCTAGCACGAATGTGGTTTTATAGGAGAGAGGTGCAATGTTTATTGTGGTTTTTTCGATGGGTTTATACTCTGCCCCGATACCCACTGTGATGGTTCCCGGGTTCAGGAATTTGGATACCACCACAGCTGTGTCTGGCAAATAGTTATAACCCTTGGCCAGCTGGTGTTTCATATAAAATGATGAACTCATGCCGATCTTGCCCCAGGCATTCCGGTTGAACCTGGAATCAATCTCGAACTCATCATGGTTTTTCCGGAACCCCTTTTCCTGTGTGCTGATGGTCCCGAATTTCAACCTGCCGATATTGATCCACTGTGTTTTGGCATCTTTGTTGTTGTAGGTAGCACCTCCTGTGATATCCATCATGGTGGCGAAGGAGCTCTCACCCCCTTTGGTCCAGTTGGCCATGTAGGTTTGGCTCAGTGAAAAAATACTTGAAAAGTCAAAATCCCAGTAAATGGGGACAGGTTCAAGCAACTTCATTTCGTCCAGGGTCCGCTTCGGTTCCAGTATGAATGAGGGTAGATAATGGATCTCCTGTTTCATCATCCTGCTGAAATTGATATCATCTTCCAGCAGCAGGCTTATCTGTCCGCTTCCCGGATTACCAACCCACAGGGTGATGGAATCGTTGTTGTAGTTCTTTACCCAGAACCTCTTCGCCTCTTCGGATCCCGTTGTGATCCAGAACGGAGTTTTCCTGCCATACATATCGTTGATCAGGAGCCTTGTGGAATCTCTTCTTTCAGTGAAATCAAGCAGTGCATTGACTGCCCATTGCAGGGAGTCCAGGTGGTGCTTGCCGTCCAGGATATGAAATGGAGAGTTCACGTCTGCCACCCACGATGAGTTTGGAACAAAGTAGAGTACATGGCTTAAATCTTCAGATAACCTGGCAGTCCGGTTGCTCCCTGGTTCTGTCAGGGGAGGGATGAAATGGTTGTTTGTAAACTGATGCAGTTCAATCTCCAGTGAACGGATGGCCGCTGTATCGATAACCAAGACACGGATGGTATCGGGTATAAAAAGTGTGGAGTCAAGCATTCCGTTTTCATCCAGCAGCGAATCGGACAGGGTCAGTGTAGAGAGGTCCACCGGGTAAACAAGTTCTTCAACATTTTTTACATAGAGACCGGTATTCCATCCCCGGCGATCAATCACCAGAGCAGAATCATTGATCCACTTTACCTTGACGGAATCCACAAGCTCAAGATCCCCGGTATGAATCGCAACAGATCTGAAATCCTGACTTGTAATACTGTGAATTACAGTATCATAGGGTTCCAGTGATTGCTCCAGGAGTCGCAGCAGTGCTTTCCTGAGCGTATTCGATTCAGACCTCCAGAGACTCTTTTGTTTGAGGGCATCATCGATATATGTCCAGGCTTCCGTAGTGGTGAATTTAATCCGGTCACCGGTTGTATCAGTGCCAGTGGCAAGGATTTCCCTGTCTGTCTGTCCGGACGCCGTTCCGCACAGCAGGACTGTCAGCAATATGAAACAGATTCGGCTCATCTTTGATAAAATTGCAAAGCAGTTTTCTTAGAATTCCGGTCCCTTGGCTGCAAGAAGGGTGTTGTTCAGAAGTGATACCCTCGTCATCGGACCTACTCCACCGGGAACAGGTGTGATATATGCGCATTTTGGAGCAACTTCATCGAATGCCACATCTCCTTTCAGCCTGAATCCCGATTTTGTTTCCTTGGAGGGAACCCTTGTGGTTCCCACGTCAATCACCACGGCCCCCTCTTTCACCATATAATCCTTGATAAATCCGGGAAGTCCCATGGCGGCAATCAGGATATCTGCCGAGGCACATAATTTTTCAAGCTCTTTCGTCCGGCTGTGAGCAACGGTTACCGTAGCGTTCAAGGTCTTTTGAGACATCAGGATACTCATGGGCCTTCCCACGATGTTGCTGCGACCCACTACCACACAATGCCTTCCGGAGGTTTCAATATTGTATCGCTTTAGAAGTTCCAGGATGCCGAAAGGGGTGGCAGATACAAAGGAAGGCAGGCCGAGAACAGTTTTTCCCACATTGACAGGATGAAAACCATCCACATCCTTTTTGGGATCAATGGCTTCAATCACCTTCTGTTCATTGATGTGAGCCGGCAGTGGCAGTTGAACAATAAATCCGTCCAGATCATCATCATCATTTAGTTCCCCGATTTTTGCAAGAAGTTCAACCTCCATTACATCATCTTCAAAGCGGATCAGCGATGATCGGAAACCGACTTCCTCACAGTCTTTGATCTTAAAGGCTACATAGGTCTCACTTCCGCCATCGTGGCCGACCAGGATGGCTGCCAGGTGGGGAGCCCTTCTGCCCCTTGCTGTCATGTCATTAACCGCAGACCTGATCTCTGCCTTTATTTTTTTGGCTGTAGCCAACCCATCAATAATCTGCATATAAATATTCTTTTACTTTTCCCTTTCTCCTATTCCCTGCAATAATCGCAAGCGATTATTGCATTTTTGGCATTTGCATCCGTTTTCCTTTGCTGGAGGTCATCATCTTCATCATCTTCCGGGTCTCATCAAACTGTTTCACCAGCCTGTTTACTTCCGGCACTGTTGTGCCGCTTCCATCTGCTATTCTTTTTCTCCGGCTTCCGTTCAGAACTTCCGGATTGGCCCGTTCCTGAGGGGTCATGGAATTAATAATGGCTTCAATGCTTCTGAAGGCATCATCATCCACATCCATGTTCTTCATGGCTTTTCCCATGCCAGGGATCATCGAAGCCAGGTCCTTGATGTTTCCCATCTTCTTGATCTGCTGAATCTGCGACATAAAATCAGTCAGGTCGAACTGGTTCTTGGCGATCTTCTTCTGCAGTTTCCGTGCCGCCTCCTGGTCGTACTGTTCCTGTGCCTTTTCAACCAGGGAGACTATATCTCCCATCCCCAGGATCCGGTCAGCCATCCGTTTGGGATGAAATGCATCCAGTGCATCCATCTTCTCACCGGTCCCGACAAATTTAATGGGCTTATCAACCACCGACCGGATGGAAAGGGCAGCTCCGCCGCGGGTATCGCCATCCAGTTTGGTGAGGACAACCCCGTCAAAATCGAGACGGTCGTTGAACGCCTTGGCTGTATTTACTGCATCCTGACCGGTCATTGCATCCACAACAAACAGAATTTCATGGGGAGTGACGGCCTCCTTCACTGCAGCGATCTCCTTCATCATCTCCTCATCAATGGCCAGACGTCCTGCCGTATCAATAATGACGATGTTATATCCCTTCATCCTGGCTTCTTTCACTGCAGCCCTGGCAATCTTCACCGGGTTCATATTCCCCTCTTCGGTGTATACTGGTACACCAACCTGCTCCCCAACCACCTTGAGCTGGTCGATGGCTGCCGGCCTGTATACGTCACCAGCCACCAGCAAAGGCTGCTTTCCCTGCTTGCTTTTCAGGTAATTGGCCAGTTTACCGGAGAAGGTAGTTTTGCCTGATCCCTGCAATCCTGCGATCAGAATCACCGTGGGATTCCCCTTGAGATTGATGCTTTCATTCTCACCTCCCATGAGCCGGGTGAGGTGGTCATGCACGATCTTTACCATCATCTCAGAGGGTTTGACTGCTGTGAGGATCTTTTGTCCCAGCGCCTCCTCTTTGACTTCCTCGGTGAATTGTTTGGCGATCTTGAAGTTGACGTCAGCGTCCAGCATGGCACGTCTTACATCCTTCAGTGTCTCAGCCACATTGATCTCAGTTATCCTTCCCTGTCCCTTCAGGATTTTGAACGAGCGTTCAAGCCTTTCCGATAAATTTTCAAACATCTGCCATCATATCTTAATTCAAGCTGCAAAAGTAGCTAAAATCAGACAGACTTAAAAGGAGAAACGGTGAATGGTCAATACGCAATGGGGATGACAGGGAGGGTTCCCAGCAGTGAGATATCATCCAGATCCGAATAATCGTAAATGTAAAAACCATCCTCGCCGATCATAAAAAGAAATGAAGATAGGGGGATCACATCATGGGCATGGATATCCTGGAATTCAGCAATCTTATTGGAAGTGATTTCATAAGGATCCGTGACATCATACACCTTGAGTCCGTGCCCGCCTTCACAGACAAAAAGGGTGTTTTGATCGATGCCCAGTCCATAGGGTTCGGTCATGGCATAGGATGCCATTCTTTTGGGATCATTTTTATCCGATATATCAATGACTTCCAGGAGATTCCGGTCACCTCCGCAATTATTTCCCGCACGCAGTGTCACATAGGCCCTGTTTCCGGCCACAACAACCGGATCGCATGAAGTGATGTGCTGATAGGTGGACAGATGGATGGGGACAGCCGGTTCCTCCAGGCTCAGGATATGCATGCCGTTGGAAGCACCCACATACATGAACTGATCCGAAATGAAAATGGTTTCAATATTCCCCCAGAGGTATTGCTCGTATTTGATTACGGGCTGGTTTGTATTGCTGATATCTATGCTCTTCAGTTTATAGGTACTTTCCAATACATAGAGGTAATTGTCATAGGCAAGGAACCTGGCCATGGACCCCCCCACACCATATGTAACACCCCCGGAAGGAGAGGATGTGGAACCAAGCAGGCTAGACTCTGCCCGGTAATCATAATAAACCGGCCATGGGTATGGCGGTTGATGAACCTCCCGGGTGATCTCTTTAACAATGAAGCTGGTGATCACTCCCATCTCCTGGTCAATCTCGTCCAGGGGGTAGTCATCATCAAAGGGTGGGATCACATATTCAAACAGCCCTTCAACCCGCTTTATTTCCAGCGGTTCGGTGGGATCCGATATATCCACCATCACCAGGTCGATGTAGCTGTCAGCATAGAGTACGTTATCTCTGATGGCCATATCCACATTGCCGGGAATGGTTATAAAGGCTTTTACTTGCGGATTTGTTGGATCAGACAGATCAAGCACATGGATACCTTTCCGGTATTCGTTGATGTACATGACCTGGTCCTTGAAATAGATCTTACCCGGGTTAACCAGCGCTTTGCCCGTTGAAACTTCCCAGGAGGACCGCAGTTCCTCGTATGACATGTAAACGGGAACATTGGCAGTATAGGTCTGCAGTCTTTTATCCGAGCAGGATATGAGAAGAGAGAAGAAGATCATCAACAGGAAAGCATGTTGTTTCATCGTAGTCAGGGTTTGGTCAGGCTGTTTTGCTCCTAAGATGCAGCGAAGGGGTCTCTGGTTGCGTTGGGGACGCAACCTTTATTGAGGGAGATTCATCCTTGATTTAACGAAACCTGAACCCAAAAACAATACCATGCCCCGTACTCTAAAAACAGCACTGCTGATCATTTTGATTTCAACAGTATCATTTTCTCTGCTTACAGCTCAGGAGGTGGATCACATCTACCTGAAAAACGGAAGCGTGATCAGGGGGGATTTGCTGGAAGTTGAACCTGCTGACCACATTAAGGTTCAGGACCTGTGCGGGAATATCTGGTATTACAACATGGACCAGGTGGAAAAAATCACTTCCGAACCCTATGAAAGGCCGGAGTCAAATAAAAAGCCCCCGGGATTTGATCATGGTTTTGTCAACATCACTTCCATGGGATTCCTGGCCGGATCCTCAACCAACCTGCAGGTGGCACCATTCAGCCTTCTGATGGTCAACGGATGGCTCAACTCCCTGGGTTTGTTTACCGGAGCCGGGGTGGGAATAGAGTTTCTTTCCACCAATTATTTTCCTGTTTTCCTGGATCTGAGGTATGACCTGACGGGAAAAGATGTGGTACCCTACCTGGTGGCCAAGGGAGGATATTCGTTTCCCATGTCTTCAGCTTACTCCGAATATGATACAAAATACTCTTATTCAGGCGGACCATTGGTTGCAGCGGGTATGGGACTGAAAATCCGGACCCGCAGCCATTTTGCCTGGGATGTTGAATTGATGTACCGTTACCAGCGGACTTCCTACATGGAGAGTTATGGATGGAACAATCAGGAATTCAGCTATACGGATATCTATAACAGGGTTGAAATACGTTTGGGATTCTATATCGACTAATCCGGCAAATTGGATTAGGTTTTTCTCCCGGCCCGCTTTTGCACTGTCAGAGGCGGGCTTTTTTGTGGGTCAGCGTCTGCTGACTCATGAGGATTGCACCTGATTCCTGGGCCTGCCTACTTTGCGCTTATTCTCCTTTTTTACCCTATTTCCCGCATTGATCTTGGCAGTATACTCCTTTTTAATCAAACCCTTGGCATCAAACCAGCTTTTAAGCCCAATGTATTTTTCCCTGGTACCCATGGAGAATGTATCCAGTTTTCTATCCCGGGTCCGCAGGCGGAAAACAACATTGACAACAGCCTGTTTTGTGCTGGTTCTTTTGGAGTCAGGAAGCTTGGAGAAGGCCATGATTTCATCGGTCAGTTCCTCATAAGTTACTGGTCTGTTCAACTGACGCATTCTTTTCATGATAAGCAGTTCCCATTTGGATTTTCTGACTGTTCTCTTCCCGGCTCCCTGTTTAATGCCTGCCTTTATTCCCGGGATGTTCGCAATGGTGCGTATCTCTTCAATGTCATTTTCGGGCATGGCTACACCCAGGCGTTTCAGGATTGCCCTGATGTGCAATAACCTGCTGCTGGTCCGGTTAAATTCTTCTTTGTAGAACTGCCTCATTTCGGCCAGTTCCTTTTCTGTAAGTTGAAAGGTCTCCATCATTGGATAAATTGATAAAATGATAATTTAATTGCTGTTGGCAGTGATCTAAAGCGCAGAAATACAATATAATAACTCTGAACTTTGGTCTTAATTCGTTTTAAATATAAAACAAACCCTTTAAATAATAAAACCGGCAGCAATTTAATTGCCTGTGTTCTCCTTGACTTTTGCAAAAATGGCTCTCTAATAGCAATGAATGTGATTGTAAAGATAAGGTTTTAACTGATCAGGAGGTCTTCCTGCCAAACCGCAGCACCAGGTATCCTGACACGCCGGCAAGCAGTGATCCCGTGAGAATGCCCACCTTGGCAGAATCCAGCAGTGCAGGCTGGTCTTGAAATGCCAGGTTGGCCACAAATATGGACATGGTGAAACCAACCCCTGCCAGAAGGGCAATCCCAATAATCTGGGTAATGGTAACCCCCTCGGGCAGTTCTGCAAGCCCCAGTCTGACTCCCAGCCAGGAAAACGAAGCAACTCCCACCAGTTTTCCGGCCACAAGTCCAATCACGATGATCCCGCTCAGGGTCATATCCAGGTCCGTGCCTCCCCCAGGGTTGACACCCGAATTGGAGAGGGCAAAAAGGGGCATGATCAGGTACGCCACCCAGTTGTGCATTTTATGTTCCAGGTGCTGCAGGGGTGACTGGACCTGTTCCGTCCAGTCCTCCAGGTTATCGATCTCCTGGATCTGACGGTGCGAAAGCAAAGGGGCTTTGGAATCACCCTTTTCTTTGATGGTCTCCACAATATCGCAAAGCCCTTCCACATAGGTATCCACATTGATCTTTTGCCTGATGGGCACGGTAAAGGCCAGCAGGACACCGGCTATGGTCGGGTGAATCCCTGCTTTCAGGAAAAGGACCCAGATGATCACTCCAAAAATCAGGATCAAACCTTTGGCATAGATTTTCCGGTATGACAGAAAAAACAGGATGGCCAGAAGAAGCAGGGCTATGACTATAAGCGACCATTTCAGACTTTCGCTGTAGAATACAGCGATCACAAGGACAGCTCCCAGGTCGTCCACAATGGCGAAAGCCGTCAGGAACACCTTGAGACCCAGCGGCACCCTTTTTCCCAGTAAGCTCAGGATAGCCAGTGAAAAAGCAATATCCGTGGCCATGGGAATGCCCCACGCCCCGGATGCTTCCGGGTTGGTATTCAGCACAGTAAAAAGCAGAACCGGGACGGCCATTCCACCAATGGCTGCAAACACCGGAAAGGATGCTTTCTTTACCGAATTGAGTTCCCCGATGAGCAATTCCCGTTTTATCTCCAGCCCGATCAGGAAGAAAAAGATGGCCATCAAACCATCGTTAATCCACAGAATCAGGGGCTTGATCAATTCGAATCCGGAAGTGCTGATGCCTACTTTATATTGCCAGATGGATTGAAATTGGGTTCCCAGGGGAGAGTTCGCAATGATCAGGGCCAGCAGCGTGGCCCCGAACAGCAGGATGCCACTGAGGCTCTCGATCTTTACAAATTTCTGGAATGGAGTAATCAGGATATTCTTAATCATGCTGTTTCGATTGTATGATTTAAATATGCTTGATATGGATATACAGAGCTTGCCTGTGCTATTTAAACTGGTAGAGGAAAACAACAACGCCTTTGAAAGCAGGCTTCTTGCTGTCCTTGATCTCCATAACCACCTCAACCTCAGCCTTGGCGGTTCCCCTCAGGTTCACAATGGATTTCAGCCAGGTTTTGATCCTCACCTCACTGTTGACCAGCACGGGCTGACCGAATTTCAGGCTATCAATGCCATAATTGACCAGCATGGTGATGTTGTTTACCTCGATGATCTGGTCCCACAAATAGGGCAGCAGCGAGATGGAAAGGTATCCGTGTGCAATGGTTGATCCATAGGGGCTCTCCTTTTTAGCTCTCTCCGTATCCACATGGATCCACTGGTGATCAAGCGTGGCTTCCGCAAACCGGCTGATCTGCTCCTGGGTGACCCTGTGGTAATCTGAAGCGCCCAGTTCCTTTCCGGTAAATCCTTCAAATTCCTTATAACTATTGACAATTAATTTTGACATTTAAAAAAGTATTGGTTGCCAAAGCAAATATAGAAATTACTCAAACAACAGGGTGGGATCAAAGGGGTAACGGCCAAACCTTTCTCCGAATATGGCCACACCCCCGGGCAATCCATCGCTCACTTCAAAACGGATCTCCACACTGCCATTATCCGGGTTCTTCAGAAGCTCAAGCGGAATTCCGGCCTTGCAAAGATATCCGTAAGAGCCGGCCTCCCTGAGTTTCCGGTCCCTGGGCTGGGAATGCCACGAGAGCACCCCCCTGTGATCCGCAGGATCATCCTCCAGGTAGAAGGTCCCGATCACATGTCCGTTCACCACTACCTTCAGGATGGTCGGATCCGTGTAGGAGTCGGTCATGGGGCAGGAGTTGGGATTGAGGCTGGGATCAAAGGTGCCCTTGCCCCTCATATAATCTCCGTTCATTTCACTTTTGTCTACCCGGTCCTTTCCATTCAGTTTTTTAGCCGATGCTTCGAAAACCAGGGTTGCATTCTGAACCTCATCCAACTGTATGGAGCCTGGGATCTCCACATTATACACAAAGTATCCCGAGCCGGCACCGTTCACTTTCAATCCGTCCAGGATGTTCCAGTTTCCCTGTGACCATTTGGCCTCACGGTATGATGCCGGAGCAAAAGATACCCGGTTGGGATGGGATTCCGGCTTACCCTCCTCCACCAGGAAACTTGTAAAATTCAGGTGGTATATATACGCGTTCTGGTCCCTGAGCCTCAGCGTAAGGTTGTACAGGCCGGGGGTTTCCGGCATCGGGATCTCCAAGGGTTTTAACGGACCGTTAAACCACGGCTTTGAAGGCAGGGTTATACTGTTGAAAAGCTCATACCTGTATTTCCCGGTTTTATCCCGGCCCGCCAGCTCATAATCCAGGATATAGTGGTCAGCCGGAACTTCATCGGTCATCACGGAGAGGTACAGCGGTACTTCCACCTGTGATCCCGGTTCCGCTTCCACGCACAGTTCAGACCCGGTGGAGAGGTACACATCGCTGTGCAGGTAAGAAAGCGTCATGTCCGGAATAAAATCGGACAACCCGGTCAATTTTTCCGTCCTGTCGAATTTGTAGTAACCATTCCATTCATTGATCACATCATGGTGTTCCGTGTACAGCCATCCTGCCACTTTGGGCTGTCTTCTGAATTCGTTCATCATGATGTGATAATCCCAGCTCCAGTCCACATCACCGGTGCTGCCCTCATATCCCCAAACATTCCCGCACTCGCTGTTCAGCATGGGAACCTGCGTCTGCCTGTTTCCACCTGTAAAGTTCCATGCGGATCCTTCGAAGGTGTTTTCAACGGCTTCGGAGAGAAACTGCTCCCAACTGTATCCCGGCAGGTATGCATGCCAGCTATTCAGGTCTGTTTCCACATGATCATGGTTGCACGCAGAGTTGTCCTCCACCAGCCGGGAAGGATCCAGTGATTTTGTTTCATGGTACATTTTTCTTACCCACTGTTGTGTCTCAGGCAAATACTTCCGCTCGTCGCCGCTTCCGGAAAAAAGTCCCCAGGTTTCATTGAAGAGTACCCAGGAGAAAATCGAAGGGTGGTTGTAATCCCTTTCGATCATTTCATGCATGGCATATTCCCACTCTGCCCTGGCTGCATCATCCGGTTCTCCCCAGAAGTTGGGAACATCGGCCATGATCAGCAGTCCCAGCTTGTCAGCCCAGTACAACTTGCGTGGAACCTCCGCCTTGATGTGGATCCGGTTGCCATTGAGCCCGATCTTTTTTGATCGGATGATCTCATCCCTCATGAATGCATCGCTGGGATAGGTGTAGAATCCGTCAGGATGGTAGGCCTGGTCGAGACAGAGCTTCAGGTAGACCGGCTTGTTGTTCAGGGCCACATAAGGAAATTCTGTCCCCGGCAGCTTCATGATGCTGATCTTTCTCATGCCGAAATAGGAGTGCACCCGGTCCGGCAGCGTCTCTCTGCCGGATAGCTCAACATCCACATCATAGAGGTAGGGATCGTCCAGTTCCCAGAGGTGCGGGTCCGGGACAAGCACCTGAAATTCGATCTCCTGCTGATTCTTCCTGATCTTAGGAGATGAAATGGCTCCCAGTTCCCCGTTTGGAAAGGTGAGTGATACAAGGAGTTCTTCATCAGCCGGCCGGTCCAGTCTCGCCCAGACTTTGATCAGCTTGTTGTCCGTATCAGGAGTGAAGTGAATGGATTCCAGTGAGATTTTAGCCCTTTTTTCAAGGTAGACGGTCTGCCAGATCCCTTTGGCATCTCCATATCCCTGTTTTCCATAGAGTTTGAAAGGATGTTCCGTATCATCCACCCGCAAGACCAGCTGGTGCGTGCTTCCGGGAGTAACCAGCGGGGTCAGGTCAAACTCAAACTGGTTGTACCCTCCCTGGTGAGATCCCGCCTTTGTTCCATCGACCCATACGTCGGTTTTCCAATCACAGGCACCGATCACCAGGAATGTACGCATTCCCTTCCACGCTTCAGGGATATCCAAATGGCGGCTGTACCATCCCAGGTCTGCCCGGTTAGCAATTCCTGAAAGAGGTGATCCCCACGGAAAAGGAACAACTATTTTTTCTTCAAAATCTGCTTCATTGAACCATTGGTCCCGCAGACCCACATCCTCCTGATCGAACCGGAATCCCCAGTTTCCGTTCAGGTTGATCCATTCCTCCCTTTCAAAATCGGGTCTCGGGTGTTCAGGCAGGGGAATCTGCTGCGCCTGTGCAGGAAGGCACAGGAAAACTACAATCATTGTGTTGAAGAATGCCTGGAGCTTATACATGGTTTTTACTTTGGATTTTTTAACTCAGTTTGTGTCCGCCTGTTAAGGACAGGATTTGCATAGAGTTGAAGAAACATGATTTTTAGTTCGTCCTGGTCACATCCCTCCAGTGACGAAATTTTATGATGCATTGATTTTTCAAAATCACCCTTCTCTTTTTCCGAATAAAAACTCCTGTATTCCAGGCTGTTATGCAGCAGATCGAATGCAATGTAATTTCCGGGCCACAGCATGTAATCCCTGTAAATCTGGCGGTCGATCTCGGAGGCGATGCGCTCAATAATCTCGTTGTCGTGTAAATTCTCACCGGCCAATGATTCGATAAACCCATTCAATGGTGTTCCAAACGCATAATGGATCCGGCCCTTCTCTCCGGTGATACCGGCCAAAATACTCATCAGATCCTCATCGGGGGATTTCTCATAGGGCGCTTCTTTTGACAAATAAAGCTCCCTGACTTTCTGTATATCGCATGGTTCAATTTCATAGGAGATGGTTACCGGTAACATGTTCAACCCTGAAAGAGACTCAAAAATGTCCTCTTTACCCACCGTGAACATCTTGACCAGTCCCGGCTGGGTAAGGTCATCCCCGTTTTTGGTACGGCCGTTGCGTTGGGCGATCCATATGGACTCTTTCTTCTCCTTGATTACATGGTTGATATAGGCCGAATTGATAAGCGCATTCTTGTATTGCCTGATCTTTGATCCTCCCCTGTAAAAGGTGAACATTTTATTTAATTTGCCCATGTCAAGAAGGAGCTGTCCCGTCATGAGGTTTTCACCGAAGGTAATCTGCGAGGTTGTATGTCCATGAATATGAAGAAGATACTGCATAATGGCTGCATCCAGCACAATGTCGCGGTGATTGGCCACAAAGAGATAAGGTTGGGACGGATCCAGGTTTTCTGAACCCTGGTCTGTGATCCCCCGCGAGGTTTTGTCTATGATGGTCTTGACCGTATAACTGGAAAAGAAGAGCTGGAACTGATCGACGGTTTCAATTTCCAGAAACTTCCTCCTCAGTTCCCCTGCATCCTGACCTTCATAAAGGTATCCCAGGACCCTTTCGAAGAGTGGGTGGTTTACCAGCCGTTCGATGGCTGGTTTTACCTCATGGTCCATGTAGGGCCTGATAACCTCAAATTGCTTTGATAAATCCATACCCAAATATGGGAAATATTACTTAGGTTTCCTTTTATCAATAAAAGTTACAGGTTTCCGGCTCATTTTAGGGAACTGCATCCTTTGTACTTCGCCCGGATCCATGAAGCGGATGGAAGGGGCCACGCGGAGCTTGGCCCTGAAGTGGTCCTTGATCGATTTTTCAAGCCCGGGATCGTGTTCTTTGCAACCGATGATCACCATGATATCGTCCGTGTCGATGCTGTTGGTGGATACTTCCACAATGTAATTCTCCACCTCCCGGACCTCATTTAGAATCTCATAAAATGCCAGGGGAAAAAGGGTTGTCCCCTTGTATTTGATCATCTGGTTTTTGCGGCCCACAATGGGTCCCAGACGGACTGTATTTCTTCCGCATCCGCATTTCTCTGTGAAGTGGTGACAGATGTCCCCGGTTTTAAAACGGACCAGGGGCATTCCCTCCACACCGAGACTTGTGATGGTCACCTCCCCCAGTTCACCCTCTTTCACAGTCTGGTTAAAATCATCCAGGAATTCCACCACGATCATTTCCGGGTTCAGATGGCAGCCCTTGCTTTCCCTGCATTCGGTAAATGCAGCACCCATCTCCGTAGATGCATAGGTTGAGTATAATTTGATGTCCCATTTGTCTTTTATCCGCTTTCCCAGTTTGTTCAGCCTGAACTGACTGTCACGTATGGGCTCACCGATACATACAGCACTTCTGACGGAAGTTTCTTTCAGATCGATCTGGTTTTCTTCCGCATATTCGATCAGTTTCAGCAGAAATGAGGGAAGTGCGACCAGGACGGTGGGAGAGGTCCGGAGAATGGTGTCAAACTGGAGAACGGCATTTCCCGGCCCAACCCTGATGATGCCCGCACCCATTTTTCTCAGTCCCAGGAAATAGGCCAGTCCTGCCATGAATCTCCGGTCCAGTGTCAGCATCAACTGGTAGATATCACTGCTGCTGCCGTCTGCACAGGTAAAAGAGGCATATTCGTTATCCGCAAGCCGTTCCAGGTCTTTTTCGGTCACGGCAAAAGTAACGGGACTTCCTGTTGTTCCCGACGTGGTGATATAATCAATGATCCTTTCCCTTTCCACGCAAAGAAAGTCCATGTTCCGCTCCTGCAGCTCCTTTTTGGTAGTCACCGGAAGCATCTGCAGATCCCGTGTTGTTTTGATGGCTTTCGTGTCGAAGCCGGATAGGTGATTCATGTAAAAAGGGGAATGCCGCATCACATAGTCCAGCTGTTTGACCAGACTTTGGGACTGGTGGTTTGTGATCTCCCGGAGGCTTTTAAAAGACAAGGCTTTGTTCATCCTATAAAATTGAGGTGTGGCTTATTTGAGGCGCTCCATGGCCTCCTCTACCTGCTCCCTGTCCACCTTCCGGGGGATTTCCAGGGAGAGGGATTGATTATACAACGCTTCAGCTCGCTGTCGGTTCCCCTGCAAACGGCAAACCTCGCCAGCCAGGAAGTAGGGGTAGTAAAAATACGGATTCAGCAGCAGGTATTCATCCAGAAATTTCTCATTGGCTTCCGAAGGCTCCTTTTGATCGATCATTGTCTTGATCTGCCTGGTTTCTTGCCGGTAGCGGATAAACCCCTGGTAATCCCCGGAATAGAGGAACGGATCCTCGGAAATGCGTTCCCCGCTGCAAAATAGCTGATCGGAGACTTCGGTGGTATCGGAAAATACCCTGTTCAGTTCGTAGCAGAGGTAAGTACCCAGTTGGTAGGGATTTGCCGAGATCCACATCCTGAGCTTTCCGGGTTCAAATATAACCGAATGGTGGGCGATCAATTGATTGACAGCTTTCTCGTTTCCCATCCCGATGGGTTTGTCCCCAAGTCCCTTCTGGTCCCTCAGGATCTCTGCAAAAGACTCCACATTGTGTACACCCTTTTTATCAAGCAACTCTTTTGTTCGCTCCCATCGGTATACGGTAGCGCCTTCGGCCTTGTTTTTCAGGGTAAGGTCAGAATTCCTGAAATATTCACTTTGAAAATGGTTGGTCAGTATCAGTGTTTCCCCACCGGGATCGTAAAGAGCCATGCCGTTCTGCGATTTTTCAATGACCACGGCCCTGTTATCTTTGGCAGAACATATCATGAAAGACTCTGCCACAAAGGTCTCATGCTGTCCGGCAATCTCCCAGGCCTCCTGAATATTCGATGCATACTGCAATATTTGCCGGGCCAGGATGGAAGTGGGTGTCTTTGCGGATTTGGGAATGCCTGATTTTGCAGCATTGAGTGTAAGCACCAGACCCTGCTCGTTCATTCCTGAGACAACACCGATCATCCCTCCCCAGGTAACGGAGGCAAATTTGTAGCCTTTTTCAGGATGATAGAATGCAATGATCTTGTTCCTTGCAAAATCATCACCCATGGAAAAATCAAAATTCCTTCCCACCAAAAGCCTGCCATCCTCCGTCCTGCTTCCATGTATCCCCATGGCCGTACACGCCACCAGATTCATGTTCTGCAAGGCATGTCCGATGTCATGCGCTGTATGGTAATTCAGAATCCGCTGATAAGATGGCCCTATAAAACTGAAGGTATCTGAAGCATACAATGCCACGCCGTAAATTTCCCTCTGGTATTCAATGGGTATATAATCATCAAGTTTCCGGTTCATCCACACCACCACCTGTTTCAGAAACCTGATATAGAAATCTGAAGGCACCATCTCCTGGAGTTTGTTGACGAAAACTTCCTCCTGGGTTTTGATCAGATCCACAGCCAGAATCCCGTTTTTTACTCCCAGTTCAAACCCGGAACCCTCAAGGTACATCTCCCACAGTCCAAACTCGTTCTTCTTCAGCCAGCTCTCCTCACAGGTGTACATATTGTCTCCAAGTTCCACCCGCTTCAGGTTCCCGGCGTAACCTTCATCCACCTCTGGGGGTTTGATGGTGATGGCCATTTTGAAAAGCACAGCCAGGATGGTGATCGCCATCAGGACGATGGCTGTCCATTTCAGCAGACCGGTTTTTATCGTGGTTCTATCCATTTTTTATCTTCTCCAAAAGTACACTGATATCTATAAAATTCGCACAGGTAAACAGTGCTGACACGGTGACTCCCAGCACACCATGCAAACCAACCCCTGAATTCTGCCCGGTCATGAAGAGGTTAGGAATCCTGGTATTGGGTGAAATATAGGATCTGCGCGGGTTGTTGCAATCTTTCAGAATTCCGTAAACGGATCCTTCCGGGATTCCGGTATAGTCACGAAAGGTGAGGGGAGAGGCAGTGAAATATTCATCAATGGCTTCACGGATCTCACTGAATTTTGTTTCCACCAGGCTGATCAGGGCATCCGCCTTCTGCTTCTTGAAAGTTCTGTATGCGTCGCCCCGCTGTTCCACTGTGCTGTCTTCCCACTGTTTTACCTCCTCGAATTTCATAAATGCGGTCACTGTCAGGCTCTCAGCATAAGCAGTATTGTCCGGGTCGGGTGTGGTATACATAATGCACGCCCCGGGCCATTGGCCTGTTTTATAGTTTGCGGCATTCCACACATCCTTTGTCGTGGATATGAAAACATTGGAATTGATATTCTTAAAACTCCCCCTTTTTAATTTTATATAGACACAAAATGATCCGATGGTATTGTCCAGTCCCTCAATCCGGTTCACGTATGCTTTCCTGAACCTGCCCGTTTCCACAAGCTTCACCAGTTGAGCCGGATGAAGGTTTGAAATGAAGGATCTGGCTTCTATTACTGAACCATCCCTGCACCTCACTGCGGAAGCATTTTTTTCCTCGAACAGAAAGTCAGCAACCTCCATATTTGCAAGGACTTCCCCACCATTTTGCAGGATGATCTTCTCCAGTGCACCTGCCAGATGATCCGTCCCTTTGCTGAACTTGTAGGCACTCTGGATGTAGTGGTAACTGATAATCGCATGCGTGATCAGGGGAGATCGCTGTGGAACTCCTGCATAAAATGCGCTGGTTACCCCCAGCAAGGCTTTCAGCTCCTCATTATCGGTGAGTTTGTCAATATAAGCATGGGCATTAACCTGTGTATACTGGGTTTCGGCATCATAGAGGTTTCTGAAATCAAGGAGATTCAGCACATTGGTGCTGTTCCAAACCTTTACGATCTGTCCCAGATAGGCATCGATGGCATCGGCTTCGCCCGGAAAGTAAGAGAGGAGCCGCTTCCTGTGGTTATCGATACCATTGGCATGTGAATAAACTTTATCCCCCATGTATATGGTTTCATAGCTGGAACTGTCAAGTTTCTCCAATCCGGTCTCATCAAGTATCTGCAGGTAGCTAAATACCTGGTGTAGGATCTGGCCCTCATCCATGGTGCCAACGTAATGCATGGCAGCGTTGAATTTGACCCCCTTGCGGGTAAATGTCTGCAGGTTTCCGCCTATTTTGTGGTGCTTTTCAAGCACGCATACCCTGAATCCATTTTTTGACAGGATGGCTCCGCACATAAGCCCCCCCAGTCCGCTGCCAATGATCACTGCATCAAAATCTTTCCCGGTCATACAGTCGCGCTTTTATCTGGTAATTAGATAGGTGATATTGGAGGTGCGTCTGGAATGATCTTTCCTTTCATAACGGAATCCTTTGTCCACAATGAATTTTTCAATGACACTGCCCGGCAGGTACGTGAGTTTATACCGGGTTTTATTGAACCTGAAAATCCGGGTGGACTGGATCTCAGTGAATTTGGTATAGCGCGTTCTCCTTGCCAGTCTGGTATCCGCATCCCTTAAAATGATCATTCCACCCTCAGGGATCAGATCCATGCATTGTCCAAGGAGTTTGAGCTGAAGATCTTCGGGCATATAGTGAAGCACATCATTGAGGATATAGAAATCCGCGTTGGGGATCTTCACGGAAGTGATATCACCGCTTGAAAATTCGATATGCTCCATGTGTAACGCAATATTCCGGGCCACGGCTATTTTTTTCTCATCATAATCGATTCCGGTAATGCGCCTTTCACCGGAAACCAGACCAAGCATGACAGAAAGGAATCCGTATCCGCAACCCAGGTCCACGACGGAAGCCTCCCTGGGTATGATGTGGTTGAAGAAGGCATACTCCTTTTCAAGTCTCAGTTTTATTCTCAGGTACCACTCCAGTACCGGTCCTTTATAGAGATAGAGACTGATCAGCTTTTTCCTGTAGTATAATGGTGTACCTACCTGTTCATCAAGCTTTCTGTACTGCTCCCGGTAGAATTCAGTGACCTCTTTTACCTGGGACCGGTAGGTTTTCATTCCTTTATAATCCGTGGGACGGGGTTTGATCCGCGGGAAGAACTTCATGGTAATCGCGCCTGGTTTAAGGATATGTTCGGTTTTCGGGAGACAATCATAGGCTCCGTGGATCATCACCGGCTGAATGTCCAGGCCCAGCATACCGGCAATTCCAAAAGCTCCCTGGTGAAAGCGTTTGATTTTTCCGTCAGGAGACCTGCTGCCTTCGGGGAAGGCAAGGATGGAGTATCCTTCAGCAACTTTCTTCTGAAGTTTTTCAAAGTCATGGTCCATCCCCTTGTAGACCGGGTAAAAATCAGCAAACCGGATGATGTATCCGTAAAACATGTTGTTCCAGACCCATTCGTTCACCAGGATGATCATTTTCGGGTGGAGACTGAGCATCAGTATAAGGTCCAGCTGTGACTGGTGGTTTGAAATGAGTACTGACGGTTTGTCAAAATCCAGCAGTTCCCTGTTGATATACCGTTTTTTAATGAAGAATCCGATCCATGATATGAATGAAGTGAAATGAAAGATGATCCGGCTTAACATCTTTTTCTTCGCGCTCCGCTTCACCGGAAGAATAACGAATACAGGAAGGATCACGGTGACCATGAGTGCAAAACCAAGGAAAAGCATGAAAGTGACCATGGTGCCCATGAAGCTGAAAAGTGTAACTGGCTCCAGCCTTCTCCGTCCGCCGCTTCTTGTAAGAAATCTGAACAGCAGGGGTAACAATGTATAGGAGATCAGGAGTACCGTGGATATCCCCAAAATAGAGACTACGGCAATGGACTTAAGGGCAGGGTGTCGGGCAAAAATCAGCACCCCGATGCCTGCAATGGTGGTCAGGGCCGACAGAAGTATCGAAAGCTTGTAGGGTGCCAGGCTCACGTCCCCTTCCCTGTGGTTGGCTATCATGCCGTTCATGATAAAGATGCAGTAATCGATCCCCAAGCCGAAAATAAATGTGGAGATAATGATGTTAAAAATATTGATCTCAATGTTGAACAACCCCATTAAACCCAGGGTCCACAGCCAGCTGATCATGATGGGGATAAAAGTGATCAGGGCGATTTCAATCCTTCCGAAAAAAAGAAGAAGGATCAAAAATACCACGATCATCGAGATCGTAACCAGTTTGTTGAAGTCCTCCTTTAACACCTCAAAAAACTGGTTAATGAAATACTGGTTGTCAAAAATGATAAAATCCTTTGAATCTCCCAGCCTGTTGAAGAGCTGCTCCTTCTGTTCCGGTTCCACCTTCAGGATTGAAACCACCGAAGTGACGCCATCTTCTGTATCCACGTAATTATCCAGGAACAGATCCATCAGAATTTCATAGTCCCTCAGGGGAATGGGTTCGAACTTCCTGTTCAGAAGTGCGAAGAAGGATTCAAAAGCATTGTCCCTGAAATGATAGTGGGAACCGCTGTTACGAACGAAGTTTTCCACCCGGTTCCGGTCCTCCTCATCCCAGAACCGGTCCCACCTTTGGATTCGCTCTTTCTGCAATGAAGCGCTAAGCATCAGTTCCGATACCGAGGATATTTCTGTGACCATGCCCTCCTGCCTGCATGATTCGAGCAAGGCCCGGTTCACCTCAAGTTTCTTCAATGCCTCCTCCATGGTCGCTCCCTGTGTCACCAGGTAAACAGAGCTGTTGGCCACCGAACTGATGGATTTGAGTTTGGCTTCGGATGCAGCCAGCCTGTCGGTCAGGTAGTTCAATGTTGAAATGTCCCCGTTAAAACGGATTTTTTGTGAGGTGAATGCAAACAGGATCGTCAAAAGAAAGAGCAGGGCCACAAGTACCCTGTTCTTCTCAAAACTGTATCCAACCGCCTTCTCGATGAGTCTTATCCAGTCACGTTTCTCTTTTTTGCCTGGGAAACTGCTTTCCTTTCCCAGAAGCAACGGGCTTACCACCAGGACCGACAGGGCAGATAGTACCACGGCGAAAGCAGCAAAAATCCCGATCTGGTTCATGGCCTCTGATTTAACTACTGACAGGCAGAGGAAGGCCGATGCCGTAGTGAGACTGCTCATTATCAGCGGAATGGATATTTTTCGGAGGGTTTCATGCACTGAACCGCCCGTCCGGATATGGGTGAACAGGTGAAGGGAGTAATCCACCGTAATCCCGATGAAGATCACGCCCACTCCCAGAGCAATGGCCGATACCATTCCATAGAGGAGTGTAAGCATGGCAATGGAAAACAGAGAGCCGATCACCACCGGAACAAACATAAGCACAATTACTTTGAACCTTCTGAAGAAAGCCAGAAAGACCAGAAGGAAGAAGCTTAGTGCAATGGAGATGGTCAGAACGATGTCCTTTTTAACCCTTACCGAATTTGCCACAGCCACTGCAGTTCCGCCATAGTATTCCACGGTGGTTCCCTGTATCTCCTCTTCCAGGGTTTCGATGGAATGATCGATGAGTCCAATCAATTTCAGGTTCTCCAGGGTATTGGAACTGGGTTTGGCCGGATCGAGAAAAAAGAGAAGGTGCTTTTTGTCCCTGGTAAATATGGCTGAATTGTAGAGTATGAAATTGTCATCAAGCTGGAACTGATCCAGTTTTTTCAACGCCAGGGGAGTAAGATTCAGCGGATCCCTGAGGATAAACGCTCCGGTGGCCATCCCTGTAGGTGAAATAAGTGTCTTGAAATCCTTTTCCAGGGTTTTTTCTACGGCCTCTTCCTTGAGCAGTTCACCTATCTCAGCGTAATCCTCCTCCGCCAGGAAGAGGGGCAGGTTGTCATAGATAAAATCATACACACCCATCATGGCATCGCCGCCCACTTTAAAACTGATCTCTCTTACAAGCCCGCTATCCTTTTTAAGAAGATCAACCAGGAGTTCTGCATGTTCGATAAGTGTTAAGGGATTGGTCCGGGATGAGTCCTGAAGGGAGAGCATGAATACGATCTGGTCAGCCAGTTCAGATTTGTCGAATACGGCGCTTATTTTGCTAATTCTCTGATCTTCAGGAATGATCGCATTCAGATTCTCTTCCAGCCTGACCCCGGAGGCAATGTATCCTGCCGCAAGCAGGCAAAGGAGGAAAAGAAGGAGGAAGATTCTCTTTCGTTTGGCCAGGTAGCTGTTCAGGTTCACAAAGAAACTCTGCATTATCGTGCTCTTTTAACCAGGATCAGTACCGCATATGAAAGTGCTCCCATCACTATTCCTGCAATTGTTGCAAAAACGACAGCTCCGGTCAGGTACTGTTTCAGGTTCTGTCCAATGGATTCGAAATTCAGTTCGATGTCCACGGTCCAGCTTCCATTTCCAAGCACATAGCTGCCTGTCACATAGCTCAAATAAAGCACCACAGGTATCATGGGCGGAATACTGATGTTCGCTGCAATGAAAAAGATGGCTTTGTTCAACTTGAACAGATGTGCAAAAAAGAAACCGATAACCAGCTGATATCCCCAGATTGGTAAAATGCCCATGAAAATACCAAAAGCTACAGAAAGCGCGATCACATACCTCGGTGTGTCACTTCGGATAATGTCCTCCCTGAAGATTTGTCTGATGCTTTTGTCCCGGTATTTCCGGAAAACCTGCCGGGGTCTGAAATAGATCAGGCCCAGAAAAACCAGGAGGACGTTGAGCATGCTTATTCTTACAAAATCTGTAATGGGCCTGAAATGGCTGACCCTTTCTGCCGGAGGTGGATAATAGACATCGATGGGGATCTCCACAATTTTTATTCCTTTCCATGATGCCTTTACCAGGATTTCAAGTTCAAATTCGTACCTTCCTGAGAAGAGTTTTGCCCCTTCCAGGGCCCTGATGGGATAGAGCCTGAAACCGGATTGCGTATCTTTTAATTTCCGTCCTGTTTCGATCCTGAACCAAAAACTGGACAAGCAGTTGGCAAACCTGTTCTTCCCCGGAACATTCCGATGCTTCAGCAATCTTGACCCGATGACCAGTTTTTCGGATCCATCTTCCAGGGTGCGCAAAAAAGCCGGAATATCACTGGCCCTGTGCTGGGTGTCAGAATCCATGGTCATGGCATGATCGAAGCCCAGGTCAAGGGCTTTTTGAAACCCGGCTCTGAGGGCACGTCCTTTTCCATGGTTCTTCTGAAAGGTAATAACCCTGATGGAATTGAATTTAGACAGGATCTCACCGGTTTGATCCGTACTGCCGTCATTGACAACAATAATATCGTCGCAGTAGCCCAGTATGTCATTCAGCAGTCTCTCAATGAATCCCGCGTTGTTGTAGGTCGGCATGACCACACAGCATTGATGCCTTTTAAAAACTTCCCTGGTTTTATTCTGCTCCACTGCTGAATTCCCCCTTGAATTTTAAATACCTGGTATTGCCTGTGAAAAGCAACCCGTCTACCACAATCCTTTGTCCCTCTCTCGAATAGCCGATTCGAACACTGATCTTCCTTGCCCGGTCCGGCCGATGAACAGCTGTGAACTTGATTTGTCTAGCCTCCACAAGGCGCAGGGGAGTATCGAATTCCCCCTGCAGGATCTCTTTGATCATCAGAACCTGACATACGCCGGGAGTGACAGCAAAATGTGGGAAATGGCCCCTGTACACGCCGCTCTCCCCGTTCACCGAAACAATGGCATCGATGGCATGATCTGCATGGCTGATCACCTTATAGGTATAAAGGTCACTGATCAGCATGGCCATCCAATTGATTCATTTGTTGCAGTATAATGTGCAGCTGAATGCGCTTATGCGCAATCTCTATTTCCAGGCCGTTTGTTCGGTCCATATTGAATTCCACTATTTTAAAAATTCCTTTTTTCCTGAGGATTTGGTAAGTTCCTTTTTTCTCGTTGTTGAAATACACATATTTTTCTTTCCTGTGCCTGAATTCCAGGCTCTCTGCCGGGAGCCCATCTTTACTGGTTTCATCAAGCACAAAAGATCCAATGGCAGACAAATCTAATAATAAGGTCCGGAAATCATTCTTCAGGGTTCTCAATATGGAAGGTTTGTTCAAAAATTCCTGTACACTGACCACCTCGAACTTGTCATCCTTGTAGCGAAGATCCAGCAAACTTAGCCCCAGTTCCGACAGAAACACCACGTGCGTGGAGCTGTCAGGCATCTTTTTTACCAGGAAAAGCCCTGAATAGTGCTCCCTGAATAAGGAAATGTTAGATTTAAAGAGCAATGTTTCACTGCTGTCGCCCAGAGGCTTGAATTTGGCCGGCGGACTGCATTCTGCCTGCTCAACCTGGCCCACTCTGGCAGCCGGACTGCAAGAAATGAAAAGCAGGTTAATAAGCAGTGGTAAACACAGCGTCGGGAATAATCTCATTGATGCTCCTGTCAACAAAGGTAATCACTGTAAAGTCTTTCTCGCTCTCCCTCATAACGATTTCAGATACCATCAGGTCTGCTTTATCGAAATATACCTCCATCTGGTCGATCACATCTCTCATCCGGATCTCCCTGGGGACAAGTTTCAGAAGATACTGTTGTTCATTTTCAAAGGCATTCAGATCAAATTTGTCCCGCTCCATCAGATTACCCTGAACCATTCCGATGATCAGGTCGTTGATTTCCCTGAATGCTGCATTGGATTCAATATCATAGGTACTGATCTGTTTACCGTCTTTGATCTGGAACTTTCCACCGTGGATAATAATGGCATATTCAAAGGGTTCCTCATAGGCCCACCTCAGGTTGTTCTCCTTGCGGAACCAGAATTTGCCTTTGCTCAATATGGTCTCGTCAAGGTATTCAAGCTGCTTTTTCTGAATGAAACTGCTGTGAATGGATTCGATCTCCAGAGCGTTTTGATTAATTTTCTCCATAAGTTGTTCCTGGTCAGTGACAGGCACAAACGGTCCCTGTCCGGCTGTTGTGGCGATCGGTAACAGGAATACCGTAAGAAAAGACACAAGTGTCAGGTTTACTTTTTTCAGTTTCATTTTTAATATGAAATATTGATCTTTTGCCCAAAGGTAGTAAAAGAAAATATTAGTAAATTTGGACTTTTTCTGAGAATTGAGTCCCGGATGTTAAGGAAATTGTAACTAAATTTAACCTGCTCCCTAATAAAATGATTCGTGATAAAGATTAAAGCGAAGGAAACGCTAACACTGGAGGCGGCGGAGGCAATCATACTGAAGAAACAACCCTTTGAACTGGATAAAAAGAGTCTGGATCTTGTGGAAGAGAGCCTGAACTTCCTGCTGGATTTTTCTGTAGAGAAGATTATTTACGGGATCAATACTGGCTTTGGCCCCATGGCCCAGTACAAGATCGACGAAGATAAACAGGTTGAATTGCAGTACAACCTGATCAGGAGCCATGCGGCCGGAGCGGGTGAAAACATTCCCGACCTTTATGTGAAGGCAGTCATGCTGGTCCGTCTCATGTCGATTATCCAGGGAAATTCGGGAATTCATCCCTCATGTGTTCACCTGTTGCAATCCCTTATCCTGCAGGATGTATATCCCTGCATACCCGAACATGGTGGTGTGGGTGCAAGCGGCGACCTGGTCCAGCTTTCGCATCTTGCTCTTATCCTGATTGGCGAGGGTGAAGTAACTTATAAGGATGAGATTCGCCCCACTGCTGAAGTGTTCAGGGAACTGGGGCTGGAGCCCATCCGGATCGTACTCAGGGAGGGGCTTTCACTGATCAACGGAACATCCGTCATGACGGGAATTGGGATCATCAATGTGATCAAGGCCAAGCAGTTGCTGGACTGGTCCATTGTTGCATCGGCATTGATCAATGAGATCGTTCACTCTTTTGATGATCATTTTGCAAAGGAACTGAACCAGGTTAAGAAGCATGAAGGGCAACGTTATATTGCAGGGATCCTGGAGCATATTCTCTCCACCAGTGACCTGATTGACCGGCGGGAGGAATTTTTCTACAACAACAACGAAGAGGCGCGGATTTTTAAAAGAAAGGTCCAGGAATATTACTCCCTCCGCTGCATTCCCCAGATCCTGGGGGCCATCCATGACACCATCAGGAATGCGGAGGAGGTGTTGGTGAATGAAATGAATTCTGTGAGCGATAATCCCATTGTGGACATGGAGACCAGGAATGTGTTTCACGGGGGTAACTTTCATGGAGATTATGTATCCCTGGAGATGGATAAACTTAAAATTGCAGTGACGCGTATCTCCATGCTTTCGGAAAGGCATCTTGCTTTTCTGTGCAATCCGAAACAGAACGAGTTGCTTCCGCCTTTTGTGAACCTTGGTCAGCTGGGGCTGAACCTTGGAATGCAGGGGATTCAGTTTACATCCACTTCCACTGTGGCGGAGAACCAGGCACTGTCCAATTCGGTTTATGTTCACAGTATCCCAACCAACAATGACAACCAGGATATTGTGAGCATGGGTGCCAATTCCGCTTTGATTGCCAAGAGGGTGATCGATAACGCATTCCAGGTTCAGGCCATAGAGATGATCGCGCTGCTGCAGGCGGTGGATTTTCTGAAGGTGGACCACAGCTTATCGGAAACCACTTCAAGGTATTATAAAGAGATGCGCAATGTGGTCCCCAGATTTATCGAGGATACGCCCAAACACAAGGATATTGAGAGGCTCAGGAATTATTTGTTTCATACAAAAGCCGAACTGCCAAAATAGGAAGGCATGAAGATTGCATTGGTTACAGGAGGTTCCAGGGGTATTGGAAAGGCAATTTCATTGAAGCTTGCCCAAGAGGGTTGTTATGTACTGGTGAATTACAGATCCAACAGGGTTGAAGCAGAGGATACCCTGGACCGGATCAGAAAGACCGGGGGTGACGGCGAACTGATGCAGTTCGATGTCTCCGACCCGGATATGGTAAAACAGGTACTGGACGGGTGGCATGAGGCGAATCCCGGGAAAACCATTGAGGTGCTCGTGAACAATGCAGGTTTGAACAGGGATAATCTGATGGTGTTTATGTCCGACAAGGAGTGGCAGGAGGTCATTGCTACCAACCAGCACGGCTTTTTCTATGTGACCCGGCATTTGCTTCAGAATATGCTTGTTCATAAGAAGGGGCAGATCGTAAATATTGTTTCGCTATCAGGGCAGAAGGGTCTGGCTGGTCAGGTGAACTATGCTGCATCGAAAGGTGCTGTCATTGCTGCCACCAAATCCCTGGCCATGGAAGTGGGCAAGAAAAAAGTAAGGGTCAATGCAGTTGCCCCTGGTTTTATCTCTACCGAAATGACGGCTGGTCTGGATGAGAAACAACTTTCCATGATGGTCCCGCTGAGAAGATTTGGCACACCGGAGGAGGTAGCCGAGGTTGTCAGTTTCCTGGTATCTGATAAAGCCTCCTATATCACCGGTGAGATTATTTGTGTGAATGGAGGAATGCACAGCTAGATGAACAGAAGAGTCGTCATAACAGGAGTGGGGATATACTCAACCATCGGAAAGAATTCGGAAGAGGTGAAGCAATCCCTTTTGACAGGAAGGTCCGGAATTGGTATCGATCCCAGACGGATTGATTTTGGATTCAGATCAAGCCTGACGGGGATCCTTGAACGGCCCAATCTGAAAGGGCTTTTACCCAGAAGAATGCGTGTGGGAATGGCAGAACAGGGAGAATACGCCTATGTGGCCACCATGGAGGCACTGGAACAGGCCGGCGTCCATATGGACTTTTTGGAAACCAATGAGGTTGGGATCCTGTATGGGAATGACAGTTCTGCAGTACCGGTCATCGAAGCCATCGACATTGTCAGGGAGAAAAAAGACACCACCCTGATCGGTTCAGGATCAATTTTCCAGAGTATGAACTCAACAATCACCATGAACCTGGCAGTTATACTGAAATTGAAAGGGATCAATTTTACCCTTAGCGGTGCCTGTGCAAGCAGTTCTCATGCCCTTGGCATGGCCCACTTGATCATTTCCCAGGGTTTGCAGGATATGATCATTTGCGGGGGAGGACAGGAGGTGAATGCTGAGTCCATGGGAAGTTTTGACGGATTGAGTGCTTTTTCCGTGCGGATGGATCATCCCGCCGCCGCATCGCGACCCTTTGACAGGGACCGCGATGGCCTGGTTCCCAGCGGAGGGGCTGCCACACTGGTTGTGGAAAGCCTGGATTCAGCACTGAATAGGGGCGCAAAGATCCTGGGAGAGATCAGGGGGTACGGATTTTCATCCAATGGTGACCATATCTCGGTTCCCAATATCGATGGCCCCACCCGGTCACTCGAGCGCTGCCTGAAACATGCCGGGATGGCACCCTCAGAAATCGATTACGTCAATGCCCATGCCACCTCCACTCCGGTGGGCGACGCAAATGAGGCCATTGCCCTGGCCAATGTATTTGGTGAAAGAACTGTACCTGTAAGTTCCACCAAATCAATGACCGGGCACGAAATGTGGATGGGCGGCGCAAGCGAGGTGATCTATTCCCTGATCATGATGGAAAATGAATTTATCGCACCTAACCTGAATTTTGAAAATCCGGATGAAGCATCCGCCCGTTTGAACATTATTGCAGAGAAAATCGATTATCATATAGACACCTTTTTGTCCAACTCTTTTGGATTCGGAGGGACCAATTCTTCTTTAATAGTATCTAAATACAGGAAATAACAAACGCAAAATTGATATGCAAAGGGCTGAAATTATAGAAAAAGTGAATGAGTTTTTAATTGAGGAGTTTGAGATTGAGGAGAGTGCCCTTGGATTGGATGCACACCTGATCGACGATCTGGGAATTGAAAGCCTTGATTTTGTTGATATAGTAGTATCCATTGAAAAGGAATTTGGTTTTAAAGTCAAACGTGAAGAGATTACCGAAGTACGCACCCTGGATGATCTTTATACCTACATTGAGAAGCGAGTCTAGCGATTCAAACTATTTCAAATCATGGTTATGCCCGGGTGGTCAGGTAAATCGAAAGGCGGGACTTTGGGGTATCGTTTCTTCATAGCCCTGATCGGCTTTACCAGCATCAGAATTACTTATTTCTTTACCCGGATTGTGGCATTCCATTATTTGGTTTTCACTGATAAATCTGCCATGAAATTCTATTTCAGGGAGATTCACGGATATGGCAGGTGGAAATCCTTAAGAAGCATCTACCTGAATTATTGCCTGCTTGGAGAGATTCTGGTGGATAAGGTGGCCATGTTATCCGGCTCCAAAACCGATTACACATTCAGTTTCGAGGGTGAGCAATACCTGCATGGCATCAGTGAACAGGGAAGGGGCGGAGTACTGATCGGAGCCCACATGGGAAACTGGGAAGTAGCCGGGCAATTGCTGGAACGCATTGAAACTCCTGTAAATATCGTTATGCTTGAGGCTGAACATGAGAAGATCCGAAGACTGCTGGACCGGGTTATGGAGAAGAAAAGCATCCGGGTAATTCCCCGGAAGGAGGACTTTTCCCATTTGTTTTTAATCGACGAGGCCTTTAAGAGAAATGAATTTGTAGTGATTCACGGGGACAGATACCTTCCGGGCACCAACACCGTGTCGGTTCCTTTTCTTGGAAAGGAGGCCCTGTTTCCCACGGGACCTCTTTACCTGGCAAGCAAACACGGCATACCCGTTTCCTTTGTATTTACGCTGAAGGAGTCCGCAAGCCATTACCATTTCTATGCCACTCCCGGAAAGGTATTCCCCTATCCGGCAAGAATCAATACAAGGAAGAGAGAGATCAGGGAGATGGTGGAGTCTTATGTGGCTTCTCTGGAAAATATGGTAAGGAAATATCCGCTCCAGTGGTTTAACTATTACCATTTCTGGAGCGAAGATCAGGTTGTACCCTAAGCATACATCAATGAAAATAACCTACGGTTCAGACAGGAAGAGTGCTTTGCAGGCGAAATTTGATGCGCAGAAGATTGCCTTCGGACCCATTATGTTTCAGGCTGCAAGGGCGTTGCGTGATCTGGGGATCCTGAAATTTATCAGGCAGCACCGGTCTGAAGGAGTAGAACTGGAAGTGATTGCAGAGGAACTGGAGCTCAGTGTATACGGGGTGAAAGTATTGCTGGAGGCGGGCCTGAGCATGGAACTGGTCTGGGTTGAAGAGGGAAGATTCAGGATTACAAAGACGGGTTGGCATATTCTCAATGATGAACTTACCCGGATCAACATGGATTTCACCCACGATGTGAATTACCTTGGGATGCACAGCCTGATGGATTCCGTCAGGGAGGGGAAACCAACAGGATTGAAAACCCTGGGGGATTGGGATACCATTTACCAGGGATTGTGCCAGATGCCTGACAAGGCACAGGAGAGCTGGTTTGCATTTGACCATTTTTACTCGGATTACTCCTTTTCTGAAATACTTCCTCTTGTGCTCGGTCCGGGGGTGAAGCATCTACTTGATGTGGGTGGAAATACAGGGAAATTTGCCATCCAGTGTGCAGGATTTAAAGAGGACATCAAGGTGACCATCCTGGACCACCCTGACCAGGTTGAAAGGGCGGGGGCGAATATCAGGGAACAGGGGCTTTCCGACAGAATCTCGGGCGTGGCCATGGATCTGCTTGACCATTCCAGGCCTTTTCCCAAAGGGTTTGATGTGATCTGGATGAGCCAGTTTCTGGATTGCTTTTCAATGCAAGACATTGCAGAACTGCTTCGCCGTAGCAAAGAAGCCATGACCATGGATTCTTCGCTCTTCATCCTGGAGCTGTTCTGGGACAAACAGAAATTCGAGGCCTCAACCTATTGCCTGCATGCCACCTCCCTCTATTTCACCAACATAGCCAACGGTTGCAGTCAGATGTATCATTCGGGTGATCTGCTGAACCTTATCGAGAATTCAGGCATGGTTGTTGAGGAATCCTATGAGGATATTGGTGTGAGCCATACCTTGTACAAGTGCAAGATAAAGCAATGAAAAAGATATTTGTGCGAGATATTGATATTCTGGAACTTATACCACAAAGGCCACCTGTTGTGATGGTAGACAGACTGGTTTCCGTGACCGGCAGGAGTGCCATCTCTGTATTTACCGTAACCCGGGAAAATATTTTTGTGGAGGGTGAGCTGTTTCAGGAAAGCGGACTGATAGAGAACATTGCCCAGACTGCTGCTGCCCTCCATGGATATCAGGCCCTTCTTGAAGGAGGAGAAGTGAAGAATGGATATATCGGGGGTATCAAGAACCTTGAGATCAGATCTCTCCCTTTGGTGGGTGAGCAGTTGACCACCAGGGTCACTGAGGAGCACAAGGTGATGGGAGCAAGTGTTCTAACGGGTGAGTCGAGGGTAGGCGAAAGAATGGCCGCCAGGTGTGAATTGAAAGTCTTTATGCAATAAATATAAATTATAATATTTATATCATGAGAAAATTAGCAATAATATTTATAATTACAAGCATGGGTTTCATGGGGCACGGCACCGTACCCTCCCATTCCCAGGCAGAGCTTGTTTGGTTAGGACTGGATTACACACAGGTTAAATTCATCGGTTATGATACCCATTTTACCGATATTCCAAAAATACGGGATCATTACTTCGCTTCATGGAACGAACTGATTGTTTTGGAAAGTGATAAGTATGATGTGAAAGGGGCTCTGGGGGTCAAGGAGCTTACCTATGAGATTGAAAAAGCAATCAATCGAAGCAGGCAGCGGGACATGAGCGGGGTCTTGCAATCCAGCTCCTATGAACTGGGCAAGGACCAGCTCGCCGGAGTGCTCAAGGCTTATATAAACGCCTCTGATCCCCGGACAGGTGCATTGATGATCATGGAAACACTGAACAAACTCGATGAGACTTCTGCCATGTGGCTGGTTGTATTTGATGTGGCTACCAGTGAGATCCATCATCTCAAGAAGTACACGGGCAAACCGGGTGGATTTGGTTTCAGGAATTATTGGGCCAGGTGTTATTATAATGTTCTGCTGGAGCTGAAAAACACTTCACAAAAGCCCCTTTAAAGTGCTTCGGGAAAAACAACTGGTCGACACGATCGACGTTCGTATTCGCTTCAGTGAGGTAGATTCCATTGGTATTGTATGGCATGGCAATTTCGTGAAATACCTGGAAGACGGCCGGGAATCATTTGGAAGGACATTTGGTCTTGGATATTCCGATGTATTTGATCAGAACCTCCTCACGCCCATTGTCAAAATGGAGATAAATTACAAAATGCAGGTGAAATACGGGGAGGAGATTGTCATCGAGACATCCTACCGGAATTGTGCTGCTGCCAAAATTATCCTGGACTACAGGATATTTCGTAAATCGGACTCGGCACTGGTCCTGACCGCAACCACCACCCAGGTTTTCCTCAACAAGGAGGGGATACTGGAACTGGCCAATCCCGCGTTCTACCTTGCCTGGAAAGTCCGAAACGGAATAGAACACCAGCTTTCGTAAGTCATGGTTCATACCTACCTGGAATCAAACAACATCATCTCGTCGCTTGGATTGAATTCCACGGATAACCTCGCGGGCATGCTGAACGGAAAAAGCGGAATCACCGTTTGCAGTGACCGGGGATTGTCCGGCAAGGATTTTCCTGTTTCACTGATTGACTGGCAACAGGTGGAGGGAAGATCGGGGGATCTGGTAAACCCGGAGGCTTACACAAGATTTGAGAAGATCGCACTGCTTTCCATCCAGGATGCATTGTCCAGATCTCATATTGATCCGGCAGATGCAGGGACTGCCTTGATCCTGTCCACCACCAAAGGAAATGTGGAACTGCTGGGAGAACCCGGCAGGTTTGGAAGGGACCGCTTGTTACTTTGGAGATCTGCGGATCTGATCGCCCGCTATTTTGGAATAACGAACAGACCTCTGGTGATCTCCAATGCCTGCATATCCGGTGTTGTGGCCATGATCATGGCACACCGGATGATCCGCAGCGGCAGGTTTGACCAGGTTGTTGTGGTGGGGGCCGATGTGGTTTCAAGATTCATAGTGTCCGGATTCCAATCCTTTCTCTCACTCAGCGATCAGCCCTGCCGTCCTTTTGATGAGCTCAGGGACGGGCTTACCCTGGGCGAAGCTGCGGCAACCGTTATTATTTCCCGGCGACACGGTGAAGTGGAGTTGACAGGAGGAGCCATCACCAATGATGCAAATCATATTTCAGGGCCCTCAAGGACAGGAGAAGGACTTCTTCTGGCAATCAGGCAAACCCTTGGGGGCAGGAGGGATGTGGACCTGATTTCAGCCCATGGAACGGCTACCGTATACAATGATGAGATGGAATCCATAGCCATCAGCAGGGCCGGACTGGAACCGGTTCCCGTCAACAGCCTGAAAGGCTATCTGGGTCATACGCTGGGTGCTGCAGGCATTGTGGAAAGTATTGTCAATCTGGAGGCCATGAAACAGGATTTGCTGGTCCCGACCATGGGGTATTCAAGACCTGGTGTGTCGGGGAATATCAATGTGGTGGAGCAGACAGGTCAGAAACAGGTTGATACAATGTTGAAGCTTGCCTCAGGATTCGGAGGATGCAATGCCGCCGCTTTATTTGAGAAGAGGGTATGAAAGCAATTCGATACATCCGTCTGGAAAACGGCACCGTGGGTATCAACGGTAAGCTTGATTATACCCATGCTGATCCTTCGGTCAATGCATTTGCGAAGGGGATCTATAAGCACTATGGAGTGGATTATCCCAAGTTTTACAAGATGTCTTCCCTGAGCAAACTTGGTTTTCTGGCATCTGAACTTTTGCTGAAGGATGTGGATCTGTCGGGGATCGATCCGGAACTTGTATCACTTATCATCGCCAATTCCTCCTCCTCCCTGCATACCGACAAAATTTACCAGGAATCCATTGGAGCAAAGCCGAGTCCGGGGGTTTTTGTATACACCCTTCCCAATATCCTGATCGGTGAAATTTGTATCAGGAATGGATTTAAAGGGGAAGGGATATTTTTTATCCAGGAGGAGTTTGATATGGCATTTATCCTTGATTATGCTATGAGCCAACCGGATGCAGCTCAATCAGCAATGTCCCTGGCCGGATGGGTGGATATTGATATGAACGGGAATTACCTGGCCGAAGTCCATTTGTTAAAATAAGTATTGTATATTAAAACCCTGAAGTTGTAAACCGATGAAATATGGACGGACTGATTGAAAAACTGAAGAGAGAACTGATTGAACAACTGAACCTGGAAGACCTTGAACCTGCCGATATCGATAATTCGGCACCTCTTTTTGGAGATGGGCTGGGATTGGATTCCATTGATGCACTGGAGATCATCGTACTTCTGGAGAAGGAATATGATATCAAGATGGGCGATCCCAGGGAGGGGAAAGAGATTATGTACTCGGTGGAATCCCTTGCAAAATTTATTGAAAGCAAGCGCGGGTGAATATCTGGGTCACAGGAATCGGTGTTGCTTCATCCATCGGATTGAATGTGGAGGAGAGCCTGGCCTCTTTCAAAAAAGGCAAACGGGGATTGGGGGAAATAAAAATCCTGGATACACTACACAGATCGGAATTCAAAGCAGGAGAGATCAATCTCACCAACCAGCAGCTCATGGACCTTCTGGATATACCTGCTGACCAGTACAGATACCATACCAGAACCGCCCTGCTGGGGATGATCGCGGCCAGGGATGCATGCCTGGATGCGGGGATTCTTAGGTACGACGGTTTGCTGAAGGATGACGGGATCTCCACTGCATTGGTTTCGGCCACCACCACAGGGGGAATGGACAAAACGGAGTGTGATTATGCATCGGGCAACCATGGTTCGGGTTATATTCAGACCCATCCATGCGGCGATTCCACAGATAAAATAGCTGCATATCTCGGATTGCACGGTTACCGGACCACCCTTAGCACGGCATGTTCGTCGGGCGCCAATGCCATCATCCATGCTGCAAGGCTCATCCGGCATGGTAAAGCGGACCGGGTTATTGCAGGAG
Organism: Bacteroidota bacterium; assembly: GCA_043797815.1. GTDB lineage: Bacteria > Bacteroidota > Bacteroidia > Bacteroidales. Next base: position 77,021 of record JAZDPG010000017.1, read on the forward strand.
GTGTGGATGCGCTGTCCAAATTCACGTTGAACGGATTTAATTCCCTGATGATCCTGGATAAGGACTTCTGTAAGCCTTTTGACCGCAATCGAAAGGGACTGAACCTGGGTGAAGGAGCAGGATTTATAGTCCTTGAATCGGAACAGCTGGTCCGCTCCAGAGGATCCAGGAAATACTGCCGGCTGTCCGGAACCGCCAATACAAATGATGCCTATCATCAGACCGCTTCATCGCCGGACGGCGAGGCAGCTTTCGGGGCAATGACCCGGGCATTGGAGATGAGTGGTATAGAAGCCGGGGAAATAGACTATATCAATGTGCATGGCACGGGTACTGAAAACAATGATGCCTCTGAAGGAGCTGCGCTGGTCAGGGTATTCGGGAAAAAGGTGCCTCCCTTCAGTTCAACAAAGTCATTTACAGGGCACGCCCTGGGTGCAGCGGCCGGATTGGAGGCTGTATTCTCTGTCCTGGCCATCCGCGACGGCCTGGTACTACCCAGTTTGGGTTTTCATGAGCCCATGGAAGATCTGGGCATTTCACCTTCCACTGAGATGAAAGAGGGTATGCCAATCGGGCATGTGCTATCAAACTCCTTTGGTTTTGGAGGCAACAATTCTTCACTGATCTTCTCAAAGCAATAGGGTATGCCGGTCTTTATCCAATCCGCCGAATCCATCTCACCCCAGGATACATTCCGGTCCGGGAGCTTTTTACAGGAGGCAATACGACCGGATAAGGATTACTTTACCTGTCTTCATCCCGACTACAAACTGTTCATCAATCCGGGTTCCATGAGAAGAATGTCCAATGTGATCCGCATGGGACTGACTGCTTCCAGATCCTGTATGGAGAAGGCCGGATTGAATCAGCCGGGAGCGATCATCATCGGATCGGGATTGGGATGCGTGCAGGATACCGCCAAATTCCTGAACCAGGTCATCCATCAGGATGAGAAACTTTTAAATCCCACTGCCTTTATCCAATCGACCCACAATACAGTGTCCGGACAGGTCGCCCTGTTGCTTGGTTGCCGGGAGTATAACCTGACCTTTTCCCAAAAAACCCTGTCCTTCGAATCAGCCTTGCTGGATGCCATGATGTTGCTTGATGAGAAAGAGGCCGGAAGTGTCCTGGTAGGCGGGATTGACGAGATTGTGGAAGAGAGTTATTCCCTGATGGTCCTGGGCGGCTGTGCCAAGGCCCGGATGGAAGCGGACATCCTGGAAAGCAAAACACCGGGTGCAGTACCGGGGGAGGGGGCCACTTTTTTCCTTTTATCATGCGAAAGGCGGGCGGAGAGCCTGGCGCGGATCGAAGATGTGGAGATCGTGAACAGGTGCGAAGGGCTGGATGAATTGAAAGTTCAGCTGTCTGCATTCCTGGTCCGGAACGGGATCACCGAAGCAGATATTGACCTGCTTGTTTCAGGCCGCAACGGTGATGCCGGTTCGCTTGAGATGTACCGGGGCATTGAAGAAGTATTTGGTCACAGTGTGATTGCCGCTTATAAACACATGGTGGGTGAGTATGATACGGCTTCGGCTTTTGGCACCTGGCTGGCTTCCGGGATCATCTACCGGAACCAGGTGCCGGACACCATTCTTTTAAACGGGATGACCAGAGAAAAGTTCTCGAAGGGACTTGTGTTCAACCATTCAGGGAACAGGGATTTCTCTTTTATTTTGCTTTCGGGATGAAAGGGTTTTACTACATCACCGGACTTTTTATCCTCGCAGGTACGGTTCTTTTCCTTATTTCCATGCCATGGACATTGAAACTATGCTTTCTTGGATCCACACTCCTGGTTCTGCTGGCCATCCTGGCTTACGGTGCATATCGCATCGATTCACAGATGTTTGTACGGACCATTTGCGCCGGAAACAGGTCCGGCAAACTGGTGGCCATCAGCTTTGACGACGGTCCCCATCACACCCGGTCCGCCGGGATCATGGAGATCCTTGACCGGTTCAACTGCAAGGCCACATTTTTCCTGACCGGATCAAAACTGAAGGGAAATGAAGATGTCGTAAAAGCTATGGTTGCCAAAGGGCATACCGTGGGGAACCACTCTTTTAGCCATTCCAATCTCTTCCCCCTTCTGGGAAGTGATCAGATCTCGCTGGAAATCCGTGAGACAAACCGTTTGCTGGAAGATATTACCGGAGAGTCTGTCCGGTACTTCCGCCCGCCGTTCGGGGTTACCAATCCAAGGATTTACAGGGGACTCCGCGGACTGGATATGCAGGTAACAGGTTGGAGTATCAGGTCGCTGGATACAAGAAACGAAGAGGCAGAAGTGGTTGTTGGCCGGATCATGAAAAAGGTCAGGGGTGGAGACATCATCCTTCTCCACGAGACCTCGGAGTACATCCTGAATATTCTGGAGCAACTGCTTCCCCTTTTGAGCCAGAGGGAGCTAGCCTGTGTGAATCTGGATCAGTTTCTTGCCGGATAATCACTGCACTGCGAAAAAATCAATGATCCGGTTCCAGGCAAGTTCGGCGGCAGCCTGGAATCTGGATCAGCAGGCCTTGAAAGCAAACCACTGATCTTACTGCCGCCTTTGGGCGATTTATACCTTATATATTCTGAATGAAGACGGGGATCATCCGACGGAACCTGGATCTTCCTCAAATAATCTGGAAGCATAAAACTCATCAGTGATGAAAAAGACATTCCGCCTTGATGTCCTCATTGGTAATTCTTCTCATTATGTGCTACATAAATATAATTTTAAGCGCATGGGCATATTCAGAAGGTTTCTGCTTAGGAAAACTAACCTTCAGCCCTTCAGCTGACTGGCACCATGCAAGCTCCTCATCCGAACCCAACATGGAAAGCTGTTTGACCTTCATACCCCCATCGATTGAACGAATGGTGATCTCTCCGTCGCTCCATTCCAGGGAGATGGCGTAAAGCACGTCTCCTTTGGTGGTGAAACGGATATCCCGGGCAGTATAGGGAGACTCTTCGTTATCTGTGAAAGCACCAGCCGTGCCGCTTACATTACCTTCTGCGGCTATTCTCCAGGGACGGGTTCCATAAATTGCTTCCCCGTTTACATCCAGCCAGCCACCTATTTTGCGCAGCACGTCCTGCTGTTCCGGAGTAATGGTCCCATCCGGTTTGGGACCGATGTTCAACAGCAGGTTGCCGTTCTTGGATACAATATCCACCAGGTCATCAATGATTTGATTGGGCGATTTATTTTCCTCTCCGTCAATGTATCCCCAGGATTTCTTCCCGATGGATGTGTCGGTTTGCCAGGGGTACTTCAGGATCTTATCCGACTTTCCCCGTTCAATATCAAACACCTGGATATTGTTGCCATAGCCTGTCTTGGTATTGACAACAACCTCTCTGTTCCAGTCCAGGGCATTGTTGTAATAGTACGCCAGAAACTGATAAAAAGTGGGTTGAAAAGGATATTTCCCGACGGTCCAGTCAAACCACATCAGCTCCGGTTCATACATATCAACCAACTCGTAGGTGTGAGCCAGCCAGTTCTTCATGGACTGCTCATTAAATCCTGCTCCCTCGGGACATTCCAGCGTCTGGCCACCCGGTTCCTTCAAACACTCGCCGTAAAGCGAACGATATGCCGGATCCTGAACATCCGAGGGTATCTCAGTACCGCCGTTATAAAACCAGGCATTTTCCGCCCGGTGGGATGATAGGCCAAAATGCAATCCATTTCTGAGGGCGGCATTCTTAATTTCTCCCACAATGTCTTTATGAGGCCCCATATCCACCGAATTCCAGGGGTTACTTACGCTGTTATAGAGTGAAAATCCGTCATGGTGTTCGGCCACCGGCACCACATATTTTATTCCGGCCTTCTTGAAAAGAGCTACCCACTGATCGGCGTTAAATTTCTCTGCCCTGAACATGGGAATGAAATCCTTGTATCCGAACTCCGTCAGATCTCCATAGGTTTCAATATGGTGTTTGTATGTTTCACTCTCTTTTTGATACATGTTCCGTGGGTACCATTCATTCCCGAATGCAGGAACAGAATAGACTCCCCAGTGAATAAATACCCCGAATTTGGCATCTTTAAACCACTCGGGTATGTTGTAATTCTCCACAATGGATGCTGAATCAGGAAGGAATACATCCGTGCCTTTCGGAGAAATAAATGTTGTGATATCCGGTTTGTATTCCGCTTTTTTCGTTGTGCAGGCGGATATTACCAGAAGGATTAACGCAAGGATGAATATGGTTGCCCTTTTCATGTTTCTTTTTTTGTAGTGAGATTATGAAGATACTGATTTCAATCAGTCCCTGTTCTTTTCTGTAATTCTCCGAACCTCCTCCAGCAGCAAAGGAAACGCAGGTCCGGTCATTCCATGCCCGTAGCCGTCCAGCTCATAAATTCTGGTCTCTTTGTGACCAGCGACTTTCATCATCCGCATCAGGTAAGCGTTCTCTTCATACCTTCCGAGCATCTCCAGTTCCCGGTCTCCTGTAATTAACAGCAGGGGAGGGGCATCAGGGCGGACATGGTACAAAGGAGCCAGATCATCTATGATGGGGCGGGTTCCGGGAATGCCCCTCTCTTCTCTAACTGTAAAATGGGTGATTGCGTGGCCACTGAAGGGAATCAGTCCCGCGATCCTGTTGGCATCGATCTGATGGGCTCCCAGCCACCTTTTGTCAAGACCTATCATGCTGGTCAGGTAGCCGCCGGCCGAATGTCCCGAAATGAAAATAAGTGAGGAGTCACCACCATACTCCTCAATATTCCTGAATACCCAGCTAACGGCTGCAGCTGCATCCTCAATGTATTTCGGAGCTTTTACCTTTGGGTAGAGGCGATAATTCACCCCGACAACACATATTCCTTTGGCCTTCAGTTCTTCAGGTATCTCTTTGTTGCCTCCGGTTAATCCTCCTCCATGGAACCAGACAACGGTGGCAAAACCTTCAATGTTTCCGGGATAATAAATGTCCAGAACACAACGCCTGGCTATATATTCATCCGATTGATTTATCGTTTTGCTGTAATAGGGGATATCTGTCTGAATTGTATATTCTTCAATTTGGGCAGCAGCAAGGATCCAGCTATTTATGATCAGGAGAAATAGGACTGTTTTTTTCATGGAATATGGAATAGGTCAGTTAAGGTCACGATTCACGAACAAGTTGTATTCAGAGGTCCATTCCATCTCCTTGGCGGGATCAACAGAAATCCAGATTGAATTCTCAGGGCATAAGGTGGTTTCACATGCCCAGAAGACCATCCGGTGCAATGGTTTATCCACAGAATAACTAACACCGGCACCTGATAAACCATTGACAACAGTAACCTGATGATCAGAAACAGCTTCACTGTAACCGGCAAGGTTCAAAAAAACAGTGTTATCGTCGAGTGCCCTGATAAAGCGGAGTTCTTTCTCATTGATTTCCAGGTATCCTTTTGGATCATCCATTGTTGAGATATTGTATGGAAAGCTGATCCCGAAAGGGGGGCCGCTGGGTTCATGGTCAATCATGAAGAAGTTGTGGTTGAACTGATCCGTTTCTATGGTTTTCTCTCCTGTGTTTTTCAATCTGTGTTCAATTGAAAAGCCGTTGCTTTTCAGTCGAATGGTCTTGTCATATATATACCCGTATCCAAAGTCGCTGTTTATCTCATGTGAAAATGTGATCCAGTCCTGACCTTGGCTAATCGTCCATTTTCCATGGTCCAGGATCTTGTAGGTTTCTTTCCAGTCGTACGCTGTTTCATTCGCCTTTTGGATGATACCCACACCTATTCTGATAAACGCTCCGCCTGGTTCAGCTTCGGTATAACCCAATCCGGGTTCAATATATCCTTCCACAGGTCCGGTTAAATCTTCATGAAACAAGGGATCATGGGTTTCTTTCCAGTAGCCAAAGTATTCATGACCTTTGTATTGGACACTACCGATCACACCCGACCAGTCGAACCGGGTAGCGCGGTATAAGCCCTTTTCCGGGTCGGGCAAATATACTTTCATCTCAACTTCACCATTCGAAAGAACAGTATTCGGATACTGTGCGAATTCATCTTTATTCATGGTGCAATTTACCAGCGATATACACATAGCCATCAATGTTAGTGGTATTCTTATTATTTTCATAGGAGCCATTTATTTTTGAATTACGTTTGATCAGGTCAGAAAATTTAGTTCACAATTAACTGTTGCGTTGTTGGCACATGGTCCTGGTCTGAAAGTGTGACCAGGTACATTCCGCCAGGAACATTCCTGAGATGGAAGTACAGCGCTTGTTTGCTTTCCTGAATTGCTTCCACAAGGATGACCTGGCCCAGTGTATTTGTAATCATCACTTCCGGATGTCTGGAATATTCATGTTCAATTGTAACATGATCAGAAGCAGGATTTGGATAGATTTTATAGTTGCCACGGAAGCCGGGTCGGGAGATAGACGATGAAACATCGTTCCCGCACAGACCCGTTGTAAATGTTCCCAGGGAGGTGTATTTTTCGTGGATGGTCTTCAGGAGAGAATAATCATCAAATGAGTCCTGCCCGACTTCCCAGATCATGATTCCCCCAACTTCATTGTTTGCCAGGTCAACCTTTGCTTCCATGGTCGGTCTTCCATTATAGTAGGCAGTGCCAACATTGTCTAAATCAGCATAACTTTCATTGGTGGAAACCATGCTGGCATAGGTGAAGTCATTCACCGTAGATGAATTGACAAAATCATATCCATAGAAGGGAACACCGAGGGTAAGTCTATCGCCGGAAATACCGACCGTATTCTTCCAGAAGTGAATCCCGTTGGTGGAAAAGCCAAGTGAACTGTGCTGTCCTGGTGTTGAAGGGCTCCATGGACCTGTGGCATCATAGGACATGATATTGATGAAGTCAAGTGCATCGAGGGCTGCGGTGGAAACATTGCTGAACAGCGTTTGATTGGGAAATGCTGCCGTGAGAATTTTACCATGGGGATTTAAGGCGGCATCCAGTTCAATGATGAAATCACTGTAACCAGATGTAACATTCCCCCATTCCAGGTCTATATCTACACCCTTTAAATTATTGGTGAGAACATAGTCCACAATGTTTGCTATAAATGCGGGCCTGTTGGAAGGGATATCAATCAGGTCAGACCAATCGTGCGCCTGTTGTACTGTTAATCCTGCCCCGGCAAATGAGATACAAATAATAATGTCCGGATTGCCGCTCAGGGCATCCGACATGACCGTACCAATATCCTGCATAACGATTTTTCCGGCACTGTCCGGATTTGCAAAAGAGAGGTTCAGGTGAGTCAGTTTGCAGTAAGCGATCTGCTTGCTTGAAGAAAACCTGTATGTGGGTAAATACCCAACTGTTCTGGCAGTCTGGCCAAATGAAATAACACCGCTGATCAGGAGGAAAGATACCAGTAAGACATGTTTCATTCCAAATAGGTTCCGGATTTTCTGTCGTATCGCTTCAGAATCCTTCATGATTTCAAATGGGTTTCTTATTTCTTCTCTCTGTTTTCCATACGGTATTCATCCTGTTCTTTGCTTTCACGGATCATATCCTCCAAATTATCAATTTGCGGGGATTCATAAACAGCTTTCCAATTGAATTTTTCGTCAAAAGGATCCAGGGCTTTCTGAGGAACAAATACCCTGGAATCAACCTCAAGGGCATTGTACCCCTTGTAATCTGGCGTTGCCGTAAAAAAGTCACCCAAATCTGTGGCCCCGGCATCGTATTGATTCAAGTAGGGCATGTCCAGAATATTCCAAAACGTTTTAAACAGACTGCCAAAACTATAATGTACATGACTTACATAATCTCTTTTCACCCAAGGAGAAATCAGCATTAGAATGCTGCGGTGCGCATCTACATGGTCCACACCGTTTTGTGCGTCGTCCTCCGTGATCACGATGAGCATATTTTTCCAGTAAGGTGTTCCTGAAAGATACTCAACAATACGCCCCACTGCCAGATCGTTGTCGGCCATGTAGCTTTCCCGGAAGGGATAGCCGGCATCAGGGCGATCTCCTGCTCCGTGGTCATTGGGAATAATAACCGTGATAAGTGCCGGCATCACATGTTGACCATTGATCCATTTTTCATCAAATTCCCTGATAAACTGATCTATTCTGAATTGATCCGGGATAGCCAGGTTATAGGTCGGATACATTTTGGAGGTCCGTTCAAAAAGAGGTTGTGGTATGGGGTAATTAACAGTCTGTCTCACGCCGGTATATTTGTATTCTGATTTGTACAGAGCAGGCTCAAACATGATGCTAAATCCAAAATTATAAAAGTCCACACCATGGCGTTCCAGGTGATCCCACATCGATCCTGCTTCATTATAATCTTCAGGATAAATGGCCCCGGCTGCCCCATTGAGGGCAAAAACACCAGGGGCCTTTGAATTTTCCCGGAAGTTCCGGTTTCCTCCATAACTTGCAGCTGTTGCAGTTTCACACCATTCATTGGGATAGGTATTAACAAGCCAGCGATGGCCATCGGCAGATACATCGGAATCCACATAAAAATTGTCTGAGATGCCAAACTGCTTCGCCAGTGCCAGATGGTTGGGCATCACCGTTGCATTCGAAACGGTGACTGTTTTTTTACCGTTCATAAAAGTTGAGTTCCTGCCATAACGGGCCAGGGAAGAGTCTCCATTGCCCTTGGTTACCTGACCAAAAACCTCGTCATACGTTCTGTTTTCCTTGGATATAAATACAATGTGTTTGATGGGACTTTCTCTTTCTCCCGGGTATAAGGGAATGGGATTATTCTCCCGGTCTTTAAAAAGTTGATCACTGGCTCTGTTCAACTGAAAATTATTGGAAATGACTTGCGCTGTCATTCGCTTCAATTGTTTGTCACTTGGGATATCTACGATCTGGACCGTACCCTTCATCAAGGATCCAATATAGCTGCCCTCAGGCCCCGGTTGAAAGGTGCTTCCTCCATTGGGGCCGCTTCCATAACCTTTGGCGTTGGAAATAATCAATTTCTTCCCCCGGAAACCTGTCTCCACTTTTGAAGGAAACCAACCGGTAGGAATATGCCCCAAAACCCTCTGATCTGAAATATTGATTACCCCGATTGCATTGATGCCCGATTCAGCCACATACAGTCTTTTTTGATCCGGGCTTAAGGCCAATCCAAACGGAATAACCCCCCGAAATTGCTTCAATCGATCCTCTGGCTTCAGATAGATGGTATTTACCACCGAATCATGGATTGTGGAAATAACCGATATATGGTCATTATTTCCATTGCTTACAAAAACAAAGTCATCGGTCGCCACAATTGAATTTGGACTTGAACCTCCCACAGCAGGAATACCTTCCACCATTGCCCCAACCAAATGTCCGGTTTTGATTTTTGCAACTACCTTTGGGTCAAGGGAGTCCTTGATATCAATCACAAATACGGAAAAAGCTTCAATGGCATTGGGATCACCCAGTGCCTGTATGGATATCGTATCATTTTCAATTCCGGTTTTCATCTCATCTGAGCCATAGGCAAAAGCAGGAAAATCGATGGGCTTAAGGCTGGCAATTTCCCCGGGACCGTCTTTTATATAGGAATATTGAAACATGCCCACATTTGCCACATAGGCCTTTTTTTCATCGGGAGACAGGCAAATCCCGAACGGATAACGGCCCACAGGAACTGATTGCTTAATCATTTTTAAATCCGTATCCACAACAATCATCCTGAAACCTATCTGATCTACTGCGTAAAGATTCTTCCCATCCTTTGACAACTTCAGATCACCGATATAGCCGTGGGTATAATCGACATGTTCATCACTATAGGAACAGTCTATGAAGCCTTTTTTATCTCCTGAATTCAAATCAAACAAATAGATTTTATTCTCCTGGCCACCGGAAACATAGATGGTCTGTTGATCGGGAGATATGGCCAGTCCCATAAAAACCGAAGCCAGGACACCTCTGTCCGTGGAAGGGCCTGGAGGTATTTGTTGCACTTCCGGATGCTTGGATAAAATATCCCGGATAATTGTAATGGACAATGGATCGGTTCCGGAATTGGCCGTTACCGCTGTGTTTCCATCTGAACTTAAGGTCAGTCCAAATGGATGGGGTGCGGTTAAAATGCTTACCCCGGCAGGGGTAATATACCTTCCATTGGGGATCACGGTCTTCCCGCTTTTGTCAATTTTTGTGATTTCGTTAACGGCAGGAGCCGTGATGATCCACAAACCTTTGTTCTTCGAATTGTTTTGAAAACCACAGGCAGTAAGCTGCAGCAATAAGATTGTCAGAACAGTTATTCTCATAAGTCCATTCATTTCAGGCTTTTTAACCATATGCGACGTCATTTTTTATTCAATAATTCATAAATGTAATTCATAATTGAATCCGGATGATCCTTGAAAATATGATGTTCACCTTCCAATTCAACGTGCCTGGAATTATCAAACTCCACCAATATATCTTCATGATAATTGTACCAGTCCCACGCTGTTGCAGAAACAAGTATTACAGGTAAATGCCTGTCAATATGAAGATTAATCATATAATCAAGATTCGGAATAAACTGATACCATTCTTTTCGATACTGAGGAGGAAAATTAGTTTCATACCATTCTGTTCCACCTTTGATATATTCTTCCAAAGCTTCTTTTGACATCCTTTCCCAATATGATTCCGGAGCAGGATCAAGCAACAATAATCCCATGACCTCTTCAGGATAATTGCTCGCAAAATACCGTGTAATAAGTCCTCCCAATGAATGACCGATCAGAAGGTAAGGCGGTTTTATATTTTGGTTTTCCAGTATGTTTTTTAATTCAAGTACCATATTAGGGATTGTTCTCTCAATTCCTGAGGTGTCTGACTTGCCAATATCCGCCCTGTCATATAAAAAGACCCTGGCATATTTTGAAACAGAGTCAGGAATTGCGCCCCAAACTTCCAGACTGTCTGACATACCACTTTCAAATATGATGCTTATCTCTCCTTTGCCAAATTCTTTAATGCGGTATTTCTGGCCATTGATATCAACGTACCTCTCCTGAGCATACATACTGGAGCAGAAGAACATGAATCCAATGGTTATCCTTTTGGCAACAAAAACGAAGTGACCATGAAGAAAAGATCTTACAGGCTCCTGAATTCTATTCATCCAGTATATCCCCGTTATTAATGATGGTTTGGCTATATGCAAGTGCACCAAAATCTTCAACTTCAAATACTGCCGGAGGCACACACCTGCCATAGAAAAGGCTCCTGCAACCAATCCCGCCAATGAAGCCAGAACAATTGGATTTCGTACATCGCTGGCAGCTGCTACACCAATTGCAATACTTGCAGTAGAGAGAATCCCGTCATTTGCACCTAAAAAGGCAACTCTCAGCCAAGCACTCCGATTGACATAATGCTTTTCAAGTTCCATAACTTATTGTTCAAATTCCATTAATTCTATGGGTGCTCCATGATGCTCAATCATTGCCACCCGTACTCCTTCCATTGGAGGATTTGGCTTTATAATTACATGGAAACCCCTTGTGGTTAACTCACGGTCCAAATCATCAACAACAAAGGCCAAATGAGGAACTGTTTTTATTAATTCAGGCATTTCGCAATCCTCTTCAAACCTCATCCACTCTACTCCAAAAGGGCTTTCGCAAAATCCTGATACTGAAAATTTGAACTGTTGAAGATATTTCTCTCCATGTTTCATTTCTGTGGTGGGAACTCCCAAATGATGGAATTTCCAACCCCACTCCCCGGTTGCCAAAGGCATCTCTTTTTCATGGCGCTGCTTCATATATAGAAATTTAATCCATTGCGGCTAATAAATTGTCGTGCGATGGACATCGTACCTACTCCCCTGTTTCAAAGTAAAAAACCTTTTTCTCCATTTTTCTGATAAAGATAAAGGGGTTTGAAAAGAATTCCGGTTTATCCTTCAGTGATTCTAACCAACCACCTGCGGCAGACTCAGGAAGATGCATGGCAATATTATATTTTGCATTGATAAACTGTTTTACCAATCCTGCATTTTCAATTTTTGCGAAATCTTCATTGATCATGCCTATATCTATGTTCATTTCATTTATTTTCACACCAGTATACCTGTTAATCTGAGCGGGATCTATATCCGCAGAGTGGAAAATCGATATGCCGTTTACAGCAATCAGGTACGCAATATTTTGAACATTACCGTATTCCTCTCCGGGATGTGCAAACCGGCAGGCATGTATTACAATACTGTCAACCTGCAGCAATTGAGAAACAAAAGTATCTGGAGTACATTCAATGATCCGGGGTTTAATGATGCCATAGACAGACTCATTCTCTGTCAAACTGTCAATTACCTGTTGTGGGCAAAGTAATCTGACAGAGGGATTATTCAGCATGCACTCCGCAACCATATCGCTGTCAAAATGATCCTCATGTGAATGTGAAACCAATATCAGGTCTATATCATTAAATGGAACCAGATTTGATACCATGTGTTTTTGTGCAGTTGTATCAGGTGTGGGATAATGGTTATGGCCACGTTTGAATAATCCATCAACAATGATCTTGTGCACATCAGTCTCTATCAAGAAACCACAGTTCGCGATATAAGTAACAGCAATGGAATCATTACCGTACAGCTTCCCAATATGAAGACTTAAAAATATTGAGATGATCAGTAAAAGCTTTGTCATCATTACCGCATTTGGGACCTTATGGCTTCGTTAATCAAAGAGCAAGTTAATTCTTTATAACCTTTTTAATGATATAACATTCATTGTAACAGACTCTTAAATAATATATACCAGATGATATAAAACTTAAATCCAGCATGGCTGTGTTATCATTTATTTCTGCTAAAACCGGAACAATTTGTCCGCTGACATTAAATAATACACAAGCTACGATGGTTTCATTCGAAACGATTGTGCATTGATCATTCAAAGGATTTGGAAATAATTTTTGAACCGGTTTTATAACCTCCGCGTTGGTACCATATACAATTGGATTATTTGTGAAAATATGTCCATCCGAATCCATTACATAACCAACCTCATTGACAACACTTATGAATTCTATAGAATTTGAGGTATTAATCTCTTCCATTTTCCAATGAATGCCCTCGTCTGCGCTTGAAGCTATCAGTCCTTCTTTTCCTGTAATATAGCCTTTATATGTACCAAATTGAATGTCATTTATATGCATGGGCTGTGGTAATTCGATCCTATCCCAATCCAAACCTCCGTTTGAAGTCCGGTACAGCATTGAATCATTGCATAGGATAAAACCAATACTATGATTTATAAAATAAACCTGTTTCAGCGTTCCTTCAATTTGCAAAGTATCTGAATCCCAATGTTCCATATTGTTATTGCTTCGAAACAATATGTTCAAACCATTTCTTTTCCCAATGGCAGCCCCAAATCCATTAAAAAAACAAACTGAATTTATCAAGTCACAATGATCACAGAAGCCATATCCGTATATATAAGAATCACTTATAGGGATTTTTTTAAGTGTATCCTCCTTCATTAATAATAAAAAAATATACTGCTCATCAGTAAAAGCACTAAGTATGATCGTGTCTTTATGAATGTTATTAATATAAGGTGGGGGATAGGGGGTAAATGCTGTACCCATGTTTATGCTGTCCCTGAATGCCTTTCCATGACATAAGCCTCCGTTGGTGCTTTCGTAGATAAAAAAATCCCGTTCATCCAGGAAGTCAAAGTAGAGACTTGCTGAACTACCCATGGTGTATTCATTGAGCGTATAAATTTTGTCCCAATTCAGCCCCGCGTTTTTTGTCATATACAGGTAAGCATCACCAGGACTGCTCCCGTCAGTTGATTCAACAGTAGAGAAATATCCAATGTTTGTGCTTATAAACTGAAAATCACTTACATTTTCTTTGGAAAATTCATGGGAGACATTGAAATGATATACATTATACCAATCCTGGCCATGAAGCAGGCCGGTCCAGAAACAAACCAGAAATATTACGATGCTTCTCATGAAGTCTAAGAATCCCGGTTAAGCAGTTCAGTAATCTCGGAAAGATGCAATTGAAGATGTTTTGGAAAATCCGCGATCATTGACTTCAAAGTGGTTCTTTGATCAGGGCCTGATATCCACTCGTTATTGAGTTTGTCAGCTTTTACATTCTTAATTACATGGCAAAAATGCAAAAGAGAATATTTCCAGAGTTGTATCATGTTGTGCCAATCCTCGTTTTGATAATCCTGGACTGCTATCCATCGATCATTATTTCCAAATGTTGCATAATTCGGAAAAGCAAACGGACTTGGTTGATACTGCAGATGAACAATCCTATGAATATTGTTAGAAGAGGAATCAATCAGATGACCGATGATCTGTTTAATTGTCCTGTTCTGGCTGTTTTGCCGTTGCATAATTGTCTGTTGGGGCAGGGATGCAAGTTTTTGTTCCCAATCTCCGATAAGGGTGAGAATTACGTTTGTTATTGCAGATGATTCTTTCATGGTATCTATTGAGATCGCTGGGCAAAATTATGCCAGCTTGTTTGTTTTATTCATTTTTATCTCATGTAATATACTGATATTTTCTCTTTCATATCCTGGTATCTTTCAATTCCAAAAGGGTATTTTGTTGTCCAATGTGCAATTGTTACAGATTGATGTCTAGTTGATTTCTAATTGTTTTCTTAACTCCATTAATAGTATACTATCCTTTTCCCTAAGCTTGCCTTCACGATTGGGTGGAGAATTCAGAATTAGAATATTATCCTGCAAAGTAGCCATATGGTATATATCTACCAGTTCATCAAGAGGTTTATAGATCGTATCAGTTGTGTTAAAAAACCATCGCTGGCTCATACAAACCGTAGATTCCCAGGGCATATAATACTCTTTTCCATCATGAGTAAATATCTTTGGATCATTTTCAGAAGGCAACAGAGGATCTCCTAATCTAAAATCACTTGGGAAATAACGAATTGGGTAACCTTCTTTTTGATCTTGCGGAGACACATCATTACAATCAGGATTTTCAGGTAGTCCAATGGACCAATTTATACCAACCTGGCATTCTGGCTCTCTTGATTTAATGGTTTGATATATTTCTTTGACAGGCCAACGATAGTTTTCCTTAACCCATCCAGCATCCAGCCAAAACTCTACCAACCCGGTGTGTTTTTCGGTAATGTCAATTATTTCGTTCAATTGACCAATCATGTATTTATTGTAGGCCTGATCAAGAAGGTCATCTTTTTTATACCTGTGAGGATGACGATCACCATTGCTGTAATCATTTCCATTTTCTTTTCGATCCCAAAGTGCATAATATATACCCAGACCAACATCATACTTTTTACATGCCTTTGCAACGGCCTCAACTACGTTTGTATGGTTCCCGGAATTAGCCACATCATATTCAGTGAATTTACTATCCCATAAACAAAACCCATCTATATGCTTGGCAACAAGAATGACATATTTCATGCCGGCATCTTTTGCAGTACCAATCCATTGTTCGGCATCAACGGCTGACGGATTATAGGACGAAGCGGGTTTAGAACCATCAGTCCATTCCATATCATGAAAAGTGTTTATTCCGAAATGAATAAACATTCCGTATTTACGTTCAATCTGTTTCAGTTGTGCTTCGTTTGGTTTTTTTGACGGAACGGGTAGTATTTCCTTTTCTGCTTTTTGATTTGCACAGGCAACGATAATCAATACAATACAAATGATTGATAAGGGTTTGGCAAAAAAAAATCGTTGTATATTTTGAAGCATCTGTGAGTCAATTAATATTCTAAAATCCCGGTATGCATAACAGGATGAAGTTTTCGGACGCTATAGTACTTACACGATTAGAGGATAGCATTGGTTACGGTAGTATAACAAGCCGATTCTAAAACTACTTCGGCAGTTCCATTTTTCACCTGCACACTTCCCCCAGCTTGCATACCCCTGGTAAAATCCGTTCTATAAACATTCAGTTCTTTAATACCTTCGGGTATATTGCTGATAATAGCTTTGCGTTGTGCACTGTTGTTCACGATATGTATGGTATATAATCCGTCTAAAATATCAGCAAATGCGGCAGCTGTAATATTTGGTCCCACAACATCAACCGGAATTGCAAACGAACCTTCGGGGGTTGAACCCAGTTGCTTCAGGTTCCAGAATCTTTCTGTAGGACGTAACGGGCCATTATCGCCGTACAGACCATTACCGATCAAAACTGAATAATCTGGGGTTAATTGCCATTCCATTATGGTAGCTACCTGGGCGTATCTGCAGATTCGTATGTATAAATCAATTTCTGATAATTGAAACCATTTATCGAGAAAATGCATAGGATAACGGTGCTCGGCTGAATTAGGGCCACCTTCGACAACCATCAGAGGTACATTTAATTTTTGGGCTGATAACGACCAGGCCTTTAAGTCGGCAGGTGTGCACCCGTGCCAGGTGTGAAAACCAATGGCCCCAATAAACTTATGGATGGTAGAATCATTCACGGCCGGTATTACGATTTTGTTTGATCTTACCGTACCGGCACCGGTATCACCCAACAATATTTTGGTTATTAATCCCCGTGATGCGAAATATTTGCCGATTGCTTTGGAATAAAACGCATGTTCTTCGGGTGTATGATACACCATCACCCCATAGTCAATTTCGTTGAAGCTGAACAATGGAATTTCAATTCCGTAATCGGTTTTTAAGTATTCGATATAATCAGCAATCGATTTGCACATTTTATCAATCTTTTTACTGTCGAGCGATAACTTTGCATCATGCTCCAATCCTTGCCTGTTTTGTCTGGTAGAATCGATTGCCCAACCCGGCGGTGACCATATGGTAACTATCATGGGTATATGGCGCTTGGCCAGAATGCGGGCCATTTCTATCTGGCTGTAAAAATCTTCTGATAATTTCCCTGCTCTGGCATTTGCCAGCGGATCATCATATTCGTTGGATTGCCATTCTCTCCAGTCAAAAGCAATACGTCCCCATGCAACACGAATACTGTCGAGACAATAAAATATGACCGCTGAGTCTCTTTGAAGATGATTCACCCGATAATTGCTGCCTACTCCTTCAAATAGCCGGCCGGGTTTGCCCGGGTCAATGCTTATCCTAACATCTTCTTTATCAATACTACCCTTAACATTGATTGTATATTCTGCTTCTTTTTGAACCCCTTTTTTTGCTTTCCCATCAATCAGGGTAAAGTAAATCTGATAGTCGGCAATGGGTCTGTTTGGATCAGAAGCTACAAATTTCTTGGCAGGCAACGGGTCGTTCAGATAGCCGGGACGATCGATAAAGTTTTGTTTTACAAATATCTCGGTACTATTTTCAGCAATAACTTCATATTCTCTTCCAGCGGTTTTTACTATAATTTTATTTCCCTTTGCTTTAATATATTCGGTTTTACCATCGGGGATGGCCGATTTTAAGGTCACAGAACCTCTTTTGGTCGTATCGGCATAGATATCGAGTGTTCCATCGATAAACTCGCTGCCGGCTATTTCCACACAGAAATAGGTTCCGGCCTGGTTTATATCCTCCGTAGCATTGATTGACAAGTCAATTTTTACACTTCCCTGACCTGTTTCGGTAAATGTTTCAGCGTAGTTTAAAGGAAGAGCCTGCAAAAAGTGCGACATTCTGGTAGTTTTCCCATCATATGAATAAGTCTGGTTACCTTGCCAATTGCATCTTTCTGATGAGATACATCCGCTCCAGTCGGTATATACAGAGCGAACAGAGGTTTCAAAATTCATTTTTTCACCATCCACGTGGAAACTTCTTATATTACCCCATGGCATTATTTCAGCTTGAGAATAACCTTCCGGAAGAGAAATAAAAAGAATCAGAATTGTTATCAGGAACAATACTCTTATATTAAAATCCAGAGACTTGTGGAATAGTTTTGAGTTCATTTAGTGTAATTAGATGGTTAAGTGGTCATTTATCATATATCCAATGGTAAAAGTGAAAGTGCCAAAACCTGAATGCGGAACAATTCTTTCTCACGATTTTATTGATTATGCATATTTAAGGATCGAATTATAATATTTGTTTCCTGATCTATAGTCGTCGGAATCCATACCAGAAGAGATTTTCCTTCTTTGGCTGTTTGATTATCGACTTTGCTTCCGTTGAATAATATTTCCACCTTGTCATCACCTTTCCAGTTTTCGATTGTGAATGTCGGGTTCAATATGGTTGTTTTTGGTATAATGCTGAATTTGCATTCCGCATTATTACTGTTTGATTTAAACGTTATTGATCGGCATATTCGGTCAATCTTTATAAATTCATAATTATTGTCAAGCATCGTGATCTTACCCGGATCAAGCCATGTTTGTATCTGATTCCTAATCTCATCGTAATTATATGGTTTCGAAACGCCAACCAGCATCACATGTCGGCGGTATCTGCGACCAGTTGAATCAATAAGGAAGTTATCGTTAAAATCAACTCCCAGATTTCCATAAAAACCAGCACTTGCCAAAGAAGTATGCGTTACCTCATTTCTATTTGAAGCGTACGAACGTGAGGTTTTTCCCCAATCTGCGGCGTTCTGACCGTAAGGTTCGCGGCCAACAGGCCAATGAGAAAAATTCCAGGTGGTATTGTGCCAGCCAATCTGGGTTTCTATTTTAATTCCTGTCCATGTTTCGGGATATGCTTCATCCTGACTATATACAATATAAAAATCGGGCATATTTTTAAAATGGCAATCGAATGCAATTTGTTTCCAACCCCATGAATCTTTAACGTATTGGTTGTTTGTTGGTTGAGGAAAGAAAACTTTCAAAGAATCCGTCATGTTAAATACTGACAAGGCAGGGGAGTTGCACAAATCTCCAGCTTCAACCAGCGAACCCCCAAGAGGCATTGGCTCAATCACTTCAGGCCCCCAACTCCGGCGATGGTTCACGTCGAGATTGGGGGTATCAAATAACTGTCGCGTTCCTGTACCATCAGGGTAAAAGGTCCAGTACTCATCAAAATACGGGAACTGTGTGCCTTTCAGATTTTCGCCTGCGAAATTGTAATTCGGATTTAGAGGAATACCGTGCCAATGAATGATTTTTCTTACATCATTATCCTCAATAATGGTAACCGTTTGACCATGCCGCTGGCGGTCAGACATTGCTTCGTGGCAACCTGGATAAAGGGAGTCGCCACCTTCAAAAAATTCGAAATTCAACATAAACTGGTTGCTTAATCGCCATGCAGGAGCATTGTTGGCCCGCTCCCAGATCACAAATTTGATGTTTTTGTCGTACCCGAATTCTTTGCCAAAGGAGACCACCGTTGCATCTCCTTCAAAACCTGACCACGAGAAGTTTCTTTTTACCGCTTTAAAACCGGTTGTATTATCATCCTGATCATCAGTTGATGTTTGAACAACCTTGATATGTTTAAAAACGGCAGTTTTGAGGTTCTGGTGTTCCGGCACCCGGCCAACTAGAGCCACAAAGTAATGCTGGTCAGGGGAAAGCCAGCTATATTGCGGTGCAACTTCCATCCAGTCGTCAGAGCTTATGCCCCACTTGGTGAGGCGTGTTCCATAATAGAAATGAAAAGTATTCGAAAGGGATTCGTGTAAGATCCGGATCTTTTTATTGGTAGAGCGGTAAGGAACCGAGAATGTCATACTATCGAGTTTGGCCTCGTAGCGAAACGGATCGGTTACCTTTTTCGGATCGTGGATATTTTCAATATTGTTTTGCCTGTCGTATTGATTGATAAAGGTGATTCCCGAACGGTTTGAAACAGCGATCATTGTGAAATTCGATGTATCAGGGACTCCGTCTTTATTTGCCATTAAAACCAAACCTATTACGTCATCCTCGGTAAATTCAGCTTCAGCATAGAAATTCCCGGAAACTGGTTTCAAATTGTACAAACCGAAGGAACCAACTTTCGAGGTATTTGTAATTGAAAGTGAATGATTTTTAATTTCATAATTGCCATCAGTAGCACCGTTCAGTTTGATTTCCTTCCAGCTTTTACTCAGCGATGAAAAATTGTCGTCAACAAAAACGTTGGTATTCTGGGCAAAAACCAAATTCAATTGACTGATCAGAAAAGTCAAAATAAAGCACACAGATCGAAATGAAAATATATGATGATGAAACTTTGACATAATGTGAGTTGATTTAACAAAATTAGCAATGGATCTTTAAAAGCTTTTGCACCAATGCGATATTTTTGCTTTTTCATTGGTGCTTGTTCCTTGAAGCTGCTGAAAAGTCAGTAAATTCAAGGTGTTGAGAACAAAAATCCCTTACTACAATGTTAAAGAATAATTTTGAATCCACTCCGTTAAGACTTGGACTTATTCCAGTATCAGGCAAGCCAGTTTAACTATCCTTTAATGGTGATTGAAGCAAAGGAATCTGCTCCCCATATACTTGCAGACCGGAGTTGGTTTATTTTTTGGTTTGCTTTTCATACAGATACTGCGCCCAGCCTTGTTTTTTTACACGATGTTATGTACTGGATTTGATTTTTTCGCTTGCTGTCTGTCAGTTAAAAATGCTAAAAATATAAAGAGACCATTTGAAATTAAAACCACTAAAACTCTCAAATAATCGTTGCTTTTAAATATTTCTGGCTGTTCTTCGAATACCATTACTGAAAAATATAAAATCATGAGGATTAGTAATAGATAAGAATATATATTTTTCCTTTTTACTAATAACCAACCAATGAATACAAATAGCACTTCAATAGAATAAGCCAAGTACGGAAAATTCCATAATCCAAATCCAACGTTATATTTTCCAAATAATATTGGTAAGTCATCTGTATGAACTAATAAATCAATAAACCAATGTGAAAGAACACATAAACCCAATATCCAAGCCCATCTTTTTTTATCCTTAATCCAAAAAATAAAGAAAACCACAATTGAAATAATTAATGTACCTAACAATGAATGCGAATAGGGTAAATAAAGTTGACTTCTGAAAAAAGGATTGTCACTTGGGAAATATGATGCTTTCTCTAATCCCAGTAATACAAGTATAAAAGCAATTATATCAATCAGCTGAACTGATGCAAATAGTAGCCAAAGTGGGATTTGCTTCTCCTTTTTCTTGACTATGTATCCTAATCCATAATGTCCTATAAACATAATTTCAAGTTTTAGTTTTTATTTTTTTGTTTGTGGCAGCTTTCTTAAAGTCTATTGCTTCGGGTAAGTCCAAATCTTTCCATTGCATTTTCCCATTGTCGACACGATCTTTATCCATATCAATCTTGGCCGAATCATTCAAATGCATAATTATGTCGGGAGAAATGTCTGTATAACATTGGTCCCGCTCATTAGGCCTTGTATTGTCATTACAAGCTGTCAACAGAAAAATAATTATTAATATTTTGAAGTTGTACCTCATATTGCCAGTTCTTTAATACGGTTTGCTGTTGGTGGTTACATTCTCATTTAACAAAAGTGATAAACTGAAGTTCCAGACTAAATTTCTTTTGCTCCCGCCAATCTGAGGGAAACGGTCGGGTTAATCGCAGGTTGTGGGCAAAACACCTATTCATATAAAAATCTGTCAGTAGATTGATGAAACCGTTATTTAATTATGTTACTCATATTTCCCAGCAGTTCTATAGGATACCCGGTGGAGGATAATCTTTCCATTTTACCATATTTTTGCGACATTATTCCAACCAAATATCCTTCAGAATCAATGACTGGGGAACCACTTAATCCCGGTATTGTATTATTAGATAATAATTTAGTAGATATTAATAATGATCCGCCCAGTGTTTTAACCAGGTTCCCTTCATAAACTCTCTGGGTGCAATTACTATCTGAATAACGCCATCCAATAATGTAAACTTCTTCACCAATAGTCAGGGGGGATTTTCTAAATTGAAGAGGTTGAATGTTTAAAGACTTTTGTTTAACAGTTAATAAAAGCCAATCTTTATCAACTGGAATTCCTTGAAGGCTTTCGTTTGGATTTTCGTTTATTATTTTCTCAATACATACTTTATCGTCATTATTGTTCTTGGGATACATTTCCCACTCTATGAGGCTGTTAATAAATGAGACTGTGCTCATCATGTCAGATTTATAGTATGTAAGAATGTGTTTAGCAGTTACTGCAATAGTGTCAGTTCCAATATCCAGTAAAAAGCCACAACCAGCGATTGAATAATCTCTATCAATATAATTTATATGATTTATCATTGTAATTTGTGGCCATTTATTTGGATCCTCAGTAATCCAAGATTGCCTCTTCATATTGATCGAAAGAGTTTCTTTATTATTTTTTGAGCCATCACTACAACTTACCTGATGAAGAAGGATAAAAGAAAGAACCATTATTTTTGGCGTTGTCTTCATATTTATCTCCATATTACGCACAACGTTTGGTAATAAGGCAAGTGGCGGATTGAGGATCGCGGAGTGCGTTCCTAATTGCGTGTTCTGGTTCTTTTTTCATTCTATTGGAGTTATATTATTCAATTCTTTCATACGGGATTTGTAATCCAAAAAATTCATATTCTATATTAAGAATAGTCTTATGATTGGCATTTTCTTTGTATTTTGAAAAACTAAAATCCCCATTAGACCGAACCATAAATAATTTATTTTCAGATTCAGGGAATAATTCGTTTTTTATATCCTTATTATTGACTAAATATATCTTATCATCTTCATTTTCAATTACAATAGTATCATTTAAATTATAAGGATTAATATACTTTCCACTAAAATGCTGAAGATCTTCAGCAGAAACATATTTTGCCATCCTTTTATTTTTCTTCTTCACAAGTTCATCTCTTTGGAGTAGCTTAAAGTCTTCTATTGCAATATTTTGAGGAAATAATGTATATAATTCAACTGTTCTGTTTCCGTTTTTAAGTTCTTTATTCAAATCAATCACGATCTCTTCCATGTAATTATGAAATAAGTACACATATATTTCATTTTTCCTTAAATCAAAAATTGCAGAATATGCAGTAACAATATTATTTAATTCTATGTGGGTGTTTGCAAGTATTCTTTTAAAGAGGTCTATTGAGATTTCATCACTTTCTTTAATCATATTGTACGTAATCGTGTATTGTTTACACGGATTCTCAGCTTTGCTATCATCGGGAGAGATCTGGATTGCATTTGTTTTTTCACCAATAATGCCGCAATCTATAATAATGGAATTCCCATGCTTATCACCAATTATTATTTCTGAATTCCCATATTCTGTTTGAATGTTGTTATATCTGTTAAGTATTTTCAAAACTTCATCGATGGTCGCACATTCCTTAAGAATCTTATAAAAAATGTTCCCCGGATATGTTTCTCCTGAATTCTCACCTGCATAGCATTTATCTGATGAAAGCCCCGTGTCAAATACCAAACCTTTTTCATTCATCCCACAAAAAGGTACCTTTTCTCCCGGAAATAATTCAAATCCGAAAAAAACACAACCATAACTATCTTTCTCACTGGGTAAGTACCAAATATATGAATCTGCAGAAATCCAATCTTCATTGCTTCCAAACAAAACCTTGTCATCAGAGGCTACATAAAAAAAAGTACAAGAATAAGATTTGATAACTACAAATATCTGAATCAATAAAATAATGATTGCTCTATATTTTTTCATCTTATAGTATATAAGTTAACGTGAGTTTGACATAAAATCAACAAGCTAAAGCCATTGACGGATCAATCACCTCCAGATTCAGGGAAGGCTTCTTCGGTAAATAGTAATACGCTATTAATCCGGAAATTAGGTTCACAATGAACCCCATCTGACTTCTGTGGCGGGTGTGTTCTATCTGGCATATGTTCTTTAATTCATCGAAAACAGTCTCTGCCAATGCTCGTTTGCGTTGCATGATTTTATCGGATGGAGTCTTAAGGTAAGCTACCAGAGGAAGAAGAAGAGATTTATTTGAGAGCTCAACAAAACGATTGCAGGAGACCAGATTGGGGAACTCACTGGTCATATTCCTGCAAACATGGAATAAATAGTAATGTTTAAAGTCTCTGTAACGCATTAAATGAAAACAGATTACAATGGTCATAACCTCGCTCTCACGAAATTTGCATGGCTTGATTCTTTTTCTCGGGCCATCACTTCGTTGATGTGTTTGCAACTCTCTGATAAATACGTTATTAAAATCATCGATATGACAGAAAATTTCAATAAGTTTGGTTTCTACATTCAACATGGATTCTTCTTTTTTGGTTTGTTAGCACTACTAATTTAAGAAGGATCCATTTTTATATATATCTGTCTATCAAATAGTTATAAACATTATTAACGCTATATTGTTGATAACTAGAGAATTATGAAAACAAAATTATATCGAACTCACGTTAAGTTAATGACTTTTTACCAACTATGTTCTGTGAGTTTAAATGCGATTTTGTATAGCGCTGCATCATTCTATTGGTGTCCAAGTTATTAACGTGTCTTTTATGTTGGGAGGAGCATAAGCTAAAAATATGTGCGATTCTGCCATCCAAAAAATATCTCTTTTTAAAGGTAGTGTAACCGAACCCTCCCACGGGATTCTAGCAATTTCAGTACTGGGTTCTGGATTTTGATCTGCCAAGATCCTCAAATATGAGCTACTATTAGCAGCTTTAAACTGAACATAAAGAAACCCATTGGAACCTGTTTGATAAATTGAATCAATCTGAAATCCTGTTTGAGCATCTCCAAACTTAAACTCATATTCTTCTGCTTTTTCACATTCTGTCAGAAGCATAATTGATATAAATAGCCCTATATATTTTATAGATTTCATAATAATAATATTTGGTATTAGATAATTGATGTCAATGTATGCGCGTATGAGCAGTGGCGAAACTCAGGGCGATCACTTTTCCCAGTACAATAACGATATTGCAAAGTGCGAACCCTAGCACTACCAAAACCCCGCCATTGCTTAATCGCGGTGTGTGTGCCCAGCATGAGCATGAGCACACGCTGCTGAAAGCACTGAATAAATTCGTAAAATACAAATTTTCTGGGGCATTAGGTAGCGATTGTTCTTAAATGATTCCAGAGGGTGGAAGTCCCTTATGGGCGTGGGTAACGTCACGAATGGTTAGTAAGTCGCACTTTTTTCGTAGAAAAAACATAGTGATTTGCCGTGAGGCATGCACTGAAAGATGCGAGAAGGACTGAATGTTAAGTTGTTCCAAATGCTGTAAGAAAGCTTACCCTGAAGAACCTGTTGGAGGCAATGCGTAAAGTCCAGAAGAACCACGGTTCAGCAGGGTGGAGCATATGCCGGTAACCAAGTTGACAGTACTATTAGCGATAGACAAAAAAGAGCTGAGAGCGAAGATTCGTTCAGGGAAGTATTTGCCACAAACCATTTTAACAGTTGAGATTGGCTTCGCGGAGCTCGTAAACTCGGTTCCGAAAGGGAACAAAGGGGGTCAAACGCAGAAAAGGCATCCCGCAGGCAAGTACCAATTGGTGGTATCGGAAAGAAGCTGGGAGAAGTTAAGTTAAGCAATTTGGTTTAATGTTAGGCTTCGTACTTATTTGTCATAATGGTACTTGCATGAGATTATTCGGATATCATTATCAATCACCTGATATACAAGCCTGTGTTCAAGATCTATCCTCCTGGCCCAATATCCTGAAAGATCATATTTTAAAGGTTCAGGTTTACCAATCCCGGAATGCGGATTTCTTTGAATGTCCTTTATCAGATCATTGATCTTCCTTAACATCTTCTTGTCAATTTGTAACCAGGAAGTATAATCTTCCCAGGCATTCTTTGAAAAGACGATTCTCATCGAGTTTCAATAAGATCTTTGGTCACAACATCACCATCCTTCATCTGTTCTAATGATTCATAGAGGTGATCAGCATTCGCCTTGGATGAAAGAAGATGTACCGTTTCCATTAGGGAATTATATTCATCTAATGAAATCATTACAGTGCCTGTACCTTTACCTCTTTTGATTATTAAAGTCTCCTTATTAAACTCCACATTGTCCAAGAATTTCTTGAGATCCCCGCGGAATTCGGAATAGTTTGCGAGGTTAAGCATGTTGAACAGGGGCCGGT